>JAGCVD010000009.1 GCA_017962545.1 Bacteroidales bacterium
AATGGCAAAGCAGACAGGAGGACACTTGGGCGGCTTCAGCGGCAAGCTGGGTACCGTCGTGGGTTACATGTGGCGCGGGAGGTGGTGCGTGAGGGCGCACAACCCCTATCCCGCCAATCCGCGCACCCCCAAGCAGGTGGAGCATCGCGAGATGTTCCGTCAGGAGGTGCAGCTGGCGGCGACGATGCGCGCGGCCGTCAACAAGGGCTTCAAGGAGGTGTCGTACGCGATGGGCATGACGCCGTACAACCTCTTCGTGCACCTGAACCAGCACGCCTTCACGCTCCGCGAGGGCGTCTTCGAGGTGGACTACAGCGCGTTGCGTCTGAGCACGGGGCCGCTGGCGGAGGCCGTGTACGGGGCGCCGGAGTGGACGGCTGACAATGTGCTGACGGTGCGCTTCGAGGGCGGCGCAGGGAGGTGGAACGACTATGTGCGGCTGTATGTCTACTGTCCGGAATGGCGGACGGGCATAGTGACGGCGCCAGTGTACCGCAACGAGAAGAAAATCAGCGTCATGCTGTCGGATATGTTCGTGGGGCGCGAGGTGCACGTCTACGGCCTGGTGAGCAACGACGAGGGGCTGTGGGCGGAGACGACGTACGTGGGCGCGCTCGTCTGCGACGAGACGGCAGTTCGCTCGTCAGGCTCGCGGGCCTCAGCAGACAGTGGGCAGCAGGCGTTTGAGGGAGATTATGAGCCTGCGGCGGAGGCTAAGGGGCAGGTAGGCAATGCTGAAGGGGCTCCGAGCGGGCCGCCGGCACCTCAGTAGGCAAAGCTATAAATATCGGTCAAGGGGGGGGGGGCGACGAAAAAAGATTCGTCGCGTACAATATTTATGTTAATATTTCGTTAATAAAATAAATATTAACCAACTAAAACTACAATATTATGAAGATTTGTAACAAGATGCTTGCCGAAGGTTTCGGTACCTTCGTGCTGGTGCTGGGCGGCTGCGGTACCGCGCTGTTCGGCCATGTGGGCTTCCTCGGCGTGGCCATCGCTTTCGGCCTCACCGTCATCGCTATGGCCTACGGCATAGGTCATGTGAGCGGCGCTCACCTCAACCCCGCCGTCTCGTTCGGCGTGTGGGTCAACGGCCGCATGAGCCTGAAGGACATGTTGCTCTACTGGGTGAGCCAGATTGTCGGCGCCATCGTCGCCGGCGCCGTCCTCTATGCCGTCTGGCATGCCGCGGGCATGGGCGCCACGGGTGTCTTTGCCGCCAACGGCTTCGGTGCCGACTTCCAGGCTGCCGCCGGTGAGGGCTACCTCAACATCGGCTGGATTGGCGCCTTCATCGTCGAGGCTGTGCTGACCTTCGTCTTCCTGATGGTCATCCTCGGCGCCACCGACGAGCGTAGCAACACCAAGGCCGCCGGCCTTGCCATCGGCCTCACGCTGACGCTCATCCACCTCGTCAGCATCCCGCTGACCAACACCAGCGTCAACCCCGCCCGTAGCATCAGCCAGGCGCTGTTCAGCGACTGCGCCACCTGGAGCGCCTGCAGCCAGCTGTGGCTCTTCATCGTGGCTCCGCTGGTGGGCGCCGCCATCGCAGGCTTGTTCTACAAGCTTGTCTGCGGCGACTGCTGCTGCAAGAAGTGCTGCAAGAAAGACTAGGCGAAATCGCCTCGGTCGACAGGCACCTCGTAGCCTATGGCCTGCATGCGTAGACGCAGGTCGGCCAAACTCTCCGCGGCCTCGCTGCCCGTGGAGAGTTTGTTGTTATAGATGGCGTAGAGCGCGCGGGTGTCCTGCGGCGAGAGGTTGGGCATGACGACGTTGGCGCCGGCCTCGACGGCACGTTCGCGGCCCGTGGGATGCAGCGTGCCCAGGGCCGTGGTGGCGGGCAGCAGCACATGGGGATGGAGGAGGCGTATGATGGCCAGCAGACGCAGCGTGAGTTCCACGCTGCCGGCGCGTTCATGTTCGAAGGGGGTGCCGTCGGCAGGGATGAAGGGACCTATGCCCACCATCTCGGGACGGAAGTCGCTGATGAAGGCCAGGTCTTCGAGCAGCGTGTCGACGGTCTGGTGCGGCGAGCCCACCATGAAGCCCGCGCCGACCTGGAAGCCCAGGTCGCGGAGGTCGCGGAGACATTGCATGCGGTGGTCGAAGCTCATCTCGGCGGGGTGGAGGAGGCCGTAGTGTGTGCGGTCGGCGGTCTCGTGGCGCAGCAGGTAACGGTCGGCGCCGGCGTCGCGCAGGCGCGCGAAGCTGTCGCGGCCCCGCTCGCCGAGCGAGAGGGTGACGGCGCAGTCGGGGTACTGGCGTTTGATGTCGCGGATGAGGGTGCAGAGCACCTCGTCGGTGAACCAGGCGTCCTCGCCGCCTTGCAGCACGAAGGTTCGGAAGCCCAGCGCGTGGCCGATGCGGCAGCAGTCGAGAATCTGCTCCGGAGTCAAACGGTAGCGTCTACAATGGGCGTCGCGGCGTATGCCACAATAGAGGCAGTTGTTGCGGCAGTGGTTGGTGATTTCTATGAGACCGCGCATGAAGACGCGGCGGCCATAGACCTCGTCGCGCACGTGCCGCGCCTCGGCGGTCAGCGCGTCGATGGCCGCAGGGTCGCTGGTGGTCAGCAGGTGGCGCAGTTCATTTGATGACAAATTCATATATCGAGTCGCGTTCGATATCTTTGTAGACGGGCAGTATCTTGATGTGTGTGCCGCGGCTGAGGTTGACGGGGCCGAGGTAGATGGCACTCTCGCGCGTGGGTGTGCTGAGGTCGGTGGTGTAGAAGATGTAGGTGTTGGGAACCTCGGTGCTGATGGCGATATTCATGGTGTTGTCTTCGACGCGGCGGGCGGTGAACTGGGGCGTGAAGGAGCCCTCGCAGTAGTTGTAGCCCTTGATGCCGAGCCGGTCTTTCTGCTCTTCGACCTTGCGGCGGAAGCGGTTCCAGTCTTTCTTGTCGCGCGGGCTCCAGAGGCTCTCGCTGATGGCGAGCATGCGGGGCAGGAGCATGTATTCGGCATGGCGCGGGGTGTTGATGTACTCGGTCCATAGGTTGCACTGGCCGCCGAGGATGTTGGCCTCGACGTGGAGGTTGGTGCCCATGGGGGCGGGGTCGAAGTCGTAGGCTTTACGGAGCGTAATCATGCCGCCGATGGCGGTGGGCTGGTAGCGTTTGTCGGCCTGGTAGTAGTCGAGGTAGCAGTATTCGGTGGGGCACATGATGACGTGACGTCCCGCGCGGGCGGCCTCCATGCCAGGCTTGAGGCCGCGCCACGACATGACGACGGCGTCGTCGCCCAGCAGCGGGTTGCGGTCGTTGACGGCGGCATCGGGCTCCCAGGAGTCTCCTTTGAGGCCCATAATCTCGTCCCAGCCGATAATGGTCTTGCCTTTTCCGGCCAGGTGCTGCTGTATCTGTCCGATGAACCAGCTCTGCAGCTGTTCCTCGCCGCCGAGGTGCTGCTGGCGGATGCGCTGCTGGCATTTGGGACACTGGCGCCAGGCGTCTTTGAAGGCTTCGTCGCCGCCGATATGGATGTAGCGTGAGGGGAAGATATCGCACACCTCGTCGAGGATGTTCGTCATCACGGCCAGCGACGAGTCGTTGCCGGCGCATATCACCGGCGAGGGCCAGCAGGGACCTATGGCCACCTGGCTTCCGTGGCCGTCGCACGACAGCTGAGGGAAGGCCGCCAGCAGGGCGGCGCTGTGACCGGGCATCTCCACCTCGGGGATGACCTCGATGCCGCGTTCGGCGGCGTACTGTATGATGTCCTGCAACTCCTCACGGGTGTAGTAGCCGCCATAGGAGGCCCGCTCACCGTCGTGCGGCGTGTCGGCATGACCCCAGGGTTGCGCGTCGCGGTCCACACGCCAGGAGCCCACGGTGTTGAGCTCGGGGTATCGCTCGCTGGGCAGACGCCAGCCGTGGTCGTCGGTGAGGTGGAAGTGGAAGCGGTTCATCTTGTAGGAGGCCATGACGTCGAGGTACTTCTTGATGAACTTCACGGGGAAGAAGTGGCGGCTGACGTCGAGGTGCACGCCGCGCCAGGCGAAGCGCGGGTAGTCGAGAATGGTGCATTCGGGCAGCGTGATGGCGCTATAGGCGGTGCCGGTGACGTCGTTGGGGAGCATCTGCACCAGCGTTTGGTAGGCGTAGAAGATGCCTTGCTCGGTGTTGGCGCTCAGCGTGATGCCGGTGTTGCGTATCTCCAGCAGGTAGCCCTCGTCGCCCAGTTCGGGGTTGACGGTGTCGTAGAGCACCAGCTGGATGTCGCTGTTCTGCGACGCCGCCACCAGCTTGGGGTGCAGGTGGCCGTGGCGCAGCGACTTCATGATGTATTTCACGGTGGCAGAGTTCTGTCCCAGCCCCACGACGCTCAGTTTGGGACTTCC
The DNA here is from genome assembly GCA_017962545.1 of Bacteroidales bacterium. Lineage (GTDB taxonomy): Bacteria > Bacteroidota > Bacteroidia > Bacteroidales > P3 > Colimorpha. Next base: position 4,357 of record JAGCVD010000009.1, read on the forward strand.
GTGCAGCGTGAAGCCACCTTCTTTCTGTACCATGAACACGGGCTCGGGGACGACGTTGATTTCCCGTACCGTCGCCTTGCGTCCGCAGCCGGCGAGGAGCAGCAGCGTCGCCATCAGCAATATCGTTGTCTTGTTTTTCATCACTTCTTTGCCTTTTGTCCCCTATAACGGGAGGTGCGGCATTTTATTGTATGTACCAATACAATAAAAGCGGAGCTGCTGCGTTAAAGGAAGCGTTATGGCATCGTTGAAAAGACTTCTCTCCGACTCGGTCATCTATGGCCTGAGCAGTATCGTGGGCAGGTTCTTGAACTACCTGCTCGTTCCCGTCTATACCTACCACATAAGCGCCGCCTCGGGTGGCTACGGCGTGGTGACCAACGTCTACGCCTACACGGCGCTGCTTGCGGTCATCCTCACTTTCGGCATGGAGACGACATTCTTCTACTATGCCAACCGCGAGGGCATGGACCGGCGCAAGGTGTTCTGCACGGCCCTGAGCGCAGTGGGCTCGGTGGCGGCATTATTCCTGCTGCTGGTGCTGATGTTCATTGGTCCCATCAGCACTGCCATGGGCTACAGCGACCACCCCGAATACATACGCGCCATGGCTATCGTGGTGGCTATCGACGCATTTCAGGCCATACTCTTCGTCCGTCTGCGGCAGGAAGGCCGCCCGTGGAAGTTCTTCGCGCTGAAGATTGCCTTCATACTGCTTACCGTGGCGCTGACGCTCTTCATCTTCCTCGTGGCGCCGCACTGGAGCCACCTGTCGTGGATGGGCTGGTATGACGAGGCCAACAACGTGAAGTATATATTCTACATCAACCTCTTCTGCACCTCCATAGTCACCTTAGGCTTCGTCAAGGAGTTGCGCGACTTCCGCTTCTCGCTTTTCGACGGAGGCCTGCTCAAGCAGATGCTCAAGTATGCCTGGCCGCTGCTGATATTCGGCATCGTGGGCATCTTCAACCAGGTGGCCGACAAGATACTGCTGCCGAGGCTGCTGCCCGGCGAGGAGGGTCGCGTGCAGCTGGGCATCTACGGTGCCTGCGTGAAGATTGCCATGCTGATGGCCCTCATCACCCAAGCTTTCCGCTACGCCTACGAGCCGTTTGTCTTCGGCGGGCAACGTGACAAGGGGAGCAAGGAGACGCAGGCGTTGGCCACCAAGTACTTCGTGATGTTCACCCTGCTGGCTTTTCTGGCGGTAATGTGCTATATCGACGTGATACAGTACTTCATTGGCGGCGACTACCGCGAGGCGTTGCCTGCGGTGCCCATAGTGATGATGGCCGAGATACTGATGGGCGTCTACTTCAACCTGAGCTTCTGGTACAAGCTCAACGGGCAGACCTGGTGGGGCGCCGTGATGAGCGCCATAGGATGCGTAGCGCTGGTGGCGGTGAACGTCATCTTCGTGCCGCGTATAGGCTATATGGCCTGCGCTTGGGGCGGCCTGGTGGGCTACGGCATCTGCGTGCTGCTGAGCTATTTCATAGGGCAGAAGAAGAACCCTGTGCCCTATGACCTCAAGGCCATCGGGGGCTACTTTGTGTTGGCGCTGGCGCTCTTCGCCGCCACACAGCTGCTGCAGCCTGCCGCGCTGTGGCTGCGCCTGACGGTAAACACCCTGCTGCTGCTGGTCTATGTCGCCGTCGTCGCCTGGAACGAACGTGCCCTGCTGCAACCCATCCTGAAGAAATTAAGAATTAAGAATTAAGAATAATGAAACGACGTTCACTATATCTCATTGTCTTCTGCCTCTTTATCTCCTTGTTTATGACAAGTTGTCACAAGGTGTGTACCTGCACGGGCTATGACGGGCGTGTCCATGAGTACACATCCGAGGAGGTCGACGCCCATGCCGGTGGCAACTGCTCCGAGATGACCGATTTCCCCGTTTCCAGCCATTATTCCTACTGTCATTGGTAATGGGTCGCTGTCTGCTCTGTCCGCGTCAGTGCGGCGTCGACCGTGCTGTGGCCGCAGGTTTCTGCGGCGCCACCTCAGAGGTGGAGGTCAGCGCGGTGTGCCTGCACCTCGGCGAGGAGCCGCCGCTCAACCCCATCGTCAATGTCTTCTTCACGCATTGCAACCTGCAATGTGTCTACTGCCAGAACTGGCAGATTAGTCAAGGTGAAAGGGGAGAGGTGAAAGGGGAAAGGTGCCCGGTCGACATCCTTGTCGACCGCATCTGTGCCTTGTTGCCGGAGAGTGGCGGGATGCTGGGCTTCGTCACCGCGGCGCACTACGCCGACCGTTTGCCGGCCTTGCTGGCCACCGTCAGGGAGCGTGGCTTCACGCCCACGGTGGTGTATAACAGTGGCGGCTACGAGAGCGTGGAGACGCTGCGTGGCTTGGAGGGGCTGGTGGATGTCTACCTGCCTGACTTCAAGTATATGGATTCCACGCTGGCGCAGGCCTACAGCCATGCCGGTGACTATCCCGCTGTGGCGCAGGCGGCGCTCCGCGAGATGCGGCGCCAGGTGGGCGGCGGTCTCAAGGTGGATGCCGACGGCCGTGCCTACCGCGGCCTCATCGTGCGCCATCTGGTGCTCCCCGGAGCCGTCGACAACTCGCTGCGCTGCCTTGACTGGCTGGCCGACGAGTTCCCCTTCGGGCTGCATATGTCGCTGATGGCGCAGTATTTCCCGCCACGGCCGGGCTTGCCGTCGCCGCTGGACCGTTGCGTCACCGCCGAGGAATATGGCGCTGTGGTGGCGCACGCTGAAGCGCTGGGCCTCACCGATGGATGGATACAGGAACTGGAGGCCCGCGACAACTACAGGCCCGATTTCGGCAACGCCGACAACCCTTTCAACGCTGAGATATGAAGTACAAACTGGAGATAGAAGATGACTTGTTCGACTTCGAGGGCTGGGCTTTCCTGCACTTCCACACCTCGATGCCGGGTTATGCCTTCGCCGATTGCCTGAACCGTCTGTACGACTATAGGCTGGCGCGGGTCGACGATATGACGTCGCTCGAGGGTCAGTGGCCCGTCTACCGCTACGAGGATGCCGTGAGCCACCAGATATTTTTCCTTGTCGAGCGCCCCGCCGCCGCTGTTGACGCCCCATGGGAGGCGGGTGACAAACTGCTCGTTGTCAAATGCGAGAACGCCGAAACGGTGGCGCACCACATCTTTGCCGACTTCACCAGCAATGCCGCCGTCGACGAGGCCGACCTGCTGGCGCGTGAGCATGCCGCCCTGCTGGAGGACCTGTTGGCTGAGTTCACGGTTGTCAATATACTGGACTTCTCCGCGCCTGTGGCCAGCCGCAAGGCAGCCAAGGAGCGTCAGCTGGTGCAGCAGCATTGCGACGGCATACTCGCTTACATAGAGCAGCAGCATCTGGACCTCAGCGATGAGGAGCGTATGCGCTTGGAGAGGCTCAGCTAGAATCCCCGGCAATTTGTATTTTATTTTGTGGGATTCAAATTTATTTGTATATTTGCACCCACATATCGTTTGGTAATCAATAATCATAAATATTCAATATTATGACAATTAAAGACCTTGAACCCAAAGAGTTGTGGAGCAATTTCTACTCCCTCACCCGTCAACCCCGTCCCTCGAAACATGAGGAGAAAGTGCGTGCTTTCCTCGTCGACTGGGCCAAAAAGAACAAGATTGCCTGCCGTGTCGACGGTATCGGCAATGTGATTCTCAGCAAGCCCGCCACCAAGGGTATGGAGAACCGTATGCCCGTGGTGCTGCAGGCCCACATGGATATGGTTCCCCAGGCCCGTGCTGGCAAGAAGCACGACTTCATGAAAGACCCCATCGAGACCAAGATTGTCGGTGACTGGGTCTACGCCTGCGACACCACCCTCGGTGCCGACGACGGCATGGGTGTGGCCGCCATCATGGCTGTCTTCGCCAGCAAGAGCGTCAAGCACGGTCCGCTCGAGGCCCTCATCACCACCGATGAGGAGACCGGTATGACCGGCGCCTTCGGCCTGAAGAAAGGTGAGCTGAAAGGTAAATATCTCCTGAACCTCGACAGCGAGACCGAGGGCGAGCTCTATGTGGGTTGCGCCGGCGGTATCGACGCTGCCATCTCCATCCCCTACACCACCGAGAAAGCCCCCAAGGGCATGGTGGCCTACAAGCTCACCATCGGCGGTCTCAAAGGCGGTCACAGCGGCATGGAAATCAACACTGGCCGTGCCAACGCCAACAAGCTGCTGTTCCGTCACCTTCGCTGGGTTGCTGAGTGCGGCATCCGTCTCATCAGCCTCGAGGGCGGCAACATGCGCAACGCCATCCCGCGTGATGCCGAAGCCGTCATCGCCATGCCCAAGGAGCACGAGGCTTGCATCCTCAAGGAGTGGGACAAGGTGGCTGGCTGGGTGAAGAAAGAACTCGGCAACGTCGAGCCCGACTTCTTCATGAAATACGAGAAGGTGCGCATGAACCCCACCGTCATCTCGGAGGAGGGCACGCAGAAGATTATCAGCCTCATGATGGTGGCTCCCAACGGCGTCATCCGCATGAGCAAGGATATGGAAGGCCTCGTGGAGACCTCGCTGAATCTGGCCATCGCCAAGACTACAGTCAGCAAGAAGTTCGTCCTCTACGCCCTGCTGCGCAGCAGCGTCGACAGCGCCAAGGAGGCCCTTGCCGAGCGCCTCGTCTGCCTCGCCGAACTGGCCGGTGGCAAGTGCCAGCTCAGCGGTGCCTATCCTGGCTGGAAGCCCAACATGGAGAGCGCTCTGCTGAAGACCATGAAGCAGACCTACAAGAAGCTCTACAAGAAGGAGCCCGCCGTTATGGCCATCCATGCCGGTCTGGAGTGTGGCCTGCTCGGCGGCAAATATCCCGACATGGAGATGATCTCCTTCGGTCCCACGCTGCAGAGCCCCCACAGCCCCGATGAGCGTTGCTACATCCCCAGTGCCAAGAAGTTCTACGACTACCTCCTCGCCACACTGGAAGCCATCCCCGTGAAGAAGTAACTCCCCAAAAATCAAACATCATGAAGAATACGTTTAAAATGGTTGCAACTATGGTCTGCGTTGCGCTGGCCTTGCTCTTTGCAGGTTGCACCGACATAGATGAAGGTCAGATTGTCGGCACATGGAATGTCAACAGTGTTGACTACATCGTTGCAGACAGCCCGGTTGCAGAGGACAACCACACCGTCACCGAGACACCCGAAGAGGGACTATCAGTGACGATGACCTTCAACGAGGATTTCACTGGCACAACGTGCGAAACCTACAGGGGTCAGAGCATTAATCACGCTTTTACATACGAGGTGACAGACAATGTTCTGAACATCACCGAAAACCTGGAGGGAGACTACCCCACGACCAGCACCACGAGTTTGACAATTGAGAAACTCAATAAGAAGAAGTTGGTCGTCAGCATGGATGAAGTGCGCCATGGCCACGATAGTGACGGGGAAACGTATGAATACACTGAGACCATGAGAGTCAACATGACCAGGGCTTGAGATGTAGTACATGATGTAAACAATTGAGGGCTGGCGCGGTAGTGCCAGCCCCTTCGTTTTATTTATTTCCATTCCTACTATTACGAAATGTTTCGAAGAAAACCAACAATCTGCCGACAGGAGAGGTCACAATGGTGATTGGCTCGGCGGAATGAGTTGGATCCAGGTGTTCTCAAGGCCTAAATTTATTTACCTGTTTCACTGCTGTTTAACTGGAATTCTAGTCAAACAGCGGTTAATCAAAATACAATCAATTGTAAATCAATGAAGAGCCGCAGCGAGTTGACGCTCGGAGATGTTGCGGTAGTGGTAGGTGGCTACGGGGTGCCCGTCGTCGAGCAGGACGACAAATGGCCGCTGGCCGTAGGTGATGCGCAGGAAGAGGCCCGCGGGCAGGTCGGCAGGCTCATAGTAATGTATGCGGCTGCTGTCGATGTGGTTGCGCTTGGCGATGGAGCCGAGCTTCTCACGGGTCATGCGGCAGTAGGGGCAGCCGCGTGTGACGAAGGCCATGAGCTGGTGCCCCTCGGCGAGGCCTTCCTCTTCCAGCACACCGCCGGGGAGGATGCTCTCCTCCAGCAGCTCGCGGTCGTAGCGGGCCTCCTCGGGGCCGAACATCCAGTTGTCGGGCACCGAGATGCAGAACACCGTCACGGTGACGGCTACCGCGAAGAGGGCGGAGAGGATGGCTCTGGTGGTTCTGGTTTTTCTAGTTGGACTGGTTTTTCTAGTTGGACCAGATATTCTAGAATAGAGGAGCACCAGCGCTATCAGCAGGGCGTTCTTGAGGAGCGACTGCACGGGGTTGAGGTCGGCGAGGCGTCCCATGCACTGGCACGAGTCGGTGCGGCCTATCAGGGCGGCATAGCCGAGGAAGAGCGAGAAGAGGATGAGCAGCAGGAATGCCGCCATGTTGACCCACCGGCGCCACCATCCGAGGGCGACGAACAGCGCCAGCAGCAACTCGGCGACGATGCACAGGCGTGCCGCCAGATAGCTGATGTTCAGCGGCAGGAAGCCGTAGGAGAATATATACAACTCAAAGTCGTCGATGGCCACAATCTTGGCCACCGACGACACTAGGAACAGCGCCGACAGGAGAACCCTCAGCACTAGGGAGAGCACTCTACTGCCTCTGCTCATGGCAGCTCACCTTGTGCACCTCGCGGCGGAGCGAATGGGTGCCGTCTTCGGTGACGTACTTCTCTTCGATGGCCATCTCGGTGATGTCGCCGCAGTCAATGCCGTGGTCGACGACCAGTATGGGGTTGTAGTTGGTGACAAGGTCTTCGACGACGCATTCACAGTTGCGCTGTTTGCCGCAACCCACGGCTAGCAGGGCCATCAAGGCCATAGCGGACAATAATACTTTCTTCTTCATGGCGTTCAGTCGTTAAAGAGGGTGTCAATATCAAATTCATAGTCCGTGCACACCAGCGAGTCGACCATGGCGGAGTCGAGCATGGTGTGGTAGTTGTAGGTGAGCAGTTGGTTGCACTCGCCGTGCTCAATCTTGATGATACGCACCGTCGACTGGCCTATCACCGAGCAGCGGCAGGTCTTCTGCTTCGAGCAGCCCACGGCTAACAGGGCCAGTGCCGCTACACAAAGGATTGCTTTCTTTTTCATATTCTTCTATTATAATGATTTCAATAACTCTTCCAGAGATACCTCGTCGTGTATCAGCACGTCGCGTGGCTTGCTGCCGTTGCTGGGGCCCACGATGCCGGCGGCCTCGAGCTGGTCGATGATGCGGCCCGCGCGGTTGTAGCCCAGCTGCAGCTTGCGCTGCAAGAGGCTGGTGCTGCCGAACTGCGAGGCCACCACCAGTCGCGCCGCGTCGTTGAAGAACTCGTCCTTGCTCTTGGCGTCGAAGTCTTTGTTGGGCTCTTCGTTCTCGTCCAGGTACTCGGGTAGCTGGAAGTTGTCCTCGTCGGAGAAACCGCGCTGGTCGCCGATGAACTTCACTAGCCGCTCGATCTCGGGTGTGTCGATGAGGGCGCACTGCATACGTATCATGTCCTTGCCGGCCAGTGAGATGAGCATGTCGCCGCGGCCTATCAGCTGCTGGGCGCCGCCGGTGTCGAGGATAGTTTTGCTGTCGATGCCGCTGGTGACGCGGAAAGCCACACGGGCGGGGAAGTTGGCTTTGATGGTGCCGGTGATGATGTTCGTCGTGGGACGCTGTGTGGCGATGATGAGGTGAATGCCCACGGCACGTGCCAGCTGGGCCAGACGTGCTATCGGCAGCTCCACCTCCTTGCCGGCCGTCATGATGAGGTCGCCGAACTCGTCGATGACCACAACGACATAGGGCAGGTAGCGGTGTCCGTTGGCGGGGTTTAGCATGCGCTTGCAGAACTTGTCGTTGTACTCCGTCACCTTGCGCACCTTGGCTTTCTTCAGCAGGTCGTAACGCGTGTCCATCTCTAGGCACAGCGAGTTGAGCGTGCGCACCACCTTCTTGACGTCGGTGATGACGGCCTCTTCCTCGTCGGGCATCTTGGCCAGGTAGTGACGTTCGATGGCCGAATAGAGCGAGAACTCCACTTTCTTCGGGTCCACCAGCACGAGTTTTAGCTCGCAGGGGTGCTTGGTGTAGAGCAGCGACGCCAGTACGGCGTTGAGGCCTACCGACTTGCCGGTACCCGTGGCGCCGGCCATCAGCAGGTGGGGCATCTTGGCCAGGTCGGTGACGAAGCACTCGTTGCTGATGGTCTTGCCGAAGGCCACCGGTAGCTCCATCTTGGCTTTGGCGGCCTTGAAGGCTTCGCTCTCGAGCATCGTCTTCATGGCCACAATCTGGGGCTTGGCGTTGGGGACTTCGATACCCACGTTGCTCTCGCCTGGGATGGGGGCGATGATACGGATGCCCAGCGCCGCCAGGCTCAGGGCGATGTCGTCCTCCAGGTTCTTTATCTTGCTGATGCGCACGCCAGGGGCGGGCTTTATCTTGTACAGCGTCACCGTGGGGCCAGGGTTGGCCGAAATCTCGGTAATCTCTATGCCGTAGTCGCGCAGCGTCTGAACGATGCGGTCTTTGTTGGCTATCAGCTCATCCTTGGTGACTCTGACGTTGGCTACCTCCCAGTCCTCCAGCATGGAGGTGTCGGGCATGACGAAGTCTTTCAGGGTCAGCAGGGGGTCGTAGGGCTCGTCGATGCCGTAGTGACGGCGGTAGTCGTCATCGTCCATCTCCTCCTCGTCGGGAGCTTCTGTGGTGTCGGTGTCTTCGGGCTCTTCCGTGAGGTCGGTGCTCTCCGAGGGGGTGTCGTCTTCGTTGATGGTGAAGGTGGGCTCTTGCTGCTGGCTGCCCTGGGCCCGCTCGTTGATGCGGGCAAACTCGTCGTCGATGCTGAAGGCGGGCTCGTCGTCCACCGGCAGATTCTCCTGTTGCACGGGCTGCTGGAAGAGCTTCATGGCCTCCTCGTCGAAGTCGACTTTGTCGTCGGTGGGTGTCGTCTCCACCACGGGGGTGGGGGTGACCACGACGGGCTCTTTCTCCTCGTCGCTGTGGTCGGTGGCTACGTTGGCCAGCTCTTTCTCCACCTCTTTGGCCATTTTCTTGATGTCCACCTTAGGCATCTTCACCTCGGGCAGCTCCATCTTGTGCACCAGCACCAGGAAGAGCACAGCGATGAAGAGCAGTATCACCAGGGTCCACCAGCTCAGCCAGTGGTGCAACGGCTGGGCCAGTTGCACGCCTATGCCGGCGTAGCTCTCGAAGCCGCCGCTGTCCACCCAGGCGCCGCCGATGTAGCCCAGCGTCAGCGACAGCCAGGCCATCCAGAATACGGTGCTGCCGAAGGTCTTCCACCACGGCATCACCACCACGTCCCACAGCCGCATGCCGTAGACGAAGAAGAGCAGCGAGAAGCCCAGGCTGCCGATGCCGAAGAGGTTAACGGCGAAGAACTCCGCCACGGCGCTGCCTGCCGTCCCCAGCCATCCGCGGCCGGCGGTGGAATAGTAGCCCACCATGGCTATCACCAGGAATATGGAGAAGAGAATGTACAGCGCTCCGCGGATGTGGGCGAAACGCTTGCTGCGCAGAAATGCGACAAAGCCGTCGCCTTTTTTCCGGACAGCGGCCTTGCCTTTCTTGCCTTTTGAAGCGGTTTTCTTTTTCTTGCCAGCCACGTTAAACTATAAGCCTTAAACTTTAAATTGGTTTTATTCGCCCTGCATCAGTTCGATGGCCTCCTGCAGCTCAGTGCCCAGGGTCTCCATCTCCTCTTCGCTGAGGGTCTCGTAGCCGTCGGGCAGCAGGAAATCGGCCTCTTTCACCTTGCCTTTAACAATCTCGGTGGCGGTGTAGGTGATGGCGCGGTCCTCGCCCACCTCCATGGTGCACTCCAGAGGCATGCCCTTGATGCCGCCGAAGAGGATGTTGATTCTCGGGCCTATCTCGTCGCTGTACCACATCGTCATCGGGTGGTCCGTGCCCTCCTCGTCGTAGGCGTGGCGTATCATCTTCTTGGCCGTGAAGCCGGCAATCGTCTTGGTCTCGCTGGGCACATACTCGTAGTAGAAGTGGCCGGGTTCGGTGTCGACGATGTCCACGCTGTCGTAGTCACTCTCCTTCGAAGTGTTCTTCACCAGTATCTTGCCGCTGCCCTGATAGGTGAACTCGAAGTCCTGGCTGCGGAAATAGTCCAGATACATCTTCAGGTTCTGGCAACTGGTGGAGGTGAGGTTCTGCACCAGCACGGCCTCGGTCATGCCGTTGCAGAAGATGGGGCTCTTGGTGAACATGTCATTGCCGTTCACCTTGATTTCGGCGTTGCGCACTTCCTCGGGCAGGTCTACGGCCACCTTGCCAGTCGACTCCACCTTGTACTTCACCACGCCTTTGAATGTGTTCTGCGCCATCATGGTGCTGACACCCATCAGCAGCACAGCGGCCAAAGTCAAAACTTTCTTCATCATTTATCTTTGTTTTTTAGTTTATTCAATTAGTTAGTATAACTTAAATGCATTTTATTTATTGTGTGAATCAAAAAAAATAATTCCCCCGAGGTGAAGGGACTTGCCGACCGATGTGGATGGGGGTGTGCGTGATGTAATTGTTTCGTGCGGCTTAAAGACTTACGCGAACGATGTTGTCGGGGGTGAGGACAACGGACTCGACGGTGTTGATGAGCGCGGCGTCGTAAGGACGGCCGACACGGATGTAGTTGTCGGTCCAGCCTTCCATCCGGCCATTGTGGTTGGTGGACTCCCATAGGACTGGACGGGACTTGCCCAGTTGGCTGCCGATGAAGGCATGGTGTTTGCGCTCGCTGAGGTCGAGCAGGCGGGCGGTGTGCTCGCGGCGCACGCTGACGGGAATCTTCTCGCCGAGGCGCAGGGCAGCGGTGCCGGGACGGTCGCTGTAGGTGAAGACATGCAGGTAGCTGATGGGCAACGAGTCGACATAATCGAGAACCTTCTGGAATTCCTCTTCGCTCTCGCCGTTGAAGCCTGCCATGATGTCGGCGGCGATACAGCCGTCGGGCATGGCGGACTTGATTTTCTGCAGCTTGGCGCTGTAGAGAGCTGTGTCGTAGCGGCGACGCATGAGGCTGAGCACATGGTCGCTGCCGGCCTGCAGGGGGATGTGGAAGTGGGGCAGGAAGGCGCGGCTGTGGGCCACGAAGTCGATGATGTTGTCGGTGAGCAGGTTGGGCTCAATGCTGGAGATGCGGTAGCGCAGGATGCCGTCGATGGCGTCCAGTCCGCGCAGTAGGTCAAGGAACGACTCGCCGTGCTGCTGTCCGAAGGTGCCGGTGTTGACGCCAGTGAGAACCACCTCCTTGGCGCCGCTGTCGGCGATATGGCGTGCCATGCAGAGGGTCTCCTCGATGGTAGCGGAGTGGGAGCGGCCGCGGGCGTAGGGAATGGCGCAGTAGGTGCAGAAGTAGTCACAGCCGTCCTGTATCTTGAAGAAGACGCGAGTCCTGTCGCCAGATGAATACTGCAGAGGGAAGGGGAGTGATGGGGAGTTAGAAGGTGTGGAAGGGAGTGAAGGGGCGTCACCTTTTAGCAATTGCGGTAGCAAATGTTTGCGGTCGTTGCCGAGGACGAGGGTGACGCCAGGGATACCTTTGAGGCTCTCGGCGGCGCAGCCTACGACGACAATCCGGGCCTCGGGGTTGTGGCGGTGGGCCTGGCGGATGGCGTTGCGGCATTTCTTCTCGGCGACGGCGGTGACGGTGCAGGTGTTGATGAGGAATAGGTCGGCGGTGACGTTGCCTGCGAGGGCGCTGTCCCATTCGACAATGGTGTGCCCCTCCGCCGCGAAGCGGCGGAGGATATCAGAGGTCTCGGCGTAGTTGAGCTTGCACCCCAGGGTGTGGGCAGCAATGGTCATTTGTCGGCTTTCAGCACGGGCTCGTCGTCGTAGTGGCGGCTGCGGATCATCTTGATGCCGTCCTCGTCGGGGAAGATGACGAAGGAGGGCTGGGGCTCCATGAGCAGTATGTCGCGTCCTTCGCTGTCCTTGCCGATGCCCTGTATGGCGCGGCGCGCCACCATGATGCGGCTCTTGCGGTTGGCGCAGTCGAAGAGTTCGTCGCCGATGCGGTCGTAGACGAGCTCGGGGTCTTCGCGGGTGACTTTCTGGGTGCCGTCGAGGAAGAGGACGACGACCTTGCCCTTGCCCTGCGGGGCGAGGCAGGCGATGTCGTGGATGGAGACGAACTCCTCCTGCGGCAGCAGGAGACGCACGCGGCGGTCGGCCATCATGCCGTGCTCCCAGCGCTCGTCGACGGTGAGTTTGCCGCCTTCGTAGTAGCGGTAGGCGCCGTGCTTGAGGCCGTCCTTGTAGTTGCCGTCGCGGCAGAGGAGTCCCTGCTCGTCGTATTCGACCAGACGTCCCTCGAGGCCGCCGTTGACGTAGGTGCCGGTGATGTATCCGTTGGTGCCTATGCGTTTCCACCAGCGGCCGTTGCGGTGGTTGTCGCGCCAGTGGGTCACCTCGGCGGTGTCGCCGCGCTGTGTGTAGATGACGTGCAGGCCGTCCTTGACGCCCATGCGGTAGTCGGCCTCTTTGATCATGTGGCCGTTCTCGTCGAAGAACTGCCAGCGTCCGTCACGGTTGCGGCGGTCGTACTCGCCGCGTGCCAGCAGGCGGCCTTTCTCGTCGAAGGCCTCGTGGCGGCAGCGGACGCCGGGGATGGTATAGACATTGCGCATGCGCACGGTGCCGTCGGCATAGTAGTAGGTGAAGGTGCCGGTCTCCTGGCCGTCGACGAAGTCGCCCTCGTAGATTTTGGTGCCGTCCTTGTCGAGACGCACCCAGTGACCCTGGCGGCGGCCCTGCTTGTCAATCTGGTTCTGCGCCGTGGCGGACATTGTCGTGAGCAGCATGGCGGCGGCAAAAAGTAGGATTGTCTTTTTCATTGCCTGTGTTATTCGTTGTTTTATTTGATTGAATAACGCACGTTTAGATAATTTATTTTGAAGGAATGAAAAAAAGATGTATTTTTGCAATTTGAACGTAGTGAAATAAATAGCGTAAAGATATGACCTATAAGACACAAACGGTAGGACGGCTGGCGGCGCTCGACGCGGTGCTGCTGACGCTGGCCTGCCTCGTCCCCGCGGCGTCGCATCTGCTGGCATTGCCGCTATATATGCTCAACCCCATGCTGGCGCTTTTGTTGGCGGCCATCGTGGTCGGCCGTGACTGGCGCAACGCCTTGTTGGTGGCGGTGCTGTTGCCGCTGGTGAGCAGCCTGCTGACGGGTATGCCTGCGGCGCCTAAGATGGTCTGCATGATGGCCGAGTTGGCCACCGTGGCGGGGCTGTTCCATGTGTTTTCGCGCCGGTGGGCCGTGGTGCCTGCTGTGTTTACGGCCGTCGTCGCCGGCAAGGTGGTATACTACGCCTTCAAGGCCCTCGTTATCGCCCCCGCCGTCCTTGTGGGCACCGCTTGGTGGATGCAGTTGGGCGCCGTAATCGTCTGGGGTGGAGTGTTTGCGTTGGTGTACAAAAAGAATTAAATACAAGACTTATGAAATATACGCTGTTGTTTTTGTCAGGTGGCACGGGCAGTAGGATGCAAAACGCTGTGCCCAAACAGTACTTGCTGTTGGCAGGTAAGCCTGTTATTATGCATATACTGGAGCGTGTGGACCAGATAGAGGAGGTGGAAGATGTGGTTGTGGTGTGTGCCAAGGAGTATGAGGCATCGATTAGTTTGATGATAAACCAGTATGGCATAAGGAAGCCGATAGTTTTCGCTCCCGCCGGTGCCACACGTCAAGAATCGGTGAGAAATGGTCTAGCGTTGGTGAAGAACGAAGATGTGATAGTGCATGAGGCGGCGCGGCCGTTTGTGAAGGTGGATGATTTCAAGAGGCTTATTGCTGTCAAAGAACGCAATGCTACCTTTGGGGCGAGCATACCTTTCTCGGTGCTCAAGGGGCATGGTTATGTGGAAGGCCTACTTGAACGCTCCGAACTTATCAACGTGCAGTTGCCGCAGAAGTTCGAGACACGCCTGTTGAAGGATGCCCATGAGCGTGCTGCTGCCGAGGGCCGTGAGTTCACCGAAGACGCCGGCATGATATACCTCTATCATCCCGATGTGCCAATCAAGGTTTGTGAAGGCATGGACTATGATATAAAACTCACCACGCGCATCGATATGCTTGCCGGTGAGCAGATATACGAGGATGTTTTTAGCAGAAGGAAGTAGGTATGGGTACTTGTATAATCACAGGAATAGGGTCCGGTATAGGCAAGGCTACGGCAATCATGCTTGCCAGTCAAGGTTTCTACAGCCATTATGCCTTGATAGGTCGTAATGATGAAGATATGCGACAGACGCAAGCCGAGATGCAGAGGTGCCTGCCGGAAGGATGTACTCGCTTATACCATATTGATTTGGCGTATCCAGAGCAAATCCCAGACTTGGTGGCGAAGATAGATGCAGAAGTGGGCGACATAGAGGCGTTGCTGAACATTGCAGGCTATACTGACCCGCAATCGTTATTGACAACGACACTGGAAAGTTTCGAGTTGACATATAAAGTGAATGTCTATGCGCCGTTCATGTTTATGCGTGAGTGTGTCAAGTATATGCGTCAGAAAGGAGGCAAGATACTGAATGTGGCATCTACCGCAGGCATGACACCCCGTCCCGGATGGCTGAGTTATGCCTCGTCAAAGTCAGCGGTAATCTCTATGTCAGAAACGTTGACTGCCGAGTTGTCGGAGTATGGAATAATGGTATATTGCGTCTCGCCAGGACGTTGTGCCACCAAGTTGCGTAAACGTCTGGCGCCCGACGAGGACCCCACCACCATCATGCAACCCGAAGAGGTAGCTCAGGTGATATGCAACCTAGTCAATCCCAACGAACATTGCTTGGACGGACAGAATATCGTTATTCGCAAGAGCGTTAAAAAGTAGAAGATGTCACTGCTGGGTACCCTTAAGAAAATGAATGTGGAGTCACCTCTGGTGTATGAATTCCGCATTTTGTTCCATTATCCCGATGTGATACGCACACATGTTCCTTTCTTGTACCATTGGTGGATAAAGTGGGCGCGGAAGCGTACTCTGCAAGGAGCGCAGCGTCTGCAGGGCAAGGGTCGTATAGAGGTTGCTTTCATCTTGGCGGTGCCTGGGATGTGGAAACTGGACTATGTGTTCAAGGCCATGCAACAAAGCGAGCACTACCATCCTTATATTGTGATTATCCCCTACACGGTGTTTAAGAGCTACTCGGCGGAGGAGAACGAGAAAACTATCCAAAGGACGGCGGCATTCGCCAAAGAGCATGGGTTTGAGTACATCATCCCCCGTGACGAGAAGACGGGGAAATGGATTGATATCAAGAAGACACTCAATCCTGATATCGTGTTCTTCACCTGTCCGTATAAGGATATGGAAGGTAAATACCACGCCTATCATTTTGTGGACCGTCTGACATGCTATGTGTCCTATGGTTTTACTTCCATGAAGCTTTTCAAGAACAACTTTGACAAGATGGCCATTAATATGGCCGGCTGCTATTTTCTTGAGACGCCTATTCATAAACGTTTTGCAGAGCAATACAGTCATGCAAAAGGCCGAAACTGTTATGTGACAGGCTATCCCGGGTGCGAGATGTATCTGCGTAATGACTATCAACCCAAGCAGGTGTGGCGCAAACAGGAATGCCCCAAAAAACGTGTCATCTGGGCTCCTCATCACACTATAGACGGTACTTTCAGTGTGTCGACATTCTTAGATGTGTGCGATATTATGCTTGAGATGACCAAGAAGTACACAGATTGTGTACAGTTCGCCTTCAAACCCCATCAGCTGTTAAAGTTCAAGCTTATTGAGATGTGGGGTGAAGAGCGTACCAATGCCTATTACAAGCAGTGGGAGACTCTGCCCAACTGTCAGTTGGAAGAGGGTGACTATGTGGACCTTTTCATAGGCTCTGACGCCATGATGCATGATAGTTGTAGTTTCACAACGGAATACCTATATCAACGCAAGCCGGTGCTGTACCTGTTGAAGAACAATCCGCAGGATGTGTTCAACGACTTTGGTATCATGTCGTTCAATCAGCACTACCATGGCTGCACAAGGGAAGATATAGAACGCTTCATAGAAGATGTGGTGCTTGGTGGCAACGACCCCAAGAAAGAAAGCCGAGAGCAATTCTTCAAGGATTACCTTGGCCCCTACAATGGCGCTCTGCCGTCGGAGAATATCATGAAGACGATAGATTCCCTCATTGAGGGCAAAGACCCTAATGCATAAAGAATACGGAGCCAGAAGGCTCCGTTTCTAATTTTTAATTTCTAATGTTCGCCGCTAGTTGGTGGGAAGCACGGCGCGGAATTTAGATACCATGCGGTCGGCGGAGTATTGGTTTAGATACACTTCGCGGCTGTAGGTGTTGAAGCGAGGTCGCGGTGTTTGGCAGAAATCTTGTATGGCCGCGATGAACTCGTCGGCCGTCAGGCAGCAGTCGCCGGCTTTGGTGTAGTCGAGTTCGTAGCCGCTCCAAGCTTCGGGGGTGCCGATGATGTTCTTACCATACATCATACTCTCACAAGTCTTCACCTTCATGCCGCTGCCTTTGAAGATGGGCAGCACCATGATGTCGGCAGCCTCGAAGAGAGGCTCTAGGTCGGGAACGTTGCTCAGTATCTCGATGTCGGAGGTTGTCCAGTCGGCCTCTTTCAGTTTCTCCATGCCTTTCCCCACAATTTGCATCCGGATATTGACGTGCGGCAGCACATTCTTCACAAACCATTCGATGCCCTCCACGTTGGCGGGGAAGTAGGCACCAAGGAACATGCACAGCGGCTTCTCAGCTGTGAGTTCGGTGGGGTAGTTGTCACGCTTGTAGCGGTCGACAAAGGCGACGGGCACCAGCTGGTCGGCATGGCGGCCGTAGCGACGGAAGAGCTCGTCGTCGTCGCGTGTGGAGAGTGCGATGGTGTGGTCGGCGTAGCGGCAACTCCAACGGTCGTTGCGGTCGGCGCAGGGCACCACAAGCCACCGCATGGGGTTGAGCCGGTTGGAATATTTGGCGGCAAAATAGACGGCTTCCACATTGTGGAAGAAAGCTACGATACGGCCTTTATAACCTGTTTCTTTGAGGCGTTTGGCCACGATGCCAAAAACCGACCGGTCCACGAAGACCACGTCGTATCCTTGCGCCAATGCTATAATCTCACGAACCCGCTTGGGCGTCAGGCCGAAATAGTAGCCGAAGGGCATATAGGCTATTCCTTGCAGGTATTCCCATGGAGTGCGGCGGTGGGTCTCATCGTGAATGAAATAGGTATCGACATTCTCCTTGCCGGCAATCTCACGCAGCACGACAAGGTTCTTCTCGCTGCCCTGTTCTCCCCCCTCGGGTACGCCACGCGTCTTCTTGTAACGTATTATCAGTATTTTCATGCTACCTTACGTTTGCGGTAGTAGAGCACGATGGCGCCAACGGCCAGCAGGACCAGCACAATGGAAGCGACGATGGTGACGGTGTCCATCTTGTGGAACAGCGGCGCCTCGTTGCGGAACTCAATCACATGATCGCCGGCGGGTATAACCATACCGCGGAGGATATAGTTGACCCGGAGGTATTCGGCAGGCTTGCCGTCGATGTAGGCACGCCAGTCGGGCGAGTAGTATATCTCGCTGAACACCGCCAGTTGCTCGTCGCTGGTATGGGAGGTGTATTTCAGGTAGTCGGGATTGTAGGGCATCTGATGCACCATCTCGATGCGGTCGGTGCTGTCAAGGACCGACTCGTTGTCAGGCAGCGAGAACTCGTTGCTGTTGATGATGGCCGTCGTGGAGGGGTCGAAGTCGCCCAGTGCCAGTATCTCGCCATTGGCGTCGTCCACCCACTTCACGTCGCGCACAAACCAGCAGTTGCCCAGCGCCTCGGGGTTGCGCTGCACCTGCCCCCCCTGCACCACGAAGTAGCGGGCGTTAAGCATATTGAGTACCTGCATGTTGATATGCCGGCTGATGTAGAAGTCGATGATGTCCTGATAACGCCGCATCTTCACGGCGCTGTATCCGCCAATCTGATGGTGGAAAGCCGCAGGCTTACTGTCGTTGAAGGTGTTGGTGGCCAGATTGAGCACACGGTAGTCTTGGTCGCCGAACTGTATGGCGTACTGGTCGATGACGGCATCCCACGGGTCGGGGCGCAGCTTCAGTTGTTGCTCGCTGACATAGTTCTTCTCGTTCAGGTAGCGGCGGTCGACACCCCACAGGTCGACGACCACCAGCACGGTGAGCACCAGACAGATGATGATAGGCAGACTGGACTTTTGGGAGTCCTGCGATTTGCCCGATAGTCTCACATACAGCCACAGCGCTGCCGCAGCCAGTGCGATGAAGAGAATCGAGCGCCAGGTGTCGCTTTGGAACAGCGCCCTGCGGTCCTCGATGAAGATACTCTGTATCAACGCCCACTGGTTGCCATACTGCGGCGCCATCTGAGTGTCGGCTACGCCAGTGAACGGGAGCGAGCCGCTGACGATGAGGCCGACGAGGAGAGTGAGGACGGTGCCGCCTCCAGAGATGTAGAGAGCCAGCGTCTTACGTTTGGCAGGCACCTCTTTTGACAAAAACTCACGCAGACCTAGCATGCCGAGCAGCACCATGGTGACGTTGGCCAGCACGAGGCTCATGCTGGGTGTGCGGAACTTGTTGTACAGCGGCAGATTGTTGAACAGCCATTCGTTGAGGGGCAAGAAATTACGACCCCACGACATCACAATGGCAATTAGTGTGGCGATGAGCAGCCACCAGCGTTCCGGTCCCTTGACCAATATTAGACCTAGCAGGAAGAGGAACACCACGATGGCACCGAAGTAGACGGGGCCGCTGGTGAAAGGCTGGTTGCCCCAGTAGAGAGGAGCCTGGTCCTGACGGAAGTTCTTGTAGCAGGCGCTCTCCTTGCCGACGGGTTCCCCGCTGCCGCCACCCATGGCGCCGGGAACCAGAAGCGTATAAGTTTCGCCGATGCCGTAACTCCATGAGAAGGCGTAGTCGATGTCGAGTCCGCTTTTCTTTCCTCCAATGGAAGCGGGCTCGCCGTCGTGGTAGAGGTCTTCGGGGGTGACGGTGATGGCGTTGCCGCCACGCATGGTCTGTTTCGAGTACTGCTCGCTGACCATCAGTGTGCGGGCGTTACAGGCGAAAGCCAGTGCGCAGCCTGCCAGCAGGATGCCTACACCCACCATGAAACGGGGGAAGTGGCGTTTGGCGATGGAGTGTGCCAAGTACACCACACCCAGCACCAATGCGCCGATGATGGTGTAATAAGTAATCTGAATATGGTTGCAGATGAGCTGCAGGCCCAGTGCCACGGTGAAGAGTAGACCACCCCACAGCCAGTCGCTCCATTTCTTTGCACCCTCTTTCGGCCGTCGTAAGCAGAGTACCATGCCCGCCAGTATCGGCGCCGCCATAGCCAGCGCCCATGCTTTTGTGATGTGTCCGGCCTCGACGATGATGATGTTGTAACTGCCCAGTCCGAAGGCCAGCGCGCCGAGCAGTGCCAGCCAGGGTGAGCATCCCAGCACCAGCAGTGCCACATAGAAACCGATGAGGTAGAAGAACAGCACGCCGGCGCTACGCTCCAACCCCAGCACCTGCAGGGTTCCCAGGCGTTGAAGCGGAGTGAAGACGCTCTTTACTGGAGGATTGCCGCCCACCTGGTAGGCTGGCATACCGCTGAACATGGCGCTGTTCCAATGCACATAGACGCCAGTTTTCTTCTGGTAGTCCTTGGTCTCTTTGACCATGGCTTCGAATTTCTGTGTGTCGCCCTGATAGATGGCTTTGCCCTCAAGGGCAGGGGAGAAATAGGCCAGTGCCACCGCCAGCATTGCGACGACAAGACCTATGTGTAAAAGAATTCTCTTCTTCATTTATTGTTGTTTGACAGTTGGGTACTCCACGCGAACGTGGTAGATGCTCATGATTTTATCTTTGAGGAATTTACGTATGCGAGCGATGTCGGCCAGCGACAGGGGACTGTTGTTCAGTTGCCCTGTCTGTATCTTACTGTCGATGAGTCGGTCGATCAGCGCGTCGGTATTCTCTTTGGTGTGCTGTTTCAGGCTGCGGCAGGCGGCCTCCACCGTGTCCACAATCATCACCACTGCCGTCTCGCGTGAATAAGGCTGTGGTCCTGGGTAGCGGAAGCGGCTCGTGTCGAAGTTCCCGTCGGGGTGCCGCTCCAGCTCCTTGGCGTAGAAATAGCCCGTATAGGTGGTGCCGTGATGCGTGCGAATAAAGTCCTGTACCTCCGCAGGCAGGTGGTAGTGACGTGCCAGCTCCAGGCCGTCGGTCACATGCTGCGTGATAATCTGTGCGCTCTCCATATAGTCCAGTTCGTCGTGCGGGTTGAATTCCGACGTCTGGTTCTCGGTGAAGTACAGAGGGTTGCGCACCTTTCCGATATCGTGGTACAGCGCTCCTACCTTGGCCAGCAGCGCGTCGCCGCCCAGCTCGCCCAGCAGGTCCTCCGTGATGTTGGCCACCTGGACTGAATGCTGGAAAGTCCCCGGTGCCCTCCTGCTCAACTCCCGTAGCGCCGGATGCCCTGTGCTGCTCAACTCCATCAACGTCAGGTGTGTCGTCATGCCGAACACCTTCTCGAACAGGTATATCATCGGGTAGGCCATCAGGGTCAGTAGCGCGTTCAGGAAGAACATCAGGTACTTCTCCGGTGTCAGCGACAGCAGGTTCGTATCTTGACTCAGCACGCCAGCCGAATAGATGAACGAATAGCTCAGGAAAATCACCAGAGCCAGCACAAAGAACTGGCTCCTCCTCTCCAGGTTGCGCACCGCGATGATGCTCATCATGCCCGTCACCAACTGGTAGAAAATGAACTCGAACGAATTCGGAACCAAGTTGGCCAGGATAATCACCGTTGTCAGATGGATGTACAGTGCCACCCGCATGTCGAAGAAGACACGCATCAGGATGGGCACTATACACAGCGGCACCAGCAGCACCCAGTCGGGGTTCACCCTTACTACCAGCGACACCAATGCCGACATCAGCAGTATCTGCAACATCACGAACAGCACCTTGCGGTCGTCCTTTAAGATGGGATGACGTGTGTTCTTCAGGAACATATACAATGCCACGAATGCAATCACCGCCAGTAGCAGCTGACCCAGCAGCTGTCCCCCGAGGCTGTAGTTCGAAGAAAACCTCCGGTCGTTCTCGGCCTCCAGACTACGTATCACCTGAGCCTTCTCCTCCGTCACCTCCTCGCCCTTGGAAACAATGTTCTCGCCAGCCATCACCATACGGCTGCTGTGGCCTATCTGCGACAATCGGCTGTCCAGCTCGAGCGCAGTGCGGTTCTCGTCGAGAACCAGGCTGGGGGCCAACACCCTGTCGCGCAGCACCCCAGGTTCGAGGTCGGCGGCGCTGATGAACTCGCGGCTGCGGTGCATACTGCCCACCGCGCCGCCCAGCACCACCACCGAATGACCTTCCAGAGGTGTCTCTCCTGTCTCGATATAGCCGATGCGGTATATGCTGTCAATCTGTCGTTTGAGCGTCCGTTGTTCGGCCTGTGTCAGCTTCAGCGACTCCAGGCGTTCCAGCGCCGTCGTGCGTGCCGTCGAGTCCACACGGTAATACAGGATGGCCTTCTGCCGCTCCGCCTCCTGCTCCATCGCCAGTTCGTCTGACGAGAGCATCACAGCAAAATCGTACGGAGCCACCAAATTCGTACCGCGCCAGATGGCGCCCACCTTGTAGTCATAATGCTCTCCATGACGCGTATGCGGGAAAAGCACCACAATCAGTATCGCCGTGACCAGCATGGCCAGTATTCTGTAAATCAGCGACAAGCGCTTTACTGTTGCTGTTATTACACTATTCATAATTGACTGCAAATATACGAAAAAAAGATAAAACTAACGTAAAATATAAAAAGACCCTTTGACGAGGCTTTTTTAAAACTCTTTTTTGTATGTCGGGAAAAAAGTATATCTTTGCACCGAGAAAAACAACATACCATTATGGCGAAAAAGATAACAGACAGAGTGACTTGGGTCGGCAAGGTCGACTGGGAACTCACTCATTTCCATGGCGACGAACTCTCCACCCATCGTGGTTCATCGTACAACTCATACCTTGTCCGTGACGAGAAGGTGGCGCTGATAGATACCGTCTGGCAGCCCTACGACCGTGAGTTCGTCAGCCGTCTGGCGCAGGAGATAGATTTGACGAAGATTGATTACATTGTGATGAACCACAATGAGATTGACCACAGTGGTGCCTTGCCAGAATTAATGCGTGCTGTTCCCGTGGGCACCCCCATCTATTGCACAGCCAAAGGCGAGGCCATTATCCGTGGTCATTATCACGAAGACTGGAACTTTGTCAATGTCAAGAGCGGCGACACCCTCGACCTCGGCACTGGCACTCTCACGTTCATCGAGGCGCCCATGTTGCATTGGCCCGACACCATGTTTACCTACTACAATGGTGACGGCGGCCTTCTCTTCAGCAACGATGGTTTTGGCCAGCACTATGCCACCGAAAGCCTCTTCAACGACGCTGTCGATGCCTCCGAGCTTTATTACGAGGCTATGAAGTATTACGCTAACATCCTCAATACATACAGTCCCATCGCCCTGCGCAAGGTGAAGGAAATTATGGCCATGAATCTACCTTTGACGATGATATGCCCCTCGCACGGCGTCATTTGGCGCGACAATCCCATGCAGATTGTGGAGAAATACCTTGACTGGGCCGCCGACTACCAAGAGGACAGGGTCACTGTTGTCTATGATACCATGTGGCAGTCCACGCGTCGCATGGCCGAAGCTATTGCCGACGGTATCCGACAGGTTAGCCCCACCACTGAGGTAAAGCTCTTCAATGCCGCCCTTTCCGACAAGAACGACATCACCACCGAGGTGTTTCGCTCCAAGGCCCTGCTTGTCGGCTCACCCACTGTCAACTATGGTCTTACCTATGCTATCGATGGTCTGCTGGGCATGATGAAAGGTCTCAAGTTTCGAAATAAAAAAGCCGCCGCTTTCGGCAGCTATGGTTGGAGCGGAGAAGGTGCCAAGCTTATCTCGGCAGCCCTTCAGGGCGCTGGATTCGAGCTTGTCAACGAAGGTGTCCGTGCCCTCTGGGTCCCCGACGAGGATGCCCTTAATCAATGTCGTGAATATGGACGCAACTTTGCCCAAGCATTATGAATTTGATAGATGAAATAAAGGCGCTGGCACATGCACAGCGAGAGGAGGTGATAGAGTGGCGTCGTTGGATGCACCGCCACCCCGAGTTGAGCCAGGAAGAGTATGGTACTATGGCCTTCGTGGCTGAGCGGCTGACGGAGATGGGTCTTAAGCCCCGCACTGGCATCGGTGGCACTGGTGTAATGGCTATGTTGAAAGGAGAAGGGATAAAAGCGAAAGGTGAAAGAGATTATTGTGTGGCGCTTCGTGCCGACTACGATGCACTGCCCATCACTGAAGATACTGGCCTGCCATTCTCTTCGGAGAACCCTGGCGTGATGCACGCTTGCGGCCACGATATGCATACATGCTCTTTGTTGGGTGCCGCTAAAATACTCTGCCAGTTGCGCAACCGACTACAGGGTGACATTATGTTCATCTTCGAGCCTTCGGAGGAGAAATACCCAGGAGGCGCACGTATGATGATGGACGATGGACTTTTCGAGGAGGTATTGCCAAACGAAATCTACGCATTCCATTGTCTGCCTGAGATGGACTGCGGTCGTGTGGGGATGCGCAAGGGACGCTATATGGCCTCTACTGACGAACTCTACTGGACAGTCAAGGGTAAAGGTGGCCACGGAGCTACGCCTCACCTCAGTGTCGACCCTATTGTCGTTGCCAGCCATATCGTAATCGCTCTCCAACAGGTGGTCTCACGCAATGCTGTCCCCATGATGCCGACGGTGCTTACCATCGGAAAAATACAAGAGCAGGGTGGTCGCACCAACATTATCCCCGACACGGTGAAGATGGAAGGTATTATCCGCACTTTCGATCCCGAGTGGCGCCTCGAAGCACATGAGAAGATACGCCATATCAGCACTGGCGTAGCCGAAGCCATGGGTGCTGAGTGCGACCTCTTTATCGACTACGGATATCCTCCAGTCATCAATGACGATGCCTGTACTCAGCAAGTCCATGACAACTCCTGCGCTTACCTTGGTGCCGACAATGTTGAATGGCTTGACTTACGCATGACTGCCGAGGATTTTTCTTTCTATCAGCAACGCATACCGTCGTGCTACTTCCGCATCGGCATCCATGAACCCGGTACCCCGTTCTGCAACCTGCATCGACCCAACCTTATCGTTGACGAGCGCAGCCTTGAGTTGGCCAACGGCCTTATCGCATACAATGCCATCATGGCTTTGAACAATAGAATTAAAAAGTAGATGGACAACACCAAGGAGTTGGAGACTAGACCTGTTGGTAGCTTGCTGTGGCAGTATGCCCTGCCTGCCGTCATCACCCAGGTGGTGGCGTCGGTCTACAACATCGTCGACCGCGTGTTCCTCGGACAATATGTCGGTGCACTCGCTATTGCCGGCCTGGCCATCACTATGCCTATCATGAATATCATCCATGCTCTCGGATCGTTGGTGGGCGCAGGCTCCAGTGCCCGTATGAGCATTGTGTTGGGTCGCAAGGATGTGCGCTGGGCCGAGAAAATCTTGGGCAACAGCCTGCTGCTCACATTCTTCTTTGGAGCCATCTTCCTCACGGGCGGCTATTGCTTCATGGACGACATTCTTCATCTCTTCGGCGCCTCGGGTGAGACTGTCGGCTATGCCCGTGAATATATGCTCATCGTGCTGCCAGGAATGTTCTTCACCACTCTCAGTTTTAACCTCACAGGTCTTATCCGCGCCAGCGGCTATCCGACCAAGAGCATGTGGATTATGGCAGGCGGCGCCATCCTCAATATCTTCCTTGACGCTCTCTTTATTATGTTACTGGATTGGGGTATAGCTGGTGCCGCTTGGGCTACCACCATCTCAATGACCTCCACCTCGGTGGCGGCAGTGTTGCATTTCGTCCATCCGAAGTCTTTCATCCGCTTCCGTCGCCACGCTTGGGCTCCGAAACTCTACATCTTCCGTAATATACTGCTCATAGGTATGAGTCCTTTCCTGATGAATCTGGCAGCCTCGCTCGTTGTGGCTCTGCTCAACAGCCAGCTTATTCATTATGGCGGCGACTTGGCCGTAGGAGCCTATGGCATCGTCAATACCTTCGGCGCTTTTATGGTGATGCTCATCTTCGGCATCTGTCAGGGTATGCAGCCCATTGCGGGTTACAATTACGGTGCCGGCCATAACCGTCGTCTGCGTGACGTCTACGTGCTGGCTATGAAGTGGGCGGTGGCTGTCGGCACCCTTGGCGCCCTGTTGGCCATGATTGTACCACGGCTCATCTTGCAGGCCTTCACAACCAGCGGTGAACTGATCGACATCGGTGTTCCCGCCATGCGCTACCTCAACGTGATGATGCCTTTGATAGCTTTCACCATCACTAACTCGCAGTTCTTCCAGAGCATCGACAAACCTTGGATATCCATCGTCACCAGTCTCTCACGCCAGTTGCTCTTCCTGATTCCGTTGATGTATATCATCCCAGGCCTCTTCGAGGTTGCCGGTGGCAAAGGCCTGACGGGTATGTGGGCCACCTGTACCATCTGTGACGTGTTGGGAACCCTTCTGGCGGCGGCATTGTTGATGACACAACTCAAGGTCTTCCGTCCGGGCTATGTGCCGCCCGAGCGCAAGCCACGCAAGGAATTGGGTCCTAAGGAATCTTAATGACTCATGTATTGTCTGCACATAGACTGCAATGCTTATTTTGCCTCGTGCGAGATAGCTACCCGTTCGGAGTTGGAAGGCAAGCCTGTTGTGGTGGCCAACGACAATGAGAACGGCGGAGGAGTCATTCTGGCGCTCAATGGCGAGGCGAAAGCGTTGGGTTTGTCGCGAGGTATTCCCCTTTTCAAGGTGCGCCAAAAGTTGCAGGCAGAGCAGGTGGTGATATGTACTGCTGACCACAGGAAATACCGCCGCATCTCGCAGGCTATCATGGACGAGGTGATAAAACAAGGCATTGTGCAGGATTTTGTCCAGTATTCTGTCGATGAGTTCTTTGGTACACTGCCTTTGGATGACCCTAACGAGCTGCGGCTCTACGTTGCCAAGGTGCGCGACCTGATTTGGCAGAGCAATCATATACCCGTCGGGTGCGGCCTGTCGCAGACCTACACGCTGGCCAAGGTGGCCACCCATTTTGCTAAACGTCATCAAGGCTATGGCGGCATCTGCGTTCTGTCGCCCGAGAAGCGTGAACGAGCCCTGTCGCTGTTGACTGTGGGTGAGGTCTGGGGTATAGGTCGGCAGAACCGCCGCCATCTTGAAGCGGCGGGTTTCCATACAGCACTTGATTTTGCCAGAGCCCCTGAATCGGTGATTCTTAAGTTGCTCAATACGGCAGGTGTGCATACGTGGCAGGAGCTAAACGGCATGCCGGCCATTACGCTCGTCACCCGTGAACGGCAGAAGTCGATTATGCAGAGCCACACCTTTGCCGTGATGATTAAAGAGAATGAGCCTCTGGCACAAGAGGTGGCTACATTCGCCAGCCGATGTGCTGTCACGCTTCGTCACCAGGAGAGTCTCTGCTCTGTAGTGACGGTTTTTGTATCCACCAACCGCTATCGTGATGACCTGCCCCAGTATCGCAGCCAGGCTACCTGCCGTCTGGAGAAACCTACCGCCGACACCCCAGCCATCATCAAGGCAGCTACCGCGTTGTTAGACGGACTCTATCGTCAGGGGTACCTGTACAAGCAGGCCGGCGTGGTGCTCTCAGGCATAGTGCCCGACGAAGGGCACCAATTGGACCTCTTCTCAGTCGAAGCCGACGAGAGAAGACAGCGTCTGATGTCGGTCGCTGACAGCATCAATAATAAATTCGGCCCTGACAGCGTCACTTTTGGCAAGCGTTAGCGCTTTTTTGTTTTGTTCGGCATAATAATCGGAGTGCTGGCACGTTATCTATTATAATTATGGAAATCTACGACAACTATTCCCTTAAGGGACTCAATACTTTCGGCATCGACGTGAGGGCGCGGCGTGTCATATTCCTTCGGGGTAGCACGCTCGACGAGCCGTTTCGCTTCATGTATGATGTGGAGGAACTGCTGAAGAGCGACTTCCGTCAGGCACCCTATATGGTCATCGGTGAGGGCAGCAACCTCGTCTTTACAAAGGACTACGAAGGGACGCTCATCAAAATTGGCGAGGCGGTGTTCCACGGCGACGGCTCCTCCCGCCGGGGAGATAACGATGTCCACTACAGGTATCTCACCGTGGGGGCGCGTATGCTCACCGACGAGATGGTGCGTATCAGCGTTGGCTACAAGTATTATGGCATGGAGAACCTGTCGGCCATCCCAGGTAACATCGGTGCCGCAGTAGTGCAGAATGTCGGCGCCTACGGTGTGGAGATGAAGGACATAGTGGAGACTGTCGACGCCATTGACCTCATGAGTGGTGGGCAACGTTCTTTCACAGCCGAAGAGTGCGCCTTTGGCTACCGCACGTCGCTCTTTAAGCAGCAGGCGGGCCGCTGGCTCATCTGGCGAGTGAAGCTGCGTCTCAACAAGGAGTTCCGCCCTATACTAACTTACAAAGCTTTGGCTGACGAGCTGCAGCGACGTGGTATCGGCGAGCCCACGCAACAGCAGGTGCGCGACATCGTCACAGAGTTGCGATGGAGCAAACTGCCACGACCCGAGGAATACGGGTCCGCTGGCAGTTTCTTCAAGAATCCTGTGGTCGACGAGGTTTTGGCCACGAACTTAAAAAAGGAATATCCGGATATGCCGCTATATCCGGGCAATAAGCTCTCGGCTGGCTGGCTGATAGACCGTGCGGGTTGGAAGGGGAGAACCCTTGGCCACGCGGGTGTGTGGCCTAAGCAGGCTCTGGTGCTTTACAACGCCGGCGGATGCACTGGTCAGGAAGTGGTGGACCTCGCACAAGCGATAAAAAAGGATGTGAAACAGAAATTCGGCGTCACCCTCGAACCCGAAGCAATAATAATTTAGTTATGGAAAAGACAGAGAAATTTTGGCAGTGGTTTCAGGACCACAATGAACAGCTGATATCCCTGGGCGACCTTGACGAGAAAGGACGCCAAGAGTTGGAGAACGCCCTGCAGTACCAGCTCACCAAATACTGCGACGGCCTGACCTACGAGATGGGTGACCCCACCGCCGACGGACGCACGCTGACTTTCACCGCCGAGGGTGACACCGACCTCTTCCGTTATGTGGTGGAACTCGTCGATGCGGCGCCCGATCTCGACTGGTGGCAGTTTGTGGCTTTCAAGCAGCCCATGGGCACCGACCTCAAGGTGCGTTTCGACAAGATGCTCTTCGAGACCAAGAAGATGTACTTCCAGCAGCTGGAGTGTGAAGAAGAACCTGAGATGCTGGGACTGCGCATCGCCGTCCCCTTTGAATCCTCCCCTAAGGTAGGGGAGGTGCCCGAAGGGCGGAGGGGTATGGACGACGAGGATTTCCAAGTGGGTGTCTATGTTACCCTCGAGGCCCTCATCGGCGAGTTCGACTGTGCCACCCTCATCGGCTACATGGAGACCGTCCCTGTGCCTGCCGAGCCTTTCAAGGCGGGTTTCCAGCCGTTGGACGACCTGTCCAAGTTCGTCGAGTGGTTCAAGGCCAAACGTGACGAGTGACATGAAAAGGATGATGCTTTGGGTCGCTGTAGCGCTGACATTGTTCGTCGGCTGCAGAAAACCTGATGGTGGACCCGAGCCTTCCAAGGAGCCTTATCTCGACAGCGTCTGTCTCTACCAAATGGGCGACTACGGGTCGCAGTTTTGGCGTATCCCGGCGCTGCTGTGTCTCGACGATGGCACCCTGTTGGCTGTCAACGACAGGCGTAAGTACAGCTACAAGGACCTGCCGGAGGATATTGACATCGTCTGCCGCCGTTCGACCGACAACGGCACCACCTGGAGCGAACCGCAGACCATTGTTGCGGGCACGGGCTATAAGCAGGGCTATGGCGACCCCGCGCTGGTGCAGTGCGAGAATGGCGACGTGCTTTGCTTTTTCGTAGGAGGTAATGGCCTTTGGGCCTCCACCGAGGCCGACCCCATCCGCAGTTATGTATGCCGCAGCAGTGACTGCGGCCTCACCTGGAGCGCTCCAGAGGAGATTACTTCGCTCATCTGGGGCAGTCAGGCGGTGAATGCTGCCTGCCGCAATTACAAGGCCTCCTTCTTCGGTTCGGGCAACGCCCTCCGACTGAGTAAAGGTCCCCACAAGGGGCGCGTGCTGGTGGCTGCCGCCCTGGGACGCAAGAATGTCAACAAGATCGACAACTTTGTGGTCTACAGCGACGACAATGGACAGACGTGGAATGTCTCCGCCAAGGCCTTCACCGAGGGTGACGAGGCCAAGCTGATGGAGCTGGCCGACGGCACGGTGCTTGTCAGCGTGCGGCGCAGTGGCGCAAGAGGTTACAACCACTCCGCCGACGGCGGCGAGACTTGGGGGACCCAGGGCACGTGGCCCGAGATGACTGTCAACGCCTGCAACGGCGACATGTTGCGCTTGGACGACAGCACCTTATTGCATTCTCTGCCCAACTCCATGCAACGCGAGGATGTCAGCATTTTCATCTCCAACGACGAAGGGGACAGCTGGCACTCTCCGGTGCGGCTGGTCGACGGACCGTCGGTATACTCGTCGCTGACGCTCCTGGCCGACGGCGAGATAGGCTGTTTTGTTGAGAAAGGTCCCGACACGGGCTGTGAACTTTGGCTCTACCGTTTCAACCGCGAATGGCTTTTTAATTTTTAATTTTTATTTCTTGATTCTAAAAAAAGTCGTATCTTTGCATCGCGATTTTAGTGGGTAGTGAGTAGTGGGCGGTGAGTGGTAATAAGTGGTAAATATTAGAAAATGACGAAGATAGATGTTCTATTAGGACTCCAGTGGGGTGACGAAGGCAAGGGTAAGATTGTCGACGTGCTCACCCCGAACTATGATGTCGTGGCCCGTTTCCAGGGTGGCCCCAATGCTGGTCACACCCTAGAGTTCAACGGCATGAAGCATGTGCTTCACATTATTCCCAGCGGTATCTTCCATCAGGACAAGCTTAACCTCATCGGCAACGGTGTGCTCATTGAGCCGCGCATCTTCCGCCAGGAGATTGAGGGTATCGCCGAGAAGGGTGTCGATGCTACCAAGAATCTTTATATCAGCAAGAAGGCGCACCTTATACTACCGTCGCACCGCATGATGGATGCCGCCAACGAGCAGGCCAAGGGCAATGCCAAGATAGGCTCGACGTTGAAAGGCATAGGCCCCGCCTATACCGACAAGATTGCCCGCAATGGTCTCCGTGTGGGCGACACGCTGGCGGGTGACTTCATTGAGCACTACGGCCAGCTCAAGCGCCAGCACCTGATGATGGCCCGCGCCATGGGCTTCGACGTTGACAGTTTCCGCATCGACGGAATGACGCTGGGCGAGTACGAGCAACTCTGGATGGAGAGTCTGGCTACCCTCAAACGCTTCACCTTCGTCAACAGCGAATACTTCATTAACCGCTGCCTCAAGGACGGCAAGCGCGTCCTTGCCGAGGGTGCACAGGCCATGATGCTCGACATCGACTTCGGCACCTATCCCTTCGTTACCAGTTCGAACACCATCACCGCTGGTGTTTGTACTGGTCTCGGTGTGGCGCCGAGCGCTATTGGCAAAGTGATGGGTATTACCAAAGCCTACTGCACACGTGTCGGCGCAGGTCCCTTCCCGACGCAACTTGATGACGAGATTGGCCGACAGCTCTGTGAACTCGGCCATGAATACGGCGCCACCACCGGCCGTCCGCGCCGCTGCGGCTGGATTGACATCCCCGCGCTGCGCTACGCCTGCATGGTCAATGGTGTCACCGAGCTCTACGTCACCAAGCCAGATGTGATGAATGACTTCGAAACTGTCAATATGTGCACATCGTACAACATCGACGGCCAGTGCACTGACGAAATACCCTACGAGTACAACACCGCCGCCATCACGCCGGTGCTTACCGCCTTCGACGGCTGGCGTCAAGGCCTGCAGGGTATCGCCAGTTACGATGACCTGCCCGAGAACCTGAAAAACTTCCTCGCCGCCATCGAGCAGCAGGCGGGCGTCCCCATCGCCGCCGTCAGCATCAGCCCCGACCGCAAGGATGTGCTGTTTAAGGAGATAAGGAGTTAAGGAGACTGGAGATAAGTAGTAAAGGAGATAAGGCAATAGATGCAAGAAAACAGGATATAGCGATACTAAATAAGAAAACACACCGATATGAAAAAAATAGTTTTGATAATGCTCATGGTGCTGCCGCTGATGGCTGGCGCACAGACCAAAATCAAAGAGACCGCTGTGCCGCGCAGCGTCCTGCTGGCGTTGGAAAAAACCTACGACAGTTACAAGGTGCGCACCTGGTACCAGGCCCCCGGCCAGTACATCGCCGAGGTGGTTATCGACGGTCAGAACGGCCGCGCTTACTTCACCGCCGGCGGCGACTGGCAGTATAGCACCTTCCCCGTCAAAGCCGAGGAATGCCCCACGCTGATGAATACCTACTTCGTCAACAACTACCCGGGCTACCGCATCAAGAGCATCGACTTCATCGAGGAGATGAACGGTGACAACTACTACCGCATGATTATCGTCAAGAAGGGCATTGCCGAGGCCGACTGCGAGATGATTTTCGACACCCGCGGAAAACTCATGAAGAGCAATGCCCCCGACCCTGATGCCGTCAAGCGCGACTACTACACGCGCCATAGTCCCGACATGACCGACCAGAAAGTCAACGAACAGGCTGGTACGCAGACTAGCCGTCTCACTCAGCGTCCAGCCCCCGTGGTCGACGAACCCCAGGTCGAGATTTTTACCCCCAGCGAGGCCGTCGTTGCTGCCTTCCAGAAGCAGATGGGCAAGCGCATCACCGCTGGTCCCGAGTGGGTCAACCGCAACGACGAGTATGCTGTGGCTTACTTTAGCAATGCACAGAAAGTCAAAATGGAGGCCGTCTACAGTCTGGCTGACGACCGTCCCATCATGACCGGCAAGGTGCTCGCCAAAGACCGCTACAACAGCACCATACTCAAATACCTGGCCGAGAAATTCGCCGGCGAGAAATATAAGATTGAGAAGATGGTGGTCTACGAATTCAACTCTAAGTATCGCGACCCTGTCAGCGGCAAGAAGCCCAAGCCTTACACCTACGTCGTCGTCAGCCAGAAGGTCAAAGGCACCAAGGAGACCAAGTTCATCCGCATGGAGTTCAATAGCAGCGGCCAGTTCATCGACCTCCTTGCCCAACCCCTTGACGAAAAAGACGTCCAGTAAGGGAGGGCGAAGCCGCCGTCAGACACTATGTGTGCCGACAACCGATATGAGGTGGTCGGCACTTCTTTTTATGGTGTCTTCGACTATGAAGACGGGCGACAGGTGATCTTAATTATTAACCAGCGAGCGCATCTGTTCCAGAGCGTCGGCAATGGTGGGAATGCGGTCAATGGAGAGGCTGAGGCGGTCGGGCGTCTCCTTGAGGTGTACGCGCTGGGGGTTGTTCTGGGCGTATCGGATGAGCTGGGCGAAGCCTGTGCTGCTGTAGAAGGGGCTCTCGGGATTGCTCACCAGATGGCATACCATACGACCCTGCCGGAGGATGAGTTTCTCGATACCGAACTCCTTGGCCATACGGCGCAAGGTGATGGTGCTGATGAGTTCGTTGACACAGGGCGGCACAGGCCCGAAACGGTCCTGCAGCCGGTTGCGGTAGGCCGCCAGCTCCTCCTCGGAGGTTAGTTCATTTAATTCCTTATAGAGTACCAGGCGCTCGGTGCCAGATGTGACATAGTCATCGGGCAGCAGCACCTCGAGGTCGGTCTCGATGGTGCATTCGCGCACATACTCTTTGCGTTCCTCGGCTTCGGCGGCGAAGAGCTCTTTGAAGTCGGTTTCCTTGAGTTCGTCAATGGCCTCGTTGAGTATTTTGTGGTACATGTCGTAACCTATCTCGGAGATGAATCCTGATTGCTCGGCGCCGAGGATATTGCCGGCGCCGCGGATGTCGAGGTCGCGCATGGCGATGTTGAATCCGCTACCTATGGAGGAAAATTCCTCGATGGCGCGCAGACGCCGCTGGGCGTCGTCGGTGAGGGTGAGGTAGGAGGGGATGAGCAGATAGCAGAAAGCCTTGCGGTTCGAACGACCCACGCGGCCGCGCATCTGGTGGAGGTCGCTGAGACCGAACTGGTGGGCATTATTGATAATCATGGTGTTGGCGTTGGGGATGTCGAGGCCGTTCTCGACGATGCTGGTGGCCACCAGCACGTCGATATC
The DNA here is from genome assembly GCA_017962545.1 of Bacteroidales bacterium. Classification (GTDB taxonomy): domain Bacteria; phylum Bacteroidota; class Bacteroidia; order Bacteroidales; family P3; genus Colimorpha. The sequence goes on from JAGCVD010000009.1 coordinate 37,767, forward strand.
ACCTTCGACGAAGCGCATCAAGGTCTCCTCGGCATCTTTCCCGTCCATACGCCCATGCGCCATCGCCACGCGGGCGTCGGGTACCAGGCGTTGGACGAGACCCGCCATCTCGGGAAGGTTCTCCACACGGTTGCTGATGAAGAAAGTTTGTCCGTTGCGGCTCATCTCGTAACTGATGGCGTCGCGGATAAGCTCCTCGTTGAAGTCGCTGAGCTCGGTCTCGATGGGTTGGCGGTTGGGTGGCGGTGTCTGGATAACTGAGAGGTCGCGGGCGCCCATCAGCGAGAACTGCAAAGTGCGGGGGATGGGGGTGGCTGTGAGGGTCAGGCAGTCGACGCCCACTTTCATCTGTTTCAGCTTCTCCTTCACGCTGACGCCGAATTTCTGTTCTTCGTCAATGATGAGCAGTCCTAGGTCCTTGAACTTGAGTTCCTTGTTGGTGATGGCATGGGTGCCTATGAGGATGTCTATCTTGCCACTCTCCACGTCGCGGTATATCTGTGTCTTCTCCTTGGCGGTGCGGAAGCGGTTGAGGTAGTCGATACGCACAGGCATGTCTTTCAGTCGTTCGCTGAAAGTGTTGTAGTGTTGGAAGGCGAGCACCGTTGAGGGCACAAGCACGGCCACCTGCTTGGAGTCGCAGCAGGCTTTGAAAGCGGCTCGGATGGCCACCTCGGTCTTTCCGAAGCCCACGTCGCCGCAGACGAGACGGTCCATAGGAGCCTGTTCTTCCATGTCTTGTTTCACGGCCAGGGTGGCTTTCATCTGGTCGGGGGTGTCCTCATAGAGGAAGCTGGCCTCCAACTCCGTTTGCATCGAGCCGTCGGGCGAAAAAGCGAAGCCGCGCGAGGCCTTGCGTTTGGCGTAGAGGGCTATCAGGTCGCGGGCGATATCCTTGACTTGGCGCTTGGTTTTCTGCTTGAGCACCTGCCAAGTGTTCGAGCCCAGCCTGTTCAGCTGGGGAGCCTCGCCTTCGCGGCCCACGTAGCGGCTGATTTTGTGCAGGCCGTGGATGCTGATGTATAGAACGTCATTGTTCTTGTATATCAGTCGTATCAGTTCCTGGCTCTTGCCGTTCTGTGTCACCTTTTCAAGACCGCTGAAGCGCCCCACGCCGTAGTCGATATGAGTCACATAGTCGCCCGGTTTCAGCTCGAAAAGCTCTTTCAGCGTCATTGCTTCATGGGTGGCACGCAGGTCGCGGACGGTGTATTTGTGGTAGCGGTCGAAAATCTCGTGGTCGGTGAAGCAGAGCACGCACTCATCGTGGTCGATGAATCCGTGGCTTAGGTTGAAAGTTATCAGTTCGCAATTGGCAGTTGGCAGTAATACTTTCTTTAAACGCTTCTCCTGGCTGTCGTTGCTGACGGTGATGATGAGGCGGTAGCCTTTGTCGGCGTATTGAGAGAGAGTGTCGGTCAGCAGGTCGAACTGTTTGTGGAACATCGGCTGGGGTTCGCTGTTCACCGTCACCTTCTCGGCTTGCGAGAAATAGTGGCTATTACCGTATTCCACGATGTTCTTCTCCAGCAGGCTGTGAAGGAATTCGTTGGGTGTGCAGCATAGCTCTTCGGGCTTGGGTAAGGTGCCCAGGATGGGATGAGCAGTGTCGGCTTGACGTTCGTTGTAGCCTTTTTGCACTTCGCCCAGCAGGTTCTCCATACGGCTGGCGACCATCATCAGACTCTGGGTCCATACAATGTCGTTGCTGCTAAAATATTCTAGGAGAGAGACCATCTTGCCTGGCTTGTCTGACGAGTCCGGCATGTCGGACATCCGAGGAACGATATCGATGCGGTCCAGTTGTTTGACGCTGAGCTGGCTTACGGGGTCGTAGGTGCGCAGAGAGTCGATGCGGTCATCAAAGAATTCGATGCGGTAGGGGAGGTCGGAGGCGAAAGAAAAGACGTCCACTATCCCGCCACGTACAGCATACTGGCCGGGGTCCACCACAAAGTCCTCACGCTCGAACCCCATCTCCTGCAACTGTTCCACCACCTCCCACATGTCGATATTATCCTCTGTCGCTCGACAGAGACGTAGCGTATTGCTGGTCAGCACGCCACTCGACACCACTTTCTCACTCAGCGCCTCGGGATAAGTGACAACCGTTAGCGGTGTTCCAGCGGCAAGCTCTTTCACCACCTCGCTGCGCATCAGTATGTTGGCATTGTCGGCCTGTTCGGCATCGTATTGGTAGGCTTTGCGGTAACTTGTCGGGAAAAGCATTACGGGGGTGCTGAGCAGAGCCTCCAGGTCGTTCTGCAGATAGAAAGCCTCCTCTTTGTTGGATGCAATTACCATCTGGTTGGCTGTGGAGAGGCGAGCGCCCACTGAGGCAGTCACCACGGCGGGCAACGAAGCAGTCATACCGTCAATATGTATGCGTGCTCCACGTGTGCGCAAGAGGATGGTCAGCCGCTCCACCACGGCACTGTCGTTGTAAATCTCTCTAATCATTGTTCCTTGGGTACCAGTGTCACCCACGGCACCAGCGTCTCCTCCATCGAGATGCCGCCGTGTTGGAATGTGCCTGTATAGAGCTTCACGTATTCGTTGTAGTTGTTGGGATAGGCGAAGAAGTCGCCTGCACGGGCGAAGATATAGGGCGAAGTTACATGGCGGCGGGGCAGGAACAGTTGCGACGGGTCTTTCACTTCGAACACCTCCTTGGCAGTGTAGTCCAGCAGGCGCCCTTGTTTGTAGCGTAGATTCACGCTCACGTCGCGGTCGCCGCGCACCCTTACTGGATGTTCCACGCGTGTCGACCCGTGGTCGGTGGTGATGATAACTCTCGTGTTACGTTCCGACAGCGCTTTCAGCAGCTCTATTAGCGGCGAATGTTCCAACCACGACAGCGTTAGCGAGCGGTAGGCACGGTCGCTGTCGGCCAGCTGGCGCACCACATCGCTGTCGGTCGAAGCGTGCGAGAGCATATCCACAAAGTTGTATATTATTACATTTAGAGGATTGCGCATCAGCTCGTCCACACGCTCCACCAGCCGCCGTCCGTATTGTGCGTTGAGCACCTTGTTGTACGAATGTTTGATGTTCAGCCCGTGGCGGCGCAGGTTCTCCTCCAGCAGCTGGTCTTCGTATTGGTTCTTGTAGCCCGTCTCGTCCTCGTTCACCCAGTACTGAGGGTATTTGCGTTCAATCTCGCTGGGCATCAGGCCTGCGAACATCGCATTACGGGCAAACTGCGTCGTCGTCGGCAGGATGGTATAGTACAATTCGTCTCGTTCCACACGCAGGAATCTTTCAATGGCAGGTTGAACAAACTTCCATTGGTCGTAGCGGAAATTGTCGATGACGATGAGGAAAGTGGACGGCTGGCTGCCAGCGGTCAGCATCGGCATCAACCGTTGCGCCAGCACAGTGTGGCTCATCAGGGGCTTCTCCTCGCGTCCTCCAATCCAGTCCAGATAGAGCGCTTCATAGAAGCGGCCGAATTGCGCGTTGGCTTCGCGGCGTTGCGACAGGAAAATGTCGTGGATATTGTCGTCGTCCACCCCTGCCAGCTCCAGATCCCAGTACACCAACCTTCGGTACATGTCCTCCCAGTCACCTGTCGTCCGGCAGTCGCCCAACTGCATCCCGATTTCGCGGAACTGTTGCTGGTAGCCCATCGTGCTGTGTTCGCTCTGCAGCCTTCTCCGTTCAGTGTGCTTCTTCACGGTCAGCAGCAGTTGGCTGGGGCTCACGGGTTTGATGAGGTAGTCGCTGATTTTGCCACCTAGCGCATCGTCCATGATGTGTTCCTCCTCGCTTTTGGTAATCATCACCACTGGAAGCTGGGGCCATTGCTCCTTGATGATTTTCAGCGTGTCGATGCCGCTCAGGCCGGGCATCTGCTCGTCAAGGAACACCATCTCGACCGTCGTCTCGGCAAGGGTGTCCAGCGCATCGCGTCCCGATGTCACGGGGAGCACATGGTATCCACGCTCCTCTAAAAACAAAATATGTGGCCGCAACAGGTCTATCTCGTCGTCGGCCCAAAGTATTGTCACATTGCTCATACATCCGAATAACGCACCCGGCAAAAAAATATTGTGAAAACATTTCGAAGGCAATAAAAAAACGAAACGCGCGTTATTAACAAAAAATATTTAAAAACGGGTACTATGAAAAGAATAATCACCATGTTGTTGCTGGCGTTGCCGGCACTGTCGGCAATGGCGCAGCCGGCAATGACGAAAGGTATGGAGGGCAAGCATCTCTCGGTCGACGACTTGACCGAGGCGCGCTATGTGGGCACGCAGGACAACCTGGATGCATGGATAATGGAGGGGCGTAAGCATGTCAAGCAGGTCGTGCTGACCGACCTCAATCTCGTCCCCGTGTCGGTGGCCCCCATCGAGGGCAGCGGCAACAAAGAGGTGCTGGCCGCCAGCATCGACGGTAACCGTACCGGCGTGTTGTTGGTTGAACGTAGCAGCCGCCGTACCACTGTTTTCCGTTGCGAGGTCGATGCCGACAGCCGCGCCATAGTGGAAAGTTTCGACACAGTAGTCGTCTTCGACTATGGCCGCAAAGACGACTGCATGGTGTGGGCCGCCACATCGCCTTCCGGCCTTTTCAACGCCCTCATCTGTGTCGCACAGATGAACGAATCTATGCAGTATAGTACCTATTCCGTCTTGTTCGACAGCCGTATGCGTAAAGTCTGGGACAAGGAATACGCCCTGGGGTCGTTGCATGACGTGTGGGTGACTGATGCAGGCCGTGTGGTGACCTTGGGCGAGGAGCGTGAGGGTGAGGAGACACATTTTATCTTCAACCTCCTCGATTCGGTGCGTGCTGTCACTTATGATGCAGCAGTGAAGTGCGATCCTCTGCAGGAGCTCCATCTGGCTAATGTCGTGGGCGGCCGTGCTATAGTCATAGGTACCTACCGTCCTGAAGGGGGCAAGAAAGCCGAGAAACTGACGGAAGGGGTCATCACGATGGCTTTTGACATAGACTCGGCAATGATTGCGGGCATCATGATGCGTCCTTTCCAGAATGAGGATATGAATATCTTCCTCAACATGAAGACCAAGAAGATACAGAAAGAACAGCAGTGCGACCATATTGTCACCTTGGGTTGCGTGGCGACGCCTTATGGTGCAGTGTTGGCTTTGGGTCGCAATCTAGAGATTGAGAAGAGCAGCAATAGCGGCAGTGTGACGCGAGAGGGTCATGGTATGGGCGTTAATCTGGTGGCGACAGACACGTCCGGACGGGTGCGCTGGGTGCGTAACTTGAGACGCAACGATATGTCGAAAGAGGGTGGCGTTCCCAGATTGGGTGTGGCTTCTGCTGATGGCAAAGTCTGCATTTCCAAGTCTGAGGGTGCCAAGTATCCGGAGATATATGATATCAGTGACGACGCCAAGCAGTTCGAGGTGGGCGGCAAGGGAAATATGGTTGTCTACACGGTCGATGCTGATGGCGTCACAGAGAAGCTGCTGTTGGAACGCAAGTCGAAGCAGACGATTTTTCGGTCTTTGACCCGTGCCGACGGCACATTGCTGATGTTCAGCAACAATTCTAAGAAAACGCGACTGACGGAGTTGAGGTTCTAAGCGTTAAGGTGAAAGGTTTTATTGAAATCAAAGGGGCAAGGGCCAACAATTTAAAGAGTGTTGACCTGAAGTTGCCGCAAGGTAAACTTATTGTCGTTACAGGTCTCAGTGGTAGCGGCAAGTCGAGTTTGGTATTCGACACCCTCTTTGCAGAGGGTCAGCGACGCTATGTCGAAAGCATGAGCTCGTATGCGCGCCAGTTCCTGGGGCGCATGTCGAAGCCCGAGGTGGACTATATCCACGGGTTGGCACCAGCAGTGGCCATAAGCCAGCGGGTGAACACTGCCAATCCTCGGTCGACAGTGGGCACCCAGACCGAAGTGTATGAGTACTTGAAGTTATTGTATGCCAGAGTAGGACACACGTTTTCGCCCATTAGTGGTGTGGAAGTGAAACGTCACTCGGTGAGCGATGTGGTGGATTTTATTTTGGGAGTGAAAGGGAGTGAAAGGAATGGTGTGAAGGTGATGATTTTGGCGCCGTTGGAGGACAGCAAGGAACGACCTCTGCGGCAGCAGCTGGAAATGTTGCGGCAGGAGGGCTACCAGCGTGTTATGCTGAAAGGTACGGTAGCCCGTATTGACGACCTTGAGGGTGTGAATCTCGACGGGGAGGTGTTTTTGGTCGTCGACCGTGTGACGGTGGACCCTGCTGACGACGGGTTGGCGGCCCGTGTGGCTGAGAGCGTGCAGGCTGCTTTCTTCGAGGGGCGCGGCGACTGCAGGATTGCTGTTGTCGGAGGCAGCACCGCCGATTTCAGCAATCGTTTCGAGGCCGACGGCATCACGTTCGAGAAGCCTAACCCCAATTTTTTCTCTTTCAACAACCCTTATGGTGCCTGTCCCACATGCCAGGGATACGGCAGCGTGATAGGCATCGACGAGAATCTGGTTGTGCCCAACAAGAGCCGAAGCATATATGAGAATGCGGTAGTGTGCTGGAACGGCGACAAGATGCAGGATGTGAAGCGAGAGTTTATTAGGCATGCCGCCGTCATCGATTTTCCCATCCACAAGCCTTATTTCGAGTTGTCTCGGCAGGAGAAGGATGTCCTCTGGCATGGTGACGGAGTGTGGGAGGGCATTGAAGGTTTCTTCCGTTGGGTGGAGAGCCAAAGCTACAAGATACAGTACCGTGTGATGCTCAGCCGTTATCGAGGCCGTACGGTGTGTCCCGATTGTCACGGACACCGTCTGCGCAAAGACGCCGACTATGTGAAAGTGGCCGGCAATAGTATCAGCGAAGTCGTCGACATGCCTGTCGACCAGGCGCTGCAGTGGGTCTTCTCGCTCGACGAGTGTCTCTCTGCCACCGAACTGAAGGCAACCGACCGGCTGCGTACTGAACTGCGCCACAGGCTGGGATACCTTGTCGATGTGGGGCTGTCGTACCTCACGTTGAGCCGTATGAGCAACACCCTCAGTGGTGGTGAGAGTCAGCGCATCACTTTGGCGACCTCATTGGGCAGTTCGTTGGTGGGGTCAATGTATATTCTCGACGAGCCTTCCGTTGGCTTGCACAGCCGCGATACGGAGCGTCTCGTTGGTGTGCTCAAACAGTTGCGCGATTTAGGGAATACGGTCGTCGTGGTGGAGCACGACGAGGATATCATCCGGTCGGCCGACTGGCTGGTGGACATAGGTCCCGGCGCAGGACGTCTGGGTGGAGAGGTAATCTACAGTGGTCCCATCAATACTCCAGTTTTGAAGTCCCACACTGCGAACTCCCTAACCCTCGACTACCTCGCAGGACGTCGCTCGATTGCAGTGCCCCAGGAACGCCGCCGGTGGCGCGACCGTATCAGTATTCGTGGCGCCTACGCCAACAATCTGAAGCATATCGATGTGGATATCCCGCTGGGGGTGCTCACCGTGGTGACGGGTGTCAGCGGCAGCGGCAAGAGCACGCTGATACGGCGCGTGCTGTACGATGTGCTGCAACGCCGCATGGAGGGCAATGACGATTATGTCGGCTCTTGCGTCAGCCTCGAAGGCGATGTACGTCGCCTGGCATCGGTCGAGATGGTGGACCAAAACCCCATTGGCCGCTCCTCTCGATCCAACCCCGCCACCTATATGAAGGTGTTCGACGAGGTGCGTGCCCTCTATGCACAGCAACCTCTGGCCAAAGCACGTGGCTATAAGAGCGGTTTCTTCTCGTTCAATGTCGAGGGTGGCCGTTGCGACAACTGTGAGGGTGAGGGTTATGTGACCGTGAGCATGCAGTTTATGAGCGACGTGCATCTGCTTTGCGACGAATGTCACGGTTCCCGCTATAAGGACGAAGCCCTTGAGGTGCTCTACAAGGGTGTCAATATCAGCCAAGTGCTCGACATGACCGTCGACCAGGCCTGTGAGTTCTTCGATGAAGCGTCTACGCGAAGCATCTACACACGCCTCAAGCCGCTGCAGGATGTCGGTCTGGGCTATCTCAAGCTGGGACAGTCCAGTTCGTCGCTCAGTGGCGGTGAGGCACAGCGTATCAAGCTTGCCTCCTATCTGGTGCATGGTGAGGCTGCGGAACGTCCTATACTCTTCATCTTCGACGAGCCCTCGACGGGTCTTCATTTCCACGATATACAGAAACTCCTGACAGCGTTCGACAGGCTGATAGAACGGGGCCACTCGATTATTGTCATCGAGCACCACCACGATATCATCAAGACGGCCGACTGGGTGATAGACCTCGGGCCAGAAGGCGGCGAGGGTGGGGGACGGGTGGTCTTCGCCGGAACGCCGGAGGAACTCGTCAAATGCAAAGAGTCTTATACGGCAAAGTATCTTAAACTATGAAACATGTCAAAAACATACAGCGCACCTCCCGCATCGGTCTCTGGGGCTCGGTGACGGCGGTGCTGCTCACCGTGGTGTTCATCTATGCCAGTCCTTGGCGTTTCTATCCTTCGGCCTATACGTCGGGATGGATGCTTTCTGCTGGCGCAGTGCTGGCGGTACTGGCCGTCAGCATGACGTTGCTGTCGGTGCGCCGTAGGATACCACAGCTGCGACAATCGGAAGACGAAGAGACCAAGTTGGCCGGCTACGAGGCCCATGTGCGTTCGCTCTACACGACGATGCTGGCGGTGGTTGTTGTGCTATGTGCCTTCACGATTCTTTCGGCACGCAATGTGCTGCTCATGCTGGCCATCGTCAGTGTGCTGGTGCTTTTCCTGAACTACCCCAATATCTACAGGATAAAGGTCGACCTGGGCCTTACTGACGAGGAGATGAAGAATCTCTTCGGGGACAAATACATCGGTGGCGATGCGCAGTGAGACCATAGTGGCGGTGACCACCCCCGCAGGGGTGGGCGGCATTGCGGTGGTCCGTCTCAGCGGCACGGAGGCTTTGTCGATAGCCTTGCGTCACCTCTCGGTGAAAGAGTTGTCGCCCCGCAAGGCTACCTATTGTCATTTCGGTGCGCTTGATGATGTGATAGCCGTGTACTACCCCACGGGCTACACCGGCGAGCCCACGGTGGAGATTTCTTGCCACGGGTCGCTGTATGTGCAGCAGGCCGTGGTGGAGACGCTGGTGGACGCTGGAGCGCGAATGGCGGAAGCTGGTGAGTTCACCATGCGGGCTTTTGTGAATGGACGTATGGACCTGTCGCAGGCCGAGGCGGTGGCGGACCTTGTCGACGCGGTGACGCCGGCACAGCATCGGCTGGCGGTGAGCCAGCTGCGGGGCGGCTACGCCAAAGTTCTCAAGGAACTGCGGCAGCAACTGCTCGACCTTACCAGTCTTCTGGAATTGGAATTCGACTTCAGTCAGGAGGATGTGGAGTTCGCCGACCGTAGCCAGTTGAGTCGGATTGTCGACGATATCGGTTCCAAAATCAGTGCCTTACGCAGTACATTCCATCTTGGCAACGCCCTCAAGCGGGGTATTCCCACAGCCATCATTGGCCGTCCCAATGCAGGCAAATCGTCGTTGCTCAATGCGTTGCTTGCCGATAACCGCGCCATAGTCAGCCCTATCGCAGGGACCACACGCGACACTATTGAGGAAACGTTCAACATTGACGGCGTCACGTTCCGTCTTATCGACACGGCGGGCCTGCACCATACCGACGACCTGTTGGAGAATATGGGCATCGATCGGGCCATCGCAGCCGCCGTTGAGGCGGATATCATTCTTTATGTCCATGATGCCACACGTCCATGGACAGAGGCTGTGGAGGATTTACAGGCATTGCAGGATGCAGGTGTGAAACTCGGTGACAAGCATCTATGGGTGGTGTTGAACAAGTTCGACTTGCCTGAAGCTATCGAAGCCTCACGGAAGCTCGGCATAGCTGTCTCGTCACTCAAAGGTACAGGGCTGGACGCTCTGCGGGAGCTGATGCTCAAGGCTGTCACTGCTGATGTTGACTCCGCCAGTCAGACGCTGCTCACCAATGCACGCCATTATGACGCGCTCGGCCGTACCAACGATGCACTGCTTCAGGTAGCACAAGGGCTGAAGGAAGGCATCCCGTCCGACCTGTTGGCTGTTGACCTGCGTGACGCGCTCTATCACCTTGGCACCATCACCGGCGAGGTGGCCAACAACGAGGTGCTGGGCAATATCTTTTCCCGCTTCTGCGTGGGGAAATAGTTAAATGATGTTAACTGATGAGCCGAAACGAGAGGGTTGTGCGTCTATAAGACAATATACAATAAAATATGCGCCCCTCGCGTTATAAACCAAATCGATATAATATTAAATGAAACGACTGTTCCTCATCGCACTCACAATGCTGCTACCGCTGATGGTGGTGGCCAAAGGCGGCTACAAGTTCACTCTGCAGATTGACGGCTGTAAGGATAGTATGGTGCTGGTGTGCTACTACCATGCCCAGACCCTGCGCGTCCTTGATACGGCCTTCAACGATGGTCACGGAAAGTTTGTCTTCCAGGGCGACCGTGAACTCAAGCCCGGTCTTTACTATTTCTCCAACGAAAAAGGGAAAACGGTCGACTTCGTCGTCTATCACGAGAAGCCCCACTTCAAGTTCCGTACCGACGACCGCAACTGGGAGCGCAATATCAGCGTCAGTGGTTCGCGCCAGAATACTCTCTTCTTCAATTTTAACCGCTCAACGGAGCATGTGTACGACGCTGTCCGCGCCGCCCGTGACGAGATGGATTCTGCAGCTTTTCTTGAGTTCCGCCGTCAGCAGTTCCTTCGTATCGACACCATCCGCATGGAGTTTATCGCCAAACATCCCGATGCTATGCTCTCCAAGATGATGCTGGCTACCAAGGACCCCGCAGCTCCGCCCGACAGTCTTAAGGGCAATGACCGTTACTTCTACATCATGCACCATTATTTCGACAATATGCCTCTCGACGATGATTTCTTAGTGCGCACACCCCGTAGCGTTTTCTACGAGCGTGTGAACGAATACGTCGAAAAGAGGATGCATGGTCTTCCACCCGAACTCGTCATCCCGCTGATTGACAGTCTTATTGACCGTTCAGAGCCGGCCCCCGAGGTGTTCAACTGGCTTCTGCTCACGCTCACGGAGCGTTATCTGCAAAGCAATATCATGGTCTATGATGAGATTTATGTGCACCTAGTCCAGCGATATTTCGCCACCGGCAAGGCCTCTTTCCTCTCGCCCTCGACTATCGACGAGCAGGTGGAACGTGCCAATAAGTGGGACCGTCTGCTGGTGGGGCGTGAGGCGCCGGAGTTGATACTCTTTGATACCACACGCCGCGTGTGGTCGCTCCATCACATGCCCGGTCGTTACACGCTGCTGCTCTTCTGGAGTCCAACCTGTGGCCACTGCCGCGATATCATCCCGGCCGTCTATAAGGTCTTCGACCGTTTGGCCGACTCGCTCGACATGACGGCATTCGCCATTCTCTCCGAACCAGAAGAGTTGACCATTGTCAAGTGGAAGAAGTTCCTCGCCGAACACAATATGACCAACCCCCGCTGGGTGAACCTCAACGGCGGGGAGGCGAATATCGACTGGCGTGAGGTCTACGACGTCACCACGACGCCGCAGATTTACCTCATCAACAACGAGACGCACAAGTTTCTGGCCAAGAAACTCAGCGCCGATCTGCTGGAGCAAATTTGTAAACAATTATAAATCATGAAACGTACCGTTATCGTGGCCGCCGCTGTAATGCTGCTGCTGGCAGGCTGCAAAGACAAAAAGAACATGGAAAATCCTTTCTTCAGCAAGTGGAATACGCCTTACGAGATTCCCGACTTCTCGCGTATCAAGACCGAGCATTACATGCCCGCTTTCAAGGAGGGTATGGAGCGACAGAAGGCCGAAATCGACGCCCTCGTGAACAACCCCGAGGCTCCGACCTTCGAGAACACTATCCTGGCCTACGAGTATAGCGGCCAACTGCTCAACGAGGTCAGCGCTGTCTTCTTCAACCTCTCGGAGTGCGAGAACAACGACGCGATGGAGGCTATCGCCGAGGAGGTGACGCCCCTGCTCTCCAAGCATGGCGACGACATAGCGCTCAACGCAGCCCTCTTCGATCGCATCAAGTCTGTCTATGAGCAGCGCGAGAGCCTCGGTCTCAACGCCGAGCAGATGCGCCTGGTGGAGAAGCACTACAAGGACTTTGTGCGCGCCGGCGCCAATGTGCCCGAGAATCAGCAGGCACGCTTCCGCGAGCTCAACGAGCAGATTGCCTCGCTGACCCTCCGCTTCGCGCAGAATGTGCTGAAAGCCACCAATGCTTACTCTAAGGATTTGCCTGATGGGGGTAAAGTGACGCTTGATATGCCCACCTGGGAGCCTTTCATGCAGACCTGTACCGACCGCGCCCTGCGTGAGGAACTGTGGCATGCCTTTACAGATAGGTGCAAGGAAGGTGAGTTCGACAATACCAAGATTATCGACACCCTGGTCAACCTCCGTCTCGAGCGCGCCAATATCCTCGGCTTCCCCACCCATGCCGACTGGGTGCTCGACGACTGTCTGGCCAAGACACCGGCTAATGTCTACAAGTGCCTCCTCGACATCTGGGGACCTGCCCTCAAGGTGGCCAAGCAGGAGCGCGACATCTATTCGAAGATGCTGGAGAAGGACGAGCCTGGAGCCAAGTTGCAGCCGTGGGACTGGCGTTACTATGCCGAGAAATACCGCATGGAGAAATACGCCCTCGACGATGCCGAGATGCGTCCCTACTTCAGCCTCGATAGTGTCCGTGCTGGTGCCTTCATGGTGGCCAACCGCCTCTACGGCCTGACCTTCACCGAGCGCACCGACTTGCCCACCTACGACAAGGAGGCCCGCTGCTTCGAGGTCAAGGACGGCGACCAGACCATCGGCATCCTCTACATGGACTTCCATCCTCGTGCCAGCAAGCGCAGCGGCGCCTGGATGACCGAATTCCGCGGCCAGAAACGCGACCTCGAGGGTAACAATATCATCCCCATCATCCAAGTGGTCTGCAACTTCACCAAGCCCACCGCCGACAAACCGTCGCTGCTGAACTTCGACGAGAGCGAGACGCTCTTCCATGAGTTCGGCCACGCCCTCCACGGGCTCCTCAGCAAGTGCACCTATCCGTCGCTGGCCGGCACCAACGTGCCGCGCGACTTCGTCGAGCTGCCCTCGCAGGTGATGGAGAACTGGTGCCGTCATCCGCAGGTGATGAAGATGTATGCCCACCATTACCAGACTGGCGAGGCCATCCCCGACGCCCTTATCAAGAAGATTGAAGCGGCTGCCACCTACGGTCAGGGCTTTGTCACCACAGAGCTCCTCGCCGCCTCGCTGCTCGATATGGACTACTACAGCATCACCGAGAAACAAGCCATCAATCCCCTCGTTTTCGAAGAGCAGGCGATGAACAAGATAGGCATTATCCCCGAAATCATCAGTCGCTATCGCAGCCCCTACTTCCAGCACATCTTCACCACTGGCTATGATGCCGGTTACTATAGCTACACCTGGACGGCCATCCTCGATGCTGACGCCTTCGAGGCCTTCGCCGAGAGCGGCGACCTCTTCAACCCCGAACTTGCTGCCAAGTTCCGCCACCTCCTCGAGAGTGGCAACACCGTCGAGCCCATGGACCTCTACCGCGCTTTCCGTGGCAAAGACCCCAGCCCCAAAGCCCTGCTGAAACGTAAGGGTATGTTGTAAAGGAATTAAGAATTTAGAATTTAGAATTATGGAATCCTATCGTCGTTTAACCCGCAGCACCACCGACCGCCGCATTGCCGGCGTCTGTGGAGGCGTCGCCAAGTATTTGAATATTGACCCCACCGTGGTGCGTATTCTCTTCCTCCTTGCCCTCATCTGTGGCAGCCTAGGCTTCTGGGCCTATCTCATCATCTGGATTGCAGCCCCCGAGGACAACTTAATTGAAAAGTAAGCGTCATGAGGAAGATTCAGTCAGTGCTCGCCATTCTCCTGTTCTCTTTTGCCGCATGGGGACAGGACTCTGCCGATACTTACATTCCCTCGTTTTTTCCGCCCGACTATCAGCAGATTCAAAAAGACTGCAGCGGCAAACAAGGAGCCCGTTTCTATTCCAAGTTGGCCCAACGTTTTGAAAATATGGATACCACCCTCGATATTAAGGACCTCCACACCTTCTATTACGGACAGGCCTATCTCGACGGCTATTTCCCATACGGAGATCCTGGTGGGTTCGACCAGATTCGCGATATCCTCAATAAAGAGGAGGAGCCTACAATTCAGGACTCACGCACCATCGTTAAGTTGGCCAATGCCGCTATCGCCCGTTGCCCTGCGGAACCACGTGCTTATTATTATAAGTTCATTGGGCAAAGTATCGCCTGCGAACACTTCGGTGGCGACACCAACGAATTGGAGAAAACAAGGGCTCAATTTCAGGTTTTGTTCCAGACCATTATGAGCACCGGTAACGGCCTGAGTCCGGAACTGGCCATACACGTAGTCAGTACCTCCCATGAGTATATGGTGATGAATATGTATGGCTTTCACCCCAACATGCAGGCATTGATGAACATTGACGGGCACAGCTACGATATGTTTACGGTTGAACCCAACGAATACGATGTCGATACCCTCTATTTCAATATCGATTGTATCGTGGGCTCATGGGACAAATTGTTCCCCAAAATAAAAGAGAAAGAGGAAGGTCCTGTGACTTCCATCGATTTAAAGCTGGGGACTAAATTCGTGTTGGAAATGAAGAAAGCCAAACGGAAGAACAGCAAGTTTATGCTTGTGAAGGAAGAACAAATCGGCGACACGCTTGTAGCTAAACTTGACAGCCTGTTCCTTGAGTCTGTTCCCGAGAACCAGATTGTGGGTTACTTCTGTCCCATGCGCCTGTATGAGGGAGATGAAAGTGTGTTCAATTGTCTTGTATTCCGCAGCAATTGTGACAAAGGGTTGTATTACGACACCTTTATCTCGCGGGATGGAAAACAATTCAATGCCACCTCGAACGTTGGTATGCCGCGAGGGACGATGATGAATGAGATGTGGCACGACGATGCCCAATACCTCCGGATAAGCAATCTCCGAACCAAGGAGTGACAGATAATAAAGAGGCCCGCCGAAAGGCGGGCCTCTTCTTGTATTAAGTAGCCTTATATCTGCTCCATCACTTGTTGCGCCAGCTCGTTGGCACGGGCTTCGGTGGCGGCTTCGCTGTAGATGCGGATGATGGGCTCGGTGTTGCTCTTGCGGAGGTGCACCCAGCCGTCGGCGAAGTCAATCTTCACGCCGTCGATGGTCGTCACCTTCTCCACGCCGGCCATGCCGTTGTACAGTTTGGCGACCTTGGCCAGCAGGGCGTCGACATCCATGTCGGGCGTCAAGTCCTTGCGGTTCTTGCTGATGATATATTCGGGATAGGTCTTCCTTAAACCGCTTACGGTTAGTTTTTCATTTTTCATTTTTGCTTTTTCCATTTCCTTGGCCAGTAGCGTGAGGAAGAGTGCCACACCCACCAGGGCGTCGCGTCCGTAGTGCAGGGCGGGATAGATGACGCCGCCGTTGCCCTCGCCGCCGATGACGGCGCCGGTCTCGCGCATCAAAGTCGTCACATTCACCTCGCCCACGGCGGCGGCGTTGTACTCGCAGCCGGCGTAGCGGCGTGTGACGTCGCGTAGCGCCCTCGAAGAGGAGAGGTTGCTGACGGTGTTGCCAGGCGTGTGCTGCAGCACATAGTCGGCCACGCTGACCAGCGTATACTCTTCACCGAACATCTCGCCGGTTTCGCACACCAGCGCCAGGCGGTCGACATCGGGGTCGACGACGACGCCGAGGTCGCAATGGCTTTCACGCACGCAGTCGCTAATCTGCGTCAGGTTCTGGGGGATGGGGTCGGGATTGTGGGCGAAATGGCCCGTGGGTTCGCAGTTGAGTTCAACGACCTCCTTTACACCCAGGGCGCGCAGCAGGCGCGGGATGGCGAGGCCGCCGGTAGAGTTGACGGCGTCTACGGCTACCTTGAAGTTGGCTTTCTTGATGGCCTCCACATCCACCAGCTCCAGACCCAGCACGCGCTCGATATGGCGGTCGATCCAGTCCTCCTCGACGGTCACCTGACCCAAGTTGTCAACGTCGGCATAATTGATATCGGTACTCTCCGCCAGACGCAGCACCTCCTTGCCTTCGGCGTCGGAGATGAACTCGCCCTTGTTGTTGAGCAGCTTGAGGGCGTTCCAGTGTTTGGGGTTGTGTGAAGCGGTGATGATGATGCCGCCGTCGCAGTGGCTGTCGATGACGGTCATCTCGGTGGTGGGGGTGGTGCTGAGACCTGTCTCCAGCACGTCGACACCCATGCCTTGCAGCGTGCCGACCACGAGGCGGTCGACCATGGCGCCGCTCAAACGTGCATCGCGTCCCACGGCAAGTTTCAGCCTGCGGCCAGGGTTGGCTCCTTTTAGGAAAGTTGCAAAAGCGGAAGTGAATTTGACGACGTCGAGGGGTGTGAGACCCTCGCCTGCGGGTCCGCCGATGGTGCCGCGGATGCCGGAGATGGATTTGATGAGGCTCATGGTTTTGTCAATTAGTGTTTTAATGAATCTCTAACGAATGTATGCCATATTTATTGTATTGGGAATGTATTTTATTTGCGCCCTCTTTTTGCCCTCTATCCTCGCCCTGTCTTCGCTCTGTCTTTTATCTGTGAGCATAGTATTACATTGAGTAAAACTTCGAGGCTTAAGCGATGTTTAACCGAAGCTCAACCGAAACTCAACCGAAACAAAAAGGGAGAGAATAGGGGGAGAATAGGAACGGAGCAGGAACCGGACGGGAGGGAAACAGGAACGGGACGGCTGAATTTTTTTTTGTCAGTTTCAAAAAAGGTTGTATCTTTGCAGTCTGATTTTTAGTCAAAAAGTATTAATAAACAATTAAAAATTAAACAATTATGCCAGCAAGAATTAGACTTCAACGTCATGGTAAGAAGAATCAACCCTTCTATCACATCGTTGTTGCGGATGGTCGTGCACCTCGCGATGGTAGATTTATCGAGAAGCTTGGCACCTACAATCCGCTGACCAACCCTGCCACTATCGACCTCAACTTCGATCGTGCTGTCGAATGGGTCAAGAATGGCGCCCAACCCAGCGACACTGTCCGTCGCATATTGTCGTACAAAGGCGTCCTGCTCCGTCGTCACCTCCAGATTGGTGTCGAGAAGGGTGCCATCAGCCAGGAAGTGGCCGACGGCCGTTTCAACGAGTGGCTGCAGGCCAAAGAGGCCAAGATTAACAGCAAGAAGAGCGATGTGGAGAACGAGGCTCGCAGCACCCGCAAGGCTCGTCTCGAGGCCGAGAAGAAGGCCAACGAGACCAAGGCTGCCGCCGTCGCCGCCAAGCGTCAGGCTGCCGCTGAGGCCGCCGCTGCCGCCAAGGCTGAGGCCGAGGCTGCCGAGAACGCTGAGCCCGCTGCTGAGACTGAGGCTCCCGCCGAGGCTTAATCAGTTAAAAATTAAATATTGAGAATTAAGAATCATGCTTGGCATGGTTCTTAATTCTTTTTGTTTTGTTTGAAACAATAATAAAGGGTTGTTCCCGTTACAAACGATATGGATGTAAAGGATTGCT
The DNA here is from genome assembly GCA_017962545.1 of Bacteroidales bacterium. GTDB lineage: Bacteria > Bacteroidota > Bacteroidia > Bacteroidales > P3 > Colimorpha. Next base: position 55,360 of record JAGCVD010000009.1, read on the forward strand.
TTTACCTGGGTCGCGTGACCAAGCCTTGGGGCACGAAGGGGCAGATGGTGCTGTTCCTCGATGTGGACTCGACGGAGGACTATGCCGGGATGGACTCGGCTTTTGTGGAGGTCAAAGGTCAGCTGGTGCCTTACTTTTTCCATATCGACCAGCTCAACGGCAACCGCGCCGTGGTGACCTTCGAGGATATCACTCCCGAGCAGGCGCAGAGTCTGGCGGGACACGAGCTCTACCTGCCCCTCGACCTGCTGCCCAAACTGGAGGGCAACAAGTTCTATTTCCACGAGGTGAAGGGCTTCCGAGTGGTCGACAGCGAGTATGGCGACATCGGTGTCCTGCAGCAGGTCGTGGAGTATCCGGCGCAGCCGCTCTTCCAGATTGATAAAAACGGCACGGAGGTGCTGGTCCCCGTGATTGACGAGGTTATCGACAAGGTCGACAGAGAGTTAAAAACGCTCTTCATCACAGCGCCTAAAGGGTTGATAGAGTTGTATCTGGGTGATATCAACAAATAGTGTTGAAACATTTTTCGCCTGTGTATCAGAAATTATATCTACTTTTGCACCCAAGAAAGTATCCCCGTTATGGAAAAGAAAGCCGTTAAGAAAGTCGCCAAGCCTGCCGCCAAGAAGCCCGCAGCCAAACCGGCCGCAAAGCCTGCAACAAAAGCAGCCGCAAAGCCCGCAGCGAAAGCTGTTGCGAAGCCTGCAACGAAAGCCGTTGCGAAGCCTGCCGCCAAGAAGCCCGTTGCGAAGCCTGCCGCCAAGGTGGTCGCCAAGCCCGCAGCGCCGGCGGTTGAGAAAAATAAATATTCTCCTGAGGAACTGCAGGAGTTCAAGGAGTTGATACTTGGCAAGATTGCCAAGGCTGAGAAGGACCTTGAGATGTTGCAGCAGGCCGTCGCCGGCAGCGAGAACGATGTCAGCGACACGGCTCCGACCTTCAAGACCCTCGAGGAGGGCAGCAACGTGCTCCTCAAGGAGGAGAACCAGAAGCTGGCCGCCCGTCAGCAGAAGTTCATCCGTGACCTGCGCGCCGCCCTCATCCGCATCGAGAACGGCACCTACGGCATCTGCCAGGCCACAGGCAAGCTCATCCCCAAGGAGCGTCTGATGATAGTGCCCCACGCCACCATGACCGTGGAGGCCAAGGAGGCCAGCAAGAGGCGTCGCTAAAGGCTAATCGATGCGAGGTATGGCATCCAGCAGGGTCCGCGTGTAGTCGGTCTGCGGATGCGTGAAGAGGTCGTCGGGAGTACCGCTCTCGACGACCTTTCCTTTTTGCATCACCATGATGCGGTCGGCCATGTAATGGACCACCGACAGGTCGTGGGTGATGAAGAGGTAGGTGAAGCGGTACTGTTCCTTGAGGTCGTTGAGGAGGTTGAGCACCTGGGCCTGCACGCTGACGTCGAGGGCCGAGACGCTCTCGTCGCAGACGACCAGTTCGGGCTGCAGGATGAGGGCGCGGGCGATGCAGACACGCTGGCGCTGGCCGCCGCTGAGCTCATGGGGGTAGCGGCTGTACCAGTCGGGCTGCAGGCCGACTTGTTCCATAAGACTTATGACTTGTTCGCGGTCTCCTTTGCCATGCACTTTCTGCGGCTCGGCGATGGCGTCGCCTATTGTTATTCTCGGGTTGAGGGAAGAGTAGGGATCCTGGAAGATAATCTGCAACTTGGGGCGCAGGGCGCGCATCTCGCGGGCTGAGAGGGTGTCGAGGGTGCGGCCACGGTAGCTTACAGAGCCCGACGAGTGGTCGATGAGGCGCAGCAGGGCGCGGCCGAGGGTCGTCTTGCCGCAGCCGCTCTCGCCCACGAGGCCGAGGGTCTCGCCCTCCATGATGTCGAAGCTCACGCCGTCGACGCCCTTGAGCGTCTGCAACGGCTTGCCGAAGAGGCTTCGTCTGAGGGTATAGGTGACGGAGAGGTCGCGGACTGAGATGAGTGGTTGCTGGGGTGAATGGGCGATTTGGGCAGAATGGGATTCATCTTGCCCATCAAGCCCATTAGCCCCATTAAGGAAATCTTCTACTGTCGGCAGTCTTCTGGGCCGCTCGTCCAGGGGCGGGCGGCAGGCCAGCAGGCCTTGTGTGTAGGGCTGCTGCGGGTGGTGCAGTATGTCGTCGGCGCTGCCTTGCTCGACGACGTGGCCGCGGTACATGACGAGGATGTCGTCGGCTATTTGGCTGATGACGCCGAGGTCGTGGGTGATGAAGATGACGGCGGTGCCGTGCTTGCGCTGCAACTGCTTGAGCAGGTCGAGGATGGTCTTCTGTACGGTGACGTCGAGGGCCGTGGTGGGCTCGTCGGCGATAAGTATGTCGGGATTGTTGACGAGCGCCATGGCTATCATCACGCGCTGCTTCTGTCCGCCGCTGAGCTCATGGGGGTAGCTGTCGAAGATTTTCTCCGGGCGCGGCAGCAGCACTTCTTTAAAGAGCGCGATAACGCGCTCTTTAAGGTCGAAGGTCGGAGGTCGGAGGTCGGAGTGTGCTTTCATCATTTCAAGCACTTGTGCGCCGCATTTCTGCACGGGGTTGAGGCTGGTCATGGGCTCCTGGAAGATCATGCTGATGCGGTGGCCGCGGATATTGCGGAAGCCCTCTTCGTCGAGGGCCAGCAAGTTGGTGTCGCCAAGATTGGCGACACCTGTGACGGTGGCCTGCTTGGGCAGCAGTCCCATCAGCGCCAGGCTGCTGACGCTTTTGCCGCTGCCGCTTTCGCCCACGATGCCGAGCGTCATGCCCCGCTGCAGCGAGTAGCTGACATTCTCCACCACCGTCCGTCCGCCAAAGGCAACAGAGAGATTTTTTACCTCGAGTATGGTATTGTCTTTAGTCACACACTAATAACGTGTGATAATCTTAAAAATTTTGTCAGTTTGATTATTTTGTGTATTTTTGCAAAACCAAAATTCCGTTGTTGGTATGACAAATAATTATTGTATGCTAAAGAAGCTCTTATCAATTGTTTTTGTTTTTCTTTTTCTGGGACAAATAGTGCATGGACAAACATTCACGGTGGTAACACCGAGTAGCCATACAGTATATTTCCAGGTTGAGAATAACGAGGCAGCGGCAACCTATTGTACATATAGTATGCCCAATTACGGGTCGACATTGACTGGCAAATTGATTATTCCAGACAGTGTGGAATACAATAATGTCAAATACCCTGTTACCTCTATAGGTTATTATGCGTTTCATCATGCTTACGGTATAGACACGGTTGTGCTCCCCAACACAATTACAGAAATCAAACAAGAGGCTTTTTGTGCTTGCGCGGATTTGAAATCGGTAGTTATACCGAACTCTGTGACTACCCTTGGAAATCTTGCATTTGCCGCATGCCACCAGTTGTCGGATTTGACGATAGGGGAGTCGGTGGTTACTATAGGAAATCAGGCTTTTGATGCTGACACGAGTCTTGTGACAGTGACAATTCCAAACTCTGTGGTTTCCATTGGACAGTCGGCATTCTCTCAGAACTATAGTTTGCGCACGGTTAGGTTCGGTAGTTCCTTGGCAAGTATTGGATTCGCCTGCTTTACATATTGCAATAATCTTGATTCGTTGATTTTTGTTACTGATGTTTCGCCTTCTTATTCTGGTGAGTTTTGGGGCACTCCAGACACGTTGCACATCATTATTCCTTGCGGCTCTTATCATTCCTATTCCTATTGGTTTGGGACACGCCACATTTATACAGTGCCAATCGTTCAGTTAAATATGTCGGTCGTTTCTTCCCAGCCACAATGGGGCAGCGCCACTATTGTGAAAGATGCCGATTCGAATGAGGTTCGTTGTGATTCAAGCGTGGTCGTCAAGGCAATGTCAAATTACGGATACCATTTCTCGCAATGGAGCAATGGGAGTACACAAGTACAGGACACCTTGTTTCTCCAGGGTGATTCATCGGTCAGTGCAATATTTGCCAAGAATCAGTATTCGTTAACCGTGGCAAGTCTTGACCCTTCTCTGGGCAGCGTGACAGGCAGTGGTGTCTATGATTACATGGATACGGTGGTTATTACAGCAACAGCCACAGCGCCGCATTACTTCTTTGAACGTTGGAGCGACGGAAGTACAGAAAGCACCCATTCTGTCGTTATTACGGGAAACAGGGCGTTGATTGCCTACTTCGCCATTGACACTCATTCAGTAACCGTGAATGCTGACAGCATCGCACATGGCAGTGTGTCGGGTGGAGGCCGTTATACCTATGGGACGGTGGCAACAATAACGGCTGCTCCCTACAGCGGCTACAGGTTCTCGCATTGGAGCAATGGGGCCACGTTTAATCCTTACGTCTTTGCTGTGTTGAGCGACACAACTTTGACTGCATTATTCATAGCAGAAGGGGAACCGTACCAAGACACTGTTTATATTTACGACACAGTGTATGTGCTAGTTCATGATACGATATTTATATACGACACCATTTATGTCGGTGTTGATGATGTGGAGACCATTAGTGCCAGAATTTACACGAGCAATGGCCAAATAATAGTGGACGGCTCGGAGGGTAACATTGTGTCGGTTATTGATATGTCTGGCCGCGTGCTTGCTACCCGACGTGATGAGAATACCCCGCTGCGCTTCGATGTGCCAGCCACTGGCGCGTATTTAATCAAGATTGGCAACCATCATGCACGCAAAGTGGTAGTGATACGATAGCTTGGAAGTGAGCTATCGGCTTTGCTGACAAGGGATTTTGAACAATAGGAGCCTTGTTGATAAAATATTTTTCGGGTATTCGGAAAATATATGTATATTTGCAGTCACTTTAGTGGAGATATAATTAACAACAAAACATATTATAACTATGACAAAATCAGAACAATTCATGGAGATGGAAGCCAAGTACGGCGCCCATAACTATCATCCGCTGCCCGTTGTTCTCGCCAAGGGCGAGGGCGCTTTTGTGTGGGACTGCGAAGGCAAGAAGTATTTCGACTTCCTGTCGGCCTACAGTGCCGTGAACCAGGGCCACTGTCACCCGAAGATTGTCAAGGCGATGTGCGACCAGGCCCACGAGCTGACGCTCAGCAGCCGCGCTTTCTACAACAACTGCCTGGGTGAGTGGGAGAAGTACGTCACCGAGTACTTTGGCTACGACAAGGTGCTGCCCATGAACACCGGCGCCGAGGCCGACGAGACAGGCCTGAAGCTGGCCCGCCGCTGGGGCGTCGTCAAGAAGGGCATCCCCAACGACAAGGTGAAGATTGTCTGCTGCGAAGGTAACTTCCACGGCCGCACCATCACCATCATCACCATGAGTAACGATCCCGAGAGCTACGCCAACTACGGTCCCATGACTCCCGGCTTCATCCGCATCCCCTACAACGATGCCGACGCGCTGGAGAAATGCCTGGCCGAATACGGCAAGGAGGTGGCTGGCTTCCTGCTGGAGCCCATCCAGGGCGAGGCGGGCGTCTATGTCCCCGACGACGGCTACCTGAAGAAATGCTACGACATCTGCAAGAAGTACAACGTGCTGTTCATGGCCGACGAGGTGCAGAGCGGTATCGCCCGCACGGGTAAGATGCTGGCCTGCGACCACGAGAACGTGCGTCCCGACATCCTCATCCTGGGCAAGGCCCTGGGTGGCGGCGTGATGCCCGTCAGCGCTGTGCTGGCCGACGACGATATCATGCTGAACATCAAGCCCGGCGAGCACGGCTCCACCTTCGGTGGCAACCCCATCGCTGCCAAGGTCAGTATCGCCGCCCTGCAGGTGATCAAGGAGGAGCACCTGATGGAGAACGCCGAGCGTCTCGGTAAGATCTTCCGCGAGGAGATGACCAACTTCAAGAGCCCGATGATCGAGAAGGTGCGCGGCAAAGGTCTGCTGAACGCCATCATCATCAAGCCCCACAACGGCAAGGAGGCATGGGATGTCTGCCTGAAGATGCGCGACCTCGGCGTGTTGGCCAAGCCGACCCACCAGCACATCATCCGCTTCGCTCCCCCGCTGTGCATCACCGAGGAGCAGCTGCGCGAGGCTATGGAGCTGATTAAAGAGGCAATTAAGAGTTTTGAATGATTATCTTTAGTAGATAAGGAGACAGGAGATAAGTAGATAAGGCGATACATCTGCCGCAACGGTGCATTGGGCTTGACTACTTAGCTACTCTAATATAATGAAAAAATGGAAGAACCTGTAAAAACAATGACTGAGATGCCGCGCAACAGCGAGATACGCCGTGCAGCGCGTTATGCCCTGAAAGGCAACTGGACCCAGGCTGTGCTGGCCACGCTGGTGTTTACCCTCATCTGCGCCGCCGCCGGCTCGATACCTTTCGCCGGTCTGCTGGTGTTGTGCCCGCTGGAGTTCGGCTTCATGCTCTGCTTCCTGCGCCTGGTGCGCGGCGAGGACAGTAGCGAGATGGTGGGCGACCAGTTCAACGTGTTCAGCAAGTATGGCCGCTACCTTGGTGGCTCGCTGCTGATGACGCTCTACATCCTGCTGTGGTGCCTGCTGCTCATCATTCCGGGCATCATCATGGGCTATGCCTATGCCATGACGCCCTACATCATGAACGACCGTCCCGACTTGGATGCCCCCGACTGCATCCACGAGAGCCGTGTGATGATGAAAGGCTACAAGTGGAAACTCTTCTGCTTGGACTTTAGCTTCATCGGCTGGGCAATCCTGTGCCTCTTCACGCTGGGTATCGGCTTCCTCTGGCTGCAGCCTTACATCGAGGCTTCGCACGCCAAGTTCTACGAGGAGCTGAAGGCCCGTCGTACACAGCCTGTCGAGTAACTTCAGCTGCCACGTATAGGTTGCTACAAATAGGAAAAGCCCCCCGAAAGTCGAACTTTCGGGGGGCTTTATCGTTGAGGGTGTTTCCCCAATCTATTGGGGAACGATTTTATTATTCGTAATCCCAGTAGGTGGCGTAGGCGCTGTTGCCGCCAGTGTAGGTGATGTTACGGATGGTCGGCCAGTTGCCGTCGTAGGTGTAGCTGTAGTGGAAGTCTGTGTTGTCCATGCCGGTGTTGTCTTGCACGGTGACAATCTGGGAGACGATGTTGTTCTTGCTGCCCCATGTGGAAGGACCTTCATCATAGAAGGCCATGAGGGAACCATAATAGGGGTTGTTTTTCTTGTCGTAGGTGTATTTGCGGGTTGTCCTGCTGCTGCCGCTGGTGAAAATCTGCTCGGAAATGTTGCTGCCGTTCCAAGTGAAGTTGTAGACGGCGGAGCCCACAGCCTTGGTGGCCACATTCTTGATGTATTCCTCCTTGTCGAAGCAGGGGATAATCATGTTAAGGATGTCCGCGTTCATCTGGGTCAGCTCGGGAGTGTCCTCCGCGGCGCCCTTCTTGGAATAGTAGGTCAGGACCATCTTGCTCAGTTTTTTGTTGCTGTAGCCAGCCTCGCCGGTCAGGTAGAGGCTACCGTTGCTGTAGGTGGAGAACTTCTTGATTCGGCCAGCGTCATAGCTGAACTCGATGTAATAGTTGGCGGCGTAGCAGTCGACGCGTGTCAGCTGGTTGCCGTCGTAGGAGAAGTTGTAGATGTAGTTCAGTGCTCCGCTGGACGCGTAGAAGTCGATACTGGAGAGTTTCTTGCCGTCCCAATGCCATAACTCGGTCAGGTGTCTGGCCGAAGAACCGCTCGATTCGTATACGCGGCTAATCTTTTTCGACGGATTGAAGACTCCGTCTTTTGTGCACGCAGCAAACATGGTGATCATTGCCAGTGCCAAAACTGATAAGAGTACCTTTTTCATTTTTGTGTGATTTTAATTGTTATTGGTTGAGTTCTGACGTTTCAATCCTAAATCAAGTGCAAAATTACGAAAATATTTTGATACGACCAAAAAATATTTTCTTTGAAGGCTTGAAAACGTGTCGGGAAACGAGGAATGTACTATCTGGAGAGTGAGAAAATACGCTGCGTTGTGTTGCCTGTGCCGTCGGTCACTTTGACGCGAAATTCGTTATGTCCGGTGCGTAGTTTTCCTCGGGTATCAATGAAAAGAGTGGCCGTCTTGCCGTCGAATTCGGCCAGTATCCAACTGCCGTTGAGGTAGCAGTTGTAGGTCTCCACGCCGGCCAGGTTGTCGCCAATCTTCACCTTGAGGGTGGTGGCTTTAAGGGGCTTGCCTTCGCTGAAGTTGACGGGCTGCACGGTGGGCGCCGTAGTGTCGGCGGCGAGGGTGAACTCACCCCAGTCGCGTACCGAGGCGGTGTGGCATACTCCTCCACCACCCGAAGGGCGGTCCCCCTCCCCTAACTTAGGGGAGGTGTTGTGGGTGGTCTTGTAGGCCGAGTATTTGGCGCTGCCGGCTTTGCGTGTCACGCGTACCACCACGGTCTTGTCGACAGGCACGCCAGGCAGGGAGCCGCGGATGCTCAGCGAGTAGGAGAGGTGGGGCGGAATGTCGTTGACGGTGGGAGCGATGGTGACGGTCTGGTTCGAGACGTTGATGTCCAGCTGGTCGTCGGCATAGAGGGTGTGGGGTTTCAATTGAAAATTGAAAATTGAAAATTGAAGGGCTGATCATATTTGACAGGGTGGGTGTTTGGAGTATTCTGAGTATTTGGAGTATTTTGAGTATTCTGATTGGTGGTGACTGTCAGTGTGCGTTCGGCGCTGTTGCCCTTGATGTCGTAGACCTTGACGCCGATGTGGTGTGTCGAGCCGGGCTTGAGACGGAAGATGCCGTCGCCCACGCGGATGGGTACCCAGGGGCCTTCGGCGCCAGGGAGGGCTCGGGTGAGGAGATAGGCCTGGCGGGTACGTGCGAAATAGGGGTAGTCGATAATGGCGTTGACCATGCGGCTGCTGTCGACGGGCAGCAGCTCGGTGGTGTAGCAGAAGAAGAGGGTGCCGTCGAGGTAGACCTCCACGCGGTCCACGCCGTTCTTGGCCGTCGAGCCTTCGGCAGCGTCAGTGGCGTAGATGCCCAGATGGAAGGGACCGCTGACGGTGGCGCTGTTGGTGGCGTCGATGTTGATGGCCTTGCCGTCTTCGGGGTAGAGCCGCAGGCCGCGGATGACTGGCTTGATATTGTCGGTGTAGGGGAGTCCGAAGAGCAAGGGGTTGATGGTGGTGGAATGGGTGTGGAGGTCGGCGGCGCCGCCGCGGCGTATCTCGAAGTGCAGATGGGGGCCGCCGCTGCCGCCCGTGTTGCCGCTATAGGCCACCAGCTGTCCTTTCTTGACGGGCAGCTCGCCTGGGGCGAAAATCTTGCTGATGCTGTAGCTCTGCTGCGCATAGTGCTCCTTGAGGACGGCCTTGCCGATGGCGCCGGCGTAGCCGTTGAGGTGCATGTAGACGCTGGTGTAACCATTAGTATGCTTGATGTAGAGAATTTTGCCGCCACCCCACGGCGAGATGCTGACACGCGCCACGTATCCGTCGGCGGCAGCGTAGACAGGCTGGTCGACGGCGCCGCCGGTGCGCATGTCGATGCCGGCGTGGAAGTGGCCGTTGCGGAACTCGGCGAAGGTGGCGCTGAGGCCTATGTCCATGTTCAGCGGGTTGCGGAAATAGTCCTGGGGGAGCGGCTGGGCTGACAGCCTCACCCCCAGCCCCTCTCCTGTGAGGAGAGGGGAGTAGACAGTTGTGTTGACAAGGAGAAATATTAGGAGTTTATATGTTGTCTTCATATAGGTTTGTTCGTTTTTGTTCCCCTCATGGATTGGAAGTGAGGCTATTATATAATGCTATACGATTGATGACGGGCGGCGCGAGGGCTTCGAACTGGAAGACGAGTTTTTGCCAGCATACTGGGTGGTCGAGACGGATTATGCGCTTATAGCCCACGGTGGTGCATAGCGGCTGGTCGCCGAGGGTGTAAGAGTAGAGGGCATCGGGGTCAAGGAGCATGTTGACGCTAGTGATACGCTGCCCTAGGGGGATATATTCCTGGATGACGATGATGTCGAACTCGGTGACGGTGTCGAGTGTCAGCGTGAGTTCGGACTTTTTGTTGGTTGCGGCCCAGTAGGTGTGGTAGGTGGTATCGAGCACGTTCTTGGCGCCGTGTCCGTAGCGATGCCAGGCGTGGGCCTTGGCGCCCTGTGCCAAGTCTTTCGAGAAGATGCGGTCGCGCTCGGCGCGGAAAGCCACTAGCACGGCGCTGTCTTCAGCGGCGATGCGGCCGTTGGTATCGGGCGGCACGTTGAGCAGCAGCAGGCCATTGCGGCCCACGCTGTTGTAGTATATCTCCATCAACTCATCGACCGTCTTGGGGTGCTCATTGGCGTGCCAGAACCAACCTGGACGTATGGATACATCTACCTCGGCAGGTACCCAGGCTGTGCCACCTTTGTGGCCAGTCTCAAGATCAGATGGTTGAGGTTTGTTGTCGCTCGGGGTGGCACCTTCGGTGTTCAGGGTGCTCCAGCAGGGGTCGCCGGTGTGGCCCTCCTCGTTGCCCACCCAGCGGCAGCCGGGGCCGATATCGCTGAAGATGACACACTGCGGATTCAGCTCGTTCATGGTCTGCATGAAGCGCGGCCAGTCGTAGTGTTGTTTCTTGCCGTTTGGACCCTCGCCGCAGGCTCCGTCGAACCACTGCTCGAAGAAGGGGCCGTATTGTGTGTGTACCTCGCGCAGGGTGTTGGCAAAGACGGTGTTGTATTCCTCTGTGCCGTAGGTGGGGTGGTTGCGGTCCCAGGGCGAGATATACACGCCGGCCTCCACGCGACCGCGACAGGCGTCGACAAATCGGCGCAGCACGTCGAGCGTGTCGGGGACGGTGTGTGTGCTGTATTGGCTGGGCCACAGGCAGAAGCCGTCGTGGTGCTTGGCGGTGAGGATGATGCCGCCCATGCCCGCCTGCGACGCCACGTCGACCCACTGGCGGCAGTCCAATGCCGTGGGGGCGAAGAGTTCTTCGGCTTCCTGTCCTGTGCCCCATTCGGCGCCCGTGAAAGTGTTGGGTCCGAAGTGGCAGAACATATTGATTTCCATTCGCTGCCAAGCCAGCTGTGCCTCGGAGGGCACAGGGCCGTAAGGCTTGGGCACCGGAGCGTGGCAGGCTGTCAGCAGTAGTGCGAATGTTAATGATATACAGAGAGTTCTCTTCATGAGAGGCGTCGGATTCAATGCTGCAAAGATACGCTTTTATTTTCATACAAGCCTATGATGTTGATAACTTTTATTCCGGTGAAGATGCAGCATTTGTCAGGTGTTTTACTACTGTTGATTTTTTGAGTCGAAAAGATAGGGGGAGCAGGGGCGTGACAGGGCGGTGATGACGTTGTCGGGAGTCGTGCTGGAAGAGGTCAAAAACGTGAAAAACAGGACTTCGCGGATGTTTTTTTTTACAGTTTGTCCCTGCTTGTGGAAAAATTATAATACTGATTAATAGTGTATTGTAAATTATTTTTCTGGATTTTTTTGCTATTTCAAAAAAACTTCGTAATATTGCGCTTTGATAATTGGCCAATAATATGTTAAAAATACAGATGAAAAAGGGACTGAAAACGGCGTTGCTGGGTGTCATGTTGCTCGGTGCTGCCGGTGCCAATGCGCAGGATGTCCCCTTCTCCCAGTTCTATGCCAACCCCCTCTACCTTAACCCTGCCTTTGCAGGTTCGGCGGTAGCACCGCGCATCTCGTTGACCTACAGGGCGCAGTGGCCGGGTTTGGTGAGCCCCTATACTACGGTGTCAGCCTCCTATGACCAATACTTCAACGATTTGCACGGTGGTATTGGTGCCATCATTATGAGCGACCGTCAGGGCGACCATGGCATCCTCAGCACCAATATGCTCGGTGTGATGTATGCCTTCCATTTCCAGGTCACCCGCGACATCCATATCAGCGCTGCCCTGCAGACATCTTTGGTACAGAACGCCCTCAACTGGAGTACCTATCTGCGCTTCCCCGGCCAGATTGACCCCCAGACGGGTTACACCTACGGCATCGACGGTATGCAGAAGCCCGACAAGACCAGCCGCATAAGTCTCGACTTCAATGCAGGTATGCTGGTCAGTGGCAACAAGTGGTACGGCGGTTTTGCTGTGTCGCATCTGACGCAGCCCAACCAGGCTTTCTATTCTGAGGACCGTGTGCCGATGAAGATTACTGTCCACGGCGGTGGGTTCTTCAATGTCAACGAGGAGGCGCGTCGTCAGTCTTCGCTGGGTCTCGGCACGCCCATTATCTCGCCCAATATCGTCTATCAGTATCAGGGCGGTCTGCATTACTTCAACTATGGTGTCTACCTCGACTGGGTGCCTTTCCTGGTGGGTGTGTGGTTCCGTCACGGCACGGAGAATATCGATGCATTCATCTTCCAGGCTGGTGTGCAGCAGGACCACTTCAAGGTGGGTTACAGCTATGATGTGACGGTGTCGAAGTTGGCCAACAGCACTGCCGGCAGCCATGAGTTGACGGTGGGTCTGCTGCTGCCTGTGCCCGAGCAGAAGAAGAAAGTGAAGGCCATACGCTGCCCGTCGTTCTAACAGACGAGAGAGAAAGTGAAACAAAAAAGCACTCACGTGCGTTTATAGATAAAGTAGAAAAAATACAAACGAGAGAATATATGAAGATTTTCAGATTTTCATTCATGATGCTGGCAGCCGCGATGCTGCTGTCGGCTTGTTCCAACAACTCCGGTTATTCGGCCACGACAGGTTGGAATTACAATGACCCCGAGTGGGGTGGCTATGATGTGACGGGTATCCCCGAGCAGGATGCAGCCCCCGGACTGGTCTTCATCGAAGGCGGTTCGTTTGTCATGGGCCATGTCAGCGAGGATCCGCGCTACACTTGGAACAACACCCCGCACACTGTGACGGTGTCGTCGTTCTATATGGACGAGTGTGAGGTGAGCAACCTTGACTACGGCGAGTTCATCTATTGGATGGAACGTGCCTACGGTGAGGAATACCCCGAGAAGGTGGCCGCCATCATGCCCGACACGGCCTGCTGGCGTGACAAGCTCGCATGGCGTGAAGGCTTTGTGGATTTCTATCTCCGCAGCCCGAACTATGCTGACTATCCCGTTGTCGGCGTCACCTGGGAGCAGGCTCAGGCCTACTGCACTTGGCGTACCGACCGTGTGAACGAGATGATCCTCGTCGATGAGGGTATCATCATGCTCGACCAGGAGAACCTTGGTACCAACGCTTTCCAGACCGACGTCTACTTGGCTGGCCGTTATGAGGGTGAGACCCGCAGAGGTCTGACCGACTACAACCCCGCCGCCGGTGGCGAGGAGCGTCAGGTGCGCAGGGCCGACGGTCTTCTGTATCCCTACTACCGTCTGCCAACAGAGGCTGAGTGGGAGTTTGCCGCTTTGGGTATGATTGGCAACACTTATGACGAGCGTGTCACCGAGCACAAGACCTACCCCTGGGCTGGTCAGAGCCTGCGTTCGGCCAACAAGAAATACTACGGTCAGTTCCTGGCCAACTTCAAGCGTACCCGTGGCGACGCCATGGGTGTGGCCGGCAACCTCAACGACGGTTGGGACTACACCTGCCCCGTTAGATGGTACTTCCCCAACGACTACGGTCTGTACAACATGGCTGGCAACGTCAGCGAGTGGTGCATGGATGTCTATCGTAAGACCGTCCAGCCCATCGGTGCCGACGACATGGATCCCTTCCGTGGCAACATCTACCGTACCCCTGAGCTCGACGAGGATAACGAGGTCTTCATTGGCGATGACGGTATGATTAAGTACAAAGAGGTCGACTTCCAGGCCAACCGTCGCAACTACCGTCAGGCCAACAACGTCAACTATCTCGATGGCGACCGTGCCTCGAACCTTGACAACTGGAAGGACGAGGTAGACGAGGAAGAGGAAGAGTATGGTGAGGAAGAGGAAGTGGCCGAGGAGGAAGGCGACGAGGAAGAGGGCATGAGTGCCGACGACGAGTCGACCAACCGTATGTACCGTCGTATCAGCGACAACCAGAAAGAGAACCCCACCTCGAGCCTAGTGAACAACAAGGTGCGCGTGGTGAAGGGCGGCAGCTGGAAAGACCGTGCCTACTACCTGCAGGCCGGCACCCGCCGCTACTACGACCAGAACCGTTCGGCCTCCTGGATTGGCTTCCGCTGCGCCATGGATCGTCTAGGTTCGCGTGTCTACTAAGAATTAAGTTTTCCTATCAATAATAACGACGGAGACGCGGCATGCCACGTCTCTGTCGTTTTAAACAAGGACGCCTGACATTGAGAAAAATCCTCATCATACTGCTTGCGCTGTTATGCATGTCGACGGCTGCCGAAGCGCAGAAGTTGATAGAATATACCTCCGGTATGGGGTCGCGCGACCCGGAGCATAGCGATGTTTGGATACTTTACCGCCATGTCTGTGCCATCCATGAGGGCATGATACTGGATGTCGACTCGGCACACTACAATACACAAGAGAATAGCTTCAAGGCTTTCCGTAACGTTGTCATCCAGCTCAGCGACACCACCTTCATCTATGGCGACAGGCTTCACTATGACGGCAATACGCGTGTGGTGAATATCTGGGCCGATACGGTGGTGTTCATCGACGGTGGCACCCAACTGCTGGCCAACCATCTCACCTATGAGCGAAACCGCTCCACGGCCTACTATACCGAGTGGGGCTACGGCAGCAGTGAGGACCGCAATCTCTACAGCCGCCAGGGGCAGTACAATTCTGACCTCAAGCAGTTCTATATCTACAACGACGTGGTGCTGACCGACAGCACCATGCGTCTCGTCACCGACACGCTGCTTTACAACACGGAGACATCGGTGGCCCATTTCGAGAGTCCTACCTATATTTATAGCGACTCGTCGACCATCTACAGCGAGTTGGGCGATTATAACACAGACAGCCGCTTCTCAATCTCCTACCGAGCCTCGCATGTCGACAACCAAGGACGCACCATCGATAGTGACACACTCTATTATGACGAGCGGCTGCAATATGGTAAGGCCTTCGGCAATGTCATTATCATCGATTCTGCCAACGAGCTTACCTGCACGGGACGTTATGGCGAGACCTCCCAGGCCGACGGATTCTCTTTCGTGACCGACAGCGCCCATGTCTTGTTTGTCGACAGAGGAGATTCGTTATTCCTGCATGCCGACACCATCTATGTCACTAACGACAGCGCCAACCAGATGCAGACGGTTCGTGCCAACTATCATGTCAAGGTGTACCGCCGCGATGCACAGGCCATGTGCGACTCGGCGTTTTACAGCGCCCCCGACTCGACACTGCTGCTCTACAAGGATCCTGTGTTGTGGTATGAGCACTACCAGTGTGTGGCCGACACCATTGAGCTGTTGCATGACACCGCCGGGATGCGGCAGGCATGGCTGCGCACGAATTGTTTCGCCGTGCAGCAGGTCGATCGCGAGAAGTTCAACCAGTTGAAAGGCCATCAGGGTGTTGTCTATTTCCGGAACGGCGAACCCGACTATGCCGATGTGCTGGGCAATGCCCAGATGGTGTTCTATATCACCGAGGAGGACAGTGCCGGCCGTACTGTACTGATAGGTGTCAATGCCGGCGTGGGTACCGACATGCGTATCTACTTCGACACCGCCCGTGCCCCTGTGCGTGTGGTGACGTTTGACAATCCGGACATGCAGACTTATCCTGTCGGTCAGTTGCCCGTGGAATTGAGGCGGCTGCCCGACTTCCGCTGGCTGCCCCTCCGCCGTCCCCGCAGGCCGGAGGATGTCTTTGTTTGGTGACAAAATGTCAGTAACGACTGCCACTGGCAGTCTTTTTGCTATATATAATGCTGTAAAATCATTTAGACATGAGTAAGAAAGAACACAATAAAACCGAGACGGAAGAGACCGTCAACCAGCACCCTGAGAGCGAGGAAGCCGTAGAGCAGGCCTCCGAAGAGATTCAAGAGGAGACTGCCACCGAACCCACCGAAGCTGACAAATTGCAGGAGATGGGTGAGAAGTTGGCAACCCTCAACGACAAATACCTTCGTCTTTATTCGGAGTACGAGAACTACCGCAAGCGCACCAATGTGGAGAAAGCCGACCTGCTGCTCAACGGCAGCCGTGAGATGATGAAAGCTATACTCCCTGTTGTCGACGACTTTGAGCGCGCTCTGGCTGCCACAGGTGACGACGAAGGGGTGAAACTTATCTACAGCAAGCTGATGAAGATTCTTGAGCAGAAAGGCTTGAAAGCCATGGAGGCCAAAGGGGAGAAGTTTGACGAGTCCATGCACGAGGCTGTCACGCAGATACCCGCCCCCGCTCCCGAGCAGAAGGGTCTGGTCATCGACGTGGTCGAGAAAGGATACTACCTCAACGACAAAGTGCTGCGTTATGCCAAGGTTGTTGTGGCTTGCTGAAAGGAGACTATAGACTATGGCAACAAAGAGAGATTACTATGAAGTGCTGGGCGTAGACAAGAACGCTACGCCTGACGAACTTAAGAAGGCCTACCGTAAGCTGGCCTTGCAATACCATCCCGACCGCAACCCCGGCGACAAGGATGCCGAGGAGAAGTTCAAGGAAGCCGCCGAGGCCTACGATGTCCTCAGCAATCCCGAGAAGAAGGCCCGTTATGACCAGTTCGGCCATGCCGGTGTCGACGGCGCTTACGGCCAGGGCGGCATGAATATGGACGACATATTCTCCCAGTTCGGCAGCATCTTCGGCGATTTGTTCGGCGGAGGTTTCCGTACGGGCTTCACCGGTTTCGGTGGCGGCGGTGGCGCGGCACGCCGTGTGCTGCGCGGCACCAACCTGCGTATCAAGGTCAAGCTTACGCTGGAGGAGATTGACCGTGGCTGTGAGAAGAAAATCAAGGTCAGTAAGTTTGTGCCCTGCAAGACTTGTGGCGGCAGCGGCGCCCGTGACGGCAAGATGGAGACATGCCCCCACTGTCATGGTAGCGGAGTGGTCACCGAGACCAAGCGCACCATTCTTGGCATGATGCAGACGCAGAGCGCCTGTCCGCATTGCGGCGGCGAGGGACGCATCATCAAAGACAAGTGCCACGACTGTCATGGCGACGGCATCGTCAAGAGTGACGAGATTATCACCATCAATATCCCCGCCGGTGTGCAGGACGGCATGCAGCTGGCCATGCAGGGTCAGGGTAATGCGGCTCCCCACAATGGTATCGCCGGCGACCTCATCGTGCTCATCGAAGAACAGGAGCATGACGTCTTTGAGCGCCAGGATGCCAACCTCTACTACAACGCCTTCATCACCTTCAGCGAGGCCGCCCTGGGAGCGTCGGTGGAGATACCTACGCTCAGCGGTAAGGTGAAGATTAAGATTGACCCCGGCACGCCGTCGGGCCGTGTGGTGCGTCTGCGTGGCAAGGGATTGCCCGTCGTCAACGGCTATGGCCGTGGCGACCTCCTCGTCTGCCTCAATGTGTGGGTGCCCAAGAACCTCACCAAGGAAGAGAAGAAAACCCTCGAAGACCTGCAGAATCACGACAACTTCAAGCCCAACCCCACCAAGCAGGAGCGAGGCTTCTTCGACAAGATGAAAGAAATGTTCAACTGATGACGGAATCTTTCCTGCACTACGTTTGGCAGCACCAAATGTTCCTGCCCGGGCTGACCACCACCGATGGCCAGCCTGTCGTCGTCTTACGTGCCGGCGAGCCAAACCACGATGCAGGTCCCGATTTCTTCAATGCCCGTCTGCGTATCGGCGATGTGGAGTGGGCCGGCAATGTCGAGGTGCACATCAAGTCTTCTGACTGGAATGCCCACCGTCATCAGCACGACGCAGCCTACAACAACGTCGTCCTACATGTCGTCTACCAGCATGACGCCGATGTGACGCTGCAGAATGGCAAAACGATGCCCACGCTGGAGCTTAAAACATTCCTGCATCCTTCGTTGGTGGCCAACTACGACTCCCTGATGGCTCCTGCCGCCGGCAGCGACATCCCTTGCGGCGCAAGGGTGGGGGAGGTCCCCTCCTTTCTGATGACCTCGTTCTTCGAGCGTCTCACCGTCGAGCGCATCGAGGCCAAGTCTGAGACCGTGCGCCGTCTGCTGGAAGAGAGTCATGGCGGCTGGGAGCAGACCTGCTATTGGCTCCTTGCCCGTTATTTCGGCGGCAAGGTCAACGCGCTGCCCTTCGAGCTCCTGGCCAAAGCCACCGACCAGCGCCTGCTGGCACGGTGGAGCGACAACCGTCAGCGTCTGGAGGCCTTGCTGATGGGGCAGGCCGGACTGCTGGAAGGCTACTACGAGGACGACTATCCCCGGACGCTCCAGGCCGACTATGAAGCCCTGCGTGCAGGAGCTTCCTTGTCGCCCATAGGCGATTACCTTTGGAAGTTCCACCGCCTCCGTCCCTCCAGCTTCCCCACCATCCGTATCAGCCAGCTGGCCGACCTCCTCTCCCGTACCAAGAACCTCTTCGCCACGCTCCTCTCCATGACCGACGTGAAAGAGTTGGAGCGTCTCTTCTGCTGCCAGGCGGCGCCCTATTGGAACACCCATTACCAATTCGACCAGACCGCAGCAAAAGTCAGCGCCAAGCGCATGGGCAGGATGCAGGCTCATACGCTGATCATCAACGCTTGGGTGCCGCTTCTGTTTGTCTACGGTGCCGAGCATGGCCAGCAGCAGTACAAAGAGCAGGCCTTGTCGCTTCTCGCGCAGATTGCCGCCGAAGACAACGCCGTCATCCGTCGATGGCAGGCCGTGGGTGTCGCACCCGCCAATGCGGCCCAGAGCCAAGCCCTGCTGCAGCTCACCAATGTATATTGTTCCAATCGCCGTTGCCTCGAATGTCGCATCGGCTATCATCTTTTGAAGCACCAATGAAAGCCTCGGAAATAAGCAATATCATCGCCCCTTCATGCGCGCGCGTGACGGCTCCCACGGCCGTTGTCAGCCAGTTGCTCACCGACAGTCGCCGTCTCAGCGACCCGCAGGGCACCCTCTTCTTTGCCATCGCCACCAAGCGCAACAGCGGTTGCCGTTATATCGACAGCCTCTACCGTGCCGGCGTGCGCTCTTTCGTCGTCCCCGACGGAAGTACGGTCGACTACCCCGACGCCAATGTCTGGCAGGTGCCCGATGTTGTGGAGGCTCTGCAGCGCCTCGCCTCGGCACACCGTAGGCGCTACGACATCCCGGTGGTGGGCATCACCGGCAGTAACGGCAAGACCATCGTCAAAGACTGGCTGGTGCAGCTCCTCTCGCCCGACCGCCGTGTTGTCGCCAGTCCCAAGAGCTACAATTCGCAGATTGGCGTACCTCTGTCTGTGTGGCAGATGGGCGCCGACCACGAGATAGCCCTCTTTGAGGCCGGTATCTCCGAACCCGGCGAGATGGCCGCCTTGCGCGAGGTCATCAACCCCACCATAGGTGTCTTCACCAACATTGGGCCAGCCCACGACGAGAACTTCGCCAGCCGTGAGCAGAAGGTGGCCGAGAAGATGCAGCTCTTCACGCATTGCAACGCCCTTGTCTGCAACGCCGACTATAAGGCCTTTATCCCCGCTGTGCCGCGTCCCTTTATCTGGGGTTGTACGTCCGACTGCGACCTGCAGCTCGTCGGCACCACCGTCGTCGACAGCCGCACCACCCTCAAGTTGCAGTATGCCGGCAACGCTTTCAATATTGTCATTCCTTTCGTCGACCGAGCCTCGCAGGAGAACGCCATGCATTGCATCGCTTTGATGCTCCTCCTGGGTTACACCCCCGACGTCGTCGCCGCCCGCTGCCAGCGCCTGGCGCCTGTCGAGATGCGCCTGGAGTTGAACGAGGGCGTCGGCGACAGCCTGCTTATCAACGACAGCTATTCCCTTGACATCAACTCGCTCACCATAGCCCTCGACTACCAGGCCCACCAGCAGCAGCGCTACACTCGCACGCTTATCATGAGTGACATCATGCAGGCCGGTGTCGACGACCATGAGCTGTACAGCCAGGTGGCCCGCTTGCTGCGTCAACGTGGTGTCAACCGTTTCATAGGCATAGGCCCCGCATTGTCGCGTTGCAGCGCCCTCTTCGCTGATATCGACAGCACCTTCTACACCTCGACCGACGACTTCATCAGCCACCATGATATGGGCTCTTTCCATAACGAGACCATCCTCCTCAAGGGAGCCCGTGTCTTTGGCTTCGAGCGCATCGCCAAACTGTTGCAGCGTCAGAGCCATGAGACGGTCATGGAGGTTAATCTCGACGCCCTGGTGCATAACCTCAACTATTTCCGCTCGCAGCTGAAGCCCACCACCAAACTGATGGCCATGGTCAAGGCCTCCAGCTACGGTGCCGGCACCATCGAGGTGGCCAGCGCGCTGCAGTTCAATCATGTCGACTATCTGACGGTGGCCTACATCGACGAGGGCGTCAAACTGAGGCAGGGAGGCATCACGCTGCCCATCATGGTGATGAACCCCGAGCCCGCGGGCTTCGACGACATCGTGCGCTACCGCCTGGAGCCCGACATCTACAGCTTCCGTGTCCTTGACCTCTTCGCCGACAGGATAGCGTCGGAACATCTGGCCTCGGGCGAAACCTATCCCATCCATATCGAGTTCGACACTGGCATGCATCGTCTGGGCTTCACCGGCAACGATGTCGAGCCGTTGCGCGCCCGTCTTGCCGAGCTTAAAGAGGTGCTGCAGGTGAAGAGCGTGTTCTCCCATCTGGCCTGTAGCGAAGACCCCACCATGGACGACTTCACCCGCAGCCAGATAGCCCGTCTTCAGGAGTGGGGCCGAGACCTGCCGGGTATCAAGCACATCCTCAACTCCAGCGGCATCAGCCGTTTTCCGGAGGCGCAGATGGATATGGTGCGTCTCGGCATAGGGCTGTACGGCGTGGCGCCGGAGCCCGACGTGCAGCGTCAGCTGCGCCAGGTCAGCCGTCTCGTCACCCGTATCTCGCAGATAAAAGAGATTCCCGCCGGCGACACCGTGGGTTACAACCGTCGCTGGCGCGCCCAGCGTCCCTCACGCATCGCCATCCTCACCATCGGCTATGCCGACGGGTTGCACCGCGGCCTTGGCAACGGCAACGGCCGTGTGCTCATAGGCGGCTCTGAGGCGCCCATCATCGGCAGCATCTGCATGGACATGTGCTTCGTCGACGTCACCGATGTAGCTTGTCAGGAAGGCGACCGCGCGGTCATCTTCGGTATTGGCGACCTGCTGCAGCGCAACGCCGCAGCAGCAGGCACCATTCCCTACGAGCTGCTCACCGCCGTGGCTCCCAGGGTGAAACGGGTATACTACCATGAGGAATGATTGAAACAAAAATAGAGATTATTACGTTATTATATATTACTACGCGAGAAACCTAAACATAGCGAACTATAATGAAAACCCTCGAAGAACTCGGCGAGATGATAGCCAAAGGTATGAATATCAAGGCTAACATCATACCCGTGATAGATACCGACAGTGAGGACATACTGCTTCACGACGACAGCATAGAAAACGAGATGCCTGTATTGCCCTTGATGGACCAGGTGCTGCTGCCGGGCGTCATCATCCCCATTGCCGCCAAGCGCGACAAATCGCGCCGTCTGCTGAGCGACATCACGCCCACCACGGGATTGCGCTCTTCCAACCAGCATATCCTTGTCTTCCCTCAGCGCGACGACAGCGACGACCCCGACGAGTTCAGCCTCTATCCTGTGGGTGTCGTAGCCAAGGTAATCAAGACCTTTGACTTCCACGACGAGATGACCGTCGCTATCCTGCAAGGTGTCATGCGCTGCCACAGTCTGACGGTGCACCGCCACACGCCCTATATGATGGGTACGGTGTCGCTGGCTCCCGAGGACACCACGGGCATGGACACGCCCGATTTCAAGCGCAAGATAAAACTGCTGCGCAAGAATTACAGCGAGGTCATGCGCTCGCGTCTGCAGGACGACGAGATGAGCAATATGCTCGGCGGCATAGGCAGCGACAAGATATTCATCAACTTCGCCTCCACGCATATCGACGTCGAGAGCGACCAGAAATACGAACTTCTGGCCTGCGACAGCTACGTCGCCCGTGTCGACAAGCTGTTGGAACAGTTGGGTACCCTCAAAGGTCTCGACGAGTTGCGGCGCGAGATCGACAGCAAGACGCAGGAGGTCATCGGCAAACAGCAGCGCGAATACTACCTGCGCCACCAGATGGATGTCATCCAGGAGGAACTCGGCGAGGGCGGCACAAACCCGCTGGCCGAGGACGATATAGCCGAGCTGCGCGCCCGCGCCGCCGACAAGCAATGGCCCGAGGCCGTCGCCGCGGTCTTCGGCAAGGAACTCACCAAGTTCACCCGCATACATCCTATGTCGCCCGACTATGCCGTGCAGCAGACCTATCTGGAGACGTTGCTCGACATACCGTGGAGCGAGAGCAAACCCTCGCAGTACGACATCGCCGACGCACGGCGTGTGCTCGAGCGCGACCACTACGGCATCGAGAAGGTCAAGGAGCGTATCATCGAGTATCTAGCCGTCCTCAAGCGTCAGAACAGCCGTGAGCTGCATGCCAAAGCCCAGGTGCTGTGCCTCGTGGGCCCTCCGGGTACCGGCAAGACCTCCATCTGCCGCTCCATCGCCGAGGCGCTGGGACGTCCCTACCGCCGTGTGGCGCTGGGAGGCCTGCACGACGAGGCCGAGATACGTGGCCACCGCCGCACCTACGTCGGCGCCATGTGCGGACGCATCATGCAGGAAATCATCAAGGCGGGCGTCAACAACCCCGTCTTCGTGCTCGACGAAATCGACAAGGTGCAGACCAACGCCTTCCACGGCGACCCCTCGTCGGCATTGCTCGAGGTGCTCGACCCCGAGCAGAACAGCCACTTCCACGACAACTTCGTGGGCATCGACTACGACCTCTCGCAGGTCTTCTTCATCGCCACAGCCAACAGCGTGGCCGACATACAGCCGGCGCTGCTCGACCGTATGGAGGTCATCGACTTCAGCGGCTATGTCATCGAGGAAAAGATAGAGATAGCCTCGCGGCATCTGCTGCCGCGCATCATGCACGACAATGTCGTCGACCGTCGCACGCTGAAGTTCTCGCCCGAGATTATCCGCAAGGTCATCAACGAATACACCCGCGAGGGCGGCGTCCGTCAGCTCGAGAAGCAGCTCTCCAAGTTGGTGCGCCACCGTGTGGTGATGCTTGAGTGTGGCGAGAAAGGCAACACGAAGGTCAGCGCCGAGGAGGTGAAGAAAGTGCTGGGCTTGCCCATCCACAACAGCGAGCGTGCCCGCAAGGAGGCCCGCGAGGGTGTGGTGACGGGTCTCGCCTGGACGCCCGTCGGGGGCGAGATACTCTTCATTGAGGCCTCGCTCTCTCACGGCAAGGGTACCATCACCATGACGGGCAACCTGGGCGACGTGATGAAAGAGTCGGCCACCCTGGCCTTCGAATACCTCAAATCCAACGCCGGCGACTTCGGCATCGATATGAAACACCTCGAGGAAAGCAACATACATATCCATGTGCCCGAAGGCGCCACACCCAAGGACGGCCCTTCGGCGGGCATCACGATGTTCGTGGCCATGGTGTCGGTCTTCACCCACCGCAAGGTGCGCCCCGAGGTGGCCATGACTGGCGAGATAACGCTCCGCGGCGACGTGACGCCTGTCGGCGGCATCAAAGAGAAGATACTGGCCGCCAAACGTGCCGGCATCACCGACATTATCCTCTGTCACGACAACCGTCGCGACATTGAGGAGATAGAGCCTACCTACCTCGACGGACTCACGTTCCATTACATCGGCCACATGCGTGAGGCGTTGCCTCTGGCATTGGTGAAAGGGCCTGCAAAGCAGAAAAAGAGATAAACGATGAAAGAGGGCAGCAAATATAGATGGTGGAGGCTGGCGACGGTTGTCGCGCTGATGCTTTACGCCCCGCTGCCGGCGGCGGCGCAGACGACGGTCTTCGCCTCGCGCGAGCAGCCGCTGGCCGTGTTGCCGGCGTTGCCGCAAGGACTCTCGGTGCTCGACAGCGACCTCTGCCTCCAGGCTTCCGGCGTGCGGATGAAAGCGCAGCTCTGCGGCGGGGAGATTGTGGGCTTTGTCCCCGACACCGATGCCGTCAAGCTGGATGAGGATATCAACTATATCGTCCGTCATCCCGTCACCGGCGACCTCTATTTCACTCGCCCCGACCGCAAAGGGCGTTCCACCCTTTTCTTCAGCCATGCCGACGGGAAGAAAGTCAAGACCAAGCGCGTCAAGCTGAACGACATCGAGGTGGAGCATCCCACCTTCTCTGCCGACGGCAAGGTGATGGTCTTCGCCTCCGTCGAGCGGCGCCGCAGCTATGGCGGCTACGACCTCTGGTATTCGCTGCTACAGGACGGCGAGTGGTCCGCGCCCGTCAACCTGGGCAACCGCGTCAACAGCCCGGGCGACGATGTGACCCCTTGTATCGTGGGCGACTACCTCTTCTTCTCCTCCAACGGACGTGAAGAGAGCCGCCACCATCTCAATATCTATGCCACACGCCTCATCGCCCGTCAGGTGTCGGGCGACACCGTCGGCATGCTCCAGATAGGGCGCAGCCGTGTGCAGCAGTTGCCCCAGGGCATCAATAGCGCCGTCAGCGACTGCTACGACTTCGTTATCGACACCGTCGGCCATTGCTGCTGGTGGGTCAACTCCTCGTCGGGTCTTCGCTGCTACCGCGGCGTCCTCGACGCCGTGACCCTCTGGGGACACACCTACGACCTCCGCGGCAAAGCTTTGTCGGCTGTCCGTGTGACGGCTTACGACGGCGACCGCGCTGTCGCTATGGCCTCCAGCGACGTCAATGGCTTCTACCGCCTCACGCTCCCCGTGGGACGCACCTACAGCATAGAATATGCGCTCTCCAACTGCTTCACCCAGCGCTACGAGCTGAAGACCAAGACCGACGAGGCGGGCAACCTCATCGGCGAGCACCAGTACGACCGTGTGCTCGACGGCCTCCCCGTGGGACGCCAGTTCCAGTACACCGACCTCTTCGGCCCCGATGCCGTCGTCGACCTCAGCGCCCACGGCGTCGAGGTGCTGCAGCCGCTGATAACCTTCCTCACCGACAATCCCGGCCTCAAGGCCGACATGACGCTCAGCTGCGACCTCACGGCCGATGCCGAGTTCAACGCCCTGCTCACCGAGCAGCGCATGCAGCGCCTCTCACAGTATCTGAAGGAGCGTCTGCCCGCTGCGGTCAGGCTGACGTTGACCAACGCCTGCCAAGGGCGTGAAGGCTGTTCCACAGCCACCGGCGAAAGCCGCCTGACCATCCTGTTGCGATAAAAGAGAAAAAAGAGATGCCGAATGACATCTCTTTTTTAAAAATTGTCGGGGTGAAAAGACTCGAACTTTCGACCCCTTGCACCCCATGCAAGTGCGCTAGCCAACTGCGCCACACCCCGAACAATTCTCTCTCGAAAGCGGGTGCAAAAGTACTCACTTTTCCCGATATGGCCAAAATTATTTTCAAAAAAAAACAATATGCACCTATTATTGTGTGATTGTCAGCGGTTTGTCGCGTGTCTAAATTTTGAGAAATAACTGTTTTTCGCCTGTGTTTTCGCATAGACGAAGCTGCCGGTTCACCAAAAATCGGCCCCTCGTGACAAGCAAAAAAGGCCCTCCAACGAGAGTCTTTTTTAGTCCCTAAGTGTCACGCGATGGTCACGGCGCCGTAGTTCTGCTTGAGGAACTGGCCGCTGGGGGTCGTCTTCTTGCTGACGGCGTAGTCCTGCAGCGTGAAGCGGAGGACGGTCTTGAGGGCGGCAGCCATCGAGGAGAGCAGCTTGAACTTCGCGCGGGACTCCTTCTGCTTGGCGGTGTTGGGGTTGGCGGGCGAGTCGTTGTACTCGCGGCCGACGATGATGCCGCGCCACTTGTACTGCACGGCGTCTTTGAAGCGGTTTTTGAAGGTGCCGTAGGCACCTGTGTAGACTTTTGCCATAGTTTTTTGTTTTTTTTTGTTGGTTTGTAACTTTGATTTTGGTGTCCCTTTTGTCGCGACCGGACACCTTGCAATATAAGGGCATTTTACCGAAATGCCCCAAATCGTCCTCTCAAAGTACGTATTTATCGCCTCAGAGTACGCTATTGTCGCATCTCGGCCCTTTCCGAAAAAGGCCCGAAAAAATAAAAAAAGACAGCCTGCCCTGCATACTTTTTTTGGAAAAGAGAAATCTTTTGCGTACTTTTGCAGTGACGGAACAAAAGTGTTTTTGTGGCCAAAATACGTATAAGAATATGAAAAACAAATCCTTGCTTGTTATCTTGGCGTTGTTGTTTTGGGCTGTGCCGACCGAGGCGCAGCGCTTCGAGTGGGTTCGTGGTTTTGCCCCGGGGGAGAATGTGAGCATTGTGGGCTCGGTGGTCGACAGTGTGGGCAACCTCTACATCCTGGGCTCCATCAACTTCAACACCTGTTGGGAGAACGGCAGCCGCCTGCTGCCCATCACCCCGTCCAGCTACGCTCAAAACAATGGTGATGCCATGATTGCCAAGATATCGCCCGCCGGCGACCTGTTGTGGCATAAGGTCATCCATGGCAACTATACCAACAGTATTCCATACGATATAAAACTCTTGGGTGACACCGCCTTCGCTTGCCTCATAGAAATGCCGTTGGCCACCTGGTACTACTACCTCTACTACCTCGACACCATGATACAGGCCACTGGTTCGAGGACGGACTGGCCCGACTACCCCATGAGTGCACAAGATAGTTATGACTACGCTGCTTTAGCCTTGATAACCTTTGATTTCGAGGGCAACGTATTGGAGCAGCACTTCCTGCAGATGAGTTACTTAGATTGCAATGGTGACGACATCCGTTATACCCATCCGTCAATATCAAATCCTCTGATTAGTAATAATCGATTCAGGAACCCCTCGTTTGCTATCGATGGCGAAGGAAATATATATATCAGCCGTTGGACGTATGACATGGTGAGTGGAGGACCTGTAGTGGGTAATTATTCGGTTGTAGACGGCACCATCAGCGCTTTCAAGTTCTGGTGCGACCGTCGTGAAATAGGTATCGCCCCTGCCTATAGCAACCTGCCTACTAGCCCTCAAATACTCAAGTTTTCTCCACATTTTGATACATTACTGAACGGAAGGTATGTGTTCCAAACAGAGGATTTTCTATCAAATGTCATTTACACGCATCTTGAAATCGATAAAAATGACAAATTATATTTCCTAGGACAGATTTTTCCTGGCGGAGGAGTAGAAGAAACGATTTATATTGATTCAATCCATTCGATGTCTTTCCTTCTCAGCCCACGTCGAGAAACGGAAAAGAGTTTTGTTGTCAGGTACAACCGCAATCTTACCCCGGAAAGATTGATTTACTTGAAAGACACGATAACGGATACGGCATCTTTTATGGGAATGATTTTTAATAGGATAAACGATATTGCATTTGACTATGATAGTAATAAGGTGATAGTATCTTGCTCTCCATATAAAAGCATCAACTTGAGGCCGGAACTTAACGCCGATAATTCCTTCTTCTTAATAGATGGGATGCGCACAGACTTCCATAAAGATGCAGGAATAATAATATTTGATCTGGATGACATGCGATTAAGTGCATACGGACATATGAATACCGAAAACTGGTCACACAATCAGTATGAGTCGTATGGAAATATTGCATGTGGCAATAATAGAATCTTTGTTCAAACAGAACACTATGGTGATATCTATTGTGCCAATGATACAATTGACGACACAGGTGCTCCTTTAATTACTACCGCAGGGTTGTGCTTAAATGTTTATGATTATCAAGGACATTATATTGCCGCCATAGATTATAAATCATACTCAAATTATAATGACCCGGGACCGGTTTGTTTAAAAGACAACACGCTGTACTTAATTAATAAGATTAATGTAGATGCAATGATGGGAGATATTAGGGTATCCTCTCGTGGCACATATTTTGCCTGCATCGCCAAATTAACCGACCCCGCTTTTATGAGCACCTACGAGCGGCCGAGGGACACGACCATCTGCGTCGAGGTGAGGCAGGAGGAGCTGACGGCGGTGCACTATCCCAACCCCACGACGGGACGCCTGACCATCGAGATGAACGGCCGTCCGCTGCGTGAGGCCTACGTCGCCGCCATGGACGGCGTCGCCCAGCCGCTGCCCGTCACCGCCCTCGGCGGAAGCCGC
>JAGCVD010000010.1 GCA_017962545.1 Bacteroidales bacterium
GAGGTCCTCGACGTTGTTGGTGGTGACATACTGCATGAAGTGCTTGGCGATGGGGCCTTTGGCGCGGAACTCGCCCATGTGGCTCACGTCGAACACGCCCACGTTGTTGCGGACGTTGTTGTGCTCCTCGACGAGACCGGTGTACTGGATAGGCATGTTGTAGCCGGCGAATTCGGCCATCTTTGCACCAAGTTTAATGTGCAAGTCGGTGTACGGTGTGGTTTTCATTATGGTATTGTTTTTGTTATTATTACTTTGTTTTTATGAATAAAATAACGAAACATTCGGCGCTATATTGTGTGGGGTCGAAAAAAAAGCCTGAAAAGTCCCTGATAGCTCCCTCACTTCAACAGTTGTTCTTTGGTAGTTCTTTGGTTGTTCTTTGGAAAAAAGCAAAGAACAACCAAAGAACGGACGGAGGCAGGGCGGTTTTTGTGTGGACCTGATGCAATATTTTTGTCGACATGTCGTTAAGAAAGGCAGATATGGACGACAAGCATCTTTACAGCAACTTTGAATATGAGTCGGCGCTGTCGACGGGCACCGGCGCCACCCCCAAGGACCCCGTGAACAACAGCTATCTGGAGCGTATGCGTGCGCTGCGGCAGCAGGAGCCCTCGGTCGAGGAACTGGTCAGCGGCATCCTGCACGGTGACCGCACCTTGCTGAGCCGTGCCATCACGCTGGTGGAGAGTTCCTTGTTCGCTCACCAGAAGAAGGCGCAGGAGGTCATCGAGCGTTGTCTGCCTTACAGCGGCAAGAGCGTGCGTCTGGGCATCACCGGTGTGCCGGGCGTGGGCAAGAGCACCACCATCGAGGCGCTGGGCAAGCACCTGACGGGCCACGGCCACAAGGTGG
The DNA here is from genome assembly GCA_017962545.1 of Bacteroidales bacterium. Classification (GTDB taxonomy): domain Bacteria; phylum Bacteroidota; class Bacteroidia; order Bacteroidales; family P3; genus Colimorpha. The sequence goes on from JAGCVD010000010.1 coordinate 859, forward strand.
CTGTGCTGGCCATCGACCCCAGCAGCGAGCGCTCGAAGGGCTCCATCCTCGGCGACAAGACGCGCATGGAGGAACTCAGCGTCGACCCCAACGCCTTCATCCGCCCCAGCCCCTCGGCGGGCTCGCTGGGCGGCGTGGCACGCAAGACACGCGAGATCATCACCCTTTGTGAGGCGGCGGGCTTCGACGTGGTCATCGTCGAGACCGTCGGCGTGGGACAGAGCGAGGTGGCGGCCCATTCGATGGTTGACTTCTTCCTGCTGCTGCAGCTGGCCAATGCCGGCGACGAGCTGCAGGGCATCAAGCGCGGCATCATGGAGATGGCCGACATGATCAGCATCAACAAGTGCGAACTCGATATGCATCGCGCCGAACTGGCTGCGGCACAGTACCGCAACGCGTTGCACCTCTTCCCCATGCCCGAGAGCGGCTGGACCGTCAAGGTGACGCTCTGCTCGGCTTACACAAAGCAAGGCATCGAAGACCTCTGGAACTCGGTGATGGAGTACGTCACCTTCACCAAGCAGAACGGCTATTTCTACCACAAGCGCCAGCAGCAGAACCTGCGTATCATGGGCGAGACCATCGAGAACGGCCTGCGTGAGCGTTTCTACAACGCCCCAGGCATGGAAGAGCGCATCGAGGAACTGAAGCAGCAGATTCTCGAGAATAAGATTAGCCCCTACGCCGCCGCAGACCAACTGTTGGGATGATATACATTCACGTTCCTTTCTGTCATCGCAAGTGCACCTATTGTGCCTTCTATTCAGTTCGGAGTTCGGAGTTCGGAGTTCGGAATTATGTTGAGGCGTTGTTGCGTGAGATGGAGGAGCGCAAGGGGGAGCAGGCGCATCCGATAAAGACTGTCTATTTCGGCGGTGGCACACCGTCTATATTGCCCATCGACCTGCTGGCGCGCATCGTCGAGGGGCTGCGCCACTGCTTCGACCTGTCGCAGGTCGAGGAGGTGACCCTCGAGGCCAATCCCGAAGACTTGACACCCGAGTATCTTGCTTCGCTGAGGACGTTGGGTGTCAACCGTCTGAGTGTCGGCATACAGAGTCTTGACGATAAGGTGCTGCGGTTGCTCAACCGCCGCCACACGGCACAGCAGGCCCTCGAGGCTGTGGAGAATGCCCACCGTGCAGGCTTCGATAATATCAGCGTGGATTTTATCTATGGAATTAAAGACCCTAAGGACTTTAAAGTCTTTAAGGACATGGTTTCTCATGTTTCCGTCTATGCGCTCACCGTGGAGCCTGGCACAGCGTTGGCTGTGCAGGTGGAGCAGGGGAGGGTGACGTTGCCCGGCGAGGAGGAGGTGGTTAGGCAGTATCATGCGTTGCACCGCCAGCTCGAGGAGGCCGGTTTCCGCCAGTACGAGGTGAGCAACTACGCCCGTCCGGGCTTTGAGTCGAAGCACAACAGCCGTTATTGGGACCGCACGCCCTACCTCGGCCTCGGTCCCGGGGCACATAGCTTCGATGGAAAGAAACGCCAATGGAATAACCCCGACGGCACCGTCGGTGAGGAAACGCTCACCGAGGCTGACGCCTACAACGAGCTGCTGATGACCTCGCTGCGCACCGTGCGAGGCTTGCCTGCTGAGGTTGTCGCCAAGGGCCAGAAAGAAAAACTGCAGCCGTATCTCGACTGCAGTTGGTTGGTTTTCCAGGACGGTTTTTACCGTCCCACCACGGAGGGTCTTCTCCATGCCGACGGCATGGCCGCGGCATTGTTTGTCTAATCCATTCTGTAGTAGCGCACCTGCTGGAGTGCGGTGCCGGCAGGCACCACCTCGTCGGGACCCAGAGGCAGCAGGAGCGTCTTGTCGGTACTTTGCACTCCGTCGACGACGATGGTCTGGCGCAGCATCTCGTTGATGTTCTCATTCTCGGCGGATTTTCTCTCCACCAGCTCGTCGGCCTGCTGACGGCACTGGCTGATGACGTTGGTGCCTAGTTTGATGACGCGTCCGTAGAGGATGAGGTCGGGCGTGTGGGGCACTGCCAGGGTGGCGGAGGGGAGGCAGATGTCGGCGTCGAGGGCCTTGGCTTTGACAACCTTCGCCATCTTGGCGAAGTCCTCATTGGTGCGCATGATACTCCTGATGCCGAGTTTCTCACCGTTGAGTCCGCGGAAGGTGATGGCTTTGCAGATGCTGCCGTCGGTGGCCTGCACGTAGTTCTGCTGTATGGTGTACTGACTCTCGCCCTGGGCGAGCATATCCTGTGTGGTCTTCCAGAGGATGTCGATGGCATCGATAAAATCGTCCATGCTCTTGTCGCCGCTGTGTTTGACGGGCGTCCACACCACGAGTGCTTTCTGCTTCTTGGGCTTGCTTTTCTTTTCCTTGGCCGGCTTGGCTTTGGCGGGAGCGGCTTTCGGGGCGGCCTTGGGCTGCGCGTTGCGACTCTCAATGATGGTCTTGCGGCTGGGCAGCGACGAGGGTGTCTGCGGCAGCACCCGTTTATCGAGGGTCATGTCGTAGAGCACATACTGGCCCGAACGCACGTCGCCGCATTGCAGCCAGAAGAGCAATTGTTCGCACTTGTGGATGGGCACCGTATAGGTGGTGGGCATCATCTTGTCGGTGAGGATGATTTCGGCCACCGGCATCTGGTCGGCGATGACGTAGAGCGTCACAGGCGGCGCTTTGCCATCGGCAAACAGTTCGTTAAAGGGGTCAACATATTCGCTCTTGTTGGCCACGGTAAAGGTGATGCTCTCATACTCGCGGTAGGGGTTGAAGGCTGCCGCCGACGACTGGCCGCCGCCGTCGTTGACCAGGCCCAGCACGGGGGTGGGAATGATGACGGGACCCGCAATGAGTGACACGAGGGCGGTGCTGAGGCTGATGTCCTCCAAGCCCAGCGGGATATTGGTCTCGAGCATGATGCCTTTGTATATCTTGCGGCCGTCTTTCATCTGGAAGTATTCGCGCTGCGAGCTGCCGTTCTTGAAGCAGTCATTGAAGTCGAAGTTGGTCAGCGTGCTGAGGTAGCGTCCCACATAGTGGAAATAGGGCCGCTTGCAGAGGTCGATAAGGTCCACTTGGTCAGGACACTCGGGCTTTTCATGCACGAAGAGGTCGTTGGGGCGAGGCTTGCCGCGGTAGAGCACTACATCGGCGATGCCAAAGTAGACCTGCTTCTTCTGGTTGTTGCCGGGCTTGACGAATTTGAGGTTGCGGCAGCGGTTCAGCGGCAGCTCGAAGTGCTTGTTGGGCTCCAGGGCGTGGATGGTGGTCTCAAGGATGAGTTTGTCATCGGCATATACGCGAATGATGTCGTCGTCGAGCACACGGTGTTGTGTGAGGCAGCCGGCGGTGAAGCTGATCCAGTCATATTCGCCTGCCAAGTCGAAGGTGGCGAAGCTGTTGATGTTGTCGTCAAAAAGTGTCGTGCCTGTGGTCAGTATGAATCCTTCCCAGAACTGCTCGCCGCCCATGGAGAAAGTGTAGTGGCGGCTGGCGCCGTCGAAGTAGGTGTTGGAATGCGACGATACGCCGCGTACCGAGTAGGGTGGTATGTTGCTGCACATGGCGCAGACGTCGGGAAGTTTACTGATGCGCTCTTTCGAGCCGTTGACGAGACCCGCCGAAGGTACGCCGCTGCTGCCAGCAGGCCAGGCCTCGATATTTACCACGCCGAAGGTGATGGAGGCCACGAAGTCGCCGTCGGCGTATTCGCCGTGGAACGACAGCTGGTTGACCCCTTTGACGTCGAGCACTACTTGTTCGGCCATATCTGTCTGGCTTACTTTATGTTCGTAGAGTATCTTGCCGTCGCCTTTGACGGTGAGCCAGGCCTGGGTGCGTGAACTCTGGTTGTCGCGAGGTCCGACGATGAAGCTAACCTTGTCGTATTTCTTCTGCAGCCAGAAGTAGGCCCAGCTTTGGTTGGTGCCGGCAAGTGCCTGGTCGAGCGAGAACTCAAGGCCTGTATTGTAGGTGACGCGGTTGATGCTGATGCTCTTGGTGATATGGCAACCCTGGCTGCCTTCGCGGTCGGTGATGGCGGCAATCCATCCGCTGTGACGGATATAGTGCGGCCACAGGTCTTTCACCAGCGTTACCTTGCCTGACGGCAGTTTCAGCGGGTTGGGCGCAGGGGTGGGTTTCTGTCCGGCTTTCCACAGGCGGGCGGCGGCTACGGCCAGGTCGGTCGAGCCCCGCATCACGTCGAAACGCAACTCTTTGACTCCCTTCACGTCCAGTATCACCTCGCGTGGTGCATCGTGGTTCCACACCACCTCGTCGAGCAGCGTGCGTCCATCGCCCTTGATGGTGACGATGACATTGCTGCCGTCGCCAGCCGAGTTGGGACCGTTGAAGTATTCAAACTCGCCGGTGTTGTACTCGCCGCCGTAGGGTCCTATGACGAAGCTCAGCTTGTCGTAAGCGCCGTTAAGGTTGAACACAGCATGGCCGCCGGGGTTGTCGGAAGATATCAGTCCACCCACGCCTGTGGTAAGTTTGAAGCCGCCTCGGTAGCCGTATCGGGCCACACAGAAGGCCTTGTCCTTCGACTTGAAACAGGTGTAGCGTTTCTGGCTTGTTGGTGTCAGCACGTCGGTCAGGTATACTTGTGCCATAACATTGCCGGCAAGCATTGTTATTGCCAGCGCCAGTAGTAACTTTTTCATAATGCGGTGTGTTTACTCGTCGCCCGACTCTTGGTCGTCGGGGGCGTATTCCTGTTGCACAGGAGGTTCGGGATTGATATTGTCCTTGATAAGATAACCTTTGTAGGTTTCTTTGATTTGTTGCAGGAAGGCGTAGGCTTCGAGGCGGGTGCGGAAGTCGCCCACCTTGACCTTGAAGTTGGGTTCGTCGAAGACTATGTACGCCTGCACGGCGGGATAGTCGAGCATGAAGCGGTCGCGCAGGTTGAAGGCGTTGACCTTGCTGTTGGCACCGCTGAAAGAGGCTATCTGTACGCGGTAGCCTGGGATGGTCTTCACCATGCTGTTGAGCTCCACGTGTTTCTCCACCATCCGTGTGACGCCCACGTCGCCCGTAATGCGCACTTGCGCGCCTGCCGAGAGGGTAGGTATGAGGAGGGCGGCCAGCACGGCACAGGGGAGAAGTCTTTTCAGGTTCATGAGATTAGTGTATAGCGGTGTCGGCCAGTACATTGGTGGGACGCACGGTGAGCACGGGGATGGTGCTTTCGTTGATCATCTGCTGGGCGTAGGTGCCCATCAGGAGGCTGGTCAGACGCGACTCCTGCTCGGTCATGATGGTAATCATGTCGGCATTCACCTCTTTGGCGTATTCCAGCGTCGTCAGGGTGACATTCTTCTCCACCTCAAGGTAAGTGGTGATGTATTTCACCTCGTCTTTGTCGAAGTAGCGCTCCACGAACTTGACGTAGTTCTTGACAATCTGGCGCACGTCGTGGGCGTTCGTGGTGTAGAGGCCCAGCAGATGGATGGTGGCGTCGAAGGTCTTGGCGAACATGGCGGCTTTGGCGGCTTTCTGGCGTGTGTCGTCGCTGCTGTCGATGGGCACTACAATCTTCTCCAGCTTTTTGCTGAAGTTGAAGTCTTCGCGCACTATCAGTACCGGCACGGGGCTCTGCTCAATGGTCTTGAAGCTGTTGCGTCCGAGGAGTCCTTTCTTGAGGCCGCTCATGCCATGGGTTCCCACGATGAGCAGTTCGGCGTTGTCTTCCTTGGCTTGGGCGCACAGTTCGTCGGCAGGCTTGCCCTCACGCAGCACATACTCCAGCTTGATGCCTTGCAGCAGGTGGGCCACACCAGCGTTGCGCCGCTCGATTTCGGCACGTATGGGAGCCTCATCCTCGTTCTTCTCCTTCACATATACCAACTGGATGTCGCTCTGCCAGCGGTTGGCGATATCAATGGCGAGGTCGACGGCGTAGGCCGAACCGGAAGAAAAGTCAAAACCGACTACTACTTTGTTCATGTTTTTATTTGTTTTTTGTTTATTCTTTAGTCGATACGCACAACCGCCAAAACACGCCCTGTAGCGGAAAAGACTCGCATCTAGGGGCGTATGGGCGGATGTCCGATTGTCGGGACAAAATTACGAATTAATTTTGAATTGGCCAAAAAAAGTTTCATTTATATAAAAAAAGAGGACTCCCTGCCGACCCTCGACCGACCCTCGACCGACCCTCGACCGACCGTCTATCTGTTTTCTGGATGGGAAATGGATGGATGGAAGTTGGATGGTGGAATAGTGGTTGATAAAATGGTAAACGTTTGTAAGACAGTGCATCTGTGGGTCTGCTTCATGGCGGTTGAAAAAAAAGTTTTTTCATGTCGAATAAAATGTGTACTTTTGCATTTGCTTTTTGGAGTAAACATATTATAGATTAATCCTAAAATAATAACAAATATATGACTCATGACATTCTGATTGCGGTATTGATTTTGGGCGCTTTGGGTGTCCTCTTTGCCGTAGTGCTCTACATTGTGGCTCAGAAGTTCAAGGTGGTCGAGGATCCGTTGATCGACGAGGTCGCCGAAGTGCTGCCGGGTGCCAACTGCGGCGGCTGCGGCAAGGCCGGCTGCCGTGCTTTCGCCGAGGCTTGTGTGGCGCAAGGTAACATGGATGGTCTCCGTTGTGCCCCGGGCGGCGACGCTGTGGCGGCCAAGGTGGCTCAACTGCTGGGCTGCGCTGTGGCGCAGGGAGAGCCCCAGGTGGCTGTGGTGCGCTGCAATCCCGCCAACTGCGGTGAGAAACGTAAATCGAACTATGACGGCCTGCGCTCCTGCGCATTCCAGAATACTGTCTATACCGGCGAGAGTGGCTGCCCCTTCGGCTGCCTGGGTTGTGGCGACTGTGTGGCCGCCTGCCAGTTCGATGCCATCCACATGGGTCCCAACGGGGTGCCTGTGGTCGACGCCGACAAATGCACCGCCTGCGGCGCCTGCGCCAAAGCCTGTCCGCGCCGCATCATCGAGCTGCGCAACAAAGGCAAGAAGGAGCGTCGCGTCTATGTCAGCTGCATGAACAAGGAGAAGGGCGCCGTGGCCATGAAGAGCTGCGCCAACGCCTGTATCGGCTGCGGCAAGTGCGCCAAGGTGTGTCCCATGGAGGCCATCACCGTGACGGACAACCTGTCGTATATCGACTTCACCAAGTGCATCGCCTGCCGCAAGTGCGTCACCGAGTGCCCGACGAAAGCCATCCACGACGTGGGCTTCCCCGCTCCCGCCGTCAAGCCGGCTCCCAAGCCCGAGGCTCCCGCCGCCGAGAAGGTCGAGATTCCCGTGGCAGAAAAAGTGGAAGTAAAGAATTAAGTTAAGAGTTATGAAGACATTCCGAATGGGTGGTGTACACCCCGAAGAGAACAAGATATCGAACGATGCCGCCATCGAGGTGATGCCCGTGGGCAAGCAGATGGTGGTGCTTATGAACCAGCACCTGGGTGCTCCCGCCACGCCGATAGTGCAGAAAGGCGACAAGGTGAAGGTGGGTCAGCTCATCGGCGAGGCTCAGACCTTCATGTGTGCCAATGTTCACTCGCCCGTGAGCGGCACTGTGCTGAAGGTGGAGCCCTGCAAGGATGCTTTCGGCCTGGCCAAGCCGGCCGTCTATATCAATGTGGAGGGCGACGAGTGGATGGAGAGCATCGACCGGACGCCCGACATCAAGCGCGAATGCACGCTGGAGCCCAAGGAGATTGTCGCCAAGCTGAAGGAGATGGGTATCGTCGGCCTCGGCGGCGCCACCTTCCCGGCCCACATCAAATACAGCATCCCCGAGGGTAAGAAGGCGGAGTATCTGATAGTGAATGCCGCCGAGTGCGAGCCCTATCTGACGAGCGACTACCGTGTGATGATGGAGCATGCCGAAGAGGTGTGCATCGGCGTGAGCATCCTGCGCAAGGCGCTGGGTGTCCCCAACGCCTATATCGGCATCGAGAGCAACAAGCCGCTGGCCATCGCCCACATGCAGGAGGTGGTCAAAGGCTTCGAGGGCATCATCGTCGAGCCCCTGAAGGTGAAGTACCCGCAGGGCGCCGAGAAGCAGCTCATCAACGCCGTCACGGGCCGCAAGGTGCCCAGCGGCAAGCTGCCTATCGACGTGGGCTGTGTGGTCAGCAACCTTGGCACCTGCTTCTCGGTGTACGAGGCTATCCAGAAGAACAAACCCCTGATAGAGAATATTCTCACCGTCACCGGTAAGGAGTTGCCCAGCCAGCACAACTACATTGTGCGTATCGGCACCACCTATAATGAGATTATCGCCCACAGCATCGGCCAGCTTCCCGAGACCACCGGCAAGGTGATCAGCGGCGGCACAATGATGGGCAAGGCTGTGGTGAACCTCGACGCTCCCACGGTGAAGGGCAACAGCAGCGTGCTGGTGATAGGGGAGAAGGAGGCACTCCGTGCGGAGGAGACCAACTGCATACGCTGCGGCAAGTGCATGCACGCCTGCCCCATGGGCTTGGAGCCCTACCTCTTCTCGGCGTTGGTGAAGAACAACCGCATTGAGGAGGCCAAGGAACACAACATCCTCGACTGCATCGAGTGTGGCTGCTGCTTCTTCAGTTGTCCGGCCAACAAGCCGTTGACCGACGAGATACGTCTGGGCAAGAACAAGGTGCGTGCCATGATGGCGGCGAAGAAATAGTTATGAGTTAAGAATTAAGAATTAAGTATTATGAACTTATTAAATATATCGGGCTCGCCCCACGTGCACAGCGACGAGTCGACAAAGAAAATCATGTGGCGCGTCAACCTGGCTCTGGTGCCGGCGTTGCTGTGCGCCATCGCCTATTTCGGTATCAACGCGCTGCTCGTCAGCCTCATCTCGGTGGCCAGCTGTGTGTTGTTCCAGTGGCTGATTGAGAAATTCATACTGAAGCAGAAGAGCACCGTGTGGGATGGCTCGGCCATCGTCACGGGTCTCTTGCTGGCCTTCAACGTTCCCGCCACGGTCGACATGATGTGGATTGTCGTCATTGGTGCGCTGGTGGCTATCGGAGTGGCCAAAATGGCTTTCGGCGGATTGGGCAAGAACCCCTTCAACCCCGCCATCGTGGGTCGTATCTTCCTGCTCATCTCGTTCCCCGTACAGATGACCACCTGGCCGCAGGTGGGCGGTCTCTTCCCCATGAACTTCGACGTGGCCACGGGTGCCACGCCGCTGGGCGCCTTCAAGGAGGGTGCCTTGGGTGAGGGCGTGACCTTTATGGATGCCTTCCTCGGCCACATCGGCGGCTCGATGGGCGAGGTGTCGGCCATCGCCATACTCCTCGGCGCCATCTATCTGCTCTGCCGCAAGATTATCAGCTGGCACATCCCGGTGGCCTTCATCGGCACGGCCTTCGTGTTCAGCGGCATCCTGTGGCTCGTCGATCCGCAGAGCTATATGGATCCCGTGATGACCATCCTCACCGGCGGTATCATGCTGGGTGCCTGCTTTATGGCCACCGATATGGTGACGTCGCCTATGGCGAAGAGCGGCCAGCTCATCTTCGGTTTCGGCTGCGGCCTGCTGACCATCGTCATCCGCAACTGGGGCTCCTATCCCGAGGGCGTGAGTTTCGCCATCCTCATTATGAACAGTGTCACACCGTTGCTCAACCGCTGGTGCAAACCCAAACGTTTCGCGAATTAAGTAGTTAAGTAGACAGTAGTTAAGTAGTAAAGACAATACAATTATGGCAAAGAAAGCACAATCTACATTACCTAATATGCTTGTCGCGCTGACGGTCATCGCCCTCGTGGCGGCGGCAGCGCTGGCAGCCCTCAACGGAGTGACCAAGGAGCCTATCGCCCAGGCGCAGCAGGCCAAGGTGGAAGCGGCCATCAGCGCCGTGCTGCCGGCCTTCGACCGTCTGGAAGACCGCGATGTCGACGGCTCGGTATGCCATATCGGCTACGATGCCGAGGGCAACTTGGTGGGTGCCGCCATCGAGGCCGGCAACGACAAGGGCTTCGGTGGCCATCTGCAGCTGATGGTGGGCTTCGACAAAGAAGGCAATGTCTGCGGATACCAGATACTTGAGACCCACGAGACCCCCGGTCTTGGCGCCAAAGCCAGCGAGTGGTTCCAGAAAGACAGCAAGGGCGACATCATAGGCCGTCGTCCCGCCGATGCCGCGCTCACGGTGAAGAAAGACGGCGGCGATGTGGATGCCATCAGCGGCTCCACCATCACCTCGCGCGCCTTCCTCAGCATCGTCAACGACGCCGCAAACGTATTTTCCAACATCACCATCTAAAACCAAGACTCTATGAAAACCAAAGATATTATCAAGAACGGTCTTGTTAAAGAGAATCCCACCTGGGTTCTCGTGCTCGGCATGTGCCCCACGCTGGCCACCACCACGTCGGCCATCAACGGCCTCAGTATGGGCTTGGCCACCACCTTTGTGCTGATGATGTCGAACATGGTTGTCTCACTGCTCAAGAGTGTGATTCCCGACAAGGTGCGCATCCCGGCCTTTATTGTCATTATCGCCACCTTCGTGACCATCGTCCAGATGGTTATGCAGGCCTACCTGCCTGCGCTCTACGACAGCCTGGGCCTCTTCATCGCCCTCATCGTGGTCAACTGCATCGTGCTGGGTCGCGCCGAGGCTTTCGCCTCGAAGAACAACGTCGGCCAGTCGTTCCTCGACGGCCTCTTCATGGGTCTGGGTTTCACTTGGGCGCTCACCCTGCTGGGCATCGTGCGTGAACTGCTGGGCACGGGCTGCTTCTTCGGCCACTCGCTCATCGGCGGCGCCGACGGCATGCTGATGATGATACTGCCTCCGGGCGGCTTCCTGGCGCTGGGATTGCTGATGGCCCTGATTAACCACATTAGGCGCAAAAGTGTTAAATAATCATAAAAATAACACCCCGTTGAGCCAAATGGGGTGCCTTGTTCGTCTATAGGGTAGAAATAAAAATGAATAATAATATGAAAAGGTTTATCCCAATAGTTGCGTTTATGCTTGTCGTGATGAGCGCCAGCGCCCAGAACTGCGAGTCCATCGTATTGCCGTTCTTCGGCTACGACACAGCCCGTATGGAGGACTATCCCGTACAGAAACTGATGCAGCGTTGCTGGTATTCGCAGGCCTCGTTCTACGAGTCGGACACGATACCCGCCGGCGTCGATGTGTTCAACATCAGCGAAGTGCGTGAGGCCTATGGCACCAACTATCTGCCGCAGACTTATGTGGTCGACTTGACGACGCTGAGTTACTATGCCTACAACTTCCATTCATTCCAGTTGGCCTACCCCAGGGGAAATGTGACACTGTGTTTCCGCACTCCGTCGTCCACGCACCCCTATCTGGTGTTGCGTTCCATCGAGGACAGTTACCAGGTGGCATCGGAGATGGAGGCCGCTTACTATGAGGCGCACCCGAACGAAAGATAAATAGAGAAAAAACGTTCTAGTATGAAAAAGATAGTTTCAATAGTCCTTTTCTTTGTGGCCACCTGCTCAATGGCGTGGTCGCAGGAAATCTTTGTGAAGATAGACGATGCGAGCAACGGCACGATAGTGGACGCAGGAGGCGGAACCGTCGTTGTGACCGACGACGACTCGCAGGGGGCCGGTGCTCCTCAGGCAGGCCATTACCAGTATGGTAAGGACCGCTATGTCACCATCTTGGCCAATTGTGTTGCTGGTGGTCGTTATTCGTTCCGTGTCGACCAGTTGGAAGTCGCCTGTATTGACACAGTGTTTGTCTATGACGGTTCCGGTACTACGGGTACGCTGATTGCCAAGTTCAACAGCTATACGGGCAATGTCCATGTGGGTACCCGCCTGTATGAGACCCCTGCCAACACCTCAGGCATGATAACCGTCCGTTTCAAGACCGACCCGCGTACCGATACCAATCGTACGAACCTCTCTTGTAATAGCACCACCCTGGGCTTCAAACTGACCTGTGAATGCGGTATTCCTTGTGAGACGGTGGTGCCGGTCATCGACCACACGTTCTATCGTACCCGCAACGGGGAGGTTTATGACACCGCTTTTATCAAACTCGTCACCGAGTTTGATACAGTCTATAGAATTGATGACGATCCCATGTCGGGTATTGACCATATCGATACCACCCAGTTCTGGGGTGCCAACCTTTGCATAGGTGACGGTGTCATCTTTCTGGGCCACGGCGACTACACCTACAATTACGGCTACTACACGCCCAGCGATGCCACCACATTCTTCCGCTGGGATATGGGCTACGAGAACGACACTATCGTGGGATACAATAAGGTACAGATTACTTATGATGACTATCAAACCACAGGTTGCTTCGATGTGAGTCTGAACATGGTTGATGAATTTGGCTGTTCAAACTCCGTGTTCACTTCGGTCAAGGTGCGCACGGCACTGAACCCCATCAAGACCATCTTCACCTTGGCAGATATCTGCAACAGGGACTCGCTGATGGTGAACATGGGTTACGACGGCGAGGACGCCACGCTGACGCTGAAGAGGATTGAAACTTCGGAGACCGTCAGCAAGGTGTTCGAGATACGTACCTTTATCCCCGATGGTTGCAACTGCGGCGCCACCAGTTACTACGAGGCTCCTGTTGAATTCACCGAATTCCCCAACAGCCGTGTCGTCCAGTCGGCCAAAGATATCTGCTCGCTCTGCGTCAATATGGAACACTCCTTCTTGGGTGACTTTTTCATGACTCTCGTCTGCCCCACTGGTCAGGAGGCCATCATCAAATTCGGAAATAAGGTAAGCCAGGGGGGATGTACGTTCCCCTCCCCGTCATCACTGGCAGATGTGCAGAACGATCCGGAATACGGTCCGACCTATGCAAATGGTGTGGATCATGGTAGCGGTAAGAATCTTGGCTTCCCAATAGATGCTAACTCTGGTGGAAGGTTTTCGGGTGGTGGTGAAGACGGAAGCAACCATTGCGACTCCTTGCTGAGTCCTTATGGTGTGGGTCTCGACTATTGCTTCTCGCGCGATACCCACTATACGCTTGTTACGGGTCAAAACGCCAAGGGTGTATGGAACGCGAACACGCCCTGCCCGCAAGGAAACTTCTATATTGTCTCCAATGCCTATATGGACAACCTGCCCATCACCTTCCCTGCGGTGCCTTATGGATTTAACCATGCAGGTGAAGTCCCCACGGCTCCCCGTGATACGCTCACGACCAAACATCCGAGCAACCATCTCGAAAAGACCGATTACTATCTGCCTTGGACCACCTTCAAGGAGTTGGTGGGATGCCCGCTCAACGGCGTGTGGAAAGTGCGCGTCTACGACACCTGGGGCGCCGATAACGGCTGGATTTTTGACTGGAGCCTCGACATGTGCAACATCTTGCCTGACGACTGCAACTATCAGGTGGGTATCGACAGCCTTGTGTGGACTCCCGACCCCTCGCCGCAGTACCACGACTACGACCTCGGCTACTACCGCGGTGTGAAGGTGAACGCCCAAACCCCCACCGTCAGCCATATCCTGTCACCCGACACGGCAGGCACATTCCCCATCCTGGTGAAGGTGTATGATGAGTTTGGTTGCGAATGGGATACCGTCACCTCCATCACCACCTATTGGACTCCTACTCCCAACCTGGGTACCGACACCTCGCTCTGCGGTGTCGACAAGATGCTGCTCGACGGTAAAGACCGTCATGCCGCCACGGAGAACTACACCTATGTGTGGTCGCCCTTCGGCCAGAACACCGACACCATCACGACCATGGAAGGCGCCTACGGCGAAGTGAACTATGTCGTCCAGGTGACCAACCATCGCCACGACCTCGCTTGCATCACGCAGGACACCATCCATGTCGGCAGCCGCCGTCAGCCCATGCCCAGCTTCATCCCCACGCCCTTCGTCTTCGAGGGCTGCGACCCCTTCACCCTGAGTTTTGAGAACCGTTCGATTGATGCCGCTGAGCATCTGTGGGTCTTCGGCGACGGCGTCACCTCGACGCTGGCCAATCCCACCCACACCTATGCCGCCGGTATCTACGACTTGAAATACTATGCCACTTCGGCCGACGGATGTATCGACTCTGTCATCAGTCCCCAGTCGATAGCGGTCTACACGGCTCCCAAAGCCGGCTTCTCGTGGACGCCAGTGTATCCCTCGGTGCTCAACCCCGTGGCAACTTTCAACAACCTCACCGAGCCCAAGACTGCCTGGACCAAATACTTCTGGGAGATACAGTATAACATCGACAACCCCTTGTCGGTCGAGACCCTCACCGATGTGTATCCCACCTTCGACTTCTCGCGGTGGACCGACGACGACCCGTCGGGCAACTATGCCGTGCGTCTCATTGCACGCACCGACAACTTGGCGCCCTCGGGCAACATGGTCTACTGCCGCGACACCGCCGAGAACACCATCCTCGTGGTCAACGACTTCCTGCAGTTCCCCAATGTGGTCTCCCCCAATGGCGACGGTATCAACGACCGCTTTGTCATCAAGAACCTCGTCAACGGTATGGGCTACCCCATCAACCAACTTGACATCTACAACAAATGGGGCTCCCGCGTATACCACAAGGAGAACATCTCGCGCGACGAGGACTTCTGGGATCCCAAAGACCTGCCTTCGGGCACCTACTTCTACCGCTTCTCCGCCAAGGGCTATAATGGTAACATAGAGCACAACGGCGCCATCGAGGTGGTGAGGTAAGGAAAGCGTATAGCTTAAAGGCAATAGGTTAAAGGGCTGACGCGTCAACACGACGCGCCGGCCCTTTAACCTAAAATTATTTCGTCTATGTCGGAAAAAAGTTGTATTTTTGCAATTCATTTCTATGATTGACCAGGAGACCATACAACGTATCATGGATGCCGCCCGCATCGAGGAGGTGATAGGCGATTTCGTCAGCCTCAAGAAGCGTGGCGCCAACCATATCGGCTGCTGCCCGTTCCACAACGAGAAGACGCCGTCGTTCTATGTCTCTCCCTCGAAAGGTATCTACAAGTGCTTCGGCTGTGGTGAGGCGGGCGACGTGGTCAAGTTCCTCATGAAGCACGAGCACTACACCTACCCGGAGGCTTTGCAGTGGTTGGCGCGCAAATACAACATCGAGATTGTCGAGGAGGAACTCACCCCCGAGCAGAAGGAGCGGCAGACGGAACGCGACGGCCTGTTCCATGTCTCGGAGTTCGCCCAGAAGTATTTCGCCGACCTGCTCTTCAACGACGAGATGGGACGTGCTGTGGGTCTCAGCTACTTCCACCAGCGTGGCATGAGCGACGAGATTATCAAGCGCTTCGGTCTCGGCTACTGCCTCGAGGGATGGAGTGACTTCACCGACCATGCCCGCAAGAACGGATATAGCGACACGGTGCTGGAGAAGACGGGTCTGACCATCTTCAAAGAGAAGACGGAGGCAGGAGGACAGAACACAGAACCTTCCGGCACAGATAACCCCGAACCGAAAGTCAGGGCCTACGACCGCTTCCGTGGCCGTGTGATGTTCCCCATCTACAGCATCTCGGGCCGTGTGCTGGGCTTCAGCGGCCGCATCCTCAGCAGCGAGAAGAAGGCTGCCAAATACGTCAACTCGCCTGACTCGGACATTTATAACAAGAGTCGCATCCTCTACGGCCTCTTCCAGGCCCGTGCTGCCATCGCCAAGGCCAACAAGTGCTACCTCGTGGAGGGCAATGTCGATGTGGTGTCGATGCACCAGTCGGGGGTGGAGAACACGGTGGCCTCGTGCGGCACCAGCCTCACCGTTGAGCAGATACGCCTTATTAAGCGCTATACGCCCAATGTGACGGTGCTCTACGACGGCGACACGGCGGGTATCAAGGCGGCCTTGCGAGCCGTCGACCTGCTCTTCGCCGAGGGTATGCATGTGCGTCTCGTGCTCTTCCCCGACGGCGAAGACCCCGACAGCTACGCCCAGAAATATGGCTCCTCGGCGCTGCAGGACTACTTGGCACAGCACGAGGACAACTTCATCATGTTCAAGACCCGTGTGTTGCTCGACGGCGTCAAGGACGACCCCATCCGCCGCGCCGAGCTTATCAGCGACACGGCTCACAGCATCGCGCTGGTGAGCGACATGCTGGAACGGGCCGAGTACATCCGCGAGTGTGCCCACCTGCTGCATGTCGGCGAAGAGGTGCTAGGCAATGCCGTAGCCAAGGCGGCCGCACAGGCCCGCCAGAAGGCCTATGAGCAGGTCCAGAAAGAGCAGCAGCGCAGCGATGCTGCCGAGACGGCACCGGAGGAACGGCCTGAAGAGAAGACCGAAACCGCCGCCCCCACGCAGTCTGCACAGCCTGCCTTCCTCCCCGAAGTGGAGCGTCATCTGGTCAAGCTGATGCTTGACTATGGCAACGAGAAGGTGCCACAGGAGGTTGTGGGTGACGACGGCAAGAAACAGTTGGTGGAGTACACCGTGGCGGAGATTGTCGTCTCCGAGTTGCGGCGCGACAACCTCGTTATGACGCATCCGCTGTGCCAGCGCATCTTCGAACAATGCTCCCTGATGGTCGACATGACGCACTCGGTCGACACCAATCGTTTTATGAACTCATCCGACGAGCAGCTGCGCGTCTTCGCCATCTCGTTGATGATGGACACCTACACCCTTAGCGATACTTGGCGTAACAAGGGCATCTTCGTGCCCAAGCCGGAAGACAACCTGTTGCAGGACCTCACGGAAAGCGTCTACACCTTCAAGAGCGGACGACTGGCGCAGATGATTGACACGTTGCGCGAGCAGTTGCGCTCGGCCACGGTCGACGAGGAACGTGAGCTGCTGGCACAGATACAGCAGTATTCCGCCGTGGCCCGTCAGCTGCAGAAGGCCCGCAATATTGTTATTGCGCCGCACTACAATAGTTATTGATAGTATTATGGACATCAAGAATATCAAACTGCGATACGACATCATAGGCAACGATCCCCGTCTGGACTTGGCTCTCAACAAGGCCATCCAGGTGGCGCCCACCAACCTCTCCATCCTCATCACCGGCGAGAGCGGCGTGGGCAAGGATGTCTTTTCACGCATCATCCACGAGAACAGCCTGCGCAAGCATGTGCGTCAGGGCCGTGGACTCATCTCGGTCAACTGTGGCGCCATCCCCGAGGGCACCATCGAGAGTGAACTCTTCGGCCATGTGAAAGGTGCCTTTACGGGTGCCGACCGTAGCCGCAAGGGATACTTCGAGGAGGCCGACGGCGGCACCATCTTCCTCGACGAGATAGGCGAGCTGCCCTTGGCCATGCAGGTCAAGCTGCTCCGTGTGTTGGAGAATGGCGAGATTATCCCCGTGGGCAGCTCGACGGCCCAGAAGGTGGATGTGCGTGTTGTGGCCGCCACCAATGTCGATATCGTGGAGGCTGTGCGCAACGGCCGTTTCCGCGAGGACCTCTACTACCGCCTCAACCAGATAAGCATTTACCTGCCTCCGCTGCGCGAGCGCAAGGACGACATACCTTTGCTGTTCCGCAAATTCTCTTCCGACGTGGCCGAGAAGTACCGTATGCCGCCCATCGTGCTGACCGACGACGCCAAGCGCATGATGATGGAGTATCCGTGGTACGGCAATGTCCGTGAGTTGAAGAATATCACCGAGCAGATTGCCGTGGTGGAGACCGAGCGCACCATCACGCCGGCCATCCTGCAGAACTACCTGTCGTTCGTGCCCACGGGGGAACGTATGCCTGCCGTGGTGACGGGTGCCAGCGCCCAGGGAGGACAGATTACCGACCGTGAGCTGCTGCTCAAGGCCCTCAGCATGGGGCAGATGATCAACGAGATGCGCAAGGAGATTAACGACCTGCGCAACGCCGTCACCCAGATGGCGCAGGGCATGCCCATGCAGGTCGAGCAGCACCAGCCCTCCTATCTTCCCACCACCACTCCTATGGCCACCGCCGAAGAGGAGGACTTCATCACACCCGAGATTGTCGACGACGAGGCCGTCAGTCTGGAAGACCGAGAGAAGCATGCCATCGTCAAGGCCCTGGAACGTGCCGGCGGCAACCGTAAGCAGGCTGCTGCCGAACTGCATATTTCCGAACGTACACTATACAGAAAGTTGAAAGGCTATAATATCGAGCAATGAATACTAACGACATCCGTATCAACCTACCAGCATCGAAGAGCATGAGCAACCGATGGTTGATTATCAACCATTTGATAGGTAGCCATTTCCGTATAGGGAAGTTGTCTACCTCCGACGACACTAAGTTGCTGCGCACGCTGCTTACCCAGATGGAGACACACTCTTCCGATGTCTACTATTGTAACAATGCGGGGTCTGTGGCACGCTTCATCATGCCCCAGCTGGCCATCACCTCGGGCCATCATATCCTCACAGGCGACGACCGTCTGTGCCAGCGTCCCATGGCGCCGCTCATCGACGCTTTGCGCCAGATGGGCTTCCGGATAGAATGTATGGAGCAGGAGGGCTTCCTGCCGGTGCAGATACAGGGTGGGGTGCCCACCAAACGCACGGTGCTGGTCGATCCGTTGCTCAGCAGCCAGTTTGTCAGCGCCCTGTTGCTGGTGGCGCCCAAGATGTCCGATGGCATCTCCCTGACCATGACGCAACGTCCCACGTCGCGGCCTTATATCGAGATGACATGCGACGCGCTGCGTCAGGCGGGTGTCGAGGTGCGCCGTTCCTCCAACGGCCGCACCTATTACGTGCAACCCTTCCAGGGCAAGCCCAAGCCAGCCTGCATCACCATTGAGCGCGACTGGTCGTCGGCATCCTATTTCTATACCATGGCTATGCTGCGTCCCGACCTGCGTATCCGGCTGCTGGGCCTACAGCTCGACAGCACGCAGGGCGACAGCGCCACCGACCGTTTCTTCCGCCAACTGGGAGTCGTCAGCACCGAGGTGCGCTCGCCCTATCGCGCCAGTGGCCGCAGTGTCACTTTGCAGGGTGGGGGAGAGAAAACCAAGACGGTGCAGTTCAATTGTATCGACTGTCCCGACTTGGTGCCCACCTTCGCTGTGGCGGCAGCGGCATCGGGCTTGCGCACAGTCCTCAAAGGGGTGAGCAACATCGCCCTCAAGGAGAGTGACCGCCGTGAGGCCATCACCACGGAGCTGCGCCGCATGGGTGTCACGGTCAACGCCAGCGAGGACGAGCTCCACATCCTGCCCTCGACGCTGAAACCCAAAGAGATGGTACGTACCTACGGCGACCACCGTATCGCCATGGCCTTTGCCCCGCTGCAGCTGCTCTTCCCCGAACTCAAGATTGAGAATCCGCCGGTGGTGGGCAAGTCGTTCCCTGAGTTCTGGGATGAGTTTGAGAAAGTGCTGGCAGCCAAGTGAGGCGATTGATAATCATAGCAGGCCCCACGGCAGTGGGCAAGACAGCCTATGCCGTGCAGCTGGCGCGGGAGCTGGGCACCGAGATAGTCTCCTGCGACTCGCGCCAGTTCTACTGTGAGTTGCGCATCGGTGTGGCGCGCCCCACCGATGAGGAACTGGCCGCTGTGCCTCATCATTTCATAGCCTGCCGCTCTGTCACCGCCCCTTACAATATCTATGACTATGCGCAGGATGCCCTGCGGGTCATCAACGCCCTCTTCGAGACGCACGACACGGTGCTGGCTGTCGGAGGCAGCGGCCTCTATATCGACGCCTTGCGGGGTTGTGTCAGCCGTATGCCCAGCCCCACGCCTGAGTTGCGTGAGCGTCTGCAGCAGATGCCGCTGGAGGAGAAACGCGCGCAGCTGAAATTGCTGGACCCTGTCTATTACGACCGTGTCGACCTGCGCAACCCCGTGCGTCTGCAGCGGGCCCTTGAGGTTTGCCTCATGACGGGCCGCCCCTACAGTGAGGTGATAGCGGAAAGAGAAAAATGGAAAGAGGAAAATGGAAAATGGGAGACCGTAGTGCGTGTTCTTGAAATGGAGCGCACCGAACTGCGCGAGCGCATCGACCGGCGCGTGGACGCGATGATGCAGGAGGGTCTGCTCGACGAGGTGCGCTCGCTGTTGCCTTATCGTGAGCTGAACACCCTGAACACGGTGGGCTACCGTGAGCTTTTCCCCGTGATAGACGGAACGGAAGAACTTGACCATGCCGTCGACATGATTAAACTCAACACCTGGCATTACGCCCGCAAGCAGATGACTTGGATGAAGAGGTATTGCTGATTCCCTTTTTTTGAGTGTCAATTGCCCGTTCTTTGGTATTTCTTTGGAAAAAAGCAAAGAAATACCAAAGAAATACCAAAGAAATGCCTACGAAATGAGGAAGACTTATTTGCGTTGTCTTCCTTTCAGCTCACGGACGACGGCATAGGGAGTCTCGTCGATGAGGGTGATGGCATACTGGTGCTTGCCGTCCTTGCTCTGTGTGTAGCGGGTGTTGCCGTCACAATAAGGGGCGAGTGGACGGGTGCCGTAGATGGCGTAGCCGTTCTTGTCCAGCCATTTGCCTATCTCTTCCATGCGCTGCAGAGCCTCGGTGGGCAGGTTGCCGTCGGCGTCGGGACCTACATTGAGCAGCAGGTTGCCGCCCTTGGCCACCACGTCGACAAGCATGTGGATGAGCGTCTTGGTGGACTTGTAGTTGTCGTTGGGTACGTAACTCCAGCTGTCGCCCATGGTCATGCAGGTCTCCCAGGGGTAGGGCAGGAGGGTGTCGGGCACCTGCTTCTCGGGGGTGCGGTAGTTCTCATATCGGCCGCCGACGCTGCGGTCGACGATAATCATCCTGGGATTCTTCTCTCGGGCGATATCGGCCACATGGCGCATGTCGATTTCCTGCACCTGTCCTGAGCATCCAAGCCAGGGTCGTGTCTCGTCGTTGACGCTCCAGGCAGGGCGAATCCAGCCGCCATCGAGCCAGAGGATGTCGATGTCGCCATAATTGTGGGTCAGCTCACGTATCTGGTTGTAGGTGAAGTTGCAGTATCGTTGCCAGCGGTCGGGATGGTCGGCGATGGAGTAGTTGACGTTGCGGTCGGGTGTGGCCCACTCATGCGCCCAGTAGTCGTCGCAGTGCCAGTCGGGCTTGCTGAAATAGAGGCCTATCCACATATTCTCGGCGCGGAAGGCATCCACCACGCCGCGCGTGAAGTCGGTCTTAGCAGGGCTGTATATGCTGGTATAGTCGGTACACTTCGAGTCGAACATGCAAAAGCCGTCGTGGTGCTTGGTGGTGAAGACGACGTACTTCATGCCCGCCTGCTTGGCGGCCGCCGCCCAGCCTTCGGGGTCAAAGTGTTTGGGGTTGAATGTCTTGTTGAGCGCCCAGTAGGCACGCTTGTAGTCCTCATAGTTGGCGCCGCCGCGGTTAATCCAAGGTTCATTGCAGAGGTTCCAACTCTCCACGATGCCCCACTGGGCATAGATACCCCAGTGCATCATGAAGCCGAATTTGAGGTCCTGCCACTCGCCGATGCGCTGCACAATGGCAGGGTCGCTCTCGGGAATGCTGTCGTGCTGCGCTTTCACGCTGCCCATAAGGCCCATTAAACCCATTAATCCTATAATGATTGTCTTTTTCATTTCCTATTGTGATAAGTGAACGGTAAGTCAAACAGGTCGCGGTCGTCGCTGCTGAAGCCTATTTGGATGGTGAACTTGGTGCCGTCGGCCGGTTCCTCCATCAGGCCGGTTTCAGCGTTGTACTGGCGGAACCAGAAAGGATCGAGCTGGATGGTGAAGGGCTTCAGGCGACGGTCCTCAGTGAGAATCAATGAGGCAATTCCAATCAACTGCTTGACAGGCGCTTCGGGGTCATTATCGTTTTTAAGGTATACCTGTACCACTGCGCGGTGGTATCCGGCATTTGGCGCGTCGGTGTTGCAGAGGCTGGCAGTGCCGCTGACGGTGAAGTTGGCCTCGGAGACAGAAGGCTCCTTGATGGAGAAGAAGCTGTAGCTGTAGCCGAAACCGAAAGGAAAGAGGGCGTCGCCATTGTCAAGGTAGCGGTAAGTGCGACGTTGCATGTCGTAGTTCTCGAAGTCGGGCAGTTGGTCTGTCGAGCGGTAGAAGGTGACGGGAAGGTGCCCGAAGTCGTCACGCTGGCCGAAGAGCAGTTGTTCCACGGCGGTGCCCATGTCCTGGCCACCATACCAAGCTACGAGGATGGCATCGCAGTCCTCAATAACGTTTTCAAGGGCAATGGCCGAACCGGTGCAGAGCACCAATACCACGCGGTAGCCCTGGGCCTTGAAGGCCTTTATCTCCTCCACTTGCTCCCGTGGCAACTCTATGCGCGTGCGGTCACCCTTATAAAACCCCTCTTTCTCGACGGGAAGCTCCTCGCCCTCGAGTTGGGGATTGAGGCCACCGACGTAGACGAGGGTCTTGCCGTCGCCGGCACTAAGCACTTGGTAGCTGCCCAGAGCTTCACCGATGGTGACGGTGTGTTTCGGTGTGCCATTGTAATTGCCCAGAGGCATGAGGCTGTCGTAAACGTTGGGACCTTCGAGACGGAGAGACTCGTTATCCTTGAGCGGCAGCACGCCGTTGTTTTTCAGCAGTACCATGGAAGCTGTCGGCACTTCCAAAGTCTCGGCCTCCACGATAGCAGACCGCGAAGTCTGTTCCGTGGCACGGATTCTTGTCTTGAGAATTCTCCTTACATGCTCGTCCACCTTGCTTTCTGGCACAAGGCCTTGCTGCACAGCCTCGCGCAGGGCGGGTAGGCCGCTGCCACATTCGAGGTCCACCTCACGTCCGAAGGCGTCGCCGTAAGCGGCGGCGGCAGTGGCGTGGGTGCGGTGGCGCGGGATGATGGTGTCGGTCTCGTAGGCGTCGTTCAAAGCCCAGCAGTCGGTGACGAGGATGCCGTCGTACAGCCATTCGTTGCGCAGGATGTCGAAGAGTCGTCGGTTGGTGCAGCAGGGCTCACCATTGAGGCGGTTGTATCCACACATCACCTGCTGTACGTCGCTGTTCTTGATGATATACTCGAAGGCTGTAAGATAGGTGGTGCGCAGGTCGCGCTCCGAGACACGGCTGTCGAACTCGTGGCGTGTACCTTCGGGGCCGCTATGCACGGCGAAATGCTTGAGGCAGGCGGCGGCGCTGAGCTCTGCAGGGTCGGGCTCGCCGCCATCGAAGTAATCGTAGGCATGCTGAAGACCTTCCACGCAGGCCAGTCCCATCACGGCGGTGAGGTAGGGATCCTCGCCGTAGGTCTCCATGCCGCGTCCCCAGCGCGGGTCACGGAAGATGTTGATATTCGGGGTAAAGAAGGTCAGACCGCTATAGTCGCCATAACCGTTGGTGTCCTGAGATTCTTGGTATTTTGAGCGGGCCTCAAAGGCCACGTTGTTGAATACATTACGAATCAGCCGAGGCTCGAAAGTGGCAGCCATCGCGATAGGCATGGGGTAGACGGTGGCCTCGCCGGCACGGCCCACGCCGTGCAGCGCCTCGTTCCACCAACTGTAGGGTTTCAGTCCCACATGCTCGATGGCGGGGTTCTGGTGCACCATGAGGCTCAGTTTCTCATCAAGCGTCAGGTGCCGTATCAGCCACTCCACCCGCTCGTCGAGGCTCCGTTGTGGGTCCTGCCAGGGGTAGTCGTAGAGTAAAGGCTGCAACTCGCGCTCGAAGATGTCGCGCCGCACGATGCGGTAGTGTGGATGGTAGGCTTCGTTGAAGGCCCGGCTGTGGTGCTTCACCCGGCTTGGGTCGACCGAAGGCATCCCTTGGGCGCTGCGTAGCACCGCCGACGTCAGCTGCCGCAGGCTGATGCGACCGTCCTTGACCACCCGCAGGTTGACCCTCACGAAGTTGCTGTCGCACAGTGTGTATTCATACAGGGGGAACTGGTCGGACGGTACCATCGACGCCACCTCGCTCTCAATATAGCGGGCGCAGGAGGCCGAGTCCTTGATGAGGTGGCCGGGACCATAGGTGTCCTGGAACACCAGCTTCTGCAGGTCCTGCTCCTCGGCGGCAGGGTAGCGCTGGGCGTAGCGCTGCAAGGCTACAGGACACTGGGCGGGGGAAATTGAAAATTGAAAATTGAAAATTGAAATTATTGCTAATAGAATAATTCGTTTCATTTCTCTACTCGTTTAACAATCAATATACTCAGCTCCCACAGCAGGTAGATGGGCAGCGCCACCAGCGTCATCGTGAAGGGGTCGCCCGTGGGGGTGATGATGGCGGCGAGGATGACGATGACCACGATGACGTGGCGGCGGTAGTGCCGCATGAAGCTCACCTTCAGCACTCCTATCTTGGCCAGCAGCCAGCAGAGCACCGGCAGCTCGAAGACCACACCCATCACCAAACTCATCACCCCCAGCACGGCGATGTAGCTCGAGAGGGTGATGGTGTTCTCCACCTCGGCGCTCACCTGGTAACCGCCCAGGAAGCGCACCGTGAAGGGGAAGATGACGAAGTAGTTGAGTGCCACGCCGGCCAGAAAGAGCAGATAGCCGCTGCCCACGGCGCGTAGCGCCAGCCGCCGCTCCATGGCGTACAAACCCGGCGCCACGAAGGCGAACAGCTGGTACAGGATGTAGGGCGACACGATGATAATGCCCGCCCAGAGGGCTACACGCATATGCGTGAGGAACTGCTGCGTCAGCTCCACGTTGATGAGTTGCATGTTTGCAGGCTTGGGCCACAGGACTATCTGGAAGAGCTGTTCCTTGAAGCAAAAGCAACCTAGAGCCGCCACTACAGCGGCCAGCAGCACATACCACAGACGGCGCCGCAGTTCGTCAAGATGTTCCCAAAAGGTCATCGTTTGGAGACTTCAAGTCGTCAAGACCTCAAGACTTCGAGTTCTCTGTATTAGTGTCGTTATGTCTTGATGACTCGATGTCTTGATGACTCGATGTCTTTTCATCTTCCACGCCATTGACGCCGTCCTTGAAGCTCTTGACTCCCTTGCCGATGCCGCGCATAAGCTCGGGAATCTTCTTGCCGCCGAAAAGCAGCAGCACCACGAGGACGATGAGGATAATCTCCCAAGTACCCAAGAATAACAGTTTCATTTTTTTGATTTTAAAATATTTCCTTTTTTGTCTTTTTTCAATTCCTTGCCGTTTTTATAGACATGGGCACCTTTGAGGCTTTCCCTTTTTACTTCCCATGCATCTATTAAACCTCTTCCAAATCTACCTCCAAATAGCACTATTACGATGAGCGAAATTATACATACGAGGATTTCCAAAAACGTCTTACCAACGAGTCTTTCCAGCGGTTGTCGGTAAAATAGCACAACTATTAAGACGAGCGTAAGTATAAATCCGATGATGTATCCGCGGATTATGCGGTTTTTCAAAGTTTTCAAAGGTTTCATACCAACGAGTCTTTCAGCGTGTTGGTGTAGTCCTCAATCATGCGCATCTTGTCGGGGATGGCGATGTGCTGTGGGCAATGCTTGAGGCACTCGCCGCACCCTGTGCAGTGGTCTGCCTGCCGGAGCCGCTCAATGCTCTTGTCGTAGGTCGTCAGGAAGGCGCGCCGTGCGCGACGGAACTCCTTCTGCTCCACGGTGCCTTCGGTGGCTATGTTGCCCTCGCCGAGGCTCTTGTTGTAGAACGAGAAGATGCCCGGAATGTCGAGGCCGAAGGGGCACGGCATGCAGTATTGGCATCCTGTGCAGGGCACCGCGGGGAAGTGGGCGAATTCGTCGGCCACGCGCTCCAGCAGCGCCATCTCGTCGTCGGCCAGCGGCACCAAGGGACAGTGGCTGCGCACGTTGTCCTCCACATGCTCCATGGCGCTCATGCCGCTGAGCGAGGTCATGATGCCGGGGAACATGCCCAGGTAGCGGAAGGCCCACGACGCCAGGCTGCGCTCCGGCTCACGTGCCTTGAGCTGCTTGGCTATCGGCTCGTTGAGTGTGGCAAGACGGCCACCCAACACAGGCTCCATGATGACGATGGGGATGCCTCGCCGCTCCAGTTCGCCGTACAGATAGTCGGCGTTGACGTTCTCCGGCTCTATCTCGTGGGCGTAGTGCCAATCGACATAGTTCATCTGTATCTGTGCGAAGTCCCAGTGGTATTTGTCGGTCCAGCCCACCACCTTGTCGAACTCCGACTGTTGTCCGTGGAACGACCAGCCCAGGTTGCGGATGCGCCCTTTCTCGCGCTCCTCCATGAGGAAGTCCAGCATGCCGTTGTCGACGAAGCGCTTCTCGAAGTCGCTCGTGCCGTCGGGATCCACGCCGCCGAAGGAGTGCAGCAGGTAGTAGTCGATATACTCCACGCCGAGCTCCTGGAAGCTCTGCTCGTACATCTTCAGGCTCGCCTCGCGCGTCCAGGTGCGGAAGTTGCTCAGCTTGGTGGCCACAAGCCATTTATCGCGCGGATGGCGGTTCAAGGCGATGCCGGTGGCTTTCTCCGACATGCCGCGCAGGTAGACGGGCGCTGTGTCGAAGTAGTTGACGCCGTGCTCGATGGCGTAGTCGACCATCTGGTTGATGAGCTCCTGGTCGAGCTTGGCGTCAGGATTGTCTCGCAGGCTGCCGCCGCCCTCGATGGGCAGGCGCATCATGCCGAAGCCCAGCAGGCTCACCTGCTGGCCGTGCTTGTCCTCGCGGTAGGTCATCTGCCCCAGGGGCACCTCGCCGACGGTGTAGCCCTCGGCTTTCTGGGCGTTGGGATGCTTGCAGCCCACGGCCAGCGCCGCACCGGCGGCCACGCCCCCTGCCAGTCCTTTCAAAAACGTTCTCCTGTCCATAATATTCCTTTCTTGGTAGTTAAGGAGTTAAGTAGTTATCGCTTCGCTCGCCCTTCGGGCAGTAGTTAAGACAATAGCATGTCGTCTACCAGCAGTATTGCCTTAACTACTTAACTACTGTCCACTTAACTACTATCTTTTGTTCATCTGTTCCTCTAATTCCTTGCGTTTCTTGGTGCTGAACCACAGGCCGTACACCTCGCTGACATTGTTGGCTGTCGTGAAGGCGTTGATTTTCTCGGCTTTCATCCAGGCCATCAGGCTGCTGAAGTCGTCCTTGTTGAGCAGCACCTCGAGCTCGATGCTCTTCTCGCCGGTGTAGCCGCCGATGACCTCGTACAGCGTGCAGCCGCGGTGCAGCTTGTCGGTGATATACTGCCGTATGCGCTCGTAGTCCTTCGACACGATGCACACCCTCTTGCGGCGGTTCAGCGAGGCGGTGAAGTAATCCACCACCAGGCCGTTGATCCAAGTGCCGATGAGGCCGATGATGACCATGCGGAATGGGTTGATGGCGAAGGCCGTGCAGCAGATGACGGCGCCGGCGATGCTCACCGAGGTGCCGATGTCGAAGTGCAGGTATTTGTTCACTATCTTGGCCAGGATGTCCAATCCGCCCGTCGAGGCGTTGATGCTGAACATCAGCGCCTGGCTGGCACTCAGCAGCAGCACGAAGCAGCAGAGGTCGAGCCACGGGTCGCCCATTACCGACATCGCTCCGGTCACGGGGTTGTCGTTGGCGATGTTCTGCCAAGGGTAAATCTTGCCCCAGAGGTCGATCATCGGACCCAGGATGAGGGCTGTGTAGACCGTCTTGAAGCCGAACTCGCGGTCAATGAGGAGGAAGGCGAGGATGAGCAGGATGATGTTGATGATGGTGACAAGGGTACCGACGGTGATGTTGATGCCCATGGAGCCGAAGATGTTGCTCAGCACAATGGAGAGACCCGAGATGGTGCCGATAATCAGCTTGCTGGGCACCAGGAAATAGTAGACGGCTGAGGCGCATACCATCATGCCCAGGGTCATAATAACCAGCTCCTTCCAGAATTTGAAGGTGCCGACATACTTGATTGCTTCTGTTATTTTGTTGCTCATATTTCTGTGTGTATTTGTTTTCCTTCAACATAGATGGCTGTCACGGGACGTGCCGGACAGTAGTATTCGCAGGCGCCGCAACCCAGGCAGCGGGCCTCGTTCACGGCGGGCTTGCCGTCGACCATCGTGATGGCCTCCGACGGGCAATGGCGTGCGCAGCTTCCGCAGCCTATGCAGTTGTCTTTCAGCACCACAGCCACGCCTGTCGACACTGCCGTCTTCTCCTCCTTGGTGATGGGCAGTATGGCGCCCGTGGGGCACACCTCGCTGCAGCGCGTGCAAGCCGTGCGGCAGTAGCCGTCGCTGAAGTTCATCTCGGGTTGCATCAGGCTCTCCAGCTGGGTCGAGGGGCGCAACACCTTCTCGGGGCACTGGCTCACGCAGAGCTGGCAGGCCGTGCAATGTGACGAGAAGTGCTTGAGGCTCTGGGAGCCGGCTGGCTCGACGGGCGTCTTGCGCTCAGGTACCTGCTTGTGTGTCAGCGCCGCCAGGCCGCCGTCGAGCTTCTGCTCCTGGGCCTGAGCCGCCATCGTGACGCCCACGGCCACCGTGCCCGCCACGAACTTGCGGCGCGAAGAGTCCTTAAGGTCTTTAGGGTCCTTAAGGTCCTTAGGGTCTTTAAGTTTAAGGCCGAACTTTATCGCTCCTGTCTTGCACTCGCCCAGGCAGTTGAAGCAATCCACGCAGCGCGAGTGGTCGACGGTGTGGTTGTCGACATCGATGCACATCGCCTTGCAGCCGTGCTCGCACTTGCGGCAGCCGCCGCATTTGCTCTCGTCGATGCGGATGCCCAGCAGGCGGTGGCGGCTCACCAGGCTCAGCAGCGAGCCCACGGGGCACAAGGTGTTGCACCATAGGCGTCCCCACACGAAGCTCATCACGCCCACGCAGCACAGCGTGGCGATGGCCACCCAGTGTACCAGCCCCGTGCCGTGAATGTTCGTCACCATGCGGGCGTAGGCGCTGTAGGGCGCTATCAGGGAGGCGATACCATTGATTCCCAGTACCATCAACAGCACGAAGAGTCCCAGGACTATGTAGCGCAGCCAGTTCTGCGGCTTGTGGTAGCGGTAGGGGCGCTTCTTGCCGAAGATAATCTTGTGGAACCACACGAGGATGTCCTGGAACACGCCCATGGGGCATGCCACCGAGCAGTAGAGACGGCCCACGAGGAACGTCATCAGCAGCACGGCCACGATAATCACCACGTTCAGCGCCAGCACGGCGGGCAGCAGCTGAATCTTGGGCATCCAGCCGAGCCAGTGGCGCAGCATGCCTGTGGCGTCGAACAGCAGCGCCGTGATGCCTGCCAGCATCACCGCCGCCAGGATAATTCTTATTGTCTTGAGTGTTTTCATAGTCTTTAACCTTTAACCTCTAACCTTTAACCTTTCTTCAGCATGGCGTACACCGCCAGGCCGGCCACGCTCTTGATGCCGGTCTTGCGGGTGATGCTCTTGCGGTGTGTGTTCACCGTGTTCACCGATATCTTCAGCCTCTGGGCCACCTCCTTGCTCGAGAGGCCTTGCGCCACCAGCTCGAGCACCTCCTGCTCGCGCTCGCTGAGGGTATAGTCCTCGGGCGGCGCCAGCAGCAGCTCCTCGATTTCGGCGTGACGCTCCAGGTCGCGGCTGAGCTGCAGGATGTCGAACACCAGCTCCATCATCTCCTCGTTCAGCCGGTCGCCCGGCAGGTACTTGTAGATAATCTGCGTCAGGTCGTTGAGCTTGTCCTTGATGTTGTCGTGGCTCTTCGAGCCGCTGTCCCACAGGCCCTCCTCGAAGTGCTTCTCCTCGCGGCGCACATGCTCGCGCACCTCGCGGCAGTAGTCGGCGAAGTATTTCGTCAGTATCGTCGCCGTCTTCTCCGGCACCGCCGTGCCTGCGCCCGCGACGATGTGCTCCAGGTGGTGCTTCAGATGCGGCAGTCGCTCCTCGAGGTAATAGCGGTGGCTCGCCTGAAGGTGTTCCGCCACCAGGCGCCGGTCGATGGAGGCCATCTCCTCGGTGTCGGGACGGTAGTCCTCGAAGGTGTAGATGTTGCACACCATCAGGAAGAAATTCTCGTCCACCGCGTGCTCGCGACAGACCTCCCTGACGCTCTTCTCGCCGAAGCCCAGCGGTATGCCGAAGCGCGGCAGCATAAGGATGAGGTCGTAGTTGGCGGCAATCATGTCGGCCATCTTCATACGGCCGGTAAACAGGGTTCGTTTCATGCGGCAAAAGTACGAAAAAAAAACGAGGTGTATATAAAAAGTTCTCAACAGTCATGTGGGCTAAAAATTGCTCTCTTATCTGTTTGGAAATCAGTGGCAAATAAATTCTCCTACCGACCCTCCACCGACCCTCTATCCACCCGCACCCCGCAAGCGGTTCGTGCAGAGTGAGTTGCGCGGATTTCCGAAAGAGTGTTTTTGCAGTTAGGGTGGGTTGGGGGTAAGTCGTCGGTGGGAACGGAGGTGTGCGAAAACTCCATTGGTTAAGAAACGTTAAAGTTGGGTTGTTATGGGGTTGTAGGTCAGTGGGTTGAAAAGTTATCAACAATGTTGTGAGGAAAAAAGTTTGTCAATCTCGGAAATGTTTCATACCTTTGCGCTATTGTTGCCAATGGTGTAGTGTGCTGTAAGGTGTTGTGAAATAGGGTGTAGTGTAGTGTGTCGCGAAGGCAATAAAAGAAAAAACGAACAGGAAACAATAGAAAAAGAAAATAAGTTAATTCACCTTTTTATTAATCAAATTCCATTATTATGAAACGACTTTACAAGTTTCTGATGCCAATGCTGCTTCTGGTGGCAATGGCATTGCCGTGGGAGTCAAGAGCACAGGTGACTGTGACGATTGGTACTGGTACGTCGACCTCGTACTACATACCATTCAATTCCCTCTATGGCTACTCCTTCACGGAGATGGTGTATCCTGCCACTGAAATTAATATGGCGGGAAGCATCACCACGGTGAGGTTCTACCTGGCCCAGAGTTATACTTCGGACCAGACCAACAGCATCACGCTGTACATGAAGAATGTGACCAGGTCGAATTTCTCATCCACCACGGATATCGAGCCAGTTACGACCGCGGACGTGGTGTTCGATGGCAACTGGACCATTCCGGCTAACTACACAGGATGGGTAGACATTGACTTGGATGTCCCCTTCTCGTATGACGGCAGCAGCAACTTGATGGTTGCCATGCATGAAAAAACAAGTGGTTATTCAACCCGTTATTTCGCCTACACCAGTGTAACCAATTCGGGTCTGAGTTACTATAGCGACAGTTATAACCCTGATCCGTACAACCTGAGTTCTTATAGCGGCAGCAAATATTTGCGCAGTTATCTCGCCAATATGCAGCTTGATATTGTAGAAGACAACGCTAGCTGCTATGCTATTAGAAACCTCTCTGTAGTGTCCAGTAATCCCGACGAGGTGGTCCTCTCCTGGCTCGACACTAACAACGCCAGCGGAATCTCCTATGTCATCGTTGACATGGCCGACACCACCGTCTTGGGCACTTCCAACGACACCGTTTATTCTCTCTCCGGATTTGTTAACGACACCGTCTATCGCATCGGCGTCTATGCCGACTGCGGCGGCGGCGATATATCGAGAATTGTCGCCCTCAATGTTCCCACACCTCCGGCTTGCCCCGTTCCCACACAGTTGCATATCGACACGATTACTACGACTGAGATTACCCTCAGTTGGACTCCCGGCTATCTGGAGTCGTCGTGGCTGCTCTCCATCGGCGACAGTGATGTTGTAGTCACCGCAAGTCCCTACACCATCACCGATCTGACCCTCAACACGCTCTACACGCTGCGCCTGCGCGCCCTCTGCGATGCCGGCGACACCAGCATCTATGCTCAGGTCACAGCCCGTACCTTGGCGGGTGCGCCCATCAGCGAGTTCCCCTACACTTGCGGCTTCGAAATCGACGCTGACGGCAACAATGAAGCTTCCGACTGGGTGCTCGAGAACGGCACGCAGACCAACAAGTGGTATGTGGGTGCCCCCGGCGCCCATAACGGCACCAATGGTCTCTATATCAGCGACAACAATGGTACCTCCAATAGCTATACTACTAGCTCTATAAGCCATGTTTATGCTTACGCCACTTTCAGCTTCTCCGAGGTTGGCGAATATGCCATCTCTTACGACTGGAGAAACCAGGGCGAAAGCAATTACTACGACTGGCTGCGCGTCTTCCTGGCTCCTGCCAGTCAAGACTTCGTCGGCGGCAATATCAACTTCATGGGTGGCAGCACCTATGCCGCTTGCACGACTGCAGTAGCCCCCGGCTGGATTGAACTGAGTGGCAAGACCACCTCGCCCTACACGCTGGCACAATCCAGCACCTGGCAAAATGTTACCACCACCTTCTCCGTCACCGCCCCGGGCCTTTACAAGTTGGTCTTCTTGTGGTCGAACGATGGTAGCGGCGGTACCCAACCTCCTGCATCTGTCGACAATATCAGCATCAACCGCAACACTTGTCCGGCACCTGTGGCCCTGACAATCGACACCCTTATGCCCACCGCCATTGGCGTCCACTGGACCTCCCTTGGCGATGAGACCGAGTGGGCTCTCACCGTCGGCGACAGCGTGATTGATGGTATCCAAGATACTTTCTACACCGTCACCGGCTTGGAGCAGTACACGCTCTACACCTTGAAGGTGCGTGCCGTGTGCGGTGATGAGGACACGAGTCTCTACTCGTCGGCTATCACCGGCCGCACCACCGTTTCCTGCCCCTGGCCGACCAACTTTGTTGTCAATGTGCAGGGCGACACCGCCAACTTCAGTTGGGATGCCGGTACCTCCAGTGAGTGGGAACTGGTCTATGATGCTCCTGGCTTCAACCCCTCCAATTCACTCAACATTATCCCCCTCAACAATAACAGTTATCAGGATTTCCTGACCGACACCGGTTTCTATTCAGCCTATGTGCGTGCCGTCTGTGGTCCTGATGACATCAGTGCCTGGGTTGGCCCCGTCAATTTCAGCTTCGGTGTCAATATTATGAATATGGCCACATCGGGTACCGACACGTTGCGCTCCTGCGCCGCCATTGTTTATGATAACGGTGGTCCTACTGGCGATTATGCTGACGATTGCATGTCCACACTCGTTATCCTTCCTACCTCGCCTGACCGCGAGGTGTTCATCAGCGGTTCGTCGTACACCGAGGGTTCTTATGACTATCTGACCATCTATGAAGGTGTGGGTACCAGTGGTACAGTGCTTTGGACTGACGATGGCATCTCCACCCTTACCAACTTCGGTCCTTTCACTAGCAGCGCCATCACGGTGGTGTTCGAATCCGATGGCTCTGTCCAATATAGCGGTTTCGAAATCAACGTGGGCTGCACGGCTCCTTCTTCCTGCCCGCGTCCGATTAACATTGCTGTCAATCCTGTCGTTACAGACAGTGTGACGGTGAGTTGGGGTGAGGCTGGTACGTCTAGCAGCTGGGAGTTGGTTGTCGGTCCCCTGGGCTTCAATCCTGATACTGTGACAAGCCCCATTGTGCTTGCCGACAGCAGCTATGTCTTCACCAACCTTAACGGCGGCGTGAGCTACGATGTTTATGTCCGTGCCGACTGCGGTGGCGAATACAGCAACTGGAGCGGCCCGATAAACTTTATCCCTGGCCAGTTTGTCATGGGTACTTCGGGTGCTGCCACCATCAGCATGTGCGGCGGTGTCATTTATGACAACGGCGGCCCCAACGGCAACTACTCCGACAATGTCGATTATACTTTGACCATTTATCCCGCCAGTCCCGACTCGATGTTGACCTTCCACGGTACAGCCTACACCGAGGGTTCCATCGACTATCTGAAAATTTACGAAGGCGTGGGAACCGACGGTACTCTCCTCTGGCAGACCAGCACCAGTTCGCAGCAGGATAATATCCCGCTTGACACCTGTGTCTCTGGCCCCATTACCCTTAAGTTCCACACTGACGGTTCTATACAATATGCTGGCTTCGAGTTGTTCGTCAACTGCGTGGCTGCTCCCGACTGCTCGCCTGTCGAGGCTCTGACGGTTGTCCCGTCACCCAACGGCGCCCTTGTTGCTTGGCGGCCAGGTTTCTATGGTGTCTATAGCGGCGCCACGGTCGAGTACAAGGCCGACAGTGTCGTTGACAGCTGGACCTCTCTGCCCCAGACCACCGCCACCTATGCCGTTATTACGGGTCTTGAGCCCAACACGGATTACAACGTGCGTGTGACTACCGACTGCGAAGGCTATCAAGGCGGTGTGGCCATGGCCAACTTCACCACCAAAAACTTTAATTGCGTACTTGCAGACTCGACCAGCCTCGTCAACTATGTCAGTGGTACCGGCACCTCCCAAACTACAGGCGTGCCTGTCAACAGCAGTTGGGGCAACACGTTGTGCCAGAGTATCTATCTGGCCAGCGAGATTGCTGCCAGTGGCACGGCTAGCGGTCCTATGATGATTAAACAGATTACCTACACTTGGACCAACAATAGCACCTATGCCAAGCAGTTCAGCATCTATATGACCAACACCACGGCCACCGAGTTTACCGGCACAGCTTCTTCCAACTGGCTGCCCACCGGCGCCGCGACCTTGGTCTATACAGGTCCCCACCCCGTCGGAACCTCCGGCAGTGTGACCTACGACCTTGCCACTCCTTTCGCATGGGATGGTACCAGCAACATCTGCATCACTACCACGATGAACCAGCCCGCTGGTGCATCGCACTCTTCGTCGGGCTTCTACGGTCTTAGCACCACCACCTCGCCCAACGTGTACCGTTCTATGTACAAATATCAGGACAGCAACCCGCTTGACGGAGCCAACCCCGCTTCTGTTACTCCGAGTTCGCGTAGTTACTACCGTCCTAACATCACCCTCCATGCCGAGACCTGTCTGCAGCAGGCCACCTGCGCTGCTCCGGCAGTTGCCGTGGTCGATGTGACCACCACCACTGTTACCGTTGCTTGGGCTCCCGGTGCCACTGAGACCTCGTGGAACCTCTACTACCGCCTGGCTGGCACCACCGCATGGAGCACTCCCGTGGTTGTGACTGGCAGCACCTACACCGTGACCGGCCTCAATTCCGGTATGCCGTATGAGTTCAAGGTGGAGACCTCCTGCAGCGAGGGTAACTTCGCCACCATCGTCGAGGCTACCACGCTCTGCGCCGCTATCACGCTGCCTTACACAGAGAACTTCAACGGCTGGGGCACTGGCCACCTGCCCAACTGCTGGTACAACACCGGCGCCTACAGCACAGGTAGCTACTCCATCATCAGCGGAACCCAGAACATGACCGGTGCCACCGGCGGTTCGGTCTATATGTACAGCAGCAACGGTGCCTCCTATGTGAGCCGCATCATCCTGCCCGAACTCGACAGCGCCTATCAGATGAACCAGGCCCAGTTGGTGTTCAATGTGAAGTACACCTCGACCAGCTATGGTAATCCCACCTTCGTGGTCGGCGTGATGAGCGACCCGCTGAACATCACAACCTTCGTTCCCGTTGACACCGTTTCCGTCCAGGGCGGCATCAACCAGTGGGAGAACTTCGAGGTGTCGATGGCCAACTACACCGGCAACGGCGCTTATGCCGCCATCCAGACCCTCTATCCGGGTACCTACTTCTACTGCTACCTCGACGATGTGACCCTCGAGGCTATACCTACCTGCCCGCGTCCCGACAGCTTGACTGCCAGCAATGCCACCACCACCACGGTTGATTTGGCATGGCACGAGCGCGGCGGTGCCACCAACTGGGTGATTGAGTACGGTCCCCGTGGCTTCCAGCCCGGCACCGGCACTATGGTGGCTGCCCCCTCCAACCCCTTCACGCTGACTGGTCTCACTCCCTCTTACCAGGGTGAGTACTATGTGCGTTCGATTTGCAGCGGCGCCGACACCGGCGAATACAGCCGTCGTCCTTGCGCCTTCGGTACCACACAGATTCCCGCCACGTTGCCGTATAACTACGACTTCGAGGATCCCACCGAGTGGGCCAACTGGCAGACCTGCAGCAACCACGACAACAACTGGTTCCGCGGCACAGCTGTGGCCGACAGCGGCTCGTACAGTATCTATATGTCCGCTGACGGTGGTGTCACCTACAAGCCCTACCTGCACGACGCTGTGGTCAATGCCACCGCCTTCCGCGACATTGACTTCGGTCCCATCGACAGCAGCTACACCTTGACTATCCGTGCCCGTGCCGGCGGTACCACCACCGGTGGCTACGATGGTATGATTGTGCTCCTCGCCGACCCGAGTATCGCCACTGTGCCTTCGGGTGAGAACCTGATGACTCCGTGGGGTGACGTTCGCGATCTCTATCAGATTATGGATGTCCGCACCGATACCACTTGGCAGACCTATTCCTGCAGCTTCGACACCATCCATGGTGTGCACCGTATGGCCTTCTATTGGTTCAATCAGGCCACTCAGGGCAGCAGCGACTATCCCAACCTGGGCGAGCCCGTCGCTGTGGACAACATCCACCTCGACTACAGCTCCTGCCCGCGTCCGGTGTCGTTGGATGCTCCGCTTGTGGGCTCGACCAACGCTACCCTGACTTGGGGCGGCGATGCCAGCTCCAGCTATGAGGTGGTCTATCGCGAGGTCGGTAGCAACAACATGGTGGCCATTGCCAACACCAACGCCATCACGCTGACGGGCCTGACCCCCAACGCTACCTACCGTGCTTGGGTGCGCAGAATCTGCGGCGCTGGTGACACCAGCCTCTACTGCGACGGCGTGGAGTTCAAAACTCCCATGTGCGAGGGCGGCACCGAAGCTACCAACTTTGATCCCTCTGCCAGCTCTACTACCACCAGCTACGGTCCTATCGGATACTGCTTCTACAATTATAGTTATGTGCAGACCATTATCGATTCGGCCGACCTGGCCAGCCTTGGCGGCGACATCACGGCCTTCGCCTTCCTGCCCACCAACACCACGAGCAGCGACTACTACAACAACATGACGGTCTACATGGCCAACGTGAGCGAGAGCAACCTCACGAATGGCTTCATCCTGCCCAGCGCAACAACCGTGTTCCACAAGGTTATCGACTCGGCCGACTTTAGCTTCACCACGGCTAACGAGTGGCAGATTCACAACCTTGACACGGCCTTCACATGGGACGGCCACAGCAATGTGCTGTTCGCTGTCAATCGTCAGCACGGCACTTATGCCAGCTCTGGTTCGTTCTCGGCCCACACCGCCAGTGTCGCAAAGATGCGCTACATCTATCAAGACAGCGGTCCCTATGACTACACCACTGTCTCCGGCGGTACTTCCAGCACCACGGTGGGTGACATCCGCCTCATCAGCTGCAACAGCGCAGCCTGCCCGACGCCGACCGTAACGGCCGACACCATCGGCGAGACCTTCGTCACCATCAACTACCAGACCGAGGCTAACAGCGTTGAAGTGGCCATTGTTCCGGGTAACTGGATTGCTCCTGCCAACGGTACCGTCGTCAGCGGCGACAGCACCTACACCTTCACCGGCCTGACGGGTCTGACCGACTACGTCATTGGCGTGCGCGCCATCTGCGGCAGCAGTGTGAGCGACTGGGCAACCCTGCCCGTCACCACGCTGCGTCATCCGTGCGCTGTGCCCACCACGCCTCAGGTCACTGGCAACACCTATGACGGTGCCACCGTCACTTGGACTGCCGGTGAGGACGAGACCGAGTGGGAACTCAGGGTCTTCTGCAACTCGCCCGTCTATGAGCACACCTACACCGTCAGTGGCACTCCCAGCCAGGTGGTTGACGGCCTCGACGCCGCCACTACCTACAGCGTCACCGTGCGCGCCCTCTGCGACTCGGCATGGTACAGCGTGTGGAGCGACACTGTCGACCTGACCACCCTCACCTGCCCGATGGTCACCGGCGTCACTGCCAGCAATGTGACCGCCACCGGCGCCACCATC
>JAGCVD010000011.1 GCA_017962545.1 Bacteroidales bacterium
ATTTCCATAATCTTGAAATTTTGGTTAATAAATGTACTATTTAATCAGGTGCTGTATTGCCGCTGCTGCTGTGCTGGTCAATACCCGCACGTCTGTTTCTGGCTCGAAGTGGCCACTTTGGTCACGGATGGCTTGGACGAGGACACACTCACCATCACGGCTGGCGAGGATACGCACTGCCGAGTTGGAACTGACCACAGGACGGATGGTTGCCAATGGTTGAAGATTTCCGTTGGTAATTGCATCAGCGAT
This sequence comes from Bacteroidales bacterium, assembly GCA_017962545.1. Classification (GTDB taxonomy): domain Bacteria; phylum Bacteroidota; class Bacteroidia; order Bacteroidales; family P3; genus Colimorpha. The sequence goes on from JAGCVD010000011.1 coordinate 253, forward strand.
GTCTTTGTAGTCATCGCCACTGATGTACACCTTCTTCTCCTTCATACGGCTGCGGGTGGGCAGATATACGAAGTGAGTCAAGGCTCCCGAGAGGTTCATTGCCGTAAGGATAAGTCCCAATGCGGTGGCGATGAGGCCAACGGTGAGACACGTGGCCGATAGACTGTCTCCAAGATCTGCGGTGCATAACAACACCCACATGGCTATGCCTACGGCTAGTACTAGCAGGCCTGGCAGTGGTGAGTTTCTTTTGCGTGTGATTTTACCAGACATTTCGGTATCGATGTATTGTTCGATCGTTTTCATTTTGGGCTATTTTACTTTGTTAATGATTATTTCGGTGAGGGGAATGTATCGCTTCCCCTCGACGCGGGTGAGCTGCGAATAATATACGCGCTCTTCTTTGTCGCTATAGCGTACCAATGCTAGTTCGGGCTTGGGTTGCTTTTTGATGGCTTCAAGCGCAATCTCGTCATTGGCTTCCAAGGCTGCAATGATTTGCCCCTGCATGGCCAACGAATAATAGGCGTAGGTGGGCTCCAGCACTGCGTGTAGTTCCTTGCTGTATGGACGGCGACTGTCGCCAAAAGCCCAATAGCAAAGAACTGTCAAAAGTGCGCAAACTCCCACCATTACTCCGCCGAGCAACAGCGATGAGATACCCTCGGACGAGCCTTTATACATAAACATTGCTGCGCCGCACAACGCGCCGACTGCCGTCAGCACCCACGCCGACCAGAGCGGCAACAACGTGCGGCGTATCTCCGGCCGGGAATAGATTTGCTTTCTGATATATTCCATTTCAGTTTCATAATATAAATGACATTATGCTGTGGTGTTTCCACAGCTAAAAAACTGACAAGGTCGCAGCAATTATGCTACAGCCAAAAAAAGGAAATGGAAAAAATCAGAGTCTGAGACAGCGAATAATATAAAGGTAACCCCTCGTCCAAACGGTACGGAAGTGAGGAGTGTGCTGCACAGAACTGTAATTGCAGACAGTCCTCTCCGATACGGTGGGACTTACACCCGCCGAGTGGCTGTTGCCACCTTGGACACGGCGACCATTACTGGCGAGTCGTACGGGTGACGGAGGTGCAACGGTCGACTGCCCGCTGACGGCTAGGATGTGCTCCATCCCGAGGTCGCTCCACTGCGGGCGGTCGTTGTTTTGGTCGATACTCTGTAGCGTACTGCGCGGCACAACTTCCACTGCCGATACTTTCGTCGGCAGCAGCAGCCCTATCGCCGCAATCATTATGAATATCAACCGCCTAAAGGACATACGTTGCTGTTATTATCTTTCTTACACCATATATAACGCCCCCACCCCGATTTTATTGCCCTGCGCCAAACAAAAACCGCCACCTGAATGGGTGGCGGTTCTATTGTTTTTCCCCTTTGGGGTTCAATCCTTGCGAATTGGCTCCGATGTTAATCCGACGCCGAGTTTCTTGAAGATCTTGCGGTCGACTTCGCTGGTCATCACGGTGGTGTGCATCTGGCACCCGTCGAGCAGAGGCAGGCAGTCGAGGGCGCGGCGGCAGTTCTCGTCGAGAAGGCTCAGAATCGACAGTGTCACCAGCACTTCGTCGGTGTGCAGACGCGGGTTGCTGCCGTGGAGCATGGAGACCTTGGTGTGCTGGATGGGCTCTATCATCTTCTGCGAGATGAGCTTGACGCTGTGGTCGATGCCGGCCAGGTGCTTCAGGGCGTTGAGCAATAGTGCTGCGCATGCACCTAGCAGGTCGCTGGTGGTGGCGGTGATAATGGTGCCGTCGGCCAGTTCGATGGCGGCAGAGGGCACACCTTCCTTGTCGCGACGCTCTTTGGCGGCGACAGTGGTGCGACGGTCGTCGGTGGAGATTTTGGCCTGCTTCATGAGCAGGGCTATCTTGTTGATTTCTCCGTCGGTAGCCTTACCATTGGCATAGTCGCACAGGGCGGTGTAGTAGCGGCGGATAATCTCGTCCTTTGATGCCTGGCAGCAGACCTCGTCGTCCGAGATGCAGAAGCCCGCCATGTTGACCCCCATGTCGGTGGGCGACTTGTAGGGGTTCTCTCCATAGATTCCCTCGAACAGGGCGTTCAGCACGGGGAATATCTCAATGTCGCGGTTGTAGTTGACAGCTGTCTCGCCGTAGGCCTCGAGGTGGAAGGGGTCAATCATGTTCACGTCGTTAAGGTCGGCGGTGGCGGCTTCGTAGGCGATATTCACGGGATGCTTCAGCGGGATGCTCCAGATGGGGAAGGTCTCAAACTTGGCATAGCCGGCCTTGATACCGCGCTTGTTTTCCTGATAGAGCTGGCTGAGGCAGACGGCCATCTTGCCGCTACCGGGACCTGGGGCAGTGATGACCACCAGCGGACGCGTGGTCTCTACGTAGTCGTTCTTTCCGAAGCCGTCCTCCGAGTCGATAAGCTCGACATTGGTGGGGTAGCCTTCAATAATATAATGGTAATAGGACTTGATACCCATACGTTCGAGGCGCTCGTGGTAAGCGGTGGCGCTGGCCTGACCGCTGTAGTGGGTGATGACGACGCCGCTCACCAGGAATCCGCGCTCTGTGAAGACCTCGCGCAGGCGCAGCACATCTTCGTCGTATGTGATGCCGAGGTCGCCGCGCTTCTTGTTCTTCTCGATATCCACGGCGCTGATGACGATGACAATTTCGGCATCGTCCTTCAACTGTGTCAGCATCTTGAGCTTGCTGTCGGGCTCGAAGCCTGGCAGCACGCGGCTGGCGTGGTAGTCGTCGAAGAGTTTTCCTCCAAATTCAAGATAAAGCTTATTGCCGAACTTACTAATTCTTTCCTTAATGTGTTCGGACTGTATCCGCAGATACTTCTCGTTGTCAAACCCGTATTTCATAAATTATGAATGATATATGTTAAGAATGAAAAATACGGGATACAAAATTAGGAAGAATTCTCCAATTGGCAAAATAATTACATTAATTATTTTGCAGAAAATTGAGTATCAATGTAGAAAAGTTATCAACATGCCCTATTGAGACATGTCGGAGTTGCTCTTTCTTTATTCCATCGACAGCACTTCGGTGGCGATATACTGGCTGTCGCCACGCTAAGGTAGGGTGATTATATAGCGTTCGATATGCTTGCCGGAGCAACGCATTAGTGTGTCTGTATGGTGTCGATCATTGTGTCGAGGGTGCCAAGCAAGGCTGTGGTCTGCTCGAGGTCGGTCTTTTTATTCTGCCAAAACTGTGAGATACATGCGGGGATATCCTTGGCCTGTGCTTCCAGGTGGTGTCCTGTCTTGGTGAGCGACACCAGCGTCTGACGGCCGTCGACGAGGCCGCGGGCGCGTACCACCAGACCCGCGCGCTCCATGCGTTGCAGCAGGGGCGTCAGGGTGTTGGTGTCGAGCATCAGCCGACGGCTTATGTCGTTGACAGTCTGATGGTCATGTTCCCAAAGCACCAGCATGACCAGATACTGTGAGTAGGTGAGTCCCAGAGGTTCTAGCAACGGACGGTAGGCCTGTGTGATGAGCCGCGAGGCTGTGTATAGTTTGAAGCAGACTTGGTTGTCGAGTTTCAACTGTTCGTACATGGTTGTCAAAGCATTGTTTCTATTTCCTTCTCGAAGTCTTTGGGTTCAGTGGTGGGGGCGAAACGCTTGATGGTCTTGCCGTCTTTCGAGATGAGGAACTTGGTGAAGTTCCACTTGATGTCGCTGTCCTTCTCCACGCTCTTGCTGATGGTCTTAAACATGGTGGCGGCGGCTTTGGCTTTCAGTCCCTTGTACTCTTCGGTGGGTGCCATGCATTTCAGGTATTCGAAGATGGGGTGCGCTTCTTTGCCGTTGACGTCCACCTTCTTCATAATCTGGAAGGAGACGCCGTAGTTGAGGCGGCAGAAGCCTTCAATCTCGCTGTCCGACCCAGGGTCTTGGTTGGCAAACTGGTTGCAGGGGAAACCAATGCACACCAGGCCACGGTCGCGGTATTTCTCGTTGAGCATCTCCAATCCGTCGAACTGGGGTGTGAAGCCGCACTTGGAGGCGGTGTTGACGATGAGCAGCACCTTGCCTTCGAACTCCTTGAAGTCAATTTCTTTGCCATTGCTGGCTACAGCCTTGAAATCATAAATTGTTGCCATTGTTCTCTCTTTTTTGATGGGGAAAAATATATTGTTCACGATGCAAATGTACGAACTTTTTTTATTTCCACGATAAAAAAATGCTGTTTTAACCATTGTTAACAAGGTTTTTCTAGATTTTGCAAGTTGTATCGTACACGATATAATTCTCCGTTTTGATAAAAAAATGTATTTTTGCAGCATGAATATTGTGCATATTGACACCCTCGACCATGCGGCGCTGGCGCCCTATGCGCGACTGACGGAACGGCAGCTGCAGAATACGCTGCATCCCGAAGAGGGATTGTTCATCTGTGAGAGCATGAAGGTGATACGTGTGGCGCTGGAGCGGGGCATGGAGCCTGTGTCGTTCCTCTGTGAGGAGAAGTTCCTGGAACAGTTGCCCGAGTGCGGCGTGCCTGTCTACACGGCCGAGCGCGAGGTGCTACGTCGGCTGACGGGCTATGAGTTGAGCCGTGGTGTGCTTTGCGCCATGCGGCGGCCCCGGCTGCCGAAGGTGGGCGAGGTGCTGGCCGGGACCCGCAGGGTGGCGGTGCTCGATGGAGTGGTGAACTCGGAAAATACGGGTGCCATCTTCCGCGCTGCGGCATCGCTGGGGATGGATGCGGTGTTGCTGACACACACCTGCTGCGACCCGCTCAACCGGCGCGCCTGCCGCGTGAGCATGGGGACGGTGTTCCAACTGCCGTGGACGTTCCTTGACAATTATATGCAGTTGAAAGAAAACGGGTTCAGTGTGGTGGCCTTGGCCTTGACCGACCGCTCGGTGTCTATTGACGACCTTGTGCTGAAAGGCATCGACAAGATGGCCGTTGTGATGGGTACTGAGGGTGACGGCTTGAGCGACAGCGTGCTGCGCATGGCCGACCATGTGGCCCGCATACCGATGCAGCGCGGTGTCGACTCGCTTAACGTTGCCGCTGCCGCCGCTGTGGCCTTTTGGGAGTTAAGAGTTAAGAGTTGTGAGTTTTGAGGAGTAGGCCGATGCGGAGGGCGAGGGTGAGGATGATGGGCAGCAGGGCCAGGCTGAGGCCGCAGACGATAATCCAGACGGCGGCGACGGCGAAGCAGGCCAGCTGCAGCCACAGGGCCCATGAGGGGCTTTTTTTATGCCTTATAGCGATGAGTATCAGCAGCGGCGAGGCCCAGAGAATGTTGAGATTCCAAGCGGTGCAGTAGTGGCTGGTGCCCACCCACATGAATACAAGAACCAGACCGAATACTCCAGCCAAGATGAAGAGCACTCGGTCGGACCAACGGGGCCAGAGGTTTTTCCATGTCAGCAGGGCTACGGAGGCAAAGAGCAGACCGAATACCACCAGCGGAGGGAAGCTGCGGCGCAGCGGCGGGCGGGTATCTTGGAGCAAATCTTTAATGGGATTGCAGACTGACTCGGAGGCGTCAAACGTGGCGATGTTGTATAGCTCCATCATGGCCACAGGGTAGAACATGGCCTCCTCTGTGCTGCAGACATGGTCGGCGGGCAGGCCGAGCAGCAGGTCGACGCCGAGGGTCCACCATTCAAGACGGCCGCCGGCAGTGGCCTCATGCAGCCAATAGCGGTAGCTGTGGTCTTCCCAGTCGTCGAATCCTATCGTCCGCTTTCCTGCGGCGGCCTCCACCATATCGCGCACACGCGTGGCGCAATTGTCGCGGAAGAAATCGTACTGGTAGTAGCGGTTCTCAGGCAGGTAGTTCCACTCGAGCATAAGGTAGAGGTTGTTGACCTCCTGCGGCGTGAAGTTTAGGCGTTGCTCGCGCACCCAGCGGCGCTCGTAGTCGTAGACGGTCATGAAGTTGACGAAGGGAGTGCGGCTGAGGCAGTAGTTGAGGTAGCCACGGGTGAATTTCCAATAGAAATGGGGTGTGTCGAAGTCGAAGGTGCCGTAGTTGTAGACCCAGTCGATGTCATTGGCGGGGTCGGTGATGCGGATGGCCGAGTGGCCGAAGGTGGTGTAGAAGTCGTTGCCTGCGCCGCAGGTGATGACGCTGGCGGTGGCGCCGTCGCTCAAAGGCAAGGACTGCGTATGAGCAGGGATGCCTATACATTCCAGGAATACTAGAAATACTAGAATACCTATCTTTTTCATTCCTAAACCTTAACTCTTAATTCTTAACTCTCTCACGCTCCTTCGCCCATGGTCTCTTCGGCGGTGGTGGGCAAGTGCTCTTCGGCAGCACGGTGTTGCATGTGGATGGGCGCTGTGGCTGCGGCGTTGTGTACGGTGACTTGCGGGAAGGGTATCTCGATGCTGGCATTGTTAAAGGCGATGTAGATATCCTCGCGGATGTGTTCCCAGAGCGTCCAGTAGTCCTCCACCTTTGTCCAGAGCCAGAGGGTGATGTCGACCGACGAGTTGTTGAGGTTGCTGACGGCAACGTTGGGCTTCTTGGGCTCGTGGCTGATGAGAGGCTCGGCGTTGATGACCTCCCAGAGCACCTCCTTGGCCTTCTTGAGGTCGGTGCCGTAGGCCACCGAGGCCACAATGTCGAGGCGGATGACGGGCTCCTTGGTGTGGTTGATGAGGCTCTTGGTGGCCAACTCGCTGTTGGGGATGATGATGGTGCGGCCGTTGAAGGGACGCATGAAGGTGTGGAAGATGCGTATCTCCTTGACGTAACCTTTGTACTGGCCGCATTCAATGTAGTCGTCGACCTTGAAGGGCTTCATGAGCAGGATGATGACGCCGCCGGCGAAGTTCTGCAGGGTGCCCTGCAGGGCCATGCCGATGGCCAGACCCATGGCGCCGAGGAGGGCGATGAACGAGGTGGCCTTGATGCCGATGACATCCATGGCCATGAGGATGACCATGGCCTTGAGCAACAGGTTGACCAGCGAGCCAAGGAAACTCTTGAGGCTTCCCTCGGCGCCGCGTTTGTCGAGGGTCTTGATGATGGTCTTGCGCAGCATGTTGGCCAGCTTGAGGCCCAGCCACAGGATGAGGGTGGCCACAAGGAGCTTGGGTACGAAGCCTATGGTAAGCTCGGTGAGTTGGCGTAAGCCGTCTCTTAGGAATGTGTTCTCGCCTGTCACCACCGCTTTGAGGTCGGTGATATCCATATTCTTCAGGCTGTCGGATAGGGCCTGCGAGATGCTGTCCTGCGAGTGCACCATCTGGCCGAACTCGTCCTGCGGGGGCGGCGGCATGTCTTTGGGGTTCCTTGTTGCGGCTACAGCCAGCATGGTAGCGGTCTTGTCATCAAGTAATAACATATTGTGTATCTGTTTTTGAGCGTGCAAAAATACAACAATTATTTGAAAGAGCCGAAAAAAAGATGTATCTTTGCAATTTCTAAATGGTTATAAAGAGGATGGCTATCGATTTAAACACCATGGAAATACACGACTGCCCTGAACTGATGGAGGCTATCCAGCAGATTGGTCTTGTGCCGCTGTTGGACAGCGGCATCCCGGGCTTCTCGGCCGACGAGCTGGTGGCACCCGAATGCCGCTATGTGATGACCGACGACGGGTGGAACTGGCCGCTGTGGGACTGGAAAGGGCCTATGGTCACAGAAGGCCATTTCGCCTACGGCAAGTTCTTCGGCGGCAAGGCGGGCTTCGTCACCATGGAGTGGTGGCCCGACCTCTGCAACTACCGCCGTGCCAAGTACCCGGAGCCCGCCGAAGACAGCATCGAGGGCACCATACTTGAAATACTGCGCGTCAACGGCAGCATGATAACACGCGACCTGCGCTCCGCATGCGGCTTCGACGGTCCCAAGATGCGCTCGCGCTTCGACTCTTATGTCACTCGCCTCCAGATGGCCTGCCGCGTGGTCACCGAGGACTTCGTCTACCCCACCGACCGTCACGGCAACCGCTACGGCTGGGGCTGGGCCCTACTCACCACCCCCGAACATCTCTTCGGCCACAACGCCAGCCTCTGCAGCCGCACACCCGCAGAGAGCCACGAGCGCATAATGGCACATCTCCGCAAACTTTTGCCAAAAGCCACAGAGAAACAGCTGGAGAAACTGATAGGATAAAACAAAAGGCTGCCGTTTGGCAGCCTTTTGTTTAGGTATTTATCCCTCTGCGGGAGGACCCGCTAGCAGAGCTCGTGGATCACGAGGCCGGAGCGCAGCTTGGGCTCGAACCAGGTGGTCTTCGGGGGCATGATGTTGCCGGTGTCGGCAATGTCGATGATCTGCTTCATGCTCACGGGATAGAGGGCGAAGGCGACCTTCATCTCGCCGTTGTCGACGCGACGCTTCAGCTCGCCGAGGCCACGGATACCGCCGACGAAGTCGATGCGCTTGTCGGTACGGAGGTCCTTGATGCCGAGCACCTTGTCGAGGACGAGGTTGCTGAGGATGGTGACATCGAGCACGCCGATGGGGTCGTTGTCGTTGTAGGTGCCGGGCTTGGCGGTGAGGCTGTACCACACACCCTCGAAGTACATCGAGAAGTTATGCAGTTTGTTGGGCTTGTACTCCTGGCTGCACTCGCAGTGGCAGGGGAACTCGCAATCGCACTTGCCACCGTTCTTGGTGCAGTCGCACTTGCACTCGATGTCGAAGTTCTCAGCCAGCTTGGCAAAGAACTCCTTACCGCTGAGGCCGTTGAGGTCCTTCACCACGCGGTTGTAGTCGATGACGTTCAGCTGGTTGTCGGGGAAGATGACGGTCATGAAGTAGTTGTACTCCTCCTTGCCGGTGTGGTGGGGGTTCTGCTCCTTCTTCTCCTGTCCCACGAGGGCGGCGGCGGCGCTGCGGTGGTGGCCGTCGGCGATGTACATGGCGGGAACCTGCTTGTCGAAGATGTCGACGAGCTCGGCGATGGTCTTCTTGTCGTCGATGACCCAGAAGCGGTGGCCGAAGCCGTCTTCCTTGGCTATGAAGTCATAGATGGGCTTCTTCGAGGTGATGCCAGCCACGATCTCGTCGATGCGGGCGATGGCGGGGTAGGCGAAGAAGACGGGCTCCACGTTGGCGTTGGTGATGCGGACGTGTTTCATGCGGTCCTCTTCCTTGTCCTTGCGGGTCAGCTCGTGTTTCTTGATGACCTTGTTGACATAGTCCTCGCTGTAGGCGCAGGCCACGATACCGTACTGCCACTTGGCGTCCTTGTCTTTGGGGTTCATGCTCTGGGCGTAGATGTAGAGTTTCTCCTCTTCATCCTTCACCAGCCAGCCGAGGTCCTTGAACAGGTTGTAGTTCTTCACGACCTGGAGGTACACTTCGGGCGAGTGCTCGTCGGTGCCTTTGGGGAGGTCGATTTCAGCCTTGGTGACGTGCAGCAGGCTGTAGGGGTTGCCCTCGCATTCCACGCGGGCCTCTTCG
>JAGCVD010000012.1 GCA_017962545.1 Bacteroidales bacterium
CGCGCATCATGCGCTCCACGGGGTACTCGCGGGTGTAGCCGTAGCCGCCGTGGAACTGCACTGCCTTGGTGGTTACCTCCATGGCTGTCTCGGCGCAGAAGAGTTTTGCCATAGCGGCGTCGGCGCTGTAGGGGATGCCGTGGTCTTTCTTGTAGTGTGCCGAGCGGCAGAGCAGACGGGCGGCCTGCACCTTGGTCTCGAGGTCGGCCATCTGGAACTGCGTGTTCTGGAACTGGGCAATGCTGCGGCCAAACTGCTTGCGCTCCTTGGTGTACTTGACGGTCTCGTCCATAGCACCCTGTGCGATGCCGAGGGCCTGGCAGGCGATACCGATACGGCCACCGTCGAGGGTCTTCATGGCGAGGCCGAAGCCTTTGCCAAGCTGACCCAGCTGACGGTCCTTCGGAATACGGCAGTCCTCGAAGATAAGCTCGGTGGTGGCGCTGCCACGGATACCCATCTTCTTTTCCTTCTTGCCGATGCTGAAACCCGGGTCGGTCTTCTCGACGATGAAGGCGCTGATGCCCTTGGTGCCGAGGCTCTTGTCGGTCATGGCGATGATGATGAACACGTGGGCGTAGCTGCCGTTGGTGATGAAAATCTTGCTGCCGTTGAGCACCCACTCGTCGCCGTCGAGGACAGCGGTGGTCTGCTGACCGGCGGCGTCGGTACCGGCGTTGGGCTCGGTGAGGCCGAAGGCGCCAATCCACTCGCCGCTGGCGAGTTTGGGCAGGTACTTCATCTTCTGCTCCTCGGTGCCGGCCTCAAGGATGGGGGCGGCGCAGAGGCTGGTGTGGGCGGAGAGGATGACGCCGGTGGTGGCGCAGACGCGGCTGAGCTCCTCGACGGCCATGCCGTACATGACGTTGGTGCCGCCGGCACCGCCGTACTGCGTGGGGATGGGGATGCCCATCAGGCCGATCTTGGCCATCTTCTCAACGGTCTCCATGGGGAAACGCTCCTCCTCGTCGACTTCGGCGGCGAGGGGCTTGACCTCCTTCTCTGCAAACTCGCGAATCATCTGCAGGAAGAGTTCTTCTTGTTTGGTGAAGCTAAAATCCATATTGTTTGTTTTATCGGCCTCACCCCCGACCCCTCTCCTAGGAAGAGAGGGGAGTGGAATGCATTTATTCCAGCTCTCCTGAATCGGAAGGTTGAGGCTCTCTCGTTTATTTCTTTTTCTATCTACTCCCCTCGCCCAAAAGGAGAGGGGCTGGGGGTGAGGCTGTTATTTCACGGCAATAGTTTCAATCTCGACGAGCACGCCCATGGGGAGGCCCTTCACGGCGAAGGCGGCGCGGGCGGGGCAGTCGGTGTTGTAATACTTGGCGTAGACCTCGTTCATGGGCTTGAAATACTCCATGTCAGCCAACAGGCAGGTGCTCTTCACCACATCCTGGAAGGTGTAGCCGGCCTCGTCGAGGATGGCCTTGATGTTCTGCATCACCTGTTCGGTCTGGGCGGTGATGCCTTCGGGCACGGTCTTGGTGGCGGGGTTGATGGGAATCTGACCCGAGATGTAGAGTGTGTTGCCGGCCTGGACAGCCTGGCTGTAAGGTCCGATGGCCGCAGGGGCGTTGGGGGTGTTGATGATTTTCTTCATGTTATGATAATTTTAGTTTGTTGCACGAAATTGCAAATGTACGAATATTTTTTGATATAATACAAATTTTTATGTTTGAAAAAAATGAGTAGTGTGATAATCAAGTGTTTGTCAGGAATCCTTGCCTTTTTCGACGTCCGTTCTTCGGTATTTCTTTGGTATTTCTTTGCTTTTTTCCAAAGAAATACCAAAGAAATGACAATGATGGGGTGAGGATAATCTCAAGGGATGACAATCGGTGGAAAATGAAGGGCAGGGGAGTCGCGAGGCCTTGTGGAAATGAATGGGAAGTGTTGTTGATGGTAAAATATCTAGTTGATATACATTTTGTTGCATTTTTTTTAACAAATATTTCATCTAGGTATCCATTTTTTTTGTACATTTGCATTTCGAATGCGGATTATGTCCAGACTTAAAAAAAGTGATATATGCGTACGATGAAACGCCTACTGATTGCCCTGCTGGCCTGCACCCTTGTGATGGGTGTGGCGCCCGATGTGCAGGCGCAGACCAAGAAAAAGACGACCAAAACCACCAAGACCACCAAGAAGAAAGGCACCGCCAAAAGCGGCACAGTGAAGAAGGCTGCCACACCGGCTCCCGAGGCTCCCAGAGATATCGTTTTGCCGGTCAACTCGAATGACTGTCTCTTCGCCATACCGCTGCAGCTTGACCGTCCCTACGGTCCCACCAACGCTCCCGACGGCCCTGGCCGCATGATGGAGGTAGTGGCCGACAAGGCACACCCCAACCTCTTCGAGCGTGAGCACAACTCGGTGTGGTATAAGGTCACAATCCCCTATAACGGCGACCTGGTAATTGACATCATGCAGATTGACGAGTGGGACGACTACGACTTCCTGGTGTACAAGTATACCGGCCAGTATTTCTCCAACCATGTGATGCTCAACAAGGTGTCGCCTGTGGCTGTGAATATGGCCTGTGTTGACAGTGCCACGCTGGCCGAGAACGCCAAGCGTCCGGCCCGTCAGCACCAGCAGAAGCCCAATCAGAAGAAAGCCGACGAAGAACCTGTCATCGAACAGCCCGCGGCTTTCAAGGCCAATATCGGCATGAATCCCGAGGCCAAGGACAAGATGCTCACCAAGAAGCAGAAGGGTGCTTTCATCAAGTCCATCCCTGTGCGTATGGGTGAGGAATACTATATCGTCCTCGACAACTGCGCCGACAACGGCAAGGGTCATACCATCAACGTCTCCATCCAGGTCGACGCCTACGAGCCCTTGGTGCTCTTCTACGACAAGAAAGGCAAACGCTATGTCGACGTGGACTTGATGATACTTGAGAAGGGCGGCCAAGGTGGCGAGCGTCCCATTGTGCGCAACGAGCACTACAAGGGCGGACGTGTGAAGTTCGTCCCGGGCTTCAGCTACACCCTCTACGCCAAGCGCGAAGGCTATTTCTCGGTGTTCCGCGAGTTCAACGCCCTCGACCTGATGATGCGCGACACCATCATGCTCTACCAGATGGAGCGCACCGAGCGTGGCTCGAGCTTCCAGATCAAGGACGTCTATTTTGAGGACGGCGAGGCCACCCTCATCCCTGGCTACGACACGGTGCTGATGGATTATGTGGCCATGTTCCGCAACCATCCCGACGTGACCTTCCTGGTGAAGGGTTATGTGCAGAGCTACGGCGTCGACGCCGAGGCCGACATGCTGCTGTCGCTCGACCGCGCCAAGACCGTCAAGGAATACTTCGTCAAGAACGGCATCGAGGCCAGCCGCATCACCACGGCGGGTATGACGAAGAATGAAATCAAGCGTCAGGCCGCCGCGGCCCTCGACAAGGGCGGCGGATTCAGCGGCATACGCGTGGAGCTGATTATCACCGGCAAGACTACCGACAAATAAAAGGTTCACTTTAATGAGAAACAAGATAATCACGCTGCTGGCATTGCTGTCGGCAGCGTTTTTCGCACAAGGACAGGCCGACTGGAGCCAGTTCGACAAGCTGATGGGCGAAGGTTCGTACAAGAGCGCCTACGCGCTGGCCGAAAAAGAGTATAACAGTGGCCGTAACTTGTTGGCTGCCGCCTACCACATGGCGCAGGCCGCCAGCCTCTACCAGGAGGATGCCCGCGACAGCGCGGTGGCGCGCTACCGTGCGCTGCTGCCCGTGTTGGAGCCGCTCGAGAAGGCTCTCTGCCATGCCTTCCTCGGCGAGTACGACTCGGCCCTGGCCTACAGCGAGGTGTTGAAGCAGACGCCCGTGGAGCGCATCAAGCAATACTGCGAGGGTGGGAAGGAGAGAATAATGACTCCTACGGCCTACGACGTCATTGTCCTGAAGGCGCAGAATGAAGAATATGACAGGCGGAAGCGCTACGACCTGCAGCAACTATTGGTCGACTTCCATGCCGGCGATGGCGACGACATCCGCATCTGGTACGAGGCCGGCCTGCTAGAATTGAGGAATGGTTTGCCTAACAGGCACTTCTCGGTGGCCGATTTCCAGCAGTCTATCAACAAGTTTCGCGGTACCAAGAGTCCCTATTACACGTGGCTTTACAACCTTGCGGCAGAATATTGCGAAGACAAGGATGATTATTTGCAGGCCGTGCGCTACTGCGACACCGCCATCGCGTTGGCGCCCAAGAGCGAGCACGGTGTGCACTGTGCCAACCTGCGCGACCAAATCAAGCAGAAACAGGTCCGCTTCGATGGCATGATGGTAATCCCCGATGTGCCGAGCCTGCAGCGTGTGCGTTACCGCAATGTGGACAGGATTTGGTACCGAGTTGTGCGGTATTTGGAATATGTCAAGAGCAATGAGTTTGAGGCAAGATTGCTGGCAGAGCCGGTGGTGATCAGCGGCCAATGGGCGGTGGAGGGTGCTGTGGATTATCAATATGCCGAGAGCCTCGTCTCGCTGCCGGCCCTCAAGGAGGGACGTTATATGCTGCTGGCATCGCCGAGCGAGGACTTCAAGACCGACGGCTTTGTGGCCTTTGAGCTGCACTGCACCGATATGACGCTGCTGGTGAACCGGCAGGAGGGGTGGCTGCTCGACCGTCGCACCGGTCGGCCCATCGTGGGACAGCCTCTGCGCGTGGAGCGCACGGAGAACAATGAGAAGAAGGTGATGGCCTCGGCGGTCACCGATGGCAACGGGCGCTACCGGTTCGACATTGACAATGGCCGTTGGAGCGACTATGTTGTCGCCGAGCGCAACGGCTATCTACTGAAGGACAACTTCCAGAGTGAGGGCCGCAAGTATACTCCCGAGATGACCCTGCAAACAAAGGTGTGTACCGACAGACCCATCTACAAGCCCGGCGACACCGTGCATGTGGAGGTGCTGGCCTACCTCAGCGACGGCATCGAGGCCGAGGTGGCGGCGGACTACTATAAGCTGAAGGTGCAGTTGTTGGACCCCAACGACAAGGAGGTGGGCCATGTGGAGCTCACCACCGACGACTTCGGCACTATCCACACCTCCTTCCTGCTGCCTGTCGACCGTATTGCCGGCAATTATAGATTGTGGGTAAAGCACGGTGAAAGGAGCATGACGAGCGAGCCTGTCCGTGTGGAGGAATACAAGCAGCCCAAGTTTATGGTGCAATTAGGAATTAGGAATGAGGAATTAGGAATTGGTGCTGCCCAGTTCGGGCAGCCCTATACAGTGCACGGTTTGGCGGCGAGCTACAACGCTGTGCCGATTAGCGGGGCGAAGGTGCAGTACACTGTCACGCGGATGGAGATGGGATTCTACCGCCGGCATTGGTACAATATGGAGAACGAAGTTGAGGTGGCTACGGGCGAGATAACCACTGCTGCCGACGGCAGTTTTGATATTACTTTCACTCCCGAGCCCGACAGTAGCAGAGATTTTAAGGCGAAGCCCGTGTACTTCTTTGTGGTGAGGGCCGAGGTGACCGACCTCAACGGCGAGAGCCACGAGGCCACCACCGATCTGAGGATAGGCTTCACCAATGCCATGCTCGGCTTGGTCGATTACCAGACGGAGGTTAGTGAGCTAAAGGATTTGAACGTTCTCTATGAAGACCTCAACGACCATCCCTTGGAGGGCACGGTGCAGGTCAAAGTGGAGCGCCTGCGGCAGCCCCGCGAGGCGTTGCTCGACCACATCTTGCTCTCTTACAACAAAGCGTTCTATAACACGATTTCTGAGGAGCAGTGGCGCCGAGACTTCCCGATGCTGGCCTACGACGCCAAATACAATGATGTTGCCCACTGGGAGGAGGAGAAAGAGGTGGTCGGTGGCCGGTGGTCGGTGGCCGGTGGAAAGTGCAAGGTGGCGTTGCCGCAGTTGACGTCGGGCACCTACCGCATCACCCTTGTGGCCGACGGTGCCGACACGGTGGTGGAGCACATCACCCTGACCCTGCCGGACGAGAAGAAGGTGCAAACCAACAAGCTGGTGTGGGTGGAGATGAAAGAGGAGACGGCCGAGGTGGGCGACAAGCTGCACCTGCGTTTGGGTTCGCGCTTCAAGAATGTGGAGGTGTACTATCTGCTCCGCGCAGGAGACAAGGAGATTGATTTCCGCCGCCTCACCCTCTCGGACGAGATTAAAAGCATAGATATTGCCGTCGACAGTGCCATGCTGGGCGGCTTCCATGTGGAGCTGTTCACCGTGTATGAGGGGAAGACATGGACTTGGACCCGGAGTGTCAGTGTGCCCTTCACCCACAAGCAGCTGAAGGTCGAGATAGCCACCTTCCGCGACAAGCTGCTCCCCGGCGAGACCGAGGAGTGGACGATAAAGGTTAAAGGTGAGAGGTTAAAGGTTAAAGAGCCTGCATCGGTGATACTGACCATGTATGACGATGCGTTGAACAGCTACGGCGGATACGGCAAGTGGACTCTCAGCCCTTGGCGAAACCATTGGACACCGAGCCTTGTGCTGTATGAACCTTACGGTTGGGATCGCGATTGGCTGGTGAGTCCCAAGGAACATCAATACAAGGGCCTCTACGGGTCGGAGTGGCGACTCAAGGATGCGCTTCCGTATTACAGTCCCTGGCGTGCACGCATGTATAAGTCGGCAAGAAATGTGGTGACAACCTCGTTTGAGGTGGTGGAAGATGAAGCGGAGATATTTTCAGAGAAGGCCTCCGTCATCGAGATAGGGTCGCCTGAGAGCGGTGCCCGTTTGTCGTCCGATGACATCGCCCGTATGCCCGGCAACTCGGTGGAGAGCGTGGTGGCGGCCGTGGGTGGCATAGGCTACAGCGATGGCGGCAGCGCTGCACCACCCGTGCAGGTGCGCACCAACCTCAACACGCTGGCCTTTTTCGCACCCAATCTGCGCACCGGCGACGACGGCACGGTGACTTACCGCTTCACGGTGCCCGAGTTGCTCACACGCTGGAACGTCAAGGGCCTGGCCATCACCAAGGATGTCAAGATAGGCACCTTGGACAAGACGCTGGTCACCAGCAAGCCTCTGATGGTGCAGCCCAATATGCCGCGCTTCCTGCGTAGCGGCGACAGCCTGAGCCTGATGGCGAAGGTGATTCTGAATGAAGAATTAAGAATTCTGAATGAAGAATTGCCGGTGGAGGTGGACTTTCGTCTTATTGATGCCGCTACGGGCGACATACTATGCCACAACATTGAGCATGTCATGGTCAAGGATGCCGCACAGGTGAAGTTTGATGTCGAGGTGCCGCAGGGTGTCTATGTGGTGACATACAGGATAATGGCTTACGCCGAAGGCGGCGTTTTCTCCGAGAGGAAATATAGTGACGGTGAGCAAGGACAGGTGCCTGTGGTCACCAACCGTCAGGCCGTCACCGTCAGTCAGGCGCTTTACATCAACGGGGCGGGGGAGAAGCACTTCTCCATGCCCGAGTGGCTGGTGAGCAATGGCAGCCGCGAGCCGCTTCTGCTGGGCGCCGAGGTGGTCAGCAACCCCGTGTGGTTGGCCGTCAAGTGTATGCCCTATCTCAAGACTTACGAGAACCCTTCGACGCTCTATCTGGCCAACCAGCTGTATGTGAACAGTCTGGGACAAGAGATTCTTAAGGACTTTAAAGACCTTAAGGACTTTAAGGACCTTAAGGAGCCTGTCAGCCGCCTGAAGATGAACGAGGATGTGAAGCAGACGCTCCTCAAGGCCACGCCGTGGGTGCGCGACGCCGACAGCGAGGAGGAGCAGATGGCTGCCGTGAAACACTACTTAGACTCCGCCGCCTTAAATTCCGAACTCCGCACTCTGATCTCCGAACTCTCCCAGCGCCAGGATGCCGACGGCGGATGGAGTTGGATGCCCGAGGGCAAGAGCAGCCTGTGGATTACGCAGCAGGTACTCAAGCGACTGACGGGTCTAAAAGACATCAAGACGTCGAGACATCAAGACCTCGGGACTCGAAGTCTCGAAGACATGAAGTCTCGAAGTCTCCAATATATTGACCGTGAGCAGCAGCGCTACTATGAGAAATGGATAAAGCCAAACCTCAAGAAGGGCTATAAGTGGGAGCCCACCGACATCGACTACCTCTACACCCGCTCGTTCTATGGCAAGGCAACTACCGAGGCCTACAGGTTCTATTATGACAACGCCTTGAAGAATTACAAGAACTGCGAGCGGCTCTACACGCAGGCCCAGCTGGCGCTTGTCTTCCACCGTCACGGTGATAAGAAACAGGCGCTCGACCTGCTGCGGCGGCTGAAAGAGAAAGCCCTCACGAGCGACGAGATGGGTATGTATTGGCGTGACAATACCAGCAGTTGGTGGTGGTATCAGCGGCCTGTCGAGACACAGGCCCTGCTTATCCAGGCCTTCGCCGAGATTACGCCCCAAGACAGCGAGACCATCGGTCTCATGCAGCAATGGCTCCTCAAGCAGAAGCAGACCACGAGTTGGGGCAACGATGCCGCCACCACCAAGGCCATCAAGGCGCTGATGGCTGGAACGGAAAACGGAAAACGGAAAACGGAAAACGGGACGGCGGTACAGATGACGGTCTTCGGCACTGAAATGAGCGCTGAGGCGCAGGGTCTCGAGGGTTACCGCTCACAGCGCTGGACAGGCACGTCGCTGGACAGTGTACGTGCTCTTGGAAATAGTGACATCATAGTCCGTAAGGTCGACGATGGCATTGCATGGGGGGGCGTCTATTACCAATTCATCGACGACATGGACAAGATACCCTCTTCCGAGATGGGCATCACGCTGAAGCGTAGCTACAGCGTAGTGGGTAGTGGGGAGTTGTCAGTGGGCAATAAGGTGAAGGTGCGTATCGATATCCAGTGTGACCGCACGATGGAGTATCTGGAGCTTATTGACGGACGTCCCTCGTGTGTTGAACCCCTGAGCACACGCGCCGGATGGTGCTGGAATGACGGCCTGAGCTACTATATCACCGTCAACAATACCGACACGCGTTGTTATATCGACCGGCTGGAGAAGGGCAAATACTACCTTGAATACGAGGTCTATGTCACCAATCCCGGGCAATTCATGGCGGGTCCCGTTACCATGCAATGCATGTACGCTCCCGAGTTCCGCGCCACGGCACCGGCCCAGACCCTCGAAGTGGGAGAATAACCCCATAAACATACGCTTTTCTTCCAAAGCTCTCCTGCTGTTCTTTTTGAAATGTAAAGAACGGTAAATAAACTATTGTAAACCAATGGTTAAAAAGGGGAGTGGAAAAAGTGGTGATAAAAAAACTTGCATTTTACCTTTCTTTTATATACTTTTGTGGTGGTTTAAAGAAAAACCTATTTGATTGTATTCTATTAATCTATAAAACGATACGATATGTATAAAATCGAGAAACACCCCATACTCGACATCCCGCAGGGCGAGAAAGTGGAGTTTTTGTTTGAAGGAAAGAAGGTGACAGGCTATAAGGGCTACACCATCGCCAAGGCGCTGCACGAGGCCGGCTATCCTGTGCATAGCCATTCGCTGCAAGGCCGTAACCGTTCGCTGGAGTGCGGCATCGGTAAATGCGGCGCTTGCGAGATGTTGGTCGATGGCAGGGTGCGCCGTATCTGCATCACTCCTGTCGACGATGTCAAAGAGGTGCGTGTCATAGCCCACGAGGCCGACCTGCCAGGTGTCACTTTCGATGCTCCTGCCAAATCGCAGGCTGAAAATGCATTGACTATCTACAAGACTACCGTTGCTATCATCGGTGCCGGTCCTGCGGGTCTGGCCTGCCGTGAGCAACTGCAGAAATTCGGCATCGACAATTTGGTCATCGACAGCAATCCCCGTATCGGTGGCCAGTTCAACATGCAGACCCACCAGTTCTTCTTCTTCGAGAAGGAGAAGAAATACGGTGGCATGCGTGGCTTCGATATCGCCAAGACATTGGCGGGTGACAGCCAGGAGGGCATCCTGCTGAACTACACCGTGTGGGATATTCTGGAAGGACCTCGTATCGCCATCAAGAATAGTGTCACAGGAGGTATGGCTTATGTCGACGCTCAGTTTCTCGTGGTGGCCACGGGTGCTGTGCCCTTTATGCCGGCCTTCGAGAACGACGATGTTCCGGGAGTCTATACCGCTGCCGTGTTCCAGAAGATGATGAACCAGGAGCACACGCTCCTCGGCAAACGCGTGCTCACCGTGGGTGCCGGCAACATCGGCTACCTCACCTCCTATCAGGGTATGCAGGCGGGCGCCACCATCAAGGCCATCATCGAGGCTATGCCCCGTGAGGGCGGCTTCCCGGTGCAGGCCAACCGTGTGCGCCGTCTCGGTGTCCCCATCATGACGGGCTACACCCTCGTGCGTGCCATACCCAACGAGGACAAGACGGGCATCACGGGTGCCGTCATCGCCAAATGCGAGAACTTCAAGCCCATCGCCGGTACCGAACAGGTCATCGACGATATCGATATCATCAATATCTGCACAGGCCTTGTGCCTGACAACCAGTTGCTCACCAAGGGCAAAGAGCTCTTCGGCCATCACGTCTACGGTGTGGGCGACGCTGTGCGTATCGGTGAGGGCACCAGCGCTGTGCTCCGCGGACGGCAGTCGGCCTATGAGATTGCGCAGGAGTTGGGCCTCCGCTTCAACTACGACGAATATCTCGATATCTCGCGTCAGTATATCGACTCGCAGCAGCACCCCGTGCGCATCCTCGAGAACCCCAACCTGCCTACCCCGCAGCGCATGGCGGAGAAGCCCTTCGTGCAGCTCGACTGCCTCTACGGCTTTGCCTGCAATCCCTGTACCTTCAGCTGTCCTCAGGGTGCCATCAGTAAGCCCACCACCAGCAGCACGCCGACGGTGGACTACGACAAGTGCATCGGCTGTATGGCCTGTGTGAATCATTGCCCGGGTCTGGCTATCTTTGGCTACAACATGGCCAAGAACTGGTGCTTCCTGCCCATTGAATACGAGGTGGCGGAGGGCGCCGAGGTCTATCTGGTCGATAACAACGGCAAGAAGATAGGCGAAGGCAAGGTCGAGAAGGTGCAGATGAAGGACAACAAGACCAATGTGGCCCGCGTCTTCGTGGCCCAGGTCGATGGCAAGCTGACCGATGTCAAGGGATTTATCGCCAAGGACCGCTACCCCGAGCCGCTCAACATGAAGCCGCTCAATCCTGTGGAAGGAAAGACATATATCTGCCACTGTGAGGATATCACCGAGGAGCAGATGCTGGCCGCTGTGGGCGACCGCAAGTATATCTCGGTGGACGAGTTGAAGCACATCACCCGTATGGGTATGGGGCCCTGCCGTGGTAAACGTTGTATCGCCCGTGCCCGTGGTGTGCTCCGCGCCCATGGCATAGAACTCACCGGTGACGCCACGCCGCGTGCGCCGTTGAGCAACCAGGTGACGCTGGGCGACGTCTATACCGAAGGCCGCAAAGAGGTCTACGTCTTCCCGAAGGGCAACGACGTGCAGCATGAGGAGGTCAAGGTCTTCATCGCCGGTGGCGGTATCTCGGGTAGCGGCCTGTTCCGCTACTTCAGCGAGGCGGGCCTCAAGCCTGTCATGGTCAACTGGAGCCGTGGCGCCTCGTGGCGCAACATTGGTGGCGGTCGTCCGGCCTTCTCCAATCCCGATATCGCCGACATCGCACAGCATAGTCACGAGATTTTCAAGACCATCCAGAAAGTCCATAATATCAACTACAAGCCCACGCATTATGTCAACCTCGTCCACGATGAGGCGACCTATAAGGCTCTCGACGCCAGCCGTGCCTGGAGCGACGCCTACATGATCGACCGTAAGGACTTCAAGAAGGAAATCTCACCCCTGTGGGACGACACACGCGACACCTACAGCCACGCCCTCATCACACGAGACTGCTGGCAGGCTACGCCAGGCCGCGTCATCGACTATATCCGCGGTATCGGCGTCAGCCTTGGCGGCCGCTACTACGAGGACACCGAGTTGCTTAGCGTGTGGCGCAAGGGCGACAAGGTGGTCGCTTTGGTACGCAACCACGAAGGCAAGTATATCGAGTATACCTGCGACCACTTCGTCAACGCCATGGGTTGGGGTGCCGAGAAGTTCACCGACATGCTTGGCATCGACACGGGTCTCTATCCCGTGAAGCACCAGGCCTTCATCACGCGCCGACTGCCGATGATGGGCCCCAACGGCGGTCCGCTGGATATGATTATCGACCGCCGTCACTATAAGGGCTTCAGCGCTGTCTACGGCCAGCAGTTTGAGCATACGGGTCAGATTATCGGCTGCGCCAGCCCCGACACCGATGCCTACGAGACGCGCCAGAATATCAAGTACAACAGCAAGGAGTTCTTGGAGATTGTCAGCCAGGTCTTTGCCGAGTGGCTACCGAGCCTGAAGGATGTCAGCTTCTTGGCCTGCTGGGCTGGCCGTTATACGGAGCCGCGCTATATTGTAGACCCCGAGGTGGGTCTGCTTACCGGCTTGCGCGGCCATGGCTTCATGCTGGGTCAGTACCTTGCCAAGCTGTATGTCGACAAGTACCTGGGCCGTGAGGTGCCGGGCTATATGAAAGACCTCGCCCTCAGCGGTAACGGTCTGAGTGAAAACGCCTTCAAGTAGTATGACTAAAGAGGAACGTTACGGCCACCTGCTGCCGCAGGTGGCCGCCCTCTGTGACGGCGAGAGTGATATGGTGGCCAAGATGGCCAACGTGAGCGCTCTGCTGCACACAGAGTTCGGTTTTTGGTGGACGGGGTTCTACCGTGTACGTGGAGAAGAGTTGCTGCTGGGACCATTCCAAGGCCCGTTGGCGTGTGTCCATATTGGCTTTGGCAAGGGTGTCTGTGGCACCGCCTGGAAAGAGCACCGCACCGTGGTGGTGCCCGACGTGGAACAGTTCCCCGGACATATTGCCTGCAGTTCGGAGAGCCGTAGCGAGATAGTTGTCCCCATGATAAAAGAAGGCGAGGTCGTCGCTGTACTTGATATCGACAGCCGCGACCTCAATACCTTTGATGAAGTGGATGCCCGCAATCTCGAGCAGATGGTGGCGCTAATGGTTTAAAGAGAGTTGTAGGCAGGGGAGAAGGTGTCGCCGCCTTGGATGCTGCCGGTGGTGAGACCTTTCTTGAGCCAGCGCATACGTTGTTGCGAGGTGCCGTGGGTGAAACTCTCGGGAGTGGAATATCCACGCGCTTTCTTCTGCAGGTAGTCGTCGCCAATCTTCTGGGCGGCATTGATGGCCTCTTCGATGTCGCCATCCTCTAGCGAGCCGAACATCTTGTTTTCGTGGTATCCCCACACGCCGGCGTAGTAGTCAGCCTGCAACTCGATACGCACGCTGGTGCGGTTCTTCTCTTTTTCGCCCTGCTGCGCCATCTGGCTGTGAGCCTGGTCGAGGGTGCCGAGGAGGTGCTGCACGTGGTGGCCCACCTCGTGGGCTATGACATAGGCGCAGGCGAAGTCGCCGCCAGCACCTATCGAAGTGCTCATCTCGTTGAAGAAGTCAAGGTCGAGGTATACCTGCTCGTCGGCCGAGCAGTAGAAAGGCCCTGCCGACGATGTGGCGCCGCCACAGGCGCTCTGCACAGAGCCGTGGAAGAGGATGAGCTTGGGCGCGCGGTAGGTGTAGCCCAGTTTGCGGAACTCCGAGGTCCACACATCCTCGGTCGAAGCGAGAATCTGCAGCGCGAAGGTCTTGAACTCTTCTTCCTGTGCCGTGGGGGTGTATTCCTCGCTCTGCATGGAGCCCGAAGCCACCTGCTGGATGACGTCGGAGGGGTTGCCTCCCAAGAGAAGCATGAGGAGAGCCACGATGATGGCTCCACCGCCACCGAGGCAGGCAATCTTACCGACGTTGCCTTTGCCGCGGCGGTCTTCGAAGTTGGTGCTTTGTCTACGTCCGTTGAGGTCCATAAATAATTAAAATTAAGAATTAAAAATCGAATTAAGGGGGGCGACGGCGGCGGGCCAGGAGTAATGCTCGAGAACGAAGCGGTGGCCTCCGTCGGCAATATTGTGGTGAATCTCTTCGATGGTGAGTTTCACAATCAGGTCGGCAATCTCTTCAGCTGTATCTCCCACCAGCAGGTGCTCCCCTGTGGTGGCTCCCAGCGGAGTGGCGGCGATGGAGGTGGTGACGCATGGCAGCCCCATTGACATGGCTTCAAGCAGCTTATTCTGCATGCCGGAGCCTATGCGCATGGGGGCTACAAACATCTTTGCTGAGGCGTATGCCGTGCGTATGTCGTCCAGACGGCCGGTGACGGTGACGTTGGGGCCAGCCAGCGCCTTGACGGCGGGCTTGGGGTCGGCACCGGCAAGGAGGACTGTCGCAGATGGAATTTGCGACCACACTAAAGGCATGATTTCCTTCACCAACCAACGTGCCGCGTCGACATTTGGCGCATAGGACATGTTGCCAGTGAAGACGATGGTGGATGGCTTTTCGCTAATTTGATTTGTTTCAGCGGTGCTCAAGGCCGCTCGATTACTTGGCTGCTTGATTGCTTGATTGAAGTAGTCGGTGTCAACGCCGTTGGGGACGAGGGTGATTGCTTGACTAATGGCGTCGCGGTCGGCGGGACTGATGACGGTGGTGGCGTCGAAGAGACGCAGGGCCTCCTGTTCTGTACGCTGCAGGGCTTTGTATTCGTAGCGGAGCACCCACTTCATGGGTCCATGGCTGCGCTCCATGCGGCGCCGTGTGTTGAGCGAAAGGGCGTCTTGGAAGTCGAGCACCTTGCGATAGGGTGAGCCTGCCACCGTGGGCATGGTGCGCACCATCTGGCAATAGATTACGTCGGGCTGTGTTTGTCGCTCCCAGTGGGTGTAGGCACGTCGGGCTCGGCGTGAACTCCAGTAGCCCAGCTGGAGCGGCTGGCCTGAGAGAAAAGACTTGAAGACGCCCCACGCACTTTCCCACCAGCGCAACCGATAAGTTGATAAGTTGATAAGTTGATAGGTTGTCGGGTTGTTGCAAGCGCCAATGAACTTATCAACATCCGACTTGTCAACCTTTCTGTGTGAGAGCGCGAACAGGTATATCTCGTGCTGCTTCGACAGTTCCACAATCTGGTGGTAGGCACGCAGTTTGTCGCCCTTGTCGAGAGGGTAGGGGAATCGGGGCAGCAGTACGAGAATCTTCATTGTTTAGAATAGTTGTGTCTGTGTACCTTCGGCGAAGCCTTGTCGGTCATTGGGAAGTTCGGAGTCATTTGATTCACCATCCAACTCTGAACTCTGCTCTCCGCTCTCCGCACTGGGTTCGGGGTCTTCTTTCAATGGTTGCAGCCAGTTGAAACGTTCCACGGCAAAGGTGGTGATGCGTTTTCCCTTAGCTTTGCTGCTCTTGACGCCGATGAAGTCCTCGACGTCGATAATCTCACTCTGTATCTTTTTTCCGCTGTTTTCGGTGTAGACCACTTCGAGACGAGGATAGAACTCGAGTCGTACCTCGAGCAGCGTGCTGCCGTCGTCATCGAGGAAAGCCTGTTTGCGGTCGGTGGGCTCGGGAGTGAAACGTTTGAGGTAGGGATAGCCGTCGGCAGAACGGTACAGCACCGTGACAATCTGGTCAGGACGGAATTTGCGCAGGTCGATGAGGTCGTCTTCGTAGTGATTGGCCAAGTCAAAGCCTGTGGTGCGGTAGGCGCCGCTCTGCATGATGGCCAGTATCTTGTCGGTGCCGTGGAATTCTCCCAGGTAACGGCCCGCCTCGTTGATGTTCAATCGTTTGACGCTCTCGTCGAACCATATCTTGCGGGCGCTGAGAGTGCTGACGCCGGAATCTTTGAGGTTGATGGAGCGCACGGCGTTGCGGGTGAGGATATTGCCCATGGCGTCACGACCTTTGATGGCCAAGGTCTTGAAGTCGAATTCGAAACTCACCTTCTTGATTTTGGGGCTGCTGACGTGGTGCACGGTGACGACCTCGGCCTCACCGTTGGGATTGGCGGTGAAGTAGAGCACTTTGCTGCCACGCGAACTCTTGGTGAGCTGATAGTCGCGGTCACGGGTGACGCCAGTGACGCTGAAGCGCTTCACCATGGCGTAGCCCGCCGTGCCGTCGCGGTAGATCATGTTGTATACGGTGCGCTCGTCACGTTTGCGGAAGACGCTGACATAGAGCAACTCTTTGCTGTCTTGTGAACCCACGAAGCCTTTCTCCTGAACTTTCGTCACCATCATGGAACCGTCGCGGCGGAAGACGATGATGTCGTCCATGCGCGAGCACTCGCAGGCCACCTCTACTCCCTCTTCGCGCTTGAGACCCCAGCCGGCGAAGCCGGTCTGGTAGTTGACATACAGCTTTTCGTTGGCCAGAGCTACGGTGGTCGACTCGATGTCTTCGAAGTTGCGTATTTCGGTCTTGCGCTCGCGACCTTTGCCGTATTTCTTGAGGATGTCCTGGAAGTAGCGTATGGCGTAGTCGGTCAAGTGAGCCAGATGGTTCTTCACCTCGTCGATGGTCATCTCGATGCTCTCGATTTCCTCTTCGGCCTTCTTGATGTCGAACTTGCTGATTTTCTTCACGGGCTTCTCAGTGAGCTTGAGGACGTCGTCGCGGGTAATAGCGCGCTTGAAGTGCTTCTTGTAGGGGCCGAAGGCTTTCAGCATCTCGTCGACCTGCTCGTCCCAACTGACGCTGTCTTTCTTCTCCATCTTCTTGTAGATGCCCTTCTCGAAGAATATCTTCTCCAGACTCACCCAGTGCCAACGGTCTTCCAGTTCACCAAGTTGTATTTCCAGCTCCTGCCGCAGCAGGTCTTTGGTACGGAAGGTGTTGTGGCGCAGTATGTCGCTGGCGGTCATGAAGACCGGCTTGTCGTCGACGATGACGCAGGTCTGCGGCGAGAAGCTGATTTGGCAGTTGGTGAAGGCGTAGAGGGCGTCGATGGTTTGGTCGGGGCTAACGCCGGAGGGAAGGTAGACCACAATCTCCACTTCGGCGGCGGTGTTGTCGTCAATCTTCTTGATGTTGATTTTCTTCTTCTCGTTGGCGGTGAGGATGCTGCTGATGAGCACGTCGGTGGTGACGGTATAGGGCAGCTCGGTGATGACGATGGCCTTGCGCTTGTCGTCATAGTGCATCTTGGCGCGTATGCGCAGACGGCCGCCTTGGGCGGCGTCATTGTAGCGGCTCACGTCGATAAGGCCGCCAGTGGGGAAGTCGGGGAATATCTCGAATTCCTCTTCTTTGAGTATCTTGACGCTGGCCTCTAGCAGCTCGCAGAAGTTGTAAGGCAGGATGACGCTTGTCAGCGTAACGGCGATACCCTTGGTGCCCTGAGCCAGCAGCAGAGGGAACTTGATGGGCAGGCTCACAGGCTCCTGTTTGCGACCGTCGTAGCTGGGCTTCCACTGGGTGGTCTTAGGGTTGAAGACCACCTCCTTGGCGAACTTCGACAGGCGGGCTTCGATGTAACGGCCTGCAGCGGCATCGTCGCCAGTGAGTATGTTACCCCAGTTACCCTGGCAGTCGATGAGCAGGTCTTTCTGTCCAAGGTTGACGAGGGCGTCCTTGATGCTCTGGTCGCCGTGGGGATGGTACTGCATGGTGTTACCCACGATGTTGGCGACCTTGGTGAAGCGACCGTCGTCGGTCTCCTTCATGGCGTGGAGTATGCGGCGTTGTACGGGCTTCAGGCCGTCGTCGATGTCGGGGACTGAACGGTCCAGTATGACGTCGCTGGCATAGTCAATCCAGTAGTCTTTGAACATGCCGTCGAGCGACATGGTGCTACCGTTGATGTTTTCGTTTTCGTCCATAGTAGTCAATGAGTGTTAGTATTTTGAGGCGTTGCGGAACATGCGGTTCCAGCGTATCTTGCCATGGTCTTTGTCGTAGCTGTAGTAGATGAGCTTGGCCTTGCCGACGATGTGGTCTTCTGGCACGAAGCCCCAGAAACGGCTGTCGATGCTGTTGTGGCGGTTATCACCCATCATCCAGTAGTAGTCCATCTTGACGGTGTACTGCGAGGTCTGCTGTCCGTTGATGAAGATGACGCCGTCCTTAACCTCGACGGTGTTGCCCTCATAGGCCTCGATGACACGACGGTAGAAGGGCAGGTTCTCCACCGTCAGCTGCAGCGTCTCGCCTTTGGCGGGGATATGCACGGGGCCGTAGTTGTCCACGCTCCAGTAGAGGCTGTCGATATGGGGGAAGAGCTCGCCGCTGCCGGTCGAGTCGGCGGGATGTATGAAGGGTTGTATGTCGAGGACCTCGTATTTGTTGGCCATCTTGGCGGCCACCGAGGGCGACAGGGGCAGGATATAGTATTCGGTGTTGTTGAGGTACATCTGTTGGTGAGCCCGCTCGATGTCTTCGTGGCTCACGCCCATCTGGTCGAGCACGCGCTCGGGCACCACGATGGGGTTGAACAGCACGGCGTAGGTGTACTGTGCCTCGGAGGGCGTCTCGATGGGCTGGCCGTTGATGAACACCTGCCAGTCGACAATCTGCAGGTCTTCGCCAGGCAGGCCAATGCAGCGTTTGATGAAGTTCTCACGCTTGTCGACGGGGCGTACACGTATCTTGCCTATCGGCACACGGTTGCCGTATTCGTCGTACACTCGGTCCTGCTCCACAGCCTCGCGACCATATTCCCTTACCAACGCGTGGTAGCTGCGGTTGCTGAACTGGGCGGTGCACATGGTGTCACCGTCGGGGTAGTGGAACACCGTGGCGTCAAAGCGCTTCACTTTGCTGAGCCCGGGGTAGCGGTGGTAGGGCAGTTGTATCAGCTTGGAATACGACTCCACCGTGCCGTTGGTGCCGGGAAGGACGTTGTGTATGAGCGGTATCGCCAACGGGGTCTGTGTCACCTTGGCGCCATAGGCCATCTTGCTCACCAGCACATGGTCGCCCACCAGCAGGCTCTTTTCCATCGAACTTGAAGGTATGTTGTACAGCTCGATGAACATGCCGCGGATGATTATCGCCGCCACCAAGGCGAACACCAAGGCGTCGGCCCAGTCGCGTGCACCGGTCACTTTCTTCGGTGGCTCCTGTTTGGGGTCGTGGTAGACGGTCGCGGGATGCATGCCGAGGATGGGCAGGTATATCCAGGGGAAGATGACTGCCGCCGTCTGCTCCCAGAAGTTGTAGCGGCGGAACACTCTCGCCGTCTCCACCACCGTCAGCAGGAACATGAAGACATTCCATGCCGGAATAAGAAATCCCACATACCATGTCCACTTCCTGTTGCACAGCTTCAGCCATATCACAATGTTGTACACTGGCACCAACGCCTTCCAGGGCGCCACGCCGGCTTTCTTGAATACGAACCACAGTCCCAGTACTGTGCCTGCAAAATAGAGTATCAGAAGGATGTTGTAGAGCATAAATCGTTAGCTGTTTTAATTAATATTTCTTTTTCTTTGTTCCAATCCATATCGCGCCGCGCAAGGTCGAAGTTGTAGTGCTCCTTGCCTTGTGCCAGCACTTTCTTTACGCTGTCCGCCAGCGCCCGGGCGCCAGGTCCGAGCATCACCTCGCCGATGCTGTAGCGCTTCACCACGGCGGCCATCTCAGGTAGGTCGCTGACCACCATCGGCACACACGCAGCCACGAAGTCGCCTATGCGGTTGGGTAGCGCGTAGTGGTAGCTGAGGCCTTTGTCTTCCAGCATCACCAGACCCACGTCGGCCGTCGCCGTCAGCGCTTGCAGCTTGTTGGGCATCAGGCGTCCCAGGAATGTCACACGGCTTGCCCAGGGCTTCGCTGCTGCGTAGGCCATCATTTCTTCCAGCAGGTCGCCGTCGCCGGCCACCACCAGCTGGCAGTCTTCCAGCCACTCCAGTGCGTCAATGGCCCAATCCACTCCTCGCCCCAGGTTCACATGCCCCTGATAGAGCAGTGTTTTAAGTTCGGAGTTTTTTGCCGCGTCAGCCAATTCTGAACTCCGCTCTCCGCTCTCCGAAATCGGCAAGTTCCTCACCACCGCCATCATCACGCTGTATCTCTCTTTGTAGTAGTCGGCGATGCTGGTGCACACCGTCAGCAGCGTGTCGCACTGGGGCATCATCCAGCGCTCCGTCGTGCGCCACACCCACTTCACCAGTGGTTTGTGCTGTATCTCGGGCACCTCGGGGAAGAGTTCGTGGGCATCCATCGCCAGTTTGCAGCGCAGACGGCGTGCCGCCCACCAGCAGCCGGGGAGGGTGTCGGTGTCGTTGGCCCAGATGATGTCGGGTCGCTCGCGACGCAGTAACGCCTGCAGCCCTATGTTGTACTCGGCGTAGAAACGCCACCCACGAGAGTGCTTCGTCGGCATCTCACGACGTCCCACCACCGTCACCTCGTAGCCCGCCTCCCTCAGTGTGTCGGCATGACGTTGCACACGACGGTCGGTGACTATGTCGTTAGTCACCGCCATCACAATCCGGGGTGTCTTTTTATAATTCAAAACGCTATTATAACGTAAAACGCCCCCCTTTCGTATTTGCCTGCCGAAAAAATAATCTACAGTCAGTAACTCCACTGTGCTACAATTTATTAACCTATATTCAAGTTAAACGGAGGTCATATAATGGAAAAAATGTGTATCTTTGCACTTCGAAAAGATTCGCTGTTATGAAGTGTAAGTATTGCTTTATCATATTGCTGCTGGCCTTTGTCCCGTTGCTGACGCAATGCACGGCGCCGAAGAACTCTGCGGCAGCCGAGGGCGAGGCTCTTGTCTTCGACAAGGAGCAGGTGTGGCAGTTGGTGGCTATGCGCGGCAAAGAGATGCCTGTGCAGGACGACCCCGTAATCTTCATGTTGCATCCCGAGTCGGGCACCCTTAGGGGACGTATCGCTTGCAACCGCTATTTTGCCGACTACAAGGTGAGTCTCGACAAGGTGACGGCCGAAGGCACCCACTATGCCCTCACGGTGCAGTATGTCAGCGGTGGCGATGTGCAATGCCCCGAGGCCGATATGGCCGTCCAGGAGCGCTACCTGGCGCTGCTGGCCAAAGCCGACGCCTGTCTGCTGACGCCTTACACGTTGACGCTCTACCAGAAAGGCAAGGAGGTTCTTAGATTTGGATTGCAATGAAAGTCAGTTATAAATACCACATTTTCAATATTCCGCTGCGATGGCTGCGCTGCCTCAAGCGCCGTATGCGCTGGGTGCGTGCCGCTGGCGGCATCGTCACCGACGACACAGGCGACATGATGCTCATCCGTCGCAACGACCGCTGGGACCTGCCCAAAGGCAAGGTCGAGGCCGGCGAAACCCTCCTCCAAGCCGCCCTGCGCGAAGTGGAGGAGGAGACGGGCGTCGCCCCGCTGCCCACGGCCCACTATCCACAACCCACTAAAACATATCATGTGTTTAATCTCTATGGTGGTTGGCATTTGAAGCAGACCTCCTGGTTCCCTATGCATGCCGCAGGGGAGCATCCCCACGGCACTCCGCAGGATGAGGAGGGCATCACCGAGGTGGTGTGGGTCAGCCCCGACGTGTGGTACCGCCGTCTGCAGAGCTCCTACGGCACCCTCCGCACCCTCTCCACTCTGTGGCAGAATAGGCATTCGTCTTAACTACTTAACTGCTGTCTACTTAACTACTGATATCAAATGGACAAACTCAGTCAGATAGCCCTCTCGATGATTCCCGGCTTGGGTTCTATCAGTTGCCGCAAGTTGTTGGAAGCCTATCCGGGACAGGACATCTTCGCCCTGCCGCCGGCCGAGCTCGCCGCCGCCTTCGGGACGCACCGCGACATCGCTGACGCCATCCGCAGCAAGGCGACCCACGCCCGTGCCGAGGAGGAGTTGCGTTTCTGTGAGCGTAGCGGCATCAGGGTGCTCTTCTGTACCGATGACGACTATCCCGCCCGCCTCAACCGTGAGGAGACACAGGATTGTCCTGTGGTGCTCTATGTCCTGGGTGATACCGACCTTAACGCCGAGCGCATGCTGGCCTTCGTGGGCACACGCCGGGCTACACAGCAGGGACGCGACGTCACCGACCGGCTGGTCGGGCAGATGAAACCTCTGGGACTCCCCATCGTCAGCGGCCTCGCCTACGGCATCGACGCTGCCGCCCACAGCGCCGCCTTGACACACGGCCTCCCGACGGTGGCCGTCTTGGGGCACGGGCTCGACCGTATCTATCCGGCGGCCAACCGACCCTTGGCCAAGCGTATATTGGAGCAGGGTGGGGCATTGGTGACGGAATACCCCAACGGCACCGCCATCAATCCGGGCTACTTCCCCGCCCGCAACCGCATTATCGCCGCGCTGGCGGATGCCACAGTCGTCGTCGAGGCATCGGAGAAAGGCGGCGCCCTCATCACCGCCGCCATCGCCGGCAGTTACCACCGTGAGGTCTTCGCCGTGCCGGGACGGCTGTCCGACGCCTATTCCCGCGGCACCAACAACCTTATCGCCACCCAGCGGGCCCAGATGGTGCGCGATGCAGGCGACATCACCGACTATATGGGTTGGCCTCGTCCGCTGACGGACAAAGCCGACGCCCAGACGGTGCTCTTGTCCGAGCTGTCGCCCGACGGACAGCGCCTCTACGACCTGCTGAAGAAGCACCAGCAGCTTGCCCTCGACGAGATGGGGGGCCTCACGGGGATGCCGCTGCCTCGTGTGGCGGGTGTGCTCTTCGACCTCGAGATGCAGAAGTTGGTGCGCGCCCTCCCGGGCAGCATTTATCAGCCAATGGGTTAAAAAAAGAATGCCGTCAGGCAATATATCAACTCTTCCCTCCGTTATTAACTCTATGATGAAAAGAAACCCATTATATCTTATCGCCGTCGTGTTGATGCTGACGGCGTGCAACGGCCGTCAGAGCCGTACCGAGACTTTCAGCGCAGCCGACGGCAGCGTCACCGCCACCCACAAGGTGGGCACCGACGAATGGACCATCGCCAAGGCCGATGGCAGCGAGGTCGTGGCCGACTACGACTCGATGCGTGTCGTCGAGGTTAGCGAGAGCGGCCATCCCATGACGGTGGTCTACTACACCGGCAACCAGCAGCGTTGGCTGCAGTATTTCAGCACCATGCAGCTCCGCAGCGAGGGCACTCTGGTCGACGGCGTGCGCGAAGGACGCTGGGTGTTTTACCACCCCAACGGAAACATCCAGTGCGAGGCCACCTTCATCGGTGGCAAGGAAGAGGGCACCTACCGCGTCTATCGCGACAATGGCGCGCCGTACTACATCGGCCAGTACGAGAGCGGCCGTCCTGTCGGCCTTTGGGAGGTCTACGACGCCGAAGGCAACCTGGTGGAGAAAACCGAATACTAAGTGATAGACTTGGGGCTTGACATATACCGCATCATAGGCCGCGAGGCCGACCGCATGGGTGTCGACGCCTACGCTGTGGGTGGCGTGGTGCGCGACTATTTCCTCCAGCGTCCCTGCACCGACATCGACGTGGTGTGCATCGGTCACGACGACGGCGGCGAGGTGCATATAGGCATCGAGCTCGCCAAAGCCGTCTCGGCGGCCGTAGGCGGCAGCAAGGTGTCGGTCTTCAAAACCTTCGGCACCGCCTCGTTCCGATATTCACCAAAAGATCCAACCGAAACAGACCGAATTCGGATTCTTTCGGATGATTCGGTTAGAGAATATGAACTGGAATTTGTGGGTGCCCGTCGTGAGAGCTACTCCCACGACAGCCGCAAGCCCGTCGTCGAGAACGGCACCCTCGAGGACGACCAGCGGCGGCGCGACTTTACCGTCAACGCCCTTGCCGTCTGCCTGAATGAAGGCCGCTATGGCGAGCTGATGGATCCCTTCGGCGGCATCCGCGACCTCAACGAGGGCATCCTGCGCACGCCCCTCGACCCCGACATCACCTTCAGCGACGACCCCTTGCGCATGATGCGCGCCGTGCGCTTCGCCAGCCAGTTGGGCTTCCGCATCGCCGACGACACCTTCGAGGCCATCAGCCGCAACGCCGAGCGTATCAAGATTGTCAGCGCCGAGCGTATCACTACCGAGTTGAATAAAATAATGCTCTCTCCGCAGCCCAGCCTCGGCCTCAAGCTCCTTCAAAAGTGCGGCCTCATGCAGCTCATCCTGCCCGAGATCAGCGCCTTGCAAGGCATCGAAACTGTCGACGGCCGCGGCCACAAGGACATCTTCTATCACACCATGCAGGTGCTGGATAATGTGAGCCTCACCCCCCAACCCCCTCTCCTAGGAAGAGAGGGGGAGCCTGACGGTAACAACTCCCCTATCCTCGAAGGAGAGGGGGCGGGGGTGAGGCCTCTATGGCTCCGCTGGGCCGCCCTGTTGCATGATGTGGGTAAGCCTGGCGTGAAGCGCTACGACTCCAAGCAGGGCTGGACCTTCCACGGCCATGAGGCCAAGGGCGCCCACATGGTGAAGCGCATCTTCAAGCGTCTGTGTCTGCCGCTGGGCGCCGAGGAGCGCTATGTGGAGAAACTCGTCATGCTGCACATGCGTCCCATCGTGCTCAGTGAGGAGGAGGTCACCGACAGCGCCGTGCGCCGTCTGCTCTTCGAGGCCGGCGACGACATCGACGACCTCATGCTGCTCTGCAACGCCGACATCACCAGCAAGAACCCCGACAAGGTGCGCCGCCACAAGGCCAACTTCGAGCTCGTCAAGCGCAAGCTCGTCGAGTTGGAGGAGCGCGACCGCATACGCAACTTCCAGCCGCCTGTCAGCGGACAGGACATCATGGAGACCTTCGGCATAGGCCCCTGTCGTGAGATAGGCACCATCAAGGACGCCATCAAGGATGCCATCCTCGACGGCCAGATACCCAACGAGCGCGACGCCGCCTGGCAGATGATGCTCCGCATCGCCAAAGACCTCGGCCTGCAGCCCGTTAATCAATAGCCAACCCCGACGCATCCTAACTCGCGAAAGTCTCCATTAGGAATCCGTGCAACCTATTCTGTACGAGTGGCTTGTGTGGTGTTGGTCGGTCGAGGGTCGGTCGAGGGTCGGTAGGAGATAGTTCAAATGTGTTGGTTCTCAGTCGTTTCAAAGGGCTCTCGTGCTTCCGGAATCACGATGCAAAAGTACAACCGCGGCATTGCGGTCTACGAATTTTTCTAAAAAAAATATTAGCGTGACAGTGTGACAGTTCAAAATCACGTCACCCTCAAATCCAAAACAGTCTGTAAAATTAATGTAATTAATTAATATTTAATTATATAGATAAATTTTGATGGATTGGGAGTCTCAATTACTAACTGTCACACTGTCACAACTGTCACAAAAATTAATAAGTAGTTCATTTAGAGAGCTTTTTGTTTTACACCAACGATGGCGTGCTCGTATAGTGACTCAATTTTAGGGTTGATTAAAGGGCTTTTTACTTGTTTTTGTTACCGTTTAATGCCTTTTTCCTGCTTCAGATAAGAGTTCGATTTTCTGAAAAAGTTGACAGAAAACCGCCACTTTCTGGTCAATGCTGTCCTCGTTTAGCGGAGTATGTAGGTCGAAAATAGGGGGTGTTTCTGCCCCTGTTAAAAATGATTGCAATAAAAAAAGAGACCGAATGGCCTCTTTTTTTATTTAAAAATTCAGTTGTGATGTTCTGATACTCTTTTGAGTAGCTCCAACGTAATTATTTAACGACCCATGTCGTACAATTCAACAAGCCACCTTCTTTTGCCACATCGTTGTAATTGATTGTTTCGATTTGCTTGTTGGGGAATGCCTTGTGAATTATTTCAATTGCTTGTGCATCTTCCTCTCTACCAAACACAGGCACTACAATCAAATCATTAACTTCTAAATAATTTACATATATTCCGATTGCACTTTCGGGATGATTGGAATCCTTTGTTTCAAAATATGGAACATCAATATAGGTGAGGTTAAAAGTATCGATTGCTTTTTGCAGACCCTCTTTCATGTATTTGTATTCGTCTGGACGACGTTCATTACCAAGAATAGTATTTTTATTCACAAACCTAACCATACCATCTGCATGTCCAGTAAAATCTTCATCCTTTGATTTCAGTGCTGGTATTATTATAATCTCACATTCCAGCAATTTTGACAATTCGTTTACCAATGAATCTTTAGCCTTGGTCGGGTTTTCAGTGAAGACTCTGTCTGATATTATCGCTCTTCCATCGCAGATAAGCACATTCCCTCCATCCAAGTTGATGTCTGAAAATGTGGCATTAATATTGTTTAACCTACATATTTCTTGAACATCGGAACGAGATTCTTCCCATTCCTTTTTGCCTTTCAGATAGCTTGGGTCGTAAGTGAATTGAATGAACTTGCCCGATTCGGTTTGTACGGGCATATAATCGCGACACCAAATGTCCTTTGTGCCTTTGATGAAGGAGTAGTTCACATGATGCTTCTCAAGAATCTTAATTAAGTTATTGCATGTTTCGGGGTAATTGCTCATCAGCAATTCCGACATATAGACAGTTTGTCCTTCATTATCCAAAGAAGATGGGGAAGTCTGCGATTCTTTTGATTGATCATACTTCTTCTCGGGTGGAGTCGCATTATTCCTTTTGCTGTTGTATTCTGTTCTGAACTTTTTCATATCTGCATTCATGAACTTTTTACAAATGTCCTCCGTGGGTTCTATTTCATTACTCTCGCAAATATCCATAAAAACGGCTTCCTTACCTCTGTCGTTCAATACGAACTTTTCTATATATTCATTCTTTATCTTTCCACCCAGTTGTATGTTCATTTTTCGAAGAATCGTCCTGCGCTGTTTACTGGATAGTTTTTTATCAACAAGTTGATTCATCTGCTCTGTCAAAGGAAGTTTTTTTATTTTTTCACGGATTGACATTGCAAATGTCCCAATGGCTATTAGGCCGGCGGTAATTCCAATAATTGATTCTATTGTCATATTAACGATATATTTTATTTTTTTCTATCAATTCTATTGATTTCACGCTGCAAAGATACGCAAATGTTTTTATTCCGTGAAATTATTTTGTCATGTCATTCTTTTTTGCTACTTTTGCAGTCTCAAAATTTAAAGATATGTACGAGCACCTTAAGATAGAAGAGAGAGGCACGGTGGCCATCATGACCATCAGCGCACCGAAGAGCCTCAATGCCCTCAACACGATCATCCTCAAGGAGATGGATGATTACCTGACCCACTTCGACTGCCAGAAGTACCGCTGTCTTATCGTCACCGGCGACGGGGAGAAGAGCTTCGTGGCTGGCGCCGACATCAGCGAGATGGCGACGCTCAACGTGCCGCAGGGACAGACCTTTGGCTCGCGCGGCGCCGCCGTGTTCCGCAAGCTGGAGACGCTGCATGTGCCCGTCATTGCCGCCGTCAATGGCTTCGCCCTCGGCGGAGGCTGCGAGCTGGCGATGGCCTGCGACATACGCATCTGCTCCGACAACGCCCGCTTCGGTCAACCCGAGGTGGGGCTGGGCATCATCCCGGGCTTCAGCGGTACCGTGCGTCTAGCCCGTCTGGTGGGCATGGGCATGGCCAAGCAGCTCATCTACACTGGCAAGCCCATCAAGGCCGACGAGGCGCTGCGCATAGGACTCGTCAACGCCGTGGTGCCCCAGACCGAACTGATGGACAAGGCCATGGAAATGGCCAACCATATTGCCGCCAACGCGCCCCTCGCCGTGAAGGCCGCCAAGCTGTGCATCAACACCGAGTGGGACATGGAGGCCGACGAGGCTATCCGGTATGAGAGCGGCATCTTCGGCCACTGCTTCGCCACCGAGGACCAGAAGAACGGCATGAAGGCCTTCCTGGAGAAAGGCAAATGTGAGTTTATTGGTAAGTAGTTAAGTAGACAGGAGTTAAGTAGTTAAGACAATACAACCGTTAGCGGCAAACACGGCGACATGCATTTGTCTTATCTACTGCCTGCAGGGCGAGCGAAGCGATAACTACTTTACTACTTATCTACTAAATAATATAAAGAAAGACGTTTAACATTTAAATAATTAGCAACATGAAAATCTGTGTTATTGGAACCGGCACGATGGCCAAGGGCATTGTGAAAGCCTTTGCTGCCCAGATGCCTATCGTCATGAAGAGCCGCACGCAGGCCAGCCTCGACAAGGCTATGGCCTCGATAGCCAAGGGCTACGGCAAGCTCGTCGAGAAGGGTAAGATGACCCAGGAGGCCGTCGACGCCCTGCTGAAGAACATCATCACCACCACCGACTACGCCACCTTCGCCGACGCCGACCTCGTCATCGAGGCCGCCGTGGAGGAGATGCAGCTCAAGAAGGATGTCTTCACCGAGCTGGATGGTATCTGCAAGCCCGAGACCATCTTCGCCACCAACAGCAGCTCGCTGAGCATCACCGAGATCGCCGCCTGCACCAAGCGTCCGGCCCAGTTCATCGGCATGCACTTCTTCAATCCGGCCGACCGGATGGCCCTCGTCGAGGTGATCCGCGGCCAGCTGACCAGCGACGAAGTCTGCAAGTGCGTCGTCGAC
>JAGCVD010000013.1 GCA_017962545.1 Bacteroidales bacterium
CAAGTACGATACCCACCGCGTCATCGAGCCGAAGGGTGTTCTCCCTCAGCCCGCCAACAAGCTTGACAACAACATGGATGAGATTTGGGACAATGAGATCCTCATCGACGTTCAGACCCTGAACATCGACAGCGCCTCGTTCACCGACATCCACAACTATGCCAAGCAGCAGGCCGGCGAAGGCGCCAGCCAGGAGAAAATCATGGAAGAGGTCAAGAAGGAGATGCTCCTCAATGTCGAGCTCCAGGGCAAGCACCGCAACCGTCGCACCGGTTCGGGCGGCATGCTCCTCGGCAAGGTTGAGAAGATTGGCGACGCCCTGAAGGGCAAGATCGACCTCAAGGAGGGCGACCGTATCGCCACCCTCGTCAGCCTCTCGCTGACTCCTCTCCGCATTGACGAAATCCTCGAGATCCGTCCCGAGGTTGACCAGGTCGACATCAAGGGTAAGGCTATCCTCTTCGAGAGCGGCATCTATGCCAAGATTCCTACCGATATGCCCGAGAAGCTCGCCCTGAGCGCCCTCGACGTCGCCGGTGCTCCCGCCCAGACCGCCAAGCTGTGCCAGTATGGCCAGACCGTCGTCATCCTCGGCGCCGGTGGCAAGAGCGGCATGCTCTGCTGCTACGAGGCCAAGAAGCGCGTCGGTGTTACCGGTAAGGTCATCGGCATTGCCAACAGCCCCAAGAGCACCCAGCGCATCAAAGACCTCGGCTTCTGCGACATCGTGGAGAGTGCCGCCGGCATGACCCCCGTGCAGGTTTATGAGCTCGTCGAGCGCCTCACCAACGGCAAGATGGCCGACGTCACCATCAACTGCGTCAACGTGCCCGACCAGGAGATGACCGCTGTGCTCTGCACCAAGGACGACGGTATCGTCTACTTCTTCAGCATGGCCACCAGCTTCACCAAGGCTAGCCTCGGCGCCGAGGGTATCGGCAGCGACGTGAACATGATCATGGGCAACGGCTACACCAAGGGCCACGCCGAGTTCACGCTGCAGGAGCTCCGCGAGAGCCCGAAGCTGCGCAAGATCTTCGAAGAGCTCTACGCCTAATAGAATTCTATCTTAACTAAATAAGCAGGGGCCACACCGAATGGCGTGGCCCCTGCTGTATCATCTGTTTGGATTAAAAACGAATGGAGAGCCTGAGAGTCAGGCCATCGCCATTGTCGCGGTGCTGGTCGTTGTGGTTGCTGGTGGCGGAGAGGAGCGTGCCGGTGCCGTCAACACTCTCTTGGCGAGTGTCGGTGACGTAGTGTTTCGGTTGGCAGGTGTATTCCAGTTCCAGGTCGAAGTGTCCGAAGCGGGCGCCGACGCCCAGCGCCCAGAAGAAGCCTTGCCGGTCGAAGCGGGTGGTCTGCCACATACGGTCGGTGCCGGGAGTCAGTCCATAGGGGTTGGCTACGGGATTGACAGTCAGCTCGTCATAGTAATCGCCGTCGATTCCTGTCAGGCCAACCACGTAGCCTAGCCGTGCCGACACAAGGGGGACGATGTCCCACAACTGGCGGTCGGCCCAGTCGCTGAAGAGGTACTTCACGCTGGCCACCACGGGCAGGTTGAGTGTCGTCTGCTTGTCGTAGGTTTGGCGTTCGGTGTGAGTGTAGAGCCCGTCGGCGGTGGTATTGGTGGGTTCGTCCCATGAGTGGAAGATGCCTGTCAGGGCGTAGTCGTGCAGCATCAGTCCGGCGGCGATGCCGAATTCCCATCGGTCGCCGATGCCCAGGTAG
Organism: Bacteroidales bacterium; assembly: GCA_017962545.1. Lineage (GTDB taxonomy): Bacteria > Bacteroidota > Bacteroidia > Bacteroidales > P3 > Colimorpha. The sequence goes on from JAGCVD010000013.1 coordinate 1,735, forward strand.
TAACTTGCCGAGAGTTCGGTGCCGAAGGTGTGGCGGTAGGCGGTGCCGTAGGGATTGCGGGTGTCGCCTTCGACCGACATGGTGCTGAAGTCAACAAGGTCTTCGCGGAGCGTGAGGGTGAATCCTTGGTTTACTTGTCCGAAAGCAATAGCGGTACTGGTCAATAGGGTGACAGTCAGTAGTATCTTTTTCATTAATGGTTGTTTTGTGGTTTATAAAGGTCTTGGATAATTAGTCCGGCGAGGGTGAAGCCGTAGATGGCGGTGATGTGGGCGGTGGTGCCGTTGATTTGGGCTTTGGAGGTGCACCACTCGTGGTCGGCGAGGTCGGCACGCCCTTCGCCGGATTGTGCTTTCGGGCACATGCAGGCATCGGTTCCGCAGGTGCGTGCCTGTCCCAGGTTGGGCAACACTTCGGGGCTCCATACACACTGGAACTTGCGGCCGGGGAAGCGTTTCTGCTTGCGCATACGACGGCGCAGCACGGCGGCAAGCGGACATCCGTCGACTTTCCAGAACTCGCTGACATGCACCTGCAGAGGGTCCATTTTCAAGGCTGCCCCCATGGAGCTGTATAAAGTGGGTGGTTTAGTGTTTAGTGTTAAGTGTTTAGTGTTTAGTGTTGGGTCTTTCTGCGTGGCACGCACTATGAGTTCCAGCTTGTCTTTCAAGCTGTCGATGGCATCGACGATGTAGTCGTATTCTTCGAGGTGGAAGCCGTCGGCGGTGTCGGCACTGAATATCTCCTGCACGGCGGTGATTTCGGCGGCAGGGTTTATCTCCAGCAGACGCTCCTTGAGGGCATCCACCTTCACGCGACCCACGGTGTGTGTGGTGGCCATGGCCTGTCGGTTGACGTTGGTGATGCACACGCGGTCGGAGTCGACGATGGTCAAACACCTTATACCGCTGCGCACAAGGCTCTCGGCACACCACGACCCTACGCCGCCCACGCCGAAGATGATGACTCTCGCAGCGGCAATGCGCCCCATGGCGCTGTCGCCGACAAGCAGCGCGGTGCGGTTGAGTATGGCTTTCTCGATGGTCCTCATCGGTGGTAATTATTTTAATAGTATTAACGAGTTTTTGCCTCCGATATTGTATTTTTTCGTATATTTGCACTTTCTAAACACATTGCCCCAGTGACCTTTTCGGAGATGCAGTGTGTTGAATAATAGTGAAATAATATAATATAATAATAACATTACGCAATGAAAGTAAACCGCAGAAAAGAGCTGTTCCCCAACGTTACCGACGAGCAGTGGAACGACTGGAAATGGCAGGTGAAGAATCGCATCGAGACCTACGAGCAGTTAAGTCAATACTTTACCTTTGCTCCCGAAGAGGCCGAGGGTATCAAGAAGGCGCTGGCCAAGTTCCGTATGGCCATCACGCCGTACTACCTCTCGTTGATAGACCCCAACGACCCGTACGACCCCATCCGTCGTCAGGCCATCCCTGCAGGCCCCGAGTGCAACATTGCCCCCGCCGACCTCAACGACCCGCTGCACGAGGACGAGGACTCGCCCGCTCCCGGCCTCACGCACCGCTATCCGGACCGCGTGCTGTTCCTCATCACCGACATGTGCTCCATGTACTGCCGCCACTGCACCCGCCGTCGTTTCGCCGGCCAGAAGGACGACGAGAGCCCCAGCGAGCGCATCGAGAAGTGCCTGGCTTACATTGAGAAGACCCCGCAGGTGCGCGACGTGCTGCTCAGCGGCGGCGATGCCCTGATGGTCAGCGACCAGAAGCTGGAATATATCATCCAGCGCCTGCGTAAGATTCCGCATGTGGAGATTGTCCGCATCGGCAGCCGCACCCCTGTCGTCTGCCCGCAGCGCATCACCCCCGAGCTCTGCGACATGCTGAAGAAATATCATCCCATCTGGCTGAATACCCATTTCAACCACCCCAACGAGTTCACCCCCGAGGCCGAGCAGGCTCTTGCCCGTCTCGCCAACGCCGGTATTCCTCTGGGCAACCAGACCGTGCTGCTGCGCGGCGTGAACGATTGCGTCCACGTGATGAAGAAACTGATGCACGAGCTGGTGCGCAACCGCGTGCGTCCGTACTATATCTACCAGTGCGACCTCAGCATGGGCCTCGAGCATTTCCGCACCCCCGTCAGCAAGGGTATCGAGATTATCGAGAACCTGCGCGGACATACCAGCGGCTACGCTGTGCCCACCTTCGTGGTCGACGCCCCCGGCGGCGGCGGCAAGACACCCGTCATGCCCCAGTACGTCATCTCGCAGAGCCCCGACAAGGTCATCCTCCGCAACTTCGAAGGTGTCATCACCACCTACACCGAGCCGCGTGAGTACCACGAGGAGTGCCACTGCGAGGCTTGCGAAGCCAAGAAGCGCGTGGATGAAGGTGTCGCCTCGCTGCTCGAGACCGACCGCATGGCCCTCGAGCCCAGCCACCTGATGCGCCATGAACGTAATAAGAAAAATTGAAAGGTGAAAATTGAAATTGAAACTTTTATTGGCAACAGAAAATTATGGCGTGTATTATTATGGGCCATAATCTTCAATTTTCAATTTTCAATTTTCAATTGCGCGCAAGCGCAAGTGGCTGGCCTCAACACCCTGACGGGTCTCGACCTCAGCAGCACCGCGCGGACGGCAGGCCTGGGGATGGACTATCTGGCGCTCTACAGCGACGACCTCACCATCGGCATCGACAATCCCTCGCTGCTGCGTCCCACGATGGACGGCACGGGAGTGCTGAGCGTGGTGCCTATGTTTAGCGGCGGCACCATGGGGTCGCTGACCTACGCCCACACCTTCGAGCGCCTCGGCACCATCAGCTTCGGCTTTCATTTCATGAACTACGGCCGCTTCGAGGAGTACGACGAGCAGGAGAACTACCTCGGCACCTTCACCGCTGGCGACTACGGCCTCTGCATCGGCTGGGGCATGTGGCTCGACAGCAACTTCAGCATCGGCGCCAACTTCAAGCCTGTGCTGTCGCAGTACGAGAGCTACACCGCCTTCGCCATCCTCTTCGATGTGGCGGGCAGCTATGTCAGCGACAGCCGCGCCTTTGCCGCCACGCTGATGGCGCGCAACATTGGGGCGCAGATAGTCACCTTCGACAATAGTGTTGAGTCGCTGCCGTTCGAGTTGAGCGCCGAGATGTCGTACAAGCTCAAGAACGCCCCTTTCCGCCTCTTCTTCGCCGCCACCGAGCTGCAGCGCTGGAACCTGCGCTACGACGACCCGCTCAACCCCACCACGACTACCGACCCCTTCACCGGCGAGGTGACCAAGGAAAGCTGGCTGGCGGGTACCTTCGACAACCTGATGCGCCACACCCTCTTCGGCGTGGAGCTCAACCTGGGCAGCAGCTTCTTCGCCCGTCTGGGCTACAGTTGGCGCCAGACTGCCGAGATGCGCGGCGTCGACGCCTTCAACCTCAGTGGATTCTCCTTCGGCGTAGGCCTGCGCCGCGGGAAGTTCGAGTTCAGCTACGCCCGCCGCAACTATCACCTCTCCCAGGCGCCCAACTACCTCACGCTTAGTTATCGCTTCTAATGAAACTGCAGTTTGTCGTCTCCAATCAGACCAATCCCTATTGGAACATCGCCGTCGAGAACCACCTTCTGTCGCTGCCCGAGAGCGAGGTGGTGACGCTCTATCTCTGGAAGAACCGCCGCACCGTCGTCATAGGGCAGAACCAGAACCCCTTCAGCGAGTGTAACGTCGAAGCCCTCGAGGCCGACGGCGGCTACCTGATGCGTCGTCGCACGGGTGGCGGCGCCGTCTACCATGACGACGGCAACATCAACTTCAGCTTCGTCGTCCCCAAGGCGCTCTACGACCAGACGCGCCAGTTCCGCGTTATCCAGCGCGCCGTGGAGAGCTTCGGCCTGAAAACCGTCCTCTCCGGCAGAAACGACATCTTGGTCACCTCAGACCTCCGACTTCCGACCTCCGACCTAAGAAAGTTCAGTGGGAACGCTTTTAGTAAGGGCAAGTACCAGAACCTGCATCACGGCACCATTCTCATCAAGGGCAACATGGAGGACCTGCAGCGCTACCTCAAGCCCAAGCCCGCCAAGCTGCAGAAGCACGGCGTCGCCTCGGTGCGCAGCCGTGTGGTCAACCTCTCCGAGCTCAATCCCGCCATCACCAGCGAGAGCATCGTCCCACACCTGCGCAGCGCCTTTGAGTCAGAGTATTCCGAAAAATCTGAATATACCGAGTATTCTGAGATAATAAAAGAGCCCGAGGTGAAGGCCTTGTACGAAGATTTCGCCTCGTCTGAGTGGAAATACGGCCGTTGGCGCTCCTTCACCGCCCAGCGTGCTGACCAGTTTGACTGGGGTGGGGTAGAGTTGTCGCTCACCGTCGACGAGGCCCATGGCGTCATCACCGACGTCCAGCTGGCCTCCGACGCCCTCGACCTCGCCGCCCTCGACGAGGCCCGCCGTCTGCTCACCGGCGCCAGCACCGCCACCCCGCCGCCGCACGAGCCCTCCGTCCTCCTCGACGACATCCTGTCGCTGGTGTACGGATAAATGCAAGTTTCAGGTTTCAGGGAGTGCAAGGAGTGCAAGACAAATGTATTCTTAACTCTACCCGGAAGGTACTCTCTCCCTAAAAAGGCTCTATTTTGACTCTATGCAACACACTGTGGATGAGCGGCTTCAAGGATGTTGGTAGAGTGAGGGCAGAGGGAGGGTAGATAGGTGGCCTTGATTTTCAATGGGTTATAGCGTCATTAAAATCAGGGTTATGTTAAATAGAGCAAAACTGCGTTTAACTTAAGGTTTGCTTCTCCAAGAACAAAGGCAGGGTAGGCCAGTTCCATAGGAATAAATCGAGCAGGTAGCGACTAAAAAAAAGCCACCATGCTTATGCGTGGTGGCTTTTTTATGTGTGTGGGTGTTTTCTTAGAAGACGAAGGTGAGGCCGGCGTTGGTCGGGGCGACGTTGAGGCAGAGACCCCAGTCGGGTGCGACGGTGGGCTGCTGGAAGAAGTCGGCATGTCTGCGGTGACCTCTGCGGTGGCCACCACGACGGCTGTGGCTGCGGTGACCGCGGGAAGAGGAGGAGCTGCTGCCGTCGGACGATACGAGCCAGATGCCGGTGCCTAAGATGCCGGCGCCGACGACGGTGCTGACAATGCCGATGGTCTTGACGGTGTTACCGACAGTCTGGGCCATCTCATCTCCCTGCTGTTGGAACTGTTGGAACTCAGGGTCGTCAAAGCCTGACGACATATTGTTTCCCTGTTCGTTGAGGTTGTTGAACAGGTCGCCAAACAGCCATACGGAGAGGCCGCCGAGCATGGTCGAGGCTCCCGTGACGATGCAGAAGATGCCCCAGCCTGTGCGGGAGGAGTACTGCTGGGTGTTGAACTGATTATTGACCAAGAGGTCGGATTCAGGCATAGGGATAGCGTAGATGCTATTGAGACTTGCCTGTGAGTTGTCGGTGAGGCTGAGTTGGGGGGTAGTGTTGAGAGTGGGGTTGAGAGTGAAGGCATCGGCCAAATCCTGTGCTTTCATTTCGCCGCAGAAGAGCAGTGCAGCGGCGAGGAGGAGAATTGCTTTTTTCATTTGATTTTTTATTTTTGATGTGTTATAATCGAGTGCAAAAGTACAATTTATTTTTCAATTGGGGGCAATTATTTTTGTGCTGTATATATAATAGCCTTGTTTTTAGATAGATATGTTGGTTTGATTAGGCGTTTTCTATTCGTGCGGCTAGTCGAAGAAGCACCAGGTGAGGCCCCATTGGAGGCCGAATTTCTGTCCCGGGTAGTGGGGCAGGAGGAAGTAGGTGGCGGGGTTCTCCCAGAGGGCGTTGACATGGCCTGCCTTGATGTAGATGCTGGCGCGTTTGACCTGCATGGTGACGAAGAGGTCGCCCCAGAGGTAGTTGCCCACGGTGAGGGCGTCCTGTTGCAGGAAGAGCCCCGTGGCGGGGTCGTAGAAGGGCGCATGGTAGGCGGTGTGGTAGCGCAGGTCGACACCCACTTGGGCCCGCAGGGTGCCGTGGAAGAGCGGGAAGTCGGCATAGAGGGAGTTCTTCGAAGCCCACAGCGGCACGGGCAGCTGGTCGGGGTCGGTGCTGTGCTGCAGCAGTTGCTGCATGTCGAGGTGCATGGGTCCCACGGCCAGGCTCAGCGTCAGCGAGGCCTGCAGCAGCCAGAGGTCGCGCGAGCCCTCATGCAGCGCGAGGGTGGTGTCGTACCACACGTTGTGGCTCAGGTGGGTGGCGCTGAGGGTGAGTTCGGAGTTATGGGTTGTGTGGAGTTGCAGGGTGTATTGCTCGGTGGCCTGGCTTTTGGGCTGCTGGTTGGCGTTGACGTTCATATAGTCGTGTACCATCAGCAGGTAGGGGGTCTTGTTCTGCATGACGGCACCGAGGCAGGCGTAGGTGTGGCCTGCCGAGTCGAAAGGCACCGTGAGTGACGCCGCCAGACGGTGGTCTTGATGGGACCAGGGGTTCTCGCTCTGCGCGGCTTCCAGGTGTAGCGTGGTCTTCCAGAGCAACACCTCGGCGCGGGCGAAGGGGTTGAGCCAGGTGTAGCTGCGCAGGGTGTCGCCATAGATGACGGCACGGAGGTAGCGGGGCTGCAGCCCCACGGTCACCTTCACGGGGGTGCGCCAGCGGTGGGAGGGGTAGGCGTCATTGGTCCAGAAGAGGGTGGCGGTCTGCTCGCGCCAGAGGGTGCTGTCGGTGAAGACACGCTTCTGGCGGTCGTAGTTGAGCTCCAGCCCCACGACACCGGGGTTGAGCACACGGGGGTGTCCCAGGGGGATGGTGTCGACGACGTCGATGGTGTCGAGGCGTGTGGTGCTGTCATTGACCTGCACGAGGTTGAGGCTGTCGCGGTGACGGTAGGCGTCGCTCTGCCGCTCGAGGCTGTAGCTTACGCTGCCCATGGCGGCGAGGTTGCGCTGCAGGGTGCCGGCGCCGCTGAGTCTCACGGGGATGCCGGCGCGGTTGCTCTGCAGCTGGTGGATGAAGATATTGTCGTCGCGCAGGCCGCCGTTCTCGTCGATGTTGTAGGCCTGCCAGATGAGGGCCGCCGAGGCCTGCAGGCGTGCGTCGCGGGAGAAGTAGTTGGTGGTGGCGGCGAGGTAGTTGTTCAGGGCTCCCGACGAGGCGTAGATTTCCTCGGGGTTGAAGAGGCGGTAGTTGAAGGCGGCGTTCCAGCCGGGGAGTATGTTCTGCGTGTGCGTCAGCTGCAGGCTGTGTTCCTTGGTCAGCGAGCCGCCGTAGCCGAGCATGGTGAAAGGGGTCAGCGTCTGGAAGAAGTTGATGTTGTCTATGGTGTAGGCGTAGCCCTCATAGAGGTCGGGCTGCAGGCGCAGCTGAAGGCCGTCGGCGAGGGTGGGGAAGAGGCTGACGTGGGGGTGGCCCAGCGAGCCTTTGCCGAGGTAGTAGTTGCCGTTGAGGGCGTCGAGCGGGTCGTGGTATTGCATGCCGGTGGGGTCGAGCGTGGGGTTCCACAGCTCGTCGATCCAGATGCGGGCGGTGCGGTGGTGGAAGAGGAAGACCTTCTGCTTCAGCACCGAGTCGGGGGTTTCTTTATTGTAGACAAGGCCTTGGATGGCTGCCGAGTCGCCCTGCGAAAGGGTGCTGTCGTTATTGAACGGGCTGCCGGGCATGCCGCTGGCCGAGGAAGAGCCGGATCTGACGCCAGTGCGTGAGAGTGAGGGCAGGTCGCTTTCGCCCGTCGGCTTTTGGCGTACCTGAGCTTGCGTGGAAGTGAAAAGTAAAAAGTTAAAAATGAGAAATAGGAGGAGAGAGAGGGAGTGAGAGGGAGTGAAAGGGAGTGAAAGGACAATAGCCCGATGGGGTTTTTGTCCTGTCGCTTTGTCTTTTTGCTCCGTGTCTCTCCGCATCGTTTAGTTTTCTTGCAGGAAGCGTTCCACATCCATGGCGGCGGCGGCCCCGCGGCCGGCGGCCACGATGGCTTGGCGGTAGTTGGGGTCGCACACGTCGCCGGCGGCGAAGACGCCGGGCACGCTGGTGGCTGCCGAGGGGCTCTTCACCTTGATGTAGCCCTGCTCGTCGAGCTCCAGTTGTCCGCCGAGGAAGTCGGTGTTGGGTTTGTGGCCGATAGCGATGAACACGCCCGTGACGTCGAGGGTGCGGTGGGCGTCCGTCTTGCTGTCTTCCAGCTCGAGGCCCGTGACGCCGTCGAGGTCGGTGCCCAGTATCTGGGCGGGACGGCTGTTCCAGCACATCTCTATCTTGGGGTTGGTGAGCACGCGGTGTTGCATGGCCTTGGAGGCGCGCAACTCGTCGCGGCGGTGCACGAGGTACACTTTGCTGCAGAGTCCTGCCAGATAGCAGGCTTCCTCACAGGCGGTGTCGCCGCCGCCTATCACCGCCACAGGCTGGTTGCGGTAGAAGTAGCCGTCGCAGGTGGCACAGGCCGACACGCCGGCGCCGTAGAACTGCTTCTCGCTGTCGAGGCCCAGCCAGCGGGCACTGGCGCCGGTGGCGACGATGACCGTCTCGGCCTCCAGCTCGTTGCCGTGGTCGTCCTTGCAGCGGAAGGGGCGCTGGCTGAGGTCTATCTCGCGGATGTAGCCCGTGCGCACGTCGCAGCCGAAGCGCTGTGCCTGGCGTTTGAGGTCCTCCATCATAGCGGTGCCGCTGATGCCCTCGGGGTAGCCGGGGAAGTTCTCGATTTCGGTGGTGATGGTCAACTGGCCGCCGGGCTGCTCACCCTCATAGAGGAGGGGCTTGAGGTCGGCGCGCGAGGTGTAGATGCCTGCCGTGTAGCCGGCGGGGCCTGAACCTATGATAAGACAACGTGTGTGTTCCATTGTTGTTTACGGTTTATGGTTTACTTTTTACTATTGCGTTTCTTCAGGCTGAAGTAGATGAGGAAGGCGGTGCCGACGGCGATGACCACGGCCTGCTGCGAGCTCCAGAGCATCCATCCGCAGGCTGCACCGACCTCCATGGGGATGGCATAGATGTCGAGAGCCAGCTGCACCAGCACGGGGTAGACACCTATGCCGCCCTGCGAGAAGGTCATGCCCACCGAGCCGAAGAGGTAGACCACGAAGGCAGCGGTGAAGCCCAGCCAGCGTGTCTCGCCGAAGGCCTGGAAGATGATGAGTCCGCCGAGGATATAGAGCATATAGATGACGATGCTGTAGAGGATGAACAGCGCGGTGCGGCGTCCGCCGAGGTGCAGGATGCTCTTCACCCCGTCGATCATGCCGCGCACCAGGTCGTCGACCTTCTTGAAGAGTTTAATGTGCAGCAGCCGTTTCCAGAAGAGTTTGTAGAACAGGAATGCCGCGACGGCCAAGACGACCAGCAGGCCGACAATCATGGCCATATTTGGCAGGTTCTCGTATTTCTCCGAGAGGGTGTTGTAGAGCCAGTCCTTGGCTTGGCCGAACATGGCCAGCATGCCTATGATGATGATGATGCCGAAGGCCAGGACGTCGATAAGACGCTCGGTCACCACGGTGCCCAGCGACTTCTCGACGGGGATGCCCTCGCTGGTGCGCAGAGTGGCGCAGCGCATCACCTCGCCGGCGCGCGGGAAGGCCAGGTTGCCCAGGTAGGCCACCACCACCGAGCCGAAGGTGTGGGTCAGCGACGGACGCAGGCCGATGGGGTGGAAGAGCAACTGCCACCGCAGGGCGCGGACAAAATGGCTCAGCAGCGAGCAGAGCATGGCCACCCCGACCCACCAATAGTCGGCCTCGCGGAACGACTGCCAGATGGCGGCTTTCTGGTCGGCGTCGAGCTTCAGCAGGAACCAGTAGATGAAGAAGAATCCGATGCCGAGGAAGATGACGAGCCTCAGCACGTCGCCCCAGCGGCTTTTCTTGGTTGTCATCGTTTCACTCATCACTTGTCACTCGCCACTAAATGTGGTTGTTTTTAGGGAATATCACGGTGGGGTGCCATTGAGCCGCCTCTTCGGGTGTCATCTGGGCGTAGGAGGCGATGATTAACAGGTTGCCGACGGGAGCCTTGTGGGCTGCGGCGCCGTTGATGCCTATCACGCCGCTGCCGCGCTCGCCACGGATGGCGTAGGTGGCGAAGCGTTCGCCATTGGTGATGTTGTATATCTCCACTTTCTCGTTCTCGATGATACCGGCGGCTTCCATGAGGGCGGCGTCGATGGTGATGCTGCCAATGTAGTCCAGGTCGGCTTCTGTCACCGTCACGCGGTGTATCTTCGATTTCAGAACTTCAATTGTCATGTCTTTAAAACAAAATCCAGTAAAGCAGTGCGCAGACCAGCAGTGCGTAGAGCATGATGCGGCCTGCCGGCACGGGTTTCATATAGTCGGCGTCGCTCACGTCGAAGCGGCGTTTGATTTTTGTGCCCCTTTTCTTGAATTCCGCCAGGTGCTCGCCGGTGCCCTCCTCATCGCTCTGTGCGAAGCGGGGCTGGTAGTTGAAGGTGGGCATCTCACGTTTGCGGAAAGCGTCTTTCCAGGTCAGCTTCCGGCTTTTCTCGCGGTCCAGCTCACGCACACGGCGCTGGAAGTATTCCAGATCGTCGTTTCCTTCCTGCGCAGCACAATTAACAGTCTGCTGCGAACAGTCTGCTGCATGTTCGTCGGCATACTTCTGTTTCAGCGCCTCCCATTTCTCCTTTTCGGGGTCGTAGAAGCGGGGCCTGTACTTGAACTGGCGCGGCTTGGGGGTGTAGAACATCGGCATCGTTCAGTCGTGTATTACGAGGTTCATCGATACGTCGTGGGGTTCGACGGGTATGGTGTCGAGCATCTGGAAGTTGTAGGCCACGCCTATTTTGACGGCGTTGGGTGTCGACTTCAGCAGGCGGTCGTAGAAGCCGCGTCCGCGGCCCATGCGGTTGCCGTTGTGGTCGAAGGCCACGCCGGGCACCATGATGAAGTCTACGGCCTGCAGGTCGGTCCATTCAGGCCCCGAGGGCTCTCCGATGCCGAATTGCTCGCCGGCCACCATGCATTCGGGACCTGTGTACTGCCGTAGGCGCAGGTCGTCGCCGTCGACGCAGGGCAGCAGGAGGGTCTTCTGCTTGTACCACCGCTCCACGAAAGAGTGTGTCTGCACCTCGTCGGCCATAGACCAATAGAGCAGCGCCACGTGGGAGTGCTGGAATTCGGGCTGCGCCTCGACCTGACGCATGATAAGTTCGCTCCGGCGGAGTTTCTCCGCCGGAGGGACGGCACGCTTCAGTTCGCGTATCTGTTTTCTTACCTCGGCTTTTTCCACGCTAACCTATAACCTCTAAGCGATAACCTTTAGAACGGCAGGTCGTCCTCGCCGGCGGCGGGCATGGCAGGTGCCGAGGCGAAGCCGGCAGGCTGTGTGGCGGGAGCGGCACCCTGTGCGGCGGGCTGCTGGACAGGGGCCTGGTTGCCAGCCCAGGCATAGCCTGTAGCGGCGGCGGGCATCTGACCCGGCACGAAAGGCTGTATGTTGGAGCAACGCAGGTCGGTGTACCACTTGTCGTTGAACTCACGGCTTTCAGGAGTGAAGGTCACCTGCACCATCTGTCCCATCGGGATATTCTTTACCATGGCTACACGCTGCTCGCCAAAGGCGGTGAAAGCCACCTTGCGGGGATAGTCGTCGCCAGTTTCAATCACAAAGCCTCCCCGTATCCACGGACCACGCTGCGATTCACCCTGTACGTCGGGCAGAATCTGAATAAGTTTACCAGTAATTTCCATTTTAATATTGTTGTTATTGTTAATTATCAATAGTTTATTAAGCGCCAAGAGGTGCTTTTAGATGTACAAAAGTAGCCATTTTCTCCGATATGGCAAAATAATTTTATCAACATTTTTATACTACACCGCAATAAAAGCGTGGGTGTTGCGTTACAAAGTGATATGAAATATATCAGATGTCTGATATTAACGGCATTGCTGTTGTCCTGCGGCACGTTGGCGGCGCAGGACAAGGCACGCATGGCTGCGCACCAACAGCGACTGACGCAGTTGCTGGAGCGTGTGGCCTCGGCGCCGACCGACAACGAGCGCTACCTGGCTTCGGAAGAAGCCGTCGATGCATTGCGCGACGCCCTCGACGAACAGGGCTCCGAGCGCTGGCGCTGGCGGCTGCCGCGGTCGGTCTCGGTACTGACGTCGCCCGACGGAAGGCTGCGCCTGTTCACATGGGCTGTGGTGCGCGACAACGGTGAGTTTGAGTGCTTCGGCGCCGTGCAATACTACAACGAGCGTGTTGAGGCTTATGAGCATGAGGTGCTGCACGACAAGAGCGAGGATATCATGAACCGAGAGGAGAGTCTTCTCTCGGCCGACAACTGGCTGGGAGCCATCTACCAAGACATCATACAGACGTCGGCGGGCGACCGCACGTACTACACGCTGCTGGGTTGGAACGGCGTCGACAACCTCACCGACCGTCGTATCATAGAGCCTGTCATCATGCGTGGCGGCGTACCGCAGTTCGGCGCGCCGGTGTTCCGCCGTGAACGCAACCTGCGCCGTGTGGTGCTCGAGTATCGCGGCGACGCGGCGGTGCAGATGGCCTACGACGAGCAGACCGTGCAGACGGTGATACGTGAGCGGGTAAAAGTCAAAGGCCGTTACCGCACGGTGGAAAAGACAAAGGAATCCAAGGAAAAGGTGATCATCTTCGACGAGGTGGAGCCTCAGATTGAAGGTATGGAAGGTCTCTTCCAATACTATATACCCTCGGGACTTGAACTGGCATACGCCTGGGTCGACGGCAAATGGGAGCTGCGTCACGGCGCACAGGGCCGACTGACGGACAAGAAGCTGAACAAGCCCTTCGAGCCGCTCTCCAAAGAGGCCCCATCATACAAATACTGACCATTGAACTATGCGACTGAACGACATAAACAATCCCAAAGATCTCAAGCGAGTGCCTGTCGGTGAACTGAAAGGCATCGCCGACGAACTGCGCGACTATATCATCGATACGCTCTCCACGCATCCCGGCCACCTGGCCTCGAGTCTCGGCGTGGTGGAGCTGACGGTGGCGTTGCACTATGTCTTCAATGCCCCCGACGACCGCATCGTCTGGGATGTGGGACATCAGGCGTATGCCCACAAGATACTGACGGGCCGTCGTGAGCGCTTCTCGACCATACGCACCTACGGAGGTCTCAGCGGCTTCCCGAAGCGCAGCGAGAGTGAATACGACGCTTTCGGCACGGGCCATAGCTCCACCTCCATCAGCGCGGCCCTCGGCATGGCCACGGCCAGCGAGATGCTGGGCGACACCACGCGCAGCCACATCGCCGTCATCGGTGACGGCGCCCTCACGGGTGGCGAAGCATTCGAGGCGCTGAACAATGTGGGACAGTCGAAAGCCAATCTGCTGATTATCCTTAACGACAATGGCATCTCCATCGACAAGGCCGTGGGAGGCCTCAACGAATATCTGACGCGTATCACCGCCTCGCGGCGTTACAATAAGTTGAAAGAGCAGGTGTGGCATAAACTCGACGGCAGCGACGGCGGACGTCGTCATGACCGTTCCATAGGTCTCTTCCAGAAGCTCACCAGCACCGCCAAGACCGTCGCCGTGGGCGGTAGCAACCTCTTCGAGAGTCTGGGAATACGGTATTTCGGTCCTGTCGATGGTTATAACATACCCCAGTTGGTCAATATGCTGCAGCGTCTCCGTGAGCTCGAAGGCCCCAAACTGCTGCATGTCATCACCACCAAGGGGAAAGGCCTGCGGCAGGCCGAGGAGAACCCTGTGGCCTATCATTCCCCGGGTAAGTACGACATTCGTACCGGCAATCAGATAAACAGCACTGCCGAGGGTACGCCGCTGAAGTATCAGGAGGTCTTTGGCCGCACTATCATCGAGCTGGCCGAGCAGAATCCTGCCATCGTGGGCATCACGCCGGCCATGGCCACAGGCTGCTCGCTCAACCTAATGATGGAGCGCATGCCCGAGCGCACCTTCGATGTCGGCATCGCCGAGCAACATGCCGTCACCTTCGCAGCGGGTCTCGCCGCCGGCGGCATGGTGCCGTTCTGCAATATCTATTCCACCTTCGCCCAGAGGTCCTATGACCAGATTATTCACGATGTGGCGCTGCAGGGTCTTCAGGTGGTCTTCTGTCTCGACCGTGCGGGTCTCGTCGGCGACGACGGTCCCACGCACCACGGACTCTTTGACCTCGCCGCCCTGCGTCCTGTGCCCGGGTTGGCTATCTGCGCACCGCTGGATGAACATGAGTTGCGCAATATGATGTACACCGCCCAGTTGCCCGATAAAGGTCCTGTCGTCATCCGCTATCCGCGTGGCTGCAGCGAGCATGCCGACTGGCAGTCGCCTTTTGAGGAATTGGAGGTGGGTCGCGGACGCTGCCTGCGAAAGGGCAGGGAAGAGACGGCTTTTGTCACCCTCGGTACCGTGGGCAACGATGCCCTGCGGGTGGCCGACGAGGTGGACGCCGCCGTGTATGACATGCGCTGGCTCAAGCCGCTGGATACTGACCTGTTGGACACCATAGCCTCCAAGGGCTACCGCCGCATCGTCACCGTTGAGGACGGTGTGCGCAAAGGCGGTTTCGGCGAGGCTGTGATGGAATACTTCGCCGTGCACCATCCCAAGGTGGTGGCTACGGTGCGCATCCTGGCCATTCCCGACGAATTCGTCACCCACGGCCCTGTCGCCCAACTGAAGCACGACTGCCGCATCGACGCCGACGCCATTGCCGCGGCGGTGGCTGACTAGTCCTTCTTGTCTTTCAGTTTGCTGTCGCTGACCACTTTGGTCTCGTAGCCTATCTTCTTCATGCCACCCTGCAGCCCTGCGATAGTGTTTTTCTTTGGGTCGTAGGTGATGGTGACGTGCTGTTTCTCAAGGTCTGTCTCCACTTTCTTCACGCCTTTCTCGAAGCGCATATTGTTCTTGATTTTATTCTCGCAGCTTGCACAGTGCATCTGCGGCGTGGGGGTGAGCACAAGGACACGCAGCTCTTTACCGCCGGCAGCCAGCAGCAGAGCCATTAGGATGATATTGATTGTTTGTTTCATGTGTGTGTTTATTTATTTTTAATTAATTCGTATTCCGGCATAGAACATCGCGCCGTGGACAGGTCCCCATATCAAGGTGGGCTCGAAATCGGCATTCCAGGGGGTTCCGGCGTTGAAGATAGGGTTGGGCTGACGGTAGTTCGTGAGGTTCTCTCCGCCAATATACACTGAGAAATGGCGGAATTCGCGCGTCAGTTGCAGGTTGATTTGCGGGTAGGCAGGGAACTCTTCGTCCCAGGAGGGTGTGCCGTCGGCCAGGGTGTAGGGTTTGGGCATGCGTCCGCCGCCGTTGATGGCCAACGTGAGGTCCACCTGCCAGATGCTCATCATGGGTTTCCACGAGACGGTGAACAGCCCTTTGTAGCGGCTTTGCAGCGGTTTCTCCAGCAATTCGCTGCCGTAGGTGCAACGCACATGATTGTAGCGAATGGCAGCCAGCAGATTCAGCTCTTCGGTGACATCGCAGCTGGCATCCACCTGCGCGGTGTGGGAGAAAGAACGGCCGTTAAGGTCGCTGATGGTGATGCGTGTGGGGTTGCTGTCGTAGTCCACCACCGCCTGGTGCTGGAAGTCGGTGTACCAGTATTCGGCATTGAGCTGTATGTTCTTCTCGCCCACGGGAATATAGAACAAGGCGGTGAGACCGCTGTTCCAGGCCTCCTCCTGCGGCAGGATGTTGTCGGTCACCAATGTGCGTCCTGAGGCCAGCAGGTAATGGTGCTCGGCAACGGCATGAGGCGTGCGGTACCCTTTGCCTGTGGCAGCACGCAGGGTGACATGGTCGTCGGGCACCCATTTCAGGTGCAGGCGCGGAGTGAGGTAGGTTCGGTCGTACAGTGAACTATAGTCCACACGCAGACCTCCCATCATTGTCAGACGGTACGAGGGAGTATAGGTATATTCAGCGTAGGCTCCAGGGGTGTATTCGGTGGTTAGTGGCCGTTGGCCAAAGGTCAGAGTCTCGTCCAGACAGTCGACATTGAGGCTAAGGCCGGTGGAGATGCTGTGGTCGTCATTGAAGTTGTGTTCCAAGACCAGACGGCTGTTGATATTGCGCTGATCCACATTGTAGAGTTTTGGACCGAAAGTACCATCCAGTTGATATAGAAATCCATTGGCCAGCAAGGCGATGTTGGTGTTATGGTTGCGGTTGAGCAGGATGGCGTGCTTCATATAGGCTTCCGCACGGCGGGCGTTGAGCAACACGCGAAAAGGATTGGTGACTGTCAGCATCTGGCCACCCTCGCGCTCCTCTTGCAGGTAGCCGGCGCCGGCGTGCATGATATAACGTCCTTTGGCGTATTTCCAACGGTTCTGCAGGTGTAACTGGCGGATGGCGGGCGAGTCGTGCCACAGGTCGCCGTTGTCGTCATGGTGGCCGAAGTCGTGTTCGTAGTGGCCCAGCAGCACCGTGTTCAGGTGCTTGTTCAGGTGTATGGTGGCCATTGCGTTACCCTCGGTCTTCAGGCGGCTGTCGCCATAGAGGTTTACCGACACCCCAGGTTCGTCTTCGGGCTTTAGGTATTCCACATTGATTTGGCCAGTGATACTTTGTGGGCCGTTTTTAACGCTAGCGGCACCTTTGCTCACCGACAAGCTTTTCATCCACGCCCCTGGGACATAGCCCAATGTGTAGGGCATGGTGGTGCCCGTCGAGGCCGGCAGACCCTCGCCGAGCATCTGCACGTATTCGCCGCTGAGGCCTAGCAGTTTGATTTGGCGGGCCCCCACGGCGGCATCGTTGTAGTTGACGTCAACCGAGGGATTGGTGACGAAACTTTCGCCGAGGTTGCAGCAGGCGGCACGGAACAACTCGTCCTGTCCTATGTTGAGACCTCCGACGGCACCGCTCATGCGGCTTACTCCTTCAGCACGCTTTGCTTGTATCTGCACTTCCTCGATGGTGGTGCGTCTGATGCTGTCTTCCTGCTGCGCCGTAACGGTATAAACGCCCGCTAGGCAGCAGCATAGCAATATCATTTGTTTCATGAAAGGTATAGATTGTTTGTATTGATTGTTCGACAGGTATGTTCAACTCATGGTCGGCATGGCCGACTATGCACCACAAACAATCAGAATCAAACTCTCAGCACCATGGATTGTGAGATCCCCGGCGGTGCTATGTCCGCAGGGAAAGATGGAATGGCCACAGGGTGGATTCCCATAGGGGTAGAAACGGGAAGTTCAAAGGTGGGTAGCGAGTACGACATCATCTGTGGCATGTCCACACCGTCGGTCAGGTTGCTTTCCGACACATGCAGTGTGGTTACCGTCATACAGCCACCCTCGGAAGGGCAGCACCCGATGTCGTTAAGCTTTAGCAGAGTCACCTTTCCTGAGCATGCACATTTGGTCATACTCACCCCACCGCCACATAATATTAAT
The DNA here is from genome assembly GCA_017962545.1 of Bacteroidales bacterium. Lineage (GTDB taxonomy): Bacteria > Bacteroidota > Bacteroidia > Bacteroidales > P3 > Colimorpha. The sequence continues at coordinate 19,105 of JAGCVD010000013.1, forward strand.
ATAATTAGGGCGATAAGAGTGGTGGTTATGTTCGCCAAACGTTTCATTTCCGTTTGCAAAAGTACAAAAATAATTCAAATACGGAAAAACTTTCGTATCTTTGCACCGCAAATTATAATGAGATGAAGCGGATACCGCATACTTTTACCATTGTCTTCGCCCTCATTGTGTTGGCAGCGGTGATGACGTGGTTTGTCCCTGCCGGAGAATTCTTGCGACAAAACATTGACGGTCGTGAGGTGGTGGTGGACGGCTCGTTCCACTTCGTCGACCGTGCACCGCAGACATGGCAGGTATTCAGTGCCCTCTTCAACGGCTTTGTGGATAAGGCCGACATCATTGTGTTTATACTCATGGTCGGCGGCGCCTTCTGGATACTGAACAACAGCCACGCCATCGATGTTGGGGTCATGTCCTTCCTCCGTCGTGTGCAGCGGCTGAGCAAATACAAGCTGATTAGGCTGTTGGGTGTGAACAATATTATCATTACACTGGTGATGCTGCTGTTCAGCCTGTTTGGCGCCGTGTTCGGCATGAGTGAGGAGACCATCGCTTTCGTGGTGGTGTTCATTCCGCTGGCCATACAAATGGGCTACGACAGCATTGTGGGCGTGTGTATGTGCTATGTGGCGGCGCATGTGGGTTTTGCCGGTGCCATGCTCAACCCCTTCACCATCGGCATCGCCCAGGGGATCGCAGGCCTGCCGCTCTTCTCGGGACTCGAGTACCGCTTCTTCTGCTGGGTTGTGCTGACGATTCTCGGCATCGCCTTTGTGCTGTGGTACGCCCATCGGGTGAAGGTGAAGCCCGAGCGCAGTCCGGTGTACAAGCTTGACGACTACTGGAGAGCCCGGAGTACGGAAGTCGGAGGTCAGAGTCTGCAGCCCCGACACATACTTATCCTGATACTGCTTTTCCTTACCATCGTGGCGCTCGTGGTCGGCGTGCTGGTGTGGGGATGGTATATTGCAGAAATCTCGGCCCTCTTCCTGGCGATGGGCATACTGGCCGGCATCATCGACCGGCAGGGCGCCGATGACATCGCGAAACTCTTCCTGGCAGGCTGCAAAGACATCCTCTCTGCCGCCCTTGTGGTGGGCTTGGCTAGCGGCATTATATTTATATTGAAAGACGGGCGCGTCATTGACACGCTGCTCTATGGCCTCACCAAAAGTCTGGCGCAGACCGGCGAGGTGTTGTCTCTTGGCGTTATGTACCTCTTCCAGACAGCCCTCAACCTCGTCATGCCGTCGGGCTCCGCCAAGGCGGCGCTCACGATGCCCATCATGACGCAGTTTGCCGACCTTATCGATGTGTCGCGTCAGACCACCGTGCTGGCTTTCCAGTTCGGCGACGGCTTCACCAATATGCTCACACCCACCAGCGGCGTCCTCATCGGCGTCCTCGGCATGGCCCGCATTCCCTACGGCACCTGGCTCAAATGGGTGTGGAAGTTCATCGTCGCCCTTATCATCATTGGTTTCATCTTAATGCTCCCCACATTATGGCTCGATTTACCCGGCTTCTAGCCCTCTTTCTCATTTTTCATTTTTCATTTTTCAGTTCCGCTAATGCGCAAGACAGCGCCTATGTGCGGCGTATTATCCGCGACCTCTCGTCGCCCGCGATGTACGGCCGAGGCATGCAGCATAGGGGTGACTCCATTGCTGCCGACTACCTGCGTCGTGAGCTTAAGACGCTCGGAGTGAAACCCCTCGGTGAGGATTACTACCAGTATTTCCAATTCCCGCAGACGCGCACCAAGCCGCCTATCGTCGAGGCCGGCTACCGTTCGCAGAACGTCTGTGGCTATATCCCGGGCAAGACCGACACTATGATAGTATTCACGGCCCACTACGAGCACCTGGGTATGCATGGCGACACCATCTTCTACGGTGCCCACGACAATGCTAGCGGCACGGCCACCGTGATGGATATTGCCAGGATGCTATCCAGTACACACCATACTCTACCCACCAAATACACCTACGTATTTTTGTTCTTCAGTGGCGAAGAGTCGGGACTCATTGGTTCGCATTGGTTTGCCGAGCACCCGCTGATTGATTGCCGCAAAGTGAAGTTGCTGCTCAATATCGACCTCTTCTGTGGTGGCGACGAGGGCCTGATGGTCGTCAACGCCAATGCTCCCGAGACCAGGCCCTATGTCGACATGCTGGAGACCTTGAACAAAGAGCATCATTATGCAGCCAAGATAGGTCGGCGCGACAACGCCCGCAACAGCGACCACTACTATTTCACCTCCCATTGCCCCGCCATCTTCCTCTTCACCCTCGGCGGTCCCTTCGGAGGCTACCATAGTCCCACCGACACATGTGACGGCTGCGGCCTGGGCAACTATAATAACAATATGACTTTGCTGCGCGAATTTATCAAACAACTATAAACCTTTTAAAACACATTAAGTTATGGGTATTATCATTACAATTCTCATTGGTGCACTGGCAGGTTTCCTGGCAGGCAAGATTATGAAAGGTGCCGGCTTCGGCTTTTGGATCAACCTCTTGGTGGGTATTGTCGGTGGTTTCGTCGGCGGCAATGTTCTGGGTTGGTTGGGTATCCATTGGGGAGGAACCCTTGTTGGCCAAATCATTACCGCTGTCATCGGCGCCGTCATCCTCCTCTGGGTTATTTCTTTGATAAAGAAGAAATAAGTAGTGTATTGACAAAAAGAAGAAGAGGGCAAAGATTTGTCCTCTTCTTCTTTTTATTTTTATTGATGGCTTCTGTGTCTCTACAGCACCTTTATCAACTCTACGGTGAAGATCAGGGCGGCGAAGGGAGGGATGCTGTTGCCGGCGCCGTGTTCGCCGTAGGCGAGGTTGTAGGGGATGTAGAACTTGTACTTGGCACCTTCTTTCATGAGCTGCACGCCCTCTGTCCAGCCGGCGATGACTTGGCGCAGGCCGAACTCGGCGGGCTCGCCGCGACGGTAACTGGAGTCGAAGACGGTGCCGTCGATGAGGGTGCCCTCGTAGTGGCAGCGCACGGTGTCGCTGGCTTTGGGTTGGCGGCCGGTACCTTCGACAAGCACTTCGTACTGCAGGCCGCTGGGCAGCGTGACTACGCCGGCTTTGTTTTTATTCTCGGCCAAGAAGGCCTCACCGTCGGCTTTGGCGGCTTTCTGCTGACGTTCCTCGAGGTCGGTGAAGAACTGCTCCAGCACATGGTGGGCCTCTTCGTGGTTCATCTGGGCGGGACGGCCCTGCAGCACGTCGGCGATGGCGGCGGCATGGTCGTCTATCACGAGGCTGTCTTTCAAGCCCATCTCTTTCAGTTGATGGCCAATGTTGAGGCCCAATGCATAGCTTAGTTTATCCACGGATAAGGTTTAAAGTTTAAGGTTTAAAGTTTAAGGTTTAAGGCGTTGTGTTTAGTGATTCATGCGCTGGCGGAGGTAGAGGATGGCGTCGATGTTGCGGGGTACCTGCAGGTCGAGGGTACCACTGACGATGCCGATGACATGGCCTTCGCGCACGGCGCGGAGCGTGTTGTAGGGTTTCATGGCGCAGAAGGCGGCACTGTCCTCGCGGCGCACGATGATGTAGTCGGGGTCTTCTTTGACGAGGGCCTCGAGGCTGTAGCTCCAACCCTCGATGTCTTCGGCGATATTGCGGCCGCCGGCCATACGTATAATGTCGTTGATGAAGGTGTTGCCTCCAGCGGTGAAGTTGCCGCCCGCGCCGAAGCCGACGACGTAGTAGCAAGTAGCCTCACCCCCAGCCACTCTCCGTGAGGAGAGGGGAGTGGATAGCATGGTGTCGGCCAAAAGTCTTTCCACTTTCCACTTTATACTTTCCACTATGGAGTCGGCTTCATGTTCTTTGCCGACCAACTTGCCAATGGCGGCGATGTTGTCGTAGAGAGCCTCGAAGTGTGGTTTCTCAATGACGCAGACCATGGGGGTGCCCATGGCGTCCATCTGGTCGGTGACTTTTTTGCCCACCATAGAGCCGCTGATGACGAGGTCGGGGTTGAGTGACAGTATTTTCTCGATGTTGAGGTTGCTGATGCCGCCGATGCTGGGGATGTCCGCAGCCTCGGGAGGATATTCGCAGAAGTCGGTGCGACCCACAAGCAGGTCGCCGGCGCCGAGGACGTACATGATTTCTGTGACGGCAGGGGAGAGGCTGACCACACGCTGCGGTGCCGTCGGCACTACAACCGTACGGCCATAGTCGTCGGTGACGGTATAGGACGCCTTGTGCCGCTCGATGTCTGCGGTGGCATTCATCATCACGCCCACGAGAATGGCGACCGCGACGATGAATACCGCCAGCACGGCGGCAATGACAACAATGCGCTTGAAATTATTGTTTTTCAATTTTAAGTTCTTGATTTTTAGTGTCTCAAGCGTCCTCCATTCCTCCGCAGACGGGCAGCACCACGCTGGTGATATAGGGGCACATGTCGCTGGCCAGGAAGACGCAGGCTTGTGCCACCTCGTCGGTGGTACCGGGGCGCTTCATGGGGATGCGGCTGCACCATGTATCCATCAGTTCCTTGGGCACCTCGGCGGTCATCTCAGTCTCGACAAATCCAGGGCATACTACGTTGACGCGTATGTTGCGGGCGGCGAACTCCTTGGCACAGCTCTTGCTGAAGCCGATGATGCCGGCCTTGGAGGCAGCATAGTTGGCCTGGTTGTAGTTGCCCGCGATGCCCACCACGGAGCCGATATTGACGATGGAGCCGTGCCCTTGCTTCCACATGGGAGGCTGTATGGCCTTGGTCATGCAGAAGACACTCTTGAGGTTGACGCCTATCACGTGGTCGAACTGTTCCTCGCTCATGCGCTTCATGGCGCTGTCGTCGGTGATGCCGGCATTGTTGACAAGGATGTCCACGCTGCCGAAGTCGGCAAGCACCTCTTTGACAAAAGCTTGTGCGGAGGCGTAGTCGGCTACATCATAGGCATAACCTTTGGCTTTCAGTTCGGAATTCGGAATACGGAGTTCGGAGTAGATGTCGTTCAGCTCTTGCTCTACGGCCTCCATGGCGGCGTTGCGTGTGCGGCCGCAGAAAGCCACGTTGCAACCCTCTTTGGCGAAGCGTGTAGCAATAGCGTGACCGATGCCACGGGTGGCACCGGTGATTATGGCGGTTTTTCCTTGTAAAATCATCTATGGTCTGTTGTGGTTAGTAGTTAAAGTAGTTAAGACGCTACCGCTGGATTGTTTTGGAGTTCACAAAAAGAAAAGGAGTTAAGACTTTAACGCTGCTGGTGCATTTGTCTTAACTCCTTATCTACTTAACTCCTTAACTACTATAAGGATTAGAGAAGCTTGGCCAGTTTGGCGGCGAGGTCACCCACGCGGGTGCTGTAGCCCTTCTCGTTGTCGTACCAGCTGACAATCTTCACGAAATTGCCATCCATGACCTGGGTCAGCATGGCGTCGAAGATGCTGCTGTGGGTGTTGTCGATGATGTCGATGCTGACGATAGGCTCCTCGACATACTGCAGGATGCCCTTCATGGGACCTTCGGCAGCCTCCTTGATGGCAGCGTTGATCTCTTCCTTGGTGACATTGCAGTTCAGCTCGGCGGTTAGGTCGACGACGCTGCCGTCGGGAGTGGGCACGCGCATGGCGAATCCGTCGAGTTTACCCATCAGCTCGGGGATAACCAGACCCACGGCCTTGGCAGCGCCGGAGGAGGTGGGGATGATGCTGACGGCGGCGGCACGGGCACGACGGAGGTCGCTGTGCGGCTGGTCGAGGATCTTCTGGTCGTTGGTGTAGCTGTGCACGGTGTTCATCAAACCGCGTTTGATGCCGAACTTGTCGTTCAGGACCTTGGCCACGGGAGCCAAGCAGTTGGTGGTGCAGCTGGCGTTGCTGACGAGCATGGTGTCCTTGGTCAGCACGCTGTCGTTGACGCCCATGACAACGGTGGCGTCAACATCGTCGGCCTTGCCGGCGGGCACGGTGAGGATGACCTTCTTGGCACCAGCGTTGATGTGCTTCATCATCTGCTCGCGTTTCTTGAAGAGACCGGTGCTCTCCACCACGATGTCGATACCCAGCTCACCCCAGGGGAGGTTCTGCGGGTCGCGCTCGGCATAAATCTTCACTTTCTTGCCATTGACCACCAGGCAGTCGCCCTCGGCGTGCACGTCGCCGTTGAAATTCTCGTGGACGGAGTCGTACTTGAACAGGTAGGCGAGGGTCTTCGCATCGGTGAGGTCATTGACGGCGACCACTTCCAACTCGGGGTGGTCCATCATAGCGCGGAAGCTCATTCTTCCAATTCGGCCGAAGCCGTTGATAGCAACTTTTGCCATAAATGTATGTTTTTTAATGTTTTGTAATTGTTTATGTCTTTTTTGATTGTTCTGCAAAAATATGTAATTATAATTAATTGACCAAATAAATTAAAAACAATTTTTGCAGGAGGCAGAATGTCTGCAAAAAAATGTGTAATTTTGCACCAGTATAATGAAGCGAGGTAAAAGATATAAGACGTTGAAGGCCAAATCGAAAAAGAATGGTAGGGGACTGTGCCCGTGGCGCGAGCTGCGTTTCTTCGGCCGTGTATGGCGCGTGGTGTGGATAGCGCTGCTGGCAGTGCTGCTGCTCTCCTGGCTACAGGTTCTTTTGGGAATCTTTGTCAATCCTCCGTTGACGCCTTTGATGGCGCAGCGTTTCTTTCAGCAACTCGCTGACGACGAGCGTCCTGTGCGCTTTGAGCGTGATTATGTGCGTCTTGACGACATCTCGCCGAACCTCATCACCGCAGTGGTGTATGCCGAGGATGGGTGGTTTATGTACCATCATGGCTTTGATGTCAAGCAGATGAAAATAGCCTATCGTGACCACCGCCAAGGGCGCCGTACCCGTGGTGCCAGCACCATCAGCCAGCAGACCGCAAAAAATGCTTTTCTGCCCCATAGCCGTAATGTGTTGCGAAAGGCTGCCGAAGCTTACTATACCCTGTTGATTGAGACCGTCTGGAGTAAACGTCGTATCATGGAAGTGTATCTGAATATCATAGAGTTCGGTGATGGAATCTATGGTTGTGAGGCCGCCTCCCAGCATTACTTTGGCCATTCGGCGTCGAAACTCAGTCGTGACGAAGCCGCTCAGTTGGCCGCCACTTTGCCGTCACCGCTCAAACGCAACCCTGCCCATCAGTCTCCTTACTTCCGGCGACAGGCCGCGACTATCAAGAGTCGCTTTGTCTGGGGTAAAGTCAATATCAACATGTCTAAAGAGGAGCGTCGCCGTAAAGCTCCTGAGCAAGAAAACCTTATACAGTTTATTGTCTGGACATTTAAACAGAAATGACAGCGAAGGTAACAGACATCTGGCGGCGTTGTCGTCGCGATTTCGAGGCCTATCTGCGGCTTGAGAAGGGGTTGGCTTTGAATAGTGTCACTTCATATTTATCGGATTACGACCAATTGGCTCGTTTTTGTGTTGAACAAAATATTGAACCAAAATATGTTAGTATAGATTACTTGCAGCAGTTATTGAAGATTCTTAATGACACCGAGATTGCCTATGCTTCACAGAGACGTATGATTAGTGGGTGGCGTATGTTCTTCAAAATGCTTGTAATTGACAATGTTATAAAGGATAATCCGGCCGACTTGCTAGACCTGCCCACCAGGCCATCATATTTACCTGATGTGCTTACTGACGAGGAGATTACGAAAATTCAATCAACTTTTGATTTAAGTACAGACGAAGGCACTCGGAACTATACCATCGTGGAGGTTCTCTATGGCTGTGGATTGCGGGTCTCGGAGCTTATAAACCTCAAGTTGTCAAATCTCTATGTCGACGAGCAGTGTCTGAGGGTTGTGGGCAAAGGCGACAAAGAACGCTGGGTGCCTATCAACCCCCATGCCATCAAGCTGATAGAGACCTATATCCATAATGTGAGGTCACACCAGACGCCCAAGTTAGGGGAGGAGAAGTACATCTTTCTGAATCGTCGAGGCCATCATCTGACACGCCAGATGGTCTTTATATTCTTGCAGAATGCTGTCAATGAGGCTGGTATCAATAAGAAAATCAGTCCTCATACGTTGCGCCATAGCTTTGCCACCGAGCTTGTCGAAAACGGTGCCGACCTGCGGGCGGTGCAGGAGATGCTGGGTCATGCATCGGTCGCTACCACTGAGATTTATACCCATCTCAGTCGCGAAACACTCCGCAACACTATTGCCGCCTACCATCCGCACTACGCCAAGAGGTGATATCCTTGCATTATTCTTGCATTTATGGTTTTTGACCCTCCGTGTGGTGGCAGTTGAAAACTTTTTTTAATTGTATGCCCGTGTATCAAGAATAATTCGTATCTTTGCAGTCTCGTTTTTTGAAGATTATAGAATAATAAATTAATAATAAACAAATTAACTAAGATGACAAAGTACGTTTACACTTTCGGCGGCAAGACAGCCGAGGGAAAAGCTGACATGAAGAACCTTTTGGGCGGCAAGGGCGCCAATCTGGCTGAGATGTGCCTGTTGGGGCTGCCGGTGCCTGCCGGTCTGACCATCACTACTGAGTGCTGCACAGCCTATTATGCCAACAACTGCGAGTTGCCCAAGGGCTTGATGGATGAGGTCTGGAAAGGTGTGGAAAATATTGAGCGCCTGATGGGTATGAAATATGACAATGCCGAGAACCCCTTGTTGGTGAGTTGCCGTTCCGGTGCCCGTACCTCCATGCCCGGCATGATGGACACGGTGCTTAACATCGGCCTCTGCAGCAAGACCATCCCCGGTCTCATCAAGAAGACCAACAACCCCCGTTTCGTGTATGACAGCTACCGTCGTCTGATTATGATGTATGCCGACGTGGTGATGGAGAAAGCCGAGGGTATTGAGCCCGCCGATGGCAAGGGTATCCGCAAGCAGCTGGACGACATGCTCGACGAGTTCAAGGCCCTGAAGGGTTACAAGAGCGACACCGAGCTCACTGCCGAGGAGCTGAAGAATCTTGCCGAAGCTTTCAAGGTGAGAGTGAAAGAGGTGTTGGGCGTGGAGTTCCCCGACGACGCCCGTGCCCAGATGGAGGGCGGTATCAAGGCCGTCTTCAAGAGCTGGGATGGCAAGAAGGCCGTGAGTTACCGCAGGATTGAGGGTATCCCCGACGACTGGGGCACCGCTGTCAACGTGCAGGCTATGGTGTTCGGCAACATGGGTGACACCAGCGCCACTGGCGTGGCTTTCACCCGTGACCCGGCTACCGGCGACAATAAGTTCTATGGCGAATGGCTTATCAACGCCCAAGGCGAAGATGTGGTGGCCGGTATCCGTACCCCCAACCCCCTCAACGAGGACACCAAGAACGAGCAGAACAAACACCTCCACTCTATGGAGGACCTGATGCCCGAGACCTACAAAGAGCTCTTCGATATCCGCAATATTCTGGAAAACCATTACAAAGACATGCTCGATATCGAGTTCACCATTCAGGACGGCAAACTGTATATGCTGCAGTGCCGCGTGGGCAAGCGCACCGGCCGTGCCGCCGTCAAGATGGCGCTCGATATGTTGCACGAGGGTTGGATTGACGACAAGGAGGCCGTGCTCCGCGTGCCCGCCGAGAAGATTATCGAGCTCATCCTGCCGGTACTCGACCCGAGTGTGGAGAAACAGCACAAGTCCATCGCCAAGGGTCTGCCCGCAGGCCCCGGCGGTTCCGTGGGACGTATTGCGTTGACCAGCGAGAAGGCCATGGAGTACAAGGCCAAGAAGGTGGCCAACATCCTTGTCCGCGAGGAGACCAACCCCGAGGACGTCGAGGGTATGCGTGCCGCCAACGGCATTCTGACCGCCCGTGGCGGTATGACCTCGCACGCCGCCCTTGTGGCCCGTGGTTGGGGTAAGTCCTGCATCGTGGGTTGCTCCGCTGTGCGTATCGACATGGAGAAGGGTGAGGTGACCATCGGTGGCAAGAGCTTTAAGGAGGGGGACCTCATCTCGCTGAACGGTACCTTGGGTGCTGTGTATGCCGTTGAGATGCCTCTTATCATCCCCGAAATCGAGAAAGACGAGCTGTTCCAGGAGTTTATGGGCTATGTGGACAAATACCGCAAGATGGGTGTGCGCACCAACGCCGACACGCCGAAGGACGCCACCAACGCTGTCCGCTTCGGTGCCGAGGGTATCGGTCTGTTCCGTATCGAGCACATGTTCTATGGCGAAGACGGCAAGGAGCCTCTCGTGAAGCTGCGCAATATGATTCTGGCCAACACCACCGAGGAGCGCAAGGCCGCCCTGGCCGAGCTGGAGCCCTTCATCCGCGAGAGCGCCAAGGGTACGCTGAAGGTGATGGACGGCAAGCCGCTGACCTTCCGCCTGATGGATCCCCCGCTGCACGAGTTCGTCCCCTCGGAAGAGGAGAAGCAGAAAGAGCTCGCCCAGGAGCGTGGCATGGAACTCTCTGAGTTGAAGAAGCGCATCGAGGCCCTGCACGAGGTCAACCCGATGATGGGTCTGCGTGGTGTGCGTCTCGGCATTGTCTATCCCGAAATCACCGAGACTCAGTTCCGTGCCCTCTTTGAGGCTACGGCAGAGCTGATGAAGGAAGGCAACGACCCGCACCTCGAAATCATGGTTCCTCTGACCATCAATGTCAAGGAGCTGGAGCACCAGAAAGCCATTGCTGACCGCGTGAAGAAAGAGGTCGAGGCCAAGCACGGTGTGGAGATCAGCTACCTCTACGGCACCATGATTGAAATTCCGCGTGCCACCCTCGTGGCCGACAAGATTGCCAAGGTGGCCCAGTTCTTCAGCTTCGGTACCAACGACCTGACGCAGATGACCTTCGGCTTCTCGCGCGACGATGTCAACAAGATTGTTAAGACCTATACCGAGGAGGGCATCATTCCTGCCGATCCGTTCAACACCCTCGACCAGGAAGGTGTCGGTCAGCTTGTGGAGAAAGGTGTCAAGCTGGGCCGTTCCACCCGCGAGAACCTGAAATGCGGCGTCTGTGGCGAACACGGTGGTGATCCGGAGTCGGTCAAGTTTTTCTACAGGACAGGCCTCAACTACGTGAGCTGCTCGCCGTTCCGTGTCCCTGTGGCACGCGTTGCCGCCGCCCAGGCCGCCATCAAGGAAAGCAAGTAAAATTATAAAGCCAAAAAGATATGACAGACAAGATAAAGAAAGACCTCGAAGCGCTGGGTATCACCGGCGTGAAGGATGTTCACTATAACTCCTCGTACGAGGAACTGTTCAAGTTTGAGATGGACCCCAGCCTGACGGGCTATGACAAAGGACAGCTCACCGAACTCGACGCCATCAACGTGATGACCGGCATCTACACCGGCCGCTCGCCCAAAGACAAATACATCGTCATGGATGCCAAGTCGAAGGACACCGTGTGGTGGACCACTCCCGAGTACAAGAACGACAACCACCCCATGAGCGAGGAGGTGTGGGCACAGATGCGCAATCTCGCCAAGCAGGAACTCTGTAACAAAGAGCTCTTTGTGGTCGACGCATTCTGTGGCGCCAACAAGGACACCCGCATGGCCGTGCGTTTCATCATGGAGGTGGCCTGGCAGGCTCACTTCGTGCGCAACATGTTCATCAAGCCCAGTGACGAAGAGTTGAAGGACTTCACTCCCAACTTCACCGTCTATGCCGCCAGCAAGGCCAAGGTGGACAACTACAAGGAGTTGGGTCTCAACAGCGACACCTGTGTGGCTTTCAATGTCAGCAGCCGCGAGCAGGTCATCCTCAACACCTGGTACGGTGGCGAGATGAAGAAAGGTATGTTCAGCATGATGAACTACTACCTGCCGCTGCAAGGTATCGCCGCCATGCACTGCTCGGCCAATACCGACATGCAGGGCAAGCATACCGCCATCTTCTTCGGTCTCTCTGGTACCGGCAAGACCACCCTCAGCACCGATCCCAAACGTCTGCTTATCGGCGACGACGAGCATGGCTGGGACGACGAGGGCGTCTTCAACTTCGAGGGTGGCTGCTATGCCAAGGTCATCAACCTTGACAAGGAGAGCGAGCCCGACATTTACAACGCCATCCGTCGCAACGCTCTGTTGGAGAACGTCACCGTCGATGCCAATGGCAAGATTGACTTCAAGGACAAGAGCGTCACTGAGAACACCCGCGTCAGCTATTCCATCGACCATATCGAGAAGATTGTCCTTCCGGTCCACGGCAAGAGCGCAGGCCCTGCCGCCGAGAACGTCATCTTCCTGAGTGCCGACGCCTTCGGCGTGCTGCCCCCAGTGAGTATCCTCACTCCCGACCAGTGCAAGTACTACTTCCTCAGCGGCTTCACCGCCAAACTGGCCGGCACCGAGCGCGGTATCACCGAGCCCACGCCGACCTTTAGCGCCTGCTTCGGTCAGGCCTTCCTCGAGTTGCATCCTACCAAGTATGCCGAGGAGCTGGTGAAGCGCATGGAGAAGAGCGGTGCCAAAGCCTATCTGGTCAACACCGGCTGGAACGGCACAGGCAAGCGTATCAGCATCAAGGACACGCGTGGTATCATCGACGCCATCCTCGACGGCTCTATCCTAAAAGCCGAGACCAAGAAAGTGCCGTACTTCGACTTCGAGGTGCCCACTTCGCTTCCCGGTGTCGACCCGAAGATTCTCGACCCGCGTGACACCTATGCTGATGTCAAGCAGTGGGACGACAAGGCTCGCGACCTTGCTGACCGTTTCGTGAAGAACTTCGTCAAGTTCACATACAACGAGGCTGGCAAAGCATTGGTGGCGGCAGGTCCCAAAGTGAATTAGTATACAGATAACAATGAAACGTCTCTTAATCATCTTGATGCTGGGTATGGCCCTGCCGCTGTGGGCGTTTGACTTCGAGTCGCCCCGGCCGGAGGGCTATACTCTCTACTTTAACATCCTTGACGACGATGAGGAGAATGTGGTGGAGGTGACCTATCCCGCCACCACAGGCAACAGTCGTTGGCAAGGGCACAAAACCCCATGGGGTGAGTTGGTGATACCCGCCGAGGTGGAACATGACGGCGTCACCTATACCGTCGTATCCATCGGTCCTCGGGCTTTCTCGGGATGCAACGAAATCACCAGCCTCAATATCGCCGCCACGGTGACGGAGATAGGTGCCTATGCGTTCTATCAATGCACAGGCATCAAGGGCGAAGTGACGGTAGGGGAGGAGATTGTCAGTATCGGCCGCTCGGCATTCTATGGCTGTAGCGGTATCACGTCAGTCAACTTCAACGCTGTCAAGTGCGAGAGTATGGGCGGAACACGCAGTTCCACGGCCTTCGGTGGCTGCCGCTCTCTGAAGAGCGTCACCTTCGGCCCTCGTGTGACGCGCATCCCCGACTATGCTTTCGTCGGCATGGACGGCCTCCGTTTCGAGTGGAACCTCTCCGAGTCGTTGGAGTATATCGGTGAGTTCGCCTTCGCATATTGCAGCAACATCGGCGGCACTTTGCGTGTGCCCGCCAATGTGAAGCACATCGGCTCCTATGCCTTTGCTCAGTGTCACGCCATTACGGCTGTCGAACTGCCGAAACATATCGAACGTGTCGACAATCGCGCTTTCTACCAGTGTGTCGGCGTGAAAGAGGTGAATGTTAAAGCCCTCACGCCGCCGGTACTGGGTGCCGAAGTCTTTGCAGGTCTTAAGACCAGCGTGGTGTACAACGTGCCGTGCATCACCATTGACCGTTACAAGGATGCCCCTCAATGGAAACGTCTGCGCAACCTGCGCACCACCTATCCCTGCAAGCTCGACCTGGTGGCCGAAGTCAACGACCCGCAGGCCGGCTTCGTGACAGGCGCAGGCTCGTACAATGCTGGCGAGAAGGTCTCGATGACGGTTGTCTGCAACGCAGGCTACGGCTTCAAGGGTTGGAGCGACGGCAATAGCGACAATCCCCGCACCGTCACGGTCGACGACACGATGACCTATATGGCCATCTTGCAGCAGGCCGAGATTATCCATGAGGTGAAGTATGTGCACGACACCATCTATAAGGATGGCCGCGACACCTTGGTGGAGTATTATGAGATTAACGATGTGGCCGAGCCCATCAATTCGCAGGAGGGCATCGTCTACAACCGTGACAAACGCCGCATCGAGGTGCCCATCGAGAAGGGCGACATCGTTGATGTGGTGCTCTACAACGACGCTGGCCAGTGTGTCTTTACCGGTATGCCCAAGCACGGTCATGTCAACATGCGCCGCTTCCCCACGGGCTCCTACATTGTGCGCGTCACCACCATCTATGAGGAAATAGTGGTGCGCTTCTTCCATGCTAGAAAGAGATAAAAAATAAAACATATTATAATATGAAATCAAACAACTTTGCTTCGCGCCACAATGGCGTTTCCAATCCCGCCGAAGAGCAGAAGATGCTCGACGTTATCGGTGTGAAAACGATGGACGAGCTCATCGAGAAGGCTGTGCCCGCCGCCATCCGTCTCAAAGAGGCTATGCCCCTGCCCGAAGGCATGAGCGAGTATCAGTTCCTGAACCACGTGCGTTCGCTGGCTCAGAAGAACAAACTCTACAAGAGCTATATCGGCATGGGTTACTACGGCACCGTCACCCCCGCCGTCATCATGCGCAACGTCTTCGAGAATCCCGGCTGGTACACCTCCTACACTCCCTATCAGACCGAGATCTCCCAGGGCCGTCTCGAAGCCCTGATGAACTACCAGACCATGATTGCCAGCATGACCGGCATGCCTTTGAGCAACGCCTGTCTGCTCGACGAGGCCACCGCCGCCGGCGAGGCCATGATCATGTTCTTCAACAGCCGCAGCCGTCAGGCCGTCAAGGACGGTGTCTGCAAGGTCTTCGTCGACGAGGGCATCCTGCCCCAGACCTTGGCCGTGATGCAGACCAATGCCGCCCCCCGTGGCATCGAGATCGTCACCGGCAAGGCCGCCCAGACCGAGCTCGACGGCAGCTACTTCGCCGCTTTTGTGCAGTATCCCAATCAGTTCGGTGAGGCTCAGGATTGGACGGGCTTCATCAGCAAGTGCCACGAGAAGGGCATCTTCGTCTGCATGGCTACCGACCTGATGGCCCTGGCCCTGATGAAGACTCCCGGCGAGATGGGTGCCGACTGCGCCGTGGGTAACGCCCAGCGCTTTGGTCTGCCCATGGGCTTCGGTGGTCCTCACGCCGGCTTCTTCGCCTTCACCGAGACCTTCAAGCGTGCCTTCCCCGGCCGTATCATCGGCTGGAGCGTCGACGCCAAGGGCAACCCCGCCCTCCGTATGGCCCTCGGCATGCGTGAGCAGCACATCAAACGCGACAAAGCCACCTCGAACATCTGCACCTCCGCTGCCCTCGTGGCCAACATGAGCGGCTTCTATGCCATCTGGCACGGTCCCGAAGGCATCAAGGAGATTGCTGTCCGCATCTGCGCTCGCGCCCACCGTCTGGCCATGGAACTTGAGCAGTACGGCTACAAGCAGCACAATAAGGTGTACTTCGACACCCTCGCCCTCCAGTGCCCCGTGCCCACCGCCAAGGTGCGCGAAGTGGCCCTGAAACACGAGATTAACTTCCGCTATATCTGCGACGAGTGCATCGGTATTTCCATCGACGAGACCACCGAGAAGTGCGACCTCGACGCCATCGTGGCCTGCCTGGCCGAAGCCGCTGGCAAAAACGCTCAGCCCCTCGAGTGCAAGGGTTGCTGCTGCCAATTTGCCGACGAGGCTATCCCCGCTGAACTGAAACGTGGCGGTGCTTTCCTCACCCAGAAGATTTTCAACCGCTTCCACGACGAGACCTCGATGATGCGCTACATCAAGATGCTCGAGGAGAAAGACCTCAGCCTCAACCGTGCCATGATTCCGCTGGGCTCCTGCACCATGAAGCTCAACGCCGCTGCCGAGATGATGCCCCTCAGCTGGAGCAAGTTCGCCGGCATGCACCCCTTCGTGCCCGCCGACCAGGCCGAGGGTTACATCGAGATGATTAAGGACATCGAGCACTGGCTCTCCGTCATCACCGGCTTCGCTGGCTGCTCGCTGCAGCCCAACAGCGGCGCCTTCGGCGAGTACAGCGGTCTCACCGTCATCCGCAACTACCATATCGCCAATGGTCAGCCCCAGCGCAACGTCTGCCTCATCCCCGCTTCCGCTCACGGCACCAACCCCGCCTCTGCCGCTAAGGCCGGCATGACGGTGGTCGTGGTGAAGTGCAACGACAAGGGTGATGTCGACATCGAAGACCTGAAGGCCAAGGCCGAGCAGTACAAAGATACCCTCAGCTGCCTGATGATCACCTATCCTTCGACTCACGGTGCTTTCGAGGAAGGCATCCTCGAGATTATCAATATCATCCACAGCGTGGGTGCCCTCGTCTATATGGACGGTGCCAACATGAACGCCCAGGTGGGCCTCACCAGCCCCGGTCACATGGGTGCCGATGTGTGCCACCTCAACCTCCACAAGACCTTTGCCATGCCTCACGGCGGTGGCGGTCCTGGAGTGGGTCCCATCTGCGTCTGCCAGAAGCTCGTCGACTTCCTGCCCACGCATCCCGTGGTCGAGGTCGGTGGCAAGAAGGGCAACACCATGGCCGCCGCTCCCTACGGTAGCGCCTACCTCCTGCCCATCACCTACGGCTACCTGCTGATGCTCGGCAGCGAGGGCCTCACGGATGTCACCAAGCATGCCATCCTCAACGCCAACTACCTCCGTGCCCGCCTGCAGAAGTACTACAAGATTCTCTACACCAACCGCAACGGTATGTGCGGCCACGAGATGATTGTCGACTTCAACGAGTTCAGCCTCAAGGTCGGTGTCGGCGACATCGCCAAGCGCCTCATGGACTATGGCTTCCACGCCCCCACCGTGGCCTTCCCGGTGCACAACACCCTCATGGTCGAGCCCACCGAGAGCGAGCCCCTCAGCGAGATGGACCGTTTCTGCGACGCCATGATCGCCATCCGTCAGGAGATTGACGACGTAATGACCGGCAAGAGCGACGAGAAGAACAACCCCATCTGCAACGCCCCGCACACCATGCAGGTGGTCTGCGCCGACGAGTGGACGCTGCCCTACAGCCGTCAGAAAGCCGCCTTCCCGCAGCCCCACTGCGAGAAGTACTGGCCCACTATCAGCAAGATTGACGACGCCTACGGCGACCGCAATCTGCAGGCCGTCTGGGCGGAGTAAAAATGACACTATGAAAGAAAGAGGGCCGCATTGCGCGGCCCTCTTCTTATTTTACCTTGTATCCTCCAGCGATAAGTGCTTGCCGCACCTTCTCCTGTTGGTCGCCTTGGATGATGATTTCGCCTTCTTTGGCCGAGCCGCCGACGCCGCATTTGCCCTTCAGCATCTTCCCCAGGGCCTGCAAGTCGTCGTCGCTGCCCACAAAGCCTGTGACCAGCGTTACCGTCTTGCCGCCACGGTGGTGACGGTCGAGACTCACGCGCAGGCGTTGCTTCTCTGGTGCCAGCGTCTCGGCTTCGGGCTCCTCGTCGTATTGGTATTGGTAGTCGGGATTGGTCGAATAGACAACACCGATAATGTTCTTCTTGCTCATATTCTTGGGAGTGTGATGGGGTCGCCGGTGGGCGTACGCACGATAAGCAGCTGGTTGAGGTCGCGGGCATAGACCTTGACCGAATGGGGCAGGTTGAGGAAATGCACGGTGCGGCCGATATTGATGCCTTCGCCGTCGACATCGACCCAGCGGTCGACGTTGCCTTCGATGGTTACCTCGCGGGTGCGGAACATCTCAACGTGCTGCGAGAGCTGCAGGTGGTTGGTCAGCGCCAGAGGTGCCGTGATGGCCACATGGTCCAGTGGTATCTTGTCGACGATGCTGATGTCGATGATGCCGTCGTCGATGCTCGCCCTGGGTGCCACAGGCATGCCGTAGCCTATGCGGCTGCTGTTCTGCAAGGCTATAATCCAGGCGTTGCGCTCAATGGTGCGGCCGTTGATGTAGAGCGTGTAGTCGGACGACTGGTAGTTGTTGTAGGCGCGGAGCACGATGTTGGTGTAGCCCGTGAGACCGCGGGTCTTGGCGGCCTGCATCAGTCGTGAAATATGGGCGTCGAAGCCTACACCGGCGGCGTTGACGCAGACGTATTCCCCCTGTTCCTTGTCGTCGCCGCTGACGAGGATGGAGTCGATGGTGACTTCGTACTGCTGGTTGAGGGTGCGTATGGCCAGCCAGGGCTGCAAGGGCAGCTTGAGGGTATGTGCCAGCCCGTTGCCGGAGCCACAGGGAATGATGCCCAGTACGGTGTCGCTGCCGCGAAGGCCCTGCACCACATCGTTGACCGAGCCGTCGCCGCCCACGGCGACGACACAGTCGTAGCCTTTTGCGGCGGCCTCGCGTGCCAACTCGGTGCCGTGGTGTATGCGCTCGGTATAGCGCACCTCATAGTCGAAAAGGTCGAGGTTGAGGTTCTGCGACAGCAGCGTCTCAATCCTTTTCTGTCGACCTATTCCCGAGATGGGGTTTACTATAAAGAGAGTTTTTGTCTTCATACTAATCACTATTCACTCCTCACGGCCTCCATCCCGAGGTGGTGAGTATCTTCTGGCTGTCGGCCTCGTCGAAGAGCTCCTGCATCGTGCAGCGGCTCTTCTTCATGTAGGCGCGGACAATCTGCCAGCCGATGTAGGAGGCGGTGCGGGGTGCCGAATTGTTGCCGAAGGCGTTGGTGTGAGGAGCATCGCCCATCAGGTTGCGGAAGGCGCTGCGGTCGGTGGAGTAGAGCATCTTGTTCTTTATCATCCATC
The DNA here is from genome assembly GCA_017962545.1 of Bacteroidales bacterium. Lineage (GTDB taxonomy): Bacteria > Bacteroidota > Bacteroidia > Bacteroidales > P3 > Colimorpha. Next base: position 37,828 of record JAGCVD010000013.1, read on the forward strand.
CCCACACATTGCTTTCGTTGTCCTTCATCCACTTCAGCTGGTCGGCGGTGTAGCGCAGCAGCAGCGTGTCGGCGATGCCTGGCAGGCACTTCTCCACAAAGTAGAGCTTCTTGCCGTCGGCAATGGCGTGGTCGAGCAGCGTCGGCTCGCCGTCGGGCGTCTCGATATGCAAACCCGCCAAGGTGAACATACAGTCGGGTACGATGTATTCGCGCTTCAGAGTGCGCAGCAGGTAGGCGGGCGTGTTGAAATACTGATACTTCTCCATGGCGCCGAGGGCGTACTGGTCGAGGCACACGCAGAGGTCGCTGCAGTTGCTGTACACACGCCAGTCGTAGTTGAAGTCGCCCGTGACCGAGGTGTAGAAGCGCTCCACGTGCGTCATCTTCGGGCAGAGCTTGTAGGCGCGCCCCAGGGCGCGGCCCAGCTGACGCTCCACGTCGGAGAAGTCGTGGTAGAGGCTGTCGGTGATGCGGTAGATGTCGCGCATCACGGGGTCGCTCACATACTCCTGCGTCATCTGGATGAACTCCGGCTCGTCGGGGTAGAGCACCAGGAGCTCCGAGCGGTATTCCTCCTCGTGGGCTTTCAGTTCTGTGGCTATCTGCTCGACGGGAGTGTCGAAAAGCAACTGCTCGAAGCGGTGGAACTGCACCTTCTCGCTACGCACACAGCCCGTCAGCGCCAGCGTGGCAACAACAATGCAGAGACACATGGCCATGTGTCTCTGCATCTGTCTGGCGATATGCGACTTACTATTCAGCATCTTTCTTCTCTTCGTTTTTCTCTTCCTTCTCGGCCTCGTTGAGAATGCGCAGCTTGGCCTGCATCAGCGCTATCTGTTGACGGGCGTTCTGCATCTTCTTCTCGAACTCCTGCTTCAGCAGGTCGGCCTGCTTGCTCGAAGCCAGGAAGCCCAGGTTGTTCTCCCACAGGCTGAGGTCGCTGCGCAGTTTCTCAATCTTTTCGTGCAGCTCCTGTTTCTCGCTGTTGACGAAACGCTTGGCGTCACCGCCGATGTTGTGAAGACGCTCGCGGTAGGCCGTCTCCTCGGCTTCGCGGGCCGATATTTTGAGCTGCTCGAAGATGCGGTTGATTTCGCTGCGGAAGTCTTTCTGCAGACGATCCTTGTCGGCGGCGGGCACAAAGCCCACCTCGGCCCAGCGGCGCTGGAAGTCCTTGATGACGTTGAGGTTCTCCTCGCGATCGTCACCGAAGATGTGGGTCTTCAACTCGCCCAGGATGGTCTCCTTCTTGGCCAGGTTCTCGTTCTCCGAGGTGCGGCGCTCCTTGAAGAACTCGCCCTTCTTGGCGAAGAACTGGTCGCAGGCGCTGCGGAAGCGCTGCCATATCTTCTCGCTGACCTTGCGGCTGACGGCGCCAATCTCTTTCCACTCCTGTTGCAGCTGCAGCAGTTCCTCGGTGGCCTTCTTCCAGTCCTCGCGCTGGGCGATGGCTTCGGCCTTGAGGCACAGCTCCACCTTCTTCTGGTAGTTCTGCTCCTGCTCGTCGCGGATGGTGGAGAAATATTCTTTCTTCTCGGCGTAGTGGCGGTCGATCATGCCCTTGAACTTGGTCCATATCTCCTCGTTCACCTCGCGCGGCACGGGGCCGATGGTCTTCCACACCTTCAGCATCTCGTCGAGCGCGGTGGTCACGTCGTTCCACTGGCGCACGCTCTGCGGCTGCTCTGCGGTCAGCTCGGCGGCCTTGTCGATGAGGGCCTGCTTGGCCAGCAGGTTGTTGTTGAACTCCTCCTTGCGCTGCTCGTAGTACTCCTTGCGGCGCTCGTCAATCTGGTTGGCGGCGCCCTGGAAGCGCTGCCATATCTCCTCGTTCTGCTCGACGGGCACGGGGCCAATCTCCTTCCACTGGGCGCGGAGTTCCTGCAGGCCCTTGAAGGCCTTCGTCACCGAGGGCTCCATGATGAGCTCCTCGGCCTTCTCGCAGAGGCTTATCTTCTGGTCGAGGTTGCGCTTCTGGTCGAGGGCGCGCAACTCGCGGTTAATCTTCAGCTTGGCAAAAAACTGTTCAATCTGGAAGTGGTAGTTCTGCCAGAGGTCGTTCATCTGGTCGCGCGGCACGTCGCCGATGGCCTTCCAGCGTTCCTGAATGTCGTTGAAGCGGTCCATGACCGTGCGCATCTGCTCCTCGTCGCTGTCCACCAGCGTGCGCAGCTCCTCGATGAGGGCCTGCTTGGCCTCGAGGTTCTTCTTCTTCTGCTCCTCGAGTTGCTCGAGGTACTGCTGGCGGCGGGCACGGTAGCGGTCGTAGAGGGCGTAGAACTTCTCGGCCAGCGTGTCGTTCTGGGCCTGGTAGTCGTCCTTGTTGCCGCCGTCGGCCAGGAAAGCCTCGAAGACGGCCTTCTGCGCCTCGTGGTTGAGCTCGTTGAAGCGGGTGCGGATGGCTTGGGCGCGGCCTTTGATTTGCTGCACCTCTTCGGTCATCAGCTGCTCCAAGGCAGACAGCAGACCTTCGCGATCCAGCGCGCTGTAGTCGGGTGTCGCTTCCTCGGCGGGAGCTGCATCCTCGGCGACAGGGGTTTCATTTTCGGCGATAGGAGCCGGTTCCTCGACGACAGGAGTCGTCTCAATCATTTCCTCAGCGACAGGAGTCGTCTCGACGGCAGGTGTCGTTTCATCGACGGCGGGAGCCGTCTGCAGGGGGGTAGTCTCTTCCATTTTGAAATGGTTTTTTGTTGTTAAGAATTACTGTTGGTGTGCGCGACAAGCGCGCAACGCCGTAAATAACAGGTTGTTTCACTCTATTGCTCCCTTGCGGGGCAATGTGCAAATATAACTATTTTATTTGATACGCGCGAAAAAAGTTTGGTATAATACGCCAGTATGCCGGCTCACGGCAGCGCCGCCTGTTCCGGCGGTAATGACCCGCCAGAATCCGATGCAGTTATATCCGTATCCTCCACAGCCTCCGCCGCAGGCTCATGATCTCCCTCAACTGCCTGCTGCCCACTGTCTGCTGAGGCCCGCGAGCCTGACGAGCGAACTGCCGTCTCGTCGCAGACGAGCGCGCCCACATACGTCGTCTCCGCCCACAGCCCCTCGTCGTTGCTCACCAGGCCGTAGACGTGCACCTCGCGCCCCACGAACATGTCCGACAGCATGACGCTGATTTTCTTCTCGTTGCGGTAGACTGGCGCCGTCACTATGCCCGTCCGCCACTCGGGACAGTAGACATACAGCCGCACATAGTCGTTCCACCTCCCTGCGCCGCCCTCGAAGCGCACCGTCAGCACATTGTCAGCCGTCCACTCCGGCGCCCCGTACACGGCCTCCGC
>JAGCVD010000014.1 GCA_017962545.1 Bacteroidales bacterium
CCCCGCAGGTGGGTGTCAACGCCCAGATTGAGGCTCTGAAGAGCGGCGTGGCCAGCATCTACCCCGAGATCTACGGTACCGCCGACTTCAAGCGCGAGGCCGCACGCTTCGTGAAGAACTTCCTCGACATCGACGTCACGCCCGACTGCTGCGTGCCTACCGTGGGCTCGATGCAGGCCGGTTTCGCCAGCTTCCTGACGCTGACGCGCTACGATGCCAAGAAGACCAAGGTGCTCTTCATCGACCCCGGCTTCCCCGTGCAGAAGCAGCAGTGCCGCGTCCTCGGCATCCCCATGAAGGCCTTCGACGTCTATGAGTACCGTGGCGACAAGCTGCGCGACAAACTCGAAGAGGAACTGAAGGACGGCGATGTGGCTTGCATGATTTTCAGCAGCCCCAACAACCCCGCCTGGTTCTGCTTCACCGACCACGAGCTGCAGATCATCGGCGAGATGGCTAACAAGTACGGTGTCGTCGTGATGGAAGACTCCGCCTACTTCCTCATGGACTTCCGCAAGGACTACAGTGTCCCCGGTCAGGCTCCCTTCCAGCCCACCGTGGCCAAGTATACCGACCTTTACGTCATCATGATTTCCGGCTCGAAGAGCTTCAGCTATGCCGGTGAGCGTATCGCCATGATGGTGGTCAGCCCCAAGCTGTTCAACATGGAGTGCCCCGATTTGGCCCGCTACTACAGCCAGACGCAGCTCGGCCGTGCCCTCATCTTCGGCACCCTCTACTGCCTCTCCAGCGGCACCGCCCATAGTGTGCAGTACGCTATGGCCGCCATGCTGAAGGGCGCCAACGACGGCACCTTCAACTTCGTCAAGGACATCAAGGAGTACGGCGAGAAGGCTGGTATCATGAAGAAATACTTCGCCGACAACGGCTTCTATATCGTCTATGACAAGGATATGGGCGAAGACATCGGCGACGGCTTCTACTTCACTTTCTGCTATCCCGGCTTCGGTGGCGTCGACCTGCTCAACGAGCTTATCCGTTACGGTATCAGCGCCATCGCCCTCGACATCACGGGCAGCCACAAGCAGGGCATCCGCGCCTGTGTGGCCCTGGTGCAGCGCGACCAGTTCCCCGACCTCAAGGAGCGTCTCGAGGCCTTCCACAAAGACCATCCAGTGAAGTAAGGATAAAAAAAAGAGCCTCGCAATCGCGAGGCTCTTTTTTGTTTTATCTGAATATTTATTTCTTCAGATTTTTATACTCCTCGTTGAGGCCGTTGACAATCTCGTCGGTGATATCCATGGCAGGGTTGATGTAGAGGGTGGCCTGCTTGGTATAGATGATGTCGAACTGCTGGTTGGCAGCATTGTACTCGCGCACAAAGGCGTATATGGCATTCATGATCTTGGCGGTCTCGGCGGCCTGCTTCTCGGCAATTTTGGCCATGAGCTCCTGCTCGAGGGTCTGCATCTTCTCGGCGCGTTGCTTCAGCTCGGCCTCCTTGGCCTGCTGCTGGGTGAGGGTCATTGTGGAGCCCGTCTGCAGGTAGTTGTTGTAGTCTTTCTGGAAAGCGTCGACCTGCTGCTGACCGTAGCGGCGCTGTTGCTCGGTGTAGTCCTTCAGCTGCTGCTCGAGGTCAATGGCGTACTGGTATCTGGCCAGCAGGGTGTCGGTGTCGATATAGGCCACTTTGAGGCCTCCTTCTGTCACTACAGGGGCTGTGGCGTCGGGATTCTGTTTGCTGCTGTTGTTGTTGCAAGCCGTCATGCCCATCAGGAGGAGGGCTGCGGCGGCATAGATAAAGGTATGTTTCTTCATTATTATAATATTGCTAAGTTATCAACTTTGACTTTCAACTTCTCCTATGGTGTCGATTGCGCGTTGTACGCGGCGGATGGTCTCCTCTTTGCCGAGCATCATGACGAGCGTCAGCATGTCGGGTCCCACGGTCTTGCCCACCACGGCCAGACGCAGCGAGTTCATCACCGAGCCCATGTTCAACTCGTTGCCTTTGATGTAGTCCTCCAGTAGGGCCTGATGGATGGTGTCGTACTCGAAGGGAACGGTATTGAGTATCTCGATGACCTTGGCCATGTGGGTGGTCATGCCTGCTTTCCAACGTTTCTTGATGGCGGCGGGGTCATACTCGGTGGGAGCCACGAAGAAGTAGCAGCAGGTGTCCCACAGCTCGCTGGGGAAGGTGATGCGCTCCTTCATCAAGGCGGCGACCTTCACCACATAGTCGTGGCTCGCTGTTATGCCGCGAGCGCCCACTTCTTTCTGTAGGTATTCGGCCACCTGCTCGTCGCTGAGCATCTGGAAGTATTCGTGCTGGAACCACTTGGCTTTCTCGACGTTGAACTTGGCGCCGCTCTTGCTGATGTGCTCCACGTTGAATAGTTTAATTAACTCATCCATGCTCATAATCTCCTGTTCGGTGCCTGGATTCCACCCTAAGAGCGCCAGCATGTTGACCACAGCCTGTGGCAGATAACCTTTCTCGCGGTAGCCGCTGCTGAGTTCGCCGCTCTTGGGGTCGTGCCAGTCGAGCGGGAAGACGGGGAAGCCGAGGCGGTCGCCGTCGCGCTTGCTGAGCTTACCGTTGCCCTCGGGCTTGAGCAGCAAGGGCAGGTGGGCGAACTGCGGCATGGTACTTTCCCAGCCGAAAGCTTTGTACAGCATTACATGGAGTGGGGCTGAGGGCAGCCACTCCTCGCCACGGATGACGTGAGTGATTTCCATCAGGTGGTCGTCGACGATGTTGGCCAAATGGTAGGTAGGCATGCCGTCGCTTTTGAAGAGCACCTTGTCGTCCAGCAGACGGCTGTTCATGGTGACGCCGCCGCGGATAAGGTCATGCACGGTGATGTCGATATTCTCGGGGAATTTGAAACGCACCACGTAGGGCTCGCCGCTCTCAATACGACGCTGCACCTCTTCGGTGCTGAGGCTGAGGCTGTTCTCCATACCCTGACGGGTGGTGCAGTCATACTGGAACGTCTTTTTCTCGGCCTCGTATTCCTTGCGCTTGGCTTCCAGGGCTTCCGGACGGTCGAAGGCGTAATAGGCCCAGCCGTCGGCCAGCAGCTGCTCGGCATACTGACGGTAGAGGGGCTTGCGGTCGCTCTGGCGGTAGGGACCATAGGGGCCTCCGATGTGCACGCCCTCGTCGAACTGGATGCCCAGCCAATCGAGAGCCTCGATGATGTATTGTTCTGCACCAGGCACGAAGCGGGTCTGGTCGGTGTCTTCGATGCGGAGAATCATCTTGCCGCCGTTCTGGCGGGCGAAGAGGTAGTTGTAGAGGGCGGTGCGCACACCGCCGATGTGTAGTGGCCCCGTAGGACTCGGGGCAAAGCGTACTCTTACCATTAAGGTTTAAAGTTTAAGATTTAACTCTATTTTACTTCATGAAGGAGCCCAGCTTGTAGGCTACGGAAATCATTACGGCGTTATTGTTGCCGTCGGGGATTTTAGGAATGTTGTTGGCGTTGATGAAGGGATTGAGAGAGTTCAGGTTGTTGACGATGGTGCGCAGCACATCGGTACCCTCGGAGACGGCCAAGAAGCCGTGGTCGACAAACAACGAGAAGGTGTAGTCTCCGTGCTCGTAGCTGACACCCAGAATGGCGCTGACATCCAGTCTGCTGATGTGGTTGAAGATGTATCGGTCGGCCGGGGTGCCGCTGAAGTTGACATCGTAGTTGGCAGCGCGTGAGGTGTAGCCGGGCGTAATCATGCGGTCGGCATAGCGGCCGAAAAGGCCAAAGCTGACAGCGGGGCCCAGATAGACGCCCACCACATGGCCTGGTTCGCGTACAGGCAGCTCAAAGTGTACGCCAGCCAGTATGGGCAACTGCACATAGTAGGTGTGGTGGTAGCCCTCGCGGAACGACAGGGTGTTGCCGTTCTCGAAGTTTTCCTCGAAGGAGTTGCCTCGGCGCACAAAGTTGAGACCTGTTTGCAGATAGAATATCTCTGCCAGTGCCGTGGGACTGTGCTTGAAGGTGAAGTTGACATAGCCACCGATGTTGGCGCCCAGAATGGGCGACTTGGTCGACAGGTCGTCGACCAGGGTGGCGGTGCCGAGGGCGAACTTGACACCGTAGTCGTCAAACTGTGCGCGGGCACCCATGATGCCCATAATGCCTATTAAACCCAATAAAAGTATCTTTTTCATTGTCTTATAATTTTCTAAGGATAAAGTCGGTCATCAGTTGATAGAGGTTGAGTCGGGTGTTGCCCGTGGCGTCGTAGATGCTGTGGTTCTTGTTGGGGTAGATGCGGAACTCGAACTGCTTGCCGGCATTCTCGAGTTTCTCCACCATCTCGGCGCTGTTCTGGAAGTGCACGTTGTCGTCGCCCGTGCCGTGGATGAGCAGGTAGTTGCCCTGCAGGCGGTCGGCGAAGTTGAGCGGCGAGTTGTCGTCGTAGCCCTTGGCGTTGTCCTTGGGCAGGGCGAGGAAGCGCTCGGTGTAGATGTTGTCATAGTAGCGCCAGTTCATCACGGGTGCCACCGCGATGGCAGCCTTGAAGACATCGTTGCCCTTCAGGAGCGAGAGGGTGGAGAGGTAGCCGCCGAAGCTCCAACCCCAGATGCCGATGCGGTCTTTGTCGACCCAACTCTGCTTGCCCAGCCAGCGGGCAGCCTCGATGGCGTCCTCGCACTCCATGCGGCCCAAGTCGCCGTAGGTCTGCTTCTTGAATTGTGCACCGCGTCCGCCCGTGCCTCTGCCGTCGAAGCAGAAGACCACATAGCCATTCTCGGCCAGCATGTGGTACCAGTAGTAGTCCGAGTAGCCGTAGCTGTTGGTCACCTGCTGGTTGCCGGGCCCGCCGTAGACGTATATCAGCACGGGGTATTGTTTGCTCTGGTTGTGGTCGAAGCCTTGCGGGAGAATGAAGTAGCAGTTCAGCTCGGTGCCGCCCGAGGTCTTGAAGGTGCCGAACTCCTTGTTCTGTGCGCCGTAGTCTTTCATCTTCTGCTCCAACTCGGCGTTGTCCTGCAGCGTCTTCACCAGCTTGCCCTTGGCGTCGTGAAGGGTGTAGACGGGGGCGTGGGCGGCATGGCTCCAGGTCTGAATGTAGTATTTGCATCCCTGGCTGAAGGTGGCGCTGTAGGTGCCGGTGCAGGGCGGGTTGAGCCGTTCCTTCTTCTTGCCGTCGAAGCCAATGACGAAGAGGCTCTTGTTGATGGCGCCGTCTTCGCGGCTGGTGTAGTAGAGGCGTTGGTTCTTCACGTCTACGCCAGGGACATCACAGACCTCCCAATTGCCGCTGGTTACCTGCTTGACGAGCTTGCCATCCATTCCGTAGAGGTAGATGTGGCGGTAGCCGTCGCGCTCGCTGGTGATGAGCATCTGCTCTTTGGCTTTCTTGCCTTTGCCCACGGTGATGAACTGCCAGGTGTCGGGCACGTCGACATAGGTGTCGCACTGCTCCTCGTAGAGGTTGATGTTTTCTTTGCTTTGAATGTTGACGGCTTCAATCCGCATGGTGTTCTGCAGACGATTCATGACCATGAACGCCAGTACATCAGCGTTATTAGTCCATTGGAAACGGGGGATATATTCCCATTTTGATTTTCCATCGGCTACAAACAGAGGACGACCGTCGAAACCGGGGTTAAAATAGCTTTGAGTTTCAATATTATAAACAATCAGCGCCACTTCGCTGTTATCCTCGCCGGCCTTGGGGTACTTGTAGCGGTAGTCCTCGGGATAGAGCTCACCCCACATCTGCATATTATACTCTTTCACCTTGCTCTCGTCGAAGCGCATGTAGGCAATCTTCTTCGAGTCGGGGCTCCATTCGAAACCTTTCGTGATGGCGAACTCCTCCTCGTAGACCCAGTCGGTGGTGCCGTTGATTATCTCGTTCACCTTGCCATCGGGAGTGATGGCGTGCTCCTCGAGGGTGGCGAGGTCCATCCAGTAGAGGTTGTTGTCGCGCACGAAGGCCACCTTGGTGCCGTCGGGGCTGAGGGTGGTGAGGCGCTGCTTGCCGTTCTTGCTTATCTTGGTGAAGGTCTTGGCCTTGACATCATAGATGTAGTAGTCGCTCACGCCGCTGTGGCGGTAGAGGGGCTCGAAGCCGGCGCTGAGCAGTATCTTCTGTTCGTCTTGGCTCATGGCATAGCTCTCGAAGTGGGGCAGGGGCTTGGCTCTCTTCTGCATGTCGGGACCGCCGAAGAGGCAGATGTCCTCCACCTTCTCGCCGGTGGCGTAGCGGTACTTGGTGATACCGGTGCGGCTCATGCTGAGGTAGTGTTCGCCGTCCTGCATCGAGCGGATGCTGCCGATACCCTTTACGGCAAAAGTACGCTTGGTCCAGATGTCCTCCAGCGTGATATTATGGCTCTGTGCCACGGCGCCGCTGCCCGAAGCCAGCGTTGCAAATGCCACAATCATAAGAAGTTTCTTCATCCTATAATATAAATTTATGTATCTAGAATAAAATGCAAATATACATCTTTTTTTTGGATTGGACAAAGCAGAGTGAAAAAAAACACCACTTTTACTTTTTGACGGACGTTTGCAGGCATTTCTTTGGTATTTCTTTGGAAAAAAGCAAAGAAATACCAAAGAAATGCCAATGAAAAACCAAAGAAAAGTAGAGGCTGTAGGGCAATAATCCCTGTTTTATGCCGTTACTATATCATAATGAACGACATCCGGACAGCAGACCTTTTTTGCCGTACAGAACGGCTGGTGGGCAGCGACGCCATGCGGCGTCTCGAGGAGGCTCGCGTCCTGCTGTTTGGCGTGGGCGGCGTGGGGTCCTGGTGTGCTGAAGCGTTGATACGCAGTGGTATAGGGCACCTGACTATGGTGGACCCCGACAATGTCGACCCGAGCAACATCAACCGTCAGCTGCCGGCACTGACCACCACTTTGGGACGTCCCAAAGTGGTGGTGATGCGCGAGCGGCTGCAGGAAATCAACCCCGCGGCCGACATTGTGGCCCTGCAGCAGCGGTTCTCTGCCGAAAATGCCCCCTCGTTCCATCTGGAAGAGTTTGATTACGTGATTGATGCTATCGACAGCATGGCCGACAAGATGGAACTGATTTTGTTGTGCACTCAGAAACTACTATCAACTACCAACTATCAACTACCCACTTTCTATAGTTCTATGGGTGCGGCTCGCAAGATGGATCCCAGGCAGGTGAGAGTCAGTGAGTTCTGGAAGGTCGACGGCTGTCCGTTGGCGGCATCGTTGCGTAAGCGCATGCGTCGCGCTGTCCGCTATCCGGAACGTAAGTTCCAGTGTGTGTGGAGCCCGGAGCGCAATGAGACGGCGCAGACGGGCGGCACCCTGATGCCTGTCACCGCCACCTTCGGTATCATGCTGGCGTCGCTGGTGCTCCAAGATCTTGTGTAGCAGTAACGGTCGTTTGTTTTTCATTCCTTTTACATCAGTTCTTCAATAGTTCTTCAATACGCCATTGAAGAGAAGTATTGAAGAACTATTGTGGAATTGTAGGAGGGCAGGGGAGGGAGTCGGTATGTTTTCGGGGAGGGGCGAAATTCGACGCTAAGCGATTTTCTCGCTCTTCTAGGAATCCAGTCCCATGCCGTCCGAGATAGCGCATTAGGGCGGCTTTTTCAATGTTCACTTTTGTAACCATTCATAGGGTGATTTACGAGAATTACATCCGTAAAATACATGTAATTTGTAAATTCACAAAAGTAATTTATGAAAATACAGTACACAATGTTAATTTATATTTGAAAGTGAGTGTTGTTTTAATTATGTAACTTATAACCAAATATTTAAATTGCGATTATTAAAGTATTGAAAGTAGTTATATGGGGGTGCTACGCACCATGTATATGTGAGTGCGTTTAGTTAATTTATCAGTTGGTTTATAATATTTTATATTTGCTAATTTAATAAATACTTTTGTTATATTGATTGTTTACTTTTGTAAAAATGTAAAAAAGATTTGGTGGTATCAAAAATGTTGTGTAATTTTGTAAACCGAAAGAGTGTAGTATTACACATGTAAGATTATGATAAACAGGATAAATATGATTTTACGGGCGAAAAATATCACCGCTCGTCAGTTTGCGGAGGAGATCGGCATACAGCCGTCTGGAATGTCGCACATTCTGGGAGGCCGTAACAACCCCAGTCTTGATTTTGTCAACAAGGTGTTGCGGCGCTATCCTGAGATTGATGCCAACTGGTTGCTGTTGGGTAAAGGTGAGATGTACGCAACGTCGTCCTCGGTCATGCCGGAAGTGGTGCCACCGCAGGAGCCTTCCCTCTTCGATGAAGAGGAAGTTACGCCAATGGCCGTGGAGGCACCTGCCGAAACACCCGTGTATCAGCCGGAAGACGCTCAGGAAGAGACGCTTCCAGAGGTACCGGAATACAAGGCCACGCTGCCGCTTCTCTCATCGGACAAAGGGCGTAAGTTGGAGCATATCTTACTCATATACAGTGATAAAACATACGTTGAGCTGCAGCCTCAGAAATGAAGGTGCTGCCAGAGGGGTGTAAATGCTGTCTTCGCTCTTGCGTACTATGTTTGCGTGTGGGGGGGGGGTGACTATTGGGTTTAATAGTATTGCGCTGGGATTTAGCGGGTTGTGATTTTATTTATAAAATTATTTGGCCATTCCGGAAAAAAGTATTACTTTTGCACCCGTTTTTGAACGGAATGCTTCAAAAAGATGGCGGGATAGCTCAGCTGGTTAGAGCGCTGGATTCATAACCCGGAGGTCATCAGTTCAAGTCTGATTCCCGCTACCAAAAAAGACACCTTGCGAGGTGTCCTTTTTGTTTTCCGGTTACCATACTTTGTCGAAGTCTTCGGCTTCCAGCACCTCTGGGTCGCGCTGGTATTCCAGCAGTTTGGCGTATTTTAGATAGCTGTTGAGGGCGATGGCTTTGGTGAGTGTCAATCCATCAAGACCGCCCAGGATGCCGCCTCGGACGAAGTAGTTGACCAGGAAGGCTCCCATGCCATGTCCCAGTGGCGACCACCAATGGGCTCGTTTCCCTTTGAGGTAGAGTATCTTGGCACCTCGGGTGCTGTAATTGCGTCCTGGTTTGGCAAAGAGTTCGCCGAGATTGTGGTAGCGGTAGTGCAGCAGGTCGGCGCGGAGGCGTTGGGTATTGGTAGTAGGTACGGTGGCATGTTGTTTTACTTCGGGGAAGCGCAGACGGTCGTGGCGGTAAAGGCGTACCAGATAGTCTGGATACCAGCCGCAGCAGCGTACCCAGCGACTGCCGATATAGTTGCGCCTGCGTATGGCATAACCGTCGTAGGGTGTAGTGTTGAAGTCGATGGCACGGATGGCGGCGACTAGTTCGGGCGTCAGCCTCTCGTCGGCATCGATGCTGAGCACCCACGTGTTGCGTACATACTTCAAGGCTACGTTCTTCTGTATGCCGTCGCCTAGATAGGGTTGTATGTAGACTGTGGCACCGGCTTCTTGGGCCACTTCGACGGTGCGGTCGGTGCTGCAGGAGTCGACGACAATCACCTCGTCGCATACCTGCAGGAGTGATTCTACGGCACTGCGGATGTTGGTTTCCTCATTGAGGGTGGTGACGATGCCCGACAGGGGCTGTTTATTGTTATTGTTCATGTTGTATGTCAATGTTTTCGTTGATGCGTTTCTGTACCTGCTGAGGGGTGATGGCATGCATGCAGCGGTAGTCGCCATAGCGGCAGGGAAGCTGGCCGTAGGCTGAGCATGGCTGACAGGGTAAGTGGGCGCAGAGTGCGTTGGCGGTGTTTTGTCGGTAGCCGTAAAAACCGAAGTCGGGATGCGTGGCGCCCCAGATACTCACCACAGGTGTACCTACTGCGCTGGCGAAGTGCATGTTGGCCGAATCCATGCTGACCATTAGCGTGAGTCTGCCGATGGTTTCTAGCTCTTCTTGGAAGCTGAGTTTGCCGGCCATGGAAGTGATGTGGTCCGAGTCGCTGGCAATGGCTTCCAGTTGTGGAGCCTCGTCACGGCTGCCGAAGAGGAGTACCTGGCACCCCTGCGCGGCAAGCATCCGGCACAACTGTGCTGTGTATTCCAGTGGCCAGACTTTGCCTTCGTGTTGTGAGAAAGGGGCAACACCGATAGTGGGGTTAGTGAGAGTCTGAGCTGGGGAAGAATCTGATTTGCATGGGATTTCTGTCGCTTTGGTGAGTCCCAACCGATGGAATACATCGCCGTAGCGCAGATATTGTGGACGACGGGCTTTTCTGCTGAGGTGTTTAAGTACCATCAGACGTGAAAGGCGTCCTTTGTGCAGGTGGCGTATGCGGAAGTGAAAGTGCAGGTGCAACATCTCGTGCATCCATAGCATCACCAGTGCGCGGTTGACCCTGTTCACGCGGTGCATGTCGGCTACCGCATCGGCACCGACGTCACGCAATTGCCGATAGATGTTCTGCGAGCTTTGCTTTTTCTTGACGCCGAGAAAGTCAACGTTGGGAGCCATCCCGCAGAAGAGAGGTTCCAGCATGGGTGGAGCGGCTACAGTGAAGCGCACATCGGGATTGGCGGTGGCGTAGTTGCGTACGACGGGGGCCAGGATGGCTGCGTCGCCGAGGGCTGACAGACGTATGACCAGCAGGTGATTCACTTCTTGTAAAGCATGGGATTAAGCGAAGGGTCGTTGTACATCTTCATCTGGCGGTAGAGGCGCATCTGGCAGTGGCCGGTGGCTATGTCGTCCAGCAGGGCGTCGATGGCCGCGGTGAGGTCTTGCCGTTGCACGAGCAGGGTGTCCAGTTTGGCTTGGCAGCGCTGACGGTGTTCGTCATCGCCACGGCGGGCCTCGATATCAAAATGGTACACTTTAAGGGCTAGGATGGAGAGTCGGTCGATGGCCCAGGCGGGGGTTTCGGTGTTCAGACGGGCGTCGGGCTGTAGCTCTACTTGGTTGGACAAGGCCATATAGTGGTCGTCGATGCGCTCCACGAGGTCGGTACGTCGTTGGTTGGAACGGTCGATGCGGCGTTTGAGCTGTAGGGCGTAGACGGGGTCTACATCGTCGGGACGGACAAGGTCCTCCAGATGCCACTGTACGGTGTCAACCCACGATTTCTCCCACAGTAGGGCCTCGAAACTGCCTTCGGGATAGGGATTGTGGCATTCCGCGTCGACGGAATCGGTAAGGTGGTAGTCTTTGATTTGTCTCTCGAAGAGATTGTATAGGTCGATTGCTTTCATGTTGAGATTAGAATACATGTCCGATATTAATAAAGAAATAAGGCTTGCGGGTGAGACTGGAGTAGCCTATGCGGGCATCGATGGGACCTATGAGGGTGTTGAGGCTGTAGCCAGCCTGTGCGCCGATGATAAGACCCTCATTGTTGAGCTGGGTGAGGTCGTCGGTCTGGTAGGCACCAGCGACACGTAGTAGCAGGTAATGGTTTTTGAAGATGTTGTACTGCAGTTGCAGCTGTGTTGCGGCAAAATGGCGGTCGCAGAGTTCAATGTGGCCGAAGCCGGTCATGGGGAGTTGCTGTTCGACGGTGTGGCTGAACCAGTCGCCGCCGATGAAGCTGGTGAAGGCCAACGTCTCGTCGGTGGAGAGCAGGCGGCCGTAGAGCATCGGCTGCAGCGCCCAACGTTCGCCGAGGAGGATGTTCATGCGCCAATGCACAATGAGGTCGCTGATACCGGCTTTGTCGCCGAGTCCATAGAAATTGTCAGTACGATAGGCGTAGGCGGCATGAAAACGTGTGCCACTGGTCGGGAAGTACCAATCGTTCTCGTTGTTGAGGTCGGTACTGACATGGTAGGAGATATATTGATTGTCGTCGAGTGACGGAATGTCGCTGCCGTTTGAGAGCAACTGTCCGTAGTAGTTGAAAAAGTCCCATCGGATGCCGCCGCGAATGTCGTAACGGTTCAGTCGCAGGTCGAGTGGGGTGAACTCGGCCGTATGTTGACGGTAGCGAACGTTATATGTACGGGTGCCGGCGGTGTAGATGTCAAGGTCGTTATTCCGGAAGGTGTAGGAGAGGGTGGGGTTGAAGCCGCTGTGGTGCGACAGCATGGATAGTTCTCCACGGGCCATAATGCGTTTCCCGAGACGTACGGTGCCTGCCACGCAACTGCGCATGCGGGTATGTAGCGGTATCTTAACGTTGATTTGCAATGCTCCCATCTCTTCGGTGTCGAAGCGGAAACCTGCGCTGGCAACAGGGGAATTGACGATGCGGAAGGTTTGCGAGAGTTTCATGTTTTGCTCTTGCGAGTCGCCAGTCGGGGCACAGAATGCGCTGGCAGTCACACTGTCAATGTGGTTGCGTTTGCGTAGTACTATCAACTGGTCCCATAGGCTTCGGGTGGCTTTCTCGCCACGTTGCAGCAAGGTGTCGATGGAGGCATTGGTGAAGCTGGCGGCGCTGTAGCCGCTGACATCGACATGGATGAAGATGTCGCTCAGCTTGATGTTGTCTGTGAACTTGTTACGGCTGTTGATGCTGATAAGTTGGCCCATGACGGCACCCACGTCGTTGATGTCTTCAGAGCGTGTCATCAGGTCTTGCACGCTGATGCCTATGACGATGTCGGCTCCCATGGCGCGAGCCACGTCGGCAGGGTAGTTGTTGCGCAGGCCGCCGTCGAGGAGCACCATGTCGCCCATGCGCACGGGGGTGAATACTCCTGGGATGGCCATGGAGGCTCGCATGGCTTGAATGAGGTGTCCGCTGTGGAATACGACCTCCTGGTTGGTGACGATGTCGGTGGCTATGCAGGCGAAGGGCCGGGGCAGGCTGTCAAAACTGATGCTGTCGAGATAGCCGGCACAGAGGCGACGGAAAAGCATGTCAAGGTTGCGTCCGCGGATGAGACCGCCGCGTTGGGGTTGTTCGCCACCGAGGCCACGGATGACGACGTAGGTGTTCTGCTCCTCACGTTGGCGCAGGGTGAGGTAGGCAGGGTCGGTACGGTCGCTGAGCAGCGCAGCCCAGTCTTGCGAGCGGACGAGCGAATCGAGGAAGTCGGTGGAATAGCCCACACTATAGAGGGCACCGACAAGGGCGCCCATACTGGTGCCGCATACCATGTCGACGGGTATGCCGGCCTCTTCTATAACTTTCAAGGCGCCGATGTGGGCCACGCCTTTGGCACCACCCCCCGAGAGCACCACCGCCACCTTGGGACGTCCTTTTTGTGAACTGGCAGTCGTACGGCGCAGGCTGACGAATGCTGGTGCGTGGCTGAAGGTATCGGTGCAATAACCTGGATGGGAAACAATGACCTGATAGTTGCTCTCGGTACTGTAGTAACGTACGGTGAAACGGCCTTTCGCATCGGATTGACCACCGATGGCATGAGTCACCTTCACATTGGCTAGGGGCTTGCCGGTGGTGGCGTCGACAACGCGGCCTTGGTGGTCTGTAAATTCAACATTCTGTGACCAAGCCGGCAGGGTGGCAAGTAGAAATAATATGAATGAATATTTCTTCATCGTGCTTGGGAGTAGATGTCTTTTCTAACACGTAAGCCTTGTAGCAGTCCGCGCAGGATAAGGAACACCATGAAGGCTAGCCAGAGGATGTTGTTCCATTGATGGGCGGTGAGCTGGTAGTGGTTAATCACCATCGTTTTGAGACCGAAGTAGATAAGGAAGAAGGCGGCAGTGGCTACAAACATGGCATTGCGCATGGTTCGTGAGGCAGTGGCGCCGATAAAGATACCATCGAAGAGGAAAGCCGCAAATCCGCAGAGCGGAATGAGAAGCACCCAGATGAGGTAGGTTCCGGCGGCAGCGACGAGTGAGGGGTCGGAGGTGAAAAGGCCGAGGAACTGTTGGCTGAAGAGGGCATAGAGCAGGGTGAAGAAGGCGGTGAGAATCAGTCCCCAGATGAGTAGCAGTCGCACCGAGAGTCGCAGCTGACGGCTCTGACGGGCACCGATATATCGGCCCACCAATGCCTCGCCGGCATAGGCGAAGCCGTCCATGATATAGCTGAAGAGGGTGAAGAACTGCAATAGGAGGGCGTCGATGGCCAGCACCTCGTCACTGATGCGGCCACTGGCTGCGGTGATGAAAGTGAAGACGGCCGACAGGCAGACTGTACGTAGGAAGATGTCGCCGTTCACCTTGAAGAAGCGGCGCATGTCGGCCCAATGCATTGACTCCTTGATAGTTGATAGTTGAAAGTTGAGAGTTGAGAGGTGGTTGTCGCGGTGGAATCGGCGGCGAAGGAAGAGGAGTCCCAAAGCCAGACCCGAGTAGTTGGCCACTACGGTGCCCAGCGCAACGCCAGCGATGTCCCAGTGCAGCACCAAGACAAAAAGCAGTGAGGCCAGGATGTTGACGCAGTTCAATGCGATGGCTATCCACATGGGGGTCTTGGAGTCCTGCATACCGATAAACCAGCCCTTGATGGCGTAGAGCCCCAAGGTGGCCGGTGCCGCCCAGATGCGTACAAAGAAGTAGGTGAGAGCCAGACGCAGCACCTCGTCGCTACCTTCGAAGATGACCAGCGCTAGTCGTGAGACGGGCCATTGCAGGGCGATGAGCAGTACAGCTATGGTGAGGGCTATGGCACAGGCTCGGATGAGAATCTTGACGGCTTCGCTCCAGTTGCGTGCGCCATAGGCCTGTGCTGTGAAGCCACTGGTACCCATGCGGAGGAAGCCGAAATTCCAGTAGATGAGGTTGAAGATAGAGGTGCCGATGGTGATAGCGCCGATGTGGCTTGCCGACAGGTGCCCCACAATGGCCATATCCACCATGCCGAGCAGCGGCACGGTGATATTGGTGATGATGTTGGGCAGGGCGAGCCCCAGGATGCGCTTATTCATAGTTTAGTTATTGGATGGTGCACTCGGCGCAGTTGAGCACGTGACGGTCGCTCTTGCGTGAAAGCAGGGCCACGATGTGGCAGTTCTGCAGGTTGATATCGCTGTTGGTGACGGTATAGGTGAAGTGGCCAATCTTGTGCTCGCCGGCGTTGCCCTCCATGGGGATATCGTTGCCCCACACATCGGTAATGACGTCGCGCAGCATGTGGTTGTGCTCATAGTCGGACACCACTTCACTGCCGTTCGACTGACGGTATTTCACCGAGTCCTCGGTAAGAGCCAGGGTGAGTGTCAGGCCATCGTCCAGTTGGCGGAACAGTTCCACATCGACAGTGATGGCAATGGTGTCGCTCGCAGCAATGGCGCTCACCTCCACGCCGGCCTGGGGAGCCTGGTTGATGATGGTCTCTATGTCGGCCGAGATAGCCCCCATCGAGCCGCTGTATTTCATGCTTCTGTCACGGTTGATGAATGCTGTGGGGATGGCGTTGATGCCGAAGTAGTTGTCCCATGTGGTGCCGGCATCGGTACGCATATCGGGGTCGCCGTTGAAAGGGACACCCTGTCCGACGGGATGGTTGACGGAGATGATGACCAGGCGGTCGCCGAATTGGTGATGTGCGGCATCGAGGGTGACGTCGGCGGCGGGACAGTTGGGACACTTAGGACCTGTATATTTCTCAACGTAGACGCGGTGTACATTGGCGTTCTGCCATTCACTGCTGTTGCCCGGGGTTCCGGTGGTGTACTGGTCGGCGGGTATCTTGTCGCAGGCGGCGAAGAGAAAAACTATTGCGCAAAGGCTTATGATGGTCTTTTCCATATCAGGCGTTGTTTAGAAGCTTGTTGACATACCGAAGGTGATACCGTTGCTGGCAGGCACGCGGCGGCATACGCCGCCGATGCAGAGCAAGCCTTCACGCTGCTTGCCGTAGCCCACCTGGAGGCGTGTGGTGCCGTGGGTGTAGCCCACGGTGACGCTGGGGTAGTTGCCCACGCCGTCATTGTAGGCGTATTGGTCGCTGGCCGAGAGGAACCAGTTCTTGCCGATGTTCCACTCGACGAAGCCCATTATCCAGTCACCGGCGCGTCGGTCGGTATGACTCTGGGCGGGGTCGTAGAAACTATCGCTGCCCATCCATTCAGCCTTGAAATGCAGAGTGTGTTTCTTGTTGACGCGCCAATGCAGGTCGCCCACCACGATGTGGTTGTGGTACAGGTCTGGCTCCTCGCCCTCCACGGCAGGATTGAACTCTTGGTAGCTGTAGATGGCCGTCAGGGTGACTTTTTTGCTGACTTTCTTCTCCACCTCGAGCGAGAGGTCGGTGTAGTAGTGCTCGCCGAGGCCGAACCACGAGGCTGTGTAGCCCTCGGTGCCGGCGCCGCCCACCTGCACGGTGTCCAGACCGTAGATGGTGGAGGCGTTGAGCGTGATGTCGGTGCCATACTTGCCACCCAGCAGGGTGCCTTTCTTGAAGCGGTACATCACCTCGCCCTGCAGGCCGTTCTCTCCGTTGACCTGTGTCACATAGGGGAACATCGTCAGCGAGGCATAGGTGTATTGTTTGTTGATGGCGGGCAGGTAGTTGATGAACAGCATCTCGCCCGTCTGGCTGCGCACCGACTTGAAGCCCATATTGTCTATGTGCTTCGCCTGCAGGCTGGCGCTGAAGCCGCGCTTGGAGTAGCCCATGTTGACCAGCAGCGCTTCGCCCTTGCGGTAGATGTAGTCGTTGCCGGCCCAGGGGTCTTGTCCCTTGCGGGCGTACTCGCTTTGCAGGGTGAAATGGCCGTAGGACAGATTCAGACGCGCGGCGCCGGCGCCCACGTTGAGAGGCAGGTTGAGACGCTGTCCGGGGTCGGCGGACGAGGCGATGCTCTCGTCGTCTTCGTATTTGGAGACAAAGCCCGCGCCCAACGACACCTGCAACTTGCTCTCGCGCATACTTTTGATGAGGCTGTTAAGGTCGGCTTCGGCATCCAGTCCACGCACCAGCCCGTCGCCGTACTCCCAGTAGACGCGCTGCTTGCCGGCCAGCGCCTTGAGGGTGACGCCGTCGACGGGACGCAGCTGCAGGTTGACACCCAGCAGGGCGTTGTCGAGACCCAGGTAGCGGTCCTCGTAGGCTCGCAGTATCATCCCCGAGCCGAACTGCTCGTAGAAGTTACCTGCCGTCACGCTGATGCGTTTGGCTTTGTAGGCCACGAAGTAGTGGGCCACACCCTGTCCCTTGTACTGTGGATCGAAGCCCAGCAGGGGGGTCTGGTAGGCCTCGAAGCGCAGGCCGGCGCTGAAATCGCCGTTGGTATAGAGAATGTCGGCGCGGGCATTGAGTTTCAACGCCTCGGGCACGGGGTCGGCACCGATGACAGTGTCCTCGTGGCTCATCTGTCCGTCGAGCTGTATGTTGCCCGTCACGTGGCCGCCAAGCACACCCTGCGCTCCGGCGCTACCGGCGGCCAGCAATGCCACGCCTGTCAATAACAGTCTTTTGATATTCATATTTATATTATTGTGATATTTCTTCCTGCCAACTGTCAACTACCAACTGTCAACTTATCAACCACCGTTTGGCTTTGGACAGCGGTTGAACAGAAGACAGACAACAGTCAAAAAGGACTATTGGAGCAGGGTGCGAATCTGTTCCAGGAGCTCCTCTTCGGCGCCAGGCTGGTAGCCTTTGTGCTGCCACACTATCTCGCCGTCACCGTTGATGACGAAGGTGTGGGGTGGGTCCTGTCCGATGCCCAGGGCGGTGGCAAAATCGCGATTGCTGTCGAGGAGCACTTCATAGTAGTGCTTGTATTCGTCGTCGCCGGTGTCGCTCCAACCCTGTTTCTCGGCGACGCCTTTTACGCGGGCGGCAGTACGGGCGTCGTCGATGGAGACGATGTACATTTTGACGCCAGTCTCTTCGACCCACTCGTCGTACTGCTCGCGGATGGTTTTGAGTTCAAGCATGCAGGGGCCGCACCAGGTGGCCCAGAAGCTGATCACGACAGGTTTGCCGTCGTTTTTGATGACGGAGGAGGGGACGCTTTTGCCGTCGAGGGTCTTGAGGGTGACGTTGTCGGGCAGTTTGGCGCCTTGTGCCATCAGGCTTCCGGCCATGAGGAGGCCGAGGGTGGCAAGGAGTATTTTTTTCATGATGGTGATGTATTTGTTTCCTGTTTATATGTTTAGTATGTTTCCCAGTTGTTTTATTGCACGTTCCTCTTCTTCGATGAGTTGTGCGGTCCACGGGGTGTCGTCGCCGTCGGCGATGTCGTCGCGCAGTTGGAAGAGCCGTCCGTAGTGGAGTCCGAAGTCGCGGTAGGCGGGGTTGCCCATCTCGGCGGCGAGGGCGAAGAGATTGGCGGTTTTGCCGTCGATGATGTTGAGGTAAGTTGACAGTTCGCTCGTCAAGTTCGCGGGCTTCAGCAGGCAGTTGGTAGATGACAGTTGGCAGTTGCCAACTTGTTGTTGGAGCAATTCGGCTTCGACCATGGAGCGGACGGTGTCGTTGACTTTGCAGGTGATGTCCCTGTCGTCAACTTCGTTGAGGAGTGCCATTATCTGTGTCAGGTGGTAGTCGCCTACAAGGACGGCGACGGCGTTGTTCCAGCGTGTGTTGACGGAGGGTTGTCCGCGGCGCGAGGCGGCATGGTCGATAACATCGTCGTGGAGCAGGGAGGCGTTGTGGAGCATCTCGACGCATACGGCCAGCAGCAGTGTGCGGCGGGAGTGGAGGCAGGCTTCGCCCTGTGTGGCGGCGGCGGCGAGGAGCATACGCGGGCGCAACATCTTGCCACTGTGCGAGGCGGTGTATTGTTCCACCTGGCGCAGGAGTGCGTTGTCGCCTTGCGTCATGCGGCGCAGGTATTCGGCACGGACGTCGTCAAGCCAGGCTTCCAAATTCATTGTAGAGGGTGATGAGTTTGTTGGTGAGCTGTTTGGAGGCTTTTACCAGAGGCAGGCGCAGGGCGTTGGTTATCATCCCTTCGGCCTCGAGGAGGGCTTTGATGCCGGTGGGGTTGCCCTCTTCGAAGATGGCGTTCATCAGGGGCAGCATGCGGTAGTGCAGCGGCAGCGCTTTCTTCAGGTCGCCCTTCATGGCCAGACGCACCATGTCGGCCATCTCCTTGGGCAGTGCGTTGGCCATCACGCTGATGACGCCGTCGGCGCCGAGGGTGAGCATGGGGTAGGTGAGGGCGTCGTCGCCGCTGATGACACGGAAGCCTGTGGGACGGTTGCGCAGTATCTCCATCACCTGCTGTAGGTTGCCGCTGGCCTCTTTGATGCCGATGATATTGGGGCATTCGTGGGCCAGGGTGAGGGTGGTCTCGGCGGTGAGGTTCACGCCTGTGCGGCCGGGTACGTTGTACATGATGACGGGAACGGGTGAGGCTTCGGAGACGGTGCGGTAATGTTGGAGCAGGCCGCGCTGGTTGGGCTTGTTGTAGTAGGGAGTCACGGAGAGCAGGCCGCTGATGCCGTCGAAGTTGGTGCGTGCGATGGTGTCGGAGAGGCTGAGGGTGTTGTTGCTTCCAAGGCCGAGCATAATGGGCAGGCGGTTGCTGACGGTCTCGACGATGAACTCCTGCACGGCGGCGCGCTCGTTCTCGGTCATGGTGGCAGCCTCGCTGGTGGTGCCGAGGGCAACGATGTAGTCGACACCCGAGGTGATGATGTGTTCTATCAGGGCTTCAAGCTTGGTGAAGTCTACGGTCTCCTGTTGGCGGCGGAAGGGGGTGATGAGGGCGACGCCGGTGCCCGAAAAGAGGGGTGCTTTCATTTCTTAATCATGCTGAGGTATTCGATAACATTGTTGAAAAAGCCTTTCAGCTCCACCTGTCCGTCGCCGCGGATGATGAGGTCGAAAGTGTCGGAGGGGTCTTCCGCCGGCGTGGCGTAGACCACCTTCAGGCTGGCGGTGGTGCGCAGGGCGATATACTGCGAGAAGAAGTTTTCCTCGCCGATGGTGTCGATGAGCAGGTCGTACTGCTGTTCGACGAAAGGTCGGATAGACTCGTAGCTGGGCAGTCCCCAGAAATTGATGTCTGTCTTGCTGCGCACGATGTGGGTGGCCTGATGCGTGATGACGAAGCCTATCTCCTGGTCTTTCTGCAGCAGGGCGATGATGTGCACCCGCTTGCCTTGTCCTTCCATCACCTTGGCGAAGTGGTGGAGGATGTTCCAGTGCTGCTCGTCGCCAAGGCGGCAGATGATGCCGATGTTGCGCACCTCCTCGATGTTGTCGATTTTTTTCTCGCGCGGCGCGGCCTTGAGGTCGCGGATGAGATGCTTGCGGTGTATCTCTTTGATAAATTCCAACATAGCTCTATTCGAATAATGAATGTTGTTTATAAAGGGTGAAACTGCGTCTGTGATATGGGGTGGGACCGTGCTCCTCGATGGCGCGGTAGTGTTCTTCGGTGGGGTAGCCTTTGTTGTGGTTCCAGCCGTAGTGGGGGTATTCTTCGTGCAGACGGGTCATAATCTCGTCGCGGTGTGTCTTCGCAAGTATGCTGGCGGCGGCGATGGGCATCAGCTTGGCATCGCCTTTGACGATGCACTGATAGGGTATGTCGGTCTCGTTGTAGAAACGGTTACCGTCGATGAGAAGGAACTCGGGCTTCTCTTTGAGGGCTTTGACAGCAAGGCACATGGCATGGGTGGAGGCGTGCAGTATGTTGAGCCGGTCGATCTCCTCCGCACTGACAACGGCCACAGCCCAGTCCATCGCCTCGCGCTCGATCTCTTCCCGCAGCAGGTTGCGCTGCCGCTCGTTGAGTTGCTTTGAGTCGTTGAGGGCAGCATTGGCATAGTCGGGCGGCAATATGACGGCTGCTGCGACGACGGGGCCTGCCAACGGTCCGCGACCGGCTTCGTCACATCCTGCCTCACGGCGGTCGGGTATGAGATACGGTGCTAGCATAGCAGGGCGGCAATTAGGGTGAGTATAAGCACGGTGTCGTATATCCACGTATGTTGTTTGAGGCGACGGAAGCCCGTTTCGTTGGTGGCGGTGAGCATACGGTAGGAACAGAAGGCGAAGCTTACGGCGAAAAGGGGCATCTGGGAGGGCGTGAAAGGGGTGTAGAGCATCATGCCGATGCCGCCCAGGGCGAGGAGCAGTGTGGTGGTAGCGTTCTTCTGCCATACGACGGGTTGCTTGTTCATCTGCCCCATGACGACGATGACGCCCCACAGGAATGTGGCGGCGAGGAAGAACGAGGCGACGGTCTGTCGCCAGCCGCCCGATGCCAAATGCCACTGGCTGGTCAGGTGCCAGTGGGCTGTGGTCTCTTGCCACCACCCCGCGAGTCCGCCAGCGAGGTAGAGTATAAGTACGAGCAGCACATAGGGCGCTGCGAAGCCCAGAATCATCAGCGCCCAGTCTTTCCAACTATAGAGACGGTAGTTAGAAGCGATGAGGAGATAACTGACCATGAGGAATATGGCCGGCCGGTAGAAGAGTGTGGCGATGCCGATGAGCACTGTGGCGCCGCATATCTTCTCAGGGAGGATGGTGAGCAGCGTGCCACGCAGAAATAGTTGGTTCAGGCAGGCGATGACGCAGCCGTTGACGAGAATCAAAGGAGTGATGGTGTGGGCGCCGGCGCTGACGGCGACGATGTAAAGCAGAGTGGGGAGGAGGCTGTTCTGCGAGACAAGCCCCACGTTGGCGAGCAACAGGTTGAGCATGATGCCTTCCGTGAGGATAAGCAGCAGGGCTATGATGACGGCCAGACGTGGGAGAGGCATGAGCCAATCACAGAGAAGACCATAGAGGACGGCGGGATGGTCTCCTGCCGTCATGGGCTGTGGCGCCACGAGTGCCGACCCCCACAGGAGTAGCATGGCGACGATGATAATCACCGCCTGCAAAGCCATATCTCTCTGGAACAACTTAATCAAACCCTTTAACCTTTAGAATCTCTTAAACCTCTTTATCATTGAACTATCAGTTTTTCTGTCCGGCTACCCACGCGGAGGATGTACACTCCGCCAGCGAGGTGGCTGACATCGAATGATGCCTCGGTGGTCACTGGTATCTGCATGACGAGACTGCCGCTGGCGGTGTAGAGTTGCACCGTCTGTGTCTCTCCGCAGCCGGTGTTCACCGTGACGCGCCCTGTGGCGGGATTGGGGAAGAGGTGTAGCGGCAGACGCTGCTCCTCGGCCTGACGGATGTCCACAAGGCTGATGGCCTCGTTGATGGCGGCGAGGGCGTCAATCTTGCCCCAGCCCCAGCGCAGGTCGGCGCTGTCGTTGGCCAGCAGGGGACCTGTCATCTCGTCGTTGCGCGCCGTCGTGGTGATGATTTCACGTATTTGGTCCACCGTGAGTTGAGGATTGGCCTGCAGCAGCAGTGCCACAATGCCCGTGACCGCTGGACTGGCCATCGAGGTGCCGCTCATCTGGCCCCACGTGTAGGTGCGCACACCGACGGTATCGCTGGCTGTGGCGGCATAGGTGCCCGTAGTCCACAGGCTGATGGACGAGTTGACATACCACCCGGGGGCGGAAATCTCTGGTTTGTGACGTCCGTCGATAAGGGGGCCGTAGCTGGTGAAATAGGCTAGGTCGCCTACGGCGGCATCGTGCGCGGCGACGCTGATGGTCTTCTCCGCACAGGCAGGCTCGCCGATACCGTAATAGGCGTCACCGACCGCAAAGCCCGCGTTGCCGCCTGCATGGAAATTGGCGCCCTCATTGCCGGCATGGTTCGTCTTGTTGGCCACGTTCCACGCATGCACTGTGCCGCTGGCGGCGCTGACGAACAGCTGCAGCTGCATGCTGCCCCGCTTGTCCACATCCATCTGTATGTGTGGGCGGTGGTCCTGCGGATTGACGCGCTCCATCAGCAGACGGTAGGGCACGCGGTACTCGCCGCAGTCCAGCGTATCGTAGACTATTGTGTCGCCATTGGCGGTATTGAACATCGCGCTGCACCACACCGTGTCGTCGCGTTTCATGCGGAAGCCGGCGCTGAAGTCGTTGCCTTCCTCGCCCCACAGAATGAGGCACTGCCCGATGGCGTCCTCGGCCCAGGTGTAGAAGGCGGCGCAGGTCTTCAGGGTGTCGCTATTCTCACTGAAATTGCGGCTGATGTGGAAATTGGCGTCGCCATTGTTGCCGGCGCTGGTGACAAACACCACGCCTGAGTCGCTCCAGCTGTTGATGGCCTGACTAAGCAACGACGTGCCGTCGAGGGTATTGAACGAATACATGCCCCAGCTGCTGTTGACCACCAGACGGCGGCCCTCGGCGTCGGCCACGCGCTTCATCCATTGCACACCGTTCATCCAGTCCGCCTCGTTCAGCCCGAACGAGCACAGCAGCAGCTCGGCGCCAGGTGCCTGGCCGCGGAACTTGTGCTCTGAGCCTGCTCCCGCGCCAGCGCAGATACCCGCCACATGCGTGCCGTGCGAGCCGTATCCGTACAGATTCGACGTGTCGCCCTTGGCGCTACGCAGCGCATTGTAGCCAACAATCTCGGTACCGTAATTGAAACCCTCGGGGGCAGGACCCTGCAGGCGGTAGTGGTCCCATGCTCGGGCGATGCGCTTGTTGCCCGTGCCGAAATTGTAGTTGGGGTGCGTATAGTCGAAGCCCCAGTCTGTGATGCCGATATAGACGCCTGTGCCGTCATAGCCATTGCCGCCACTAACACCCTCGCCGGCCTCCACCTTGTTGGTGCGCGTGTCCCTGCGCGTATTGTCCATCAATGGCTGTCCCACACGGTGCGCAATGCTGTATTGCACTATCGCGCGGTTGCTCTCCAGCAGCCCGAGGCTCTCCACCGGCACCGTCAGGGTGACAATCTGTCCCGCCTGAGCTCCGACAGTGATGCCCGCTTTCTCCAGCACGCCGCGGTCGAACCCGGGGATCATCTTCGCCAAGAAATTCAAAGTCGTGGCGCCCGCCGCCACCTCCTCGCGTATCAGTGCTTTCGTCTCGATGCCGCATTTGGCACTTTGCGCCATAGCGCTCCCTAAGACACACAATGTCAACAGGCTGAATAATATCTTCTTCATAATTATTGTATTCTATACAAAATGCAAATATACGAAGAAAAATGAAAACGCCAAAGAAAAAAGTGGCCAAGCGTAAATCTCAGCCACTTTTCCATTTTGAAACACTGTCGCTCCTCAGCTCACACCTCCCAAGTGTCGCCACTGTTGAGCAGGTCGTCCATACATTTGTATTTGCCGTTGGCCATCTGCTCGTCCATCTGCTCCTCGTAGAGCTGGGTGTAACTGACCTTCTTCACGTTGCGAATCACGCCCAATGCCACAGGCAGATCCGAAGCGGGACCCATGTGGGCCAGCATCATGTGGATGCCGGTGTCCTCGGTGGTTTCGTCGTGCACCATGATGTCGTCGATGGTGACACCGTTCTCGCCGAGGGTGACAACCTCGAGCTGGCGGCCGTTGAAGCGCAGTCCCTTCTCCTTGTTCTTGCCGAAGAGCATGGGCTTGCCGTGCTCCAGCACGATGGTGCGGTCGTCGCGGACAGCGCGGTCGGTGATGGAGGCGTGGGTCTTGTCGTTGAAGATGACGCAGTTCTGCAGCACTTCGACCACAGAGCAACCGTCATGCTTGGCGGCACGGGTCATGCACTCGGTGCTCAGCTGCGGCACGCAGTCGAGGGTGCGGGCGAAGAAGGTGCCTTGGGCGCCCATCACCAGCTCACCCGGGTTGAAGGGGTAGTCGATGGTGCCGTAGGGCGAGGTCTTGGTGACCTGGCCGAACTTCGTCGTGGGGCTGTACTGACCCTTGGTCAAGCCGTAAATCTCATTGTTGAAGATGGTGATGTTCAAGTCCTGATTGCGGCGCACAGCATGGATGAGGTGGTTGCCGCCGATGGCCATCGAGTCACCGTCGCCCATGTTGACCCACACGCTGAGGGCGGGGTTGGCGAGCTTGACACCCGTGGCGATAGCGCAGGCGCGACCGTGGATGCTGTGGAAACCGTAGGTGTCGACATAGTAGGGGATACGGCTTGAGCAGCCGATACCGCTGACCATGCAGACGTTCTCTTTCTTGTAACCCGTCTTTGGGAAGGTGGCCAGCAGGGCGGCGAGGATGGCGTGGTCGCCACAACCTGGGCACCACTTCACCATCTGGTCGCTCTGGAAATCAGCCTTGGTATATTCTTTATCCGCTTTGGGAACAAAATGCTTTTCCATATCTATTCTAATTTATTTCTCCAACAATCTGTTAAACTCGGCCTTCAGCTCGCCAACCTCGAAGGGCAGGCCCATCACCTTGTTGTACTGGGTCATGGGGCATTCGGGGAACTGGGTGCGCAGGTAACCGCAGAACTGACCGTTGTTCAGCTCGCAGACCACAATCTTCTTGTACTTGCGCAGGATGTCGCCGGTATTCTTCGGCAGCGGGCAGATGTAGTTGAAGTGGGTGTAGGCCACCTTCTTGCCTTCGTTGTTCATCTCCTCGACGGCGAGGGTGAGAGCGCCGCTGGTGCCGCCCCAGCCCACCACGAGCAGGTCGGCGTCGGGGTTGCCGGTCACCTCCTGGTTGGGGATGTAGTTGGCCACGCGGTTCACTTTCTCCTGACGGTTCTTGGTCATCAGGGCGTGGTTCTCGGGATCGGTGCTCAGAGGACCGTCGGGGCATTTCTCAAGGCCGCCCACGCGGTGGCTCAGGCCTTCCATGCCGGGCAGAGCCCACTCGCGGGCAAACTTTTCCTCGTCGCGGCGGAACGGACGGTAGTTCGGGTCGTTCTCCTTGGCCAGACGCGGTTTGATTTCGGGCATGTCTTTCATGCTGGGAATCTTGAACAGCTGGCTGCCGTTGCCCAGATAGCCGTCGGTGAGCAGGATGACGGGGGTCATGTGCTCGAGGGCTATCTTGGCGGCGTTGAAGGCCCAGTAGAAGCAGTTGGCAGAGCTCGAGGCGGCGACAACCACCAGGGGAGCCTCACCGTTGCGGCCGTAGAGGGCCTGGTCGAGGTCGCTCTGCTCGGTCTTGGTGGGCAGACCTGTGGAGGGACCGCCGCGCTGCACGTCGACGACGACGAGCGGCAGCTCGGTCATCACAGCCAGACCCAGGGCCTCGCTCTTCAGCGAGAGACCGGGGCCGGAGGTGCTGGTGCAAGCGAGGGCACCGGCATAGCTGGCGCCGATGGCGGAGCAGATACCGGCAATCTCGTCTTCAGCCTGGAACACGCGGGCACCGAGGCTCTTGTGCTTGGCCAACTCGACCATGACGTCGGTGGCGGGGGTGATGGGATAGGAGCCCAGGAAGAGGCGGCGGCCGCTCTTCTCGCTGGCGGCCAGCAGACCCCAAGCGGTGGCCACGTTACCGGTGATGTTGCGGTAGCGACCATGCTCCATTTTGTCAGCTTTGGCGACTTCGAAGATGTGTGAATGCATCACCTCCAGTTTGTCGGCATATTCATAACCCTCGGTCAGCACGGCCTTGTTGAGGGCCACAACAGCGGGTTTCTTGGCAAATTTGCGTTCCAGATAGGCAAAGGTCTGGTCGAGGGTCTTGTGGGTGGCGTAGAAAATGATGCCGAGGGCGAACATGTTACGGCTCTTGTCGGCGGTCTTTTTGTCAACACCCTGGGCGTCACCAATCTTCTCGGTGAACGAGGTGATGGGAGCCTTGATGATGGTGTAGGCGCGCTCCAGCTCGTCGGTGAAGGGGTTCTCCTTGTAGCCGGCCTTCTCCATAGCCTCGTCGGTGAAGGTGTCGATGTCGACGATGACGGTGGCACCCTTCTTGGCCCACTTCAGCTGCGACTTGAAGGCGGCGGGGTTCATGGCCACCAGGATGTCGCACTTGTCACCGCTTGAATAGATGTGGTTACCCACATGCACCTGATAGCCGGAGACACCAGCGATGGTGTTGTGCGGGGCGCGGATTTCGGCGGGATAATCGGGGAAAGTGGCGATGTCGTTTCCGGTCAGGGCCGAAGCATCGGAAAACAGCGTGCCGCTAAGCTGCATGCCGTCACCCGAGTCGCCAGCAAATCGGACCACAAGGTCCTCTTTATTAACTATCTGATTTTCTGACATATTATTATATGTGTTTTAATTATTATACTAGTGAATTCAAGTTGCAAATGTACAAAATAAAAATGACCCTGCAAAATATTTTTTATCAACAATGCGGAGCGTCGCCCTCGAATTTTGTTGGCTTTCGACACAATATTTTGGCCGTGGGTTGCGTTATGGAGATTGTTAATAAAATAATACAATATATGAAGAAGAATAGGTGTTTGCCCTTTTTCGCTCTGTTGGCTGTAATGTCGACGAGTTGTAGCATTTACCATCCCCAGGCGGTCGATATCCCGCTTATCAGTCATGCCGGTGATACGCGCGTCGATGCGTCGGTGGCTTTGTCGACATGGCTTCTGCCCGATGTGATGACTCTCAATGCCACCGTCAGCCATGGTTTCAACGACTGGCTGGCGGGCCAGGTGCACCTCAACTACGGCGGCGAGAACTATTACGGTCAGGCGGCCCCGGGCGCCTACCTGTCGCTGGGTGAGCACGGCCTTTTGGAAGGCTATGTGGGTATGGGGTTCGGCGGTGCTTGGCGCGACCAAGCTGAGCAGGTCTCGGATTCGGTTTCTTCGCGCACTTACAGTTATTCGGGTCGTTTCACGGTGCCTTTCGGCCAGGTGAACATCGGATGGCACGACCTTACCGGCGCCCATATCGACCTTGCCTTGGGTATCAAGGCCGGCGCCTACAATCCCAATTTCCAATATCGCGAGTATGATTCCAACGGTACGTTGGTCCCCGAGGACTGCTATACATATAATGTTCCTAGCTTCCTCTTCGAGCCGCAGCTTGTCTTCCGCATCGGTGGCGAGCATGTCAAGTTCTGCCTCCGTGGCAGCTATGCGTGGTTGAGTGACATTGAGGGCAACGTTACTTCGGGCACCTCCCACAATTTCACCTCCGACCTCTTCACCCTCAGCGCAGGCCTCAACTTTACTTTCTGACTTTATGAAGAAAACTTTCCTGTTCCTCCTGTTGTCCGTCGTCGCCTTGTGTGCCGTCGCGCAGCAGAAGCAGACCTATAAGTATGTGGAGCGCGACTCATCGCTCTATCTCGATGTGTACCGTCCCGACGTTCAGCGTGCCGACCGCGCCTGTGTCATTGCCCTCTTCGGGGGTGGCTTTGTGGTGGGCGAGCGCGACAATAGTCTGCAGACCACCATCGCAAGCCAGCTGACGGCACGCGGCTACACGGTGGTCAGTCCCGATTACCGTCTGGGCCTCAAAGACACCGTCAAGTTGAAAGAGTACCACAGCCTGTTCAAGGTGAACGATATGTTCCAGTGGGTCATCGACATCGCCACCGAGGACTGCGCTGCCGCCGTGGCCTGGGTGGTGGCTCATTCCGGCGAGTTGAACATCAATCCTGACCGTATCGTGCTGACGGGATGCTCGGCCGGCGCTATCACGGTACTGCAACTCGACTACTGCCGCGCCAACAGCCTGCCGCAGGCCTTAGTCCTGCCCGAGGGCTGGAGACCTGCCGCCGTGGTGCCCTATGCTGGCGCCGTGATGTGCAAGGGCAAGCCCAAATACAAGACGCCGCCGGCTCCCACCATGCTGATGCATGGCACCAAGGACAAGATTGTGGCCTACAAGCGCTTTCCCTCTGTCGTCAGCCACGCCCTGTGGGGTTCCTATACCATGTACAAGGTCTTCAGGAAGCAGGGCTATCCTTGCTGGATAGTGCGCTACGAGGGTATAGGTCACGAGGTGGCCTCGTTCCTGCCGGGCTCGGTCGACCTTTTCTGCGGCTTTGTGGAACAAGTCTTCACGGGCCGTCGCACCACGATGGACGCCACCATGCGCGACGAGAAGCTTGTGCCTACCAAGTGGACCAAGATGAGTGTATTTGACATCTACAAACAATGAATACAGAACTAGCTACCCCCCTCTCCTGCGAGGAGAGGCGTGAGGGGGTGAGGCCTGAGATTATGGCTCCAGTGGGGTCGTGGGAGAGTCTGCAGGCGGCGTTGCAGGGTGGTGCCAATGCGGTGTACTTTGGAGTCGGTAAACTCAATATGCGCTCCCGTTCGGCGGCCAATTTCACTATCGACGATTTGCCGCGTATCACCGCCATCGCTCATGGTGCCGGAGTGCGCACCTACCTTACCGTCAATACTATTATCTATAACTCCGAGATTAAGGAGATGCACCGCCTTCTGGAGGCCGCCAAAGAGGCCGGCATCAGCGCCATCATCGCCTCCGACATGGCAGTCATAAGCTATGCCAACAGCATAGGTGTCGAGGTGCATGTCTCCACACAGTGCAACGTGAGTAACGTCGAGGCGGTGCGCTGGTATGCGCAGTTTGCCGACGTCATCGTCACCGCCCGCGAATTGCCCCTCGGCCAAGTGGCCGAGATTACGCAATATATCCGTGACAACGACATCCGAGGTCCCAAAGGGGAGTTGGTCCAGGTGGAGGTATTTGCCCATGGTGCCCTCTGTATGAGTGTCAGCGGCAAGTGTTACCTTTCGCTCGACAACTACAACTACTCTGCCAACCGTGGTGCCTGTCTGCAGCTCTGCCGTCGTGGCTACATCGTCAAGGACAAGGAGAGCGACCTTGAGTTGGAGATTGACAACGAGTACATCATGTCGCCCAAGGACCTCTGTACCATCGGCTTCCTCGACAAGATTGTCCGTGCCGGCGTAAGAGTGCTGAAGATTGAGGGGCGTGGTCGCAGTGCCGACTATGTGCGTACGGTCACCGAGTGTTACCGTGAAGCGGTGGAGGCCATCGCCGACGGTAGTTACAGCCAGAAGAAGATTGATGGATGGATGCAGCGGCTGGCCACCGTCTTTAACCGAGGCTTCTGGGACGGCTACTACCTCGGTCGCCGTCTCGGCGAGTGGAGTGAGCGCTATGGTAGCCAGGCCACCGAGCAGAAGGTGTACCTGGGGCCCGTACATAACTACTTTGGCCGCATCGGCGTGGCCGAGGTGCACTTACAGACCAACGAGACGTTGCACGTGGGCGAAGAGGTGATGGTCATCGGCGAGACCACGGGTGTTTATCGCGACACCATCCGTGAGATGCGTACCGACCGCGACCCAGTGCCCGAAGTGCATCAGGGCGACCGCTTCAGTTTCGCCACCACGGCAACGTTGCACCGTGGCGACAAGGTATACCGTATAGACAAGGTAAACGATGAGTTCTAACTGGAATCCCAATAAGCAAGGCAAGTTCCGTAACAGTATCGGCGAGGAGACGGCCAAACGGCTGTCGCCGCAAGAGCGCAACACTTTTAGCACCGATGTGGTGCCCGAGAAGGCCATCTTGGTGAGCATATGTCCCTCGGGGCAGACCATGGAGCGTACCGAGGAATTCCTCGACGAGCTGGCTTTCCTGCTAGAGACTGCCGGAGGCATGGCGCTGAGGCGTGTGGTGCAGCGTCTGGAACGTCCCGACACACGCACCTATATTGGCAGCGGTAAGCTGGAAGAACTGAAGGAATATAAACAGGCCCTTGAGGCCGATTTCATCGTTTTTGACGACGAACTCTCGCCCGCACAGTTGCGTAACCTAGAGCGCGAACTCGAGTGTCGTATTCTGGACCGCACCACCCTCATTCTCGATATCTTCGCCAAGCGTGCCCGCACCTCGACGGCCAAAACGCAGGTCGAGCTGGCGCAGCTGCAGTACATGTTGCCGCGCCTTACCCGTATGTGGACGCACCTCGAGCGCCAGCGCGGCGGCATAGGCATGCGCGGCCCAGGCGAGACGCAGATTGAGACTGACCGCCGTCTCATCAAGGAGAAAATCGGCCTCCTCAAGGAGCAGTTGGCCTCCATCGACAAGCAAAAGACGTTGCAGCGCAAGAACCGTGAGAGCCTGGTGCGTGTGGCGCTGGTGGGCTACACCAATGTCGGCAAGAGCACCTTGATGAATGTGCTGAGCAAGAGCGACGTGCTGGCGGAGAACAAGCTCTTCGCCACCCTCGACACGACGGTGCGCAAGGTGGTCGTCGGCAATCTGCCGTTCCTGCTGTCCGACACGGTGGGCTTTATACGCAAACTCCCTACGCAGCTCGTCGAGAGTTTCAAGAGCACCCTTGACGAGGTGGTGGAGGCCGACCTGCTGCTGCATGTCGTCGACATCTCGCATCCCGACCACGAGGCGCAGATGGCCTCCGTCAACAAGACTCTCGGGGAGATTGGTGCCGCCGACAAGCCGACGCTTGTCGTCTTCAATAAAATAGATTGTATGAAGGCCGAGGATGATGAGAAGACCGACAGCCAGCCCGTCAGGCCGACAGGCAGTCTTTTTATCTCCGCCCGGCAGAAGAGTGGCATCGAACAGCTCCGTCAGCGCCTCTACGACGAGGTGTCGCGCATCCACGCCATCCGCTATCCCTACAACAATTTTCTCTATTGACTTATCCTTTTTAAGGGCGCTTTCTTTGCATTTCTTTGGTATTTCTTTGGAAAAAAGCAAAGAAATACCAAAGAAATGATGAGGTGTATCAGTCGTTCGGGTGGAGATGGGTATAGACTATCTTGGCTTTGGCGGGGCCTATGACGGCGGCCAGGTCGTCAAAAGTCTGCAGCTGTGTCTGTTTGACGCTGCCGAAGCGTAGCAGCAGGTTGTGGGCTGTTTTTTCGCCGATGCCGGGGATGTCGGTCAGCGTGGTGCGGAAGGTGCCCTTGGAACGTTTGTCTTTGTGGTAGGTGACGGCGAAGCGGTGCACCTCGTCCTGCAGGCGCTCGAGCAGGTGGAACAGCGGGTCGGTGGGCTTGAGTTGGACAACTTGTATTGAGGGAGTGAAATACAACAACTCGTTGGTTTTGTGACGGTCGTCTTTTGCGAGGCCGGCGATGGGGATGTCGAGCCCCATTTTGTTGTGTGTCACCTCCCAGGCCGCCCTCATCTGACCTTCGCCGCCGTCGACGACAAGCAGGTCGGGAGGTGAATTCTTGCTGTAGTGGCGCTCTATCACCTCAGCCATCGAGGCGTAGTCGTCGTTGCCTTGATTGGCGCGGATATTGAATTTTCGGTAGGCGTCTTTGTTGGGCTTGCCGGCGGTGAAGCGCACCATGCCGGCCACCGGGTAGGCACCCTGGAGGTGGCTGTTGTCGAAGCAGTCGATATTGAGGGGCAGCGTGGGTAACTGCAGGGCTTTCTGCAGGCGCTCGAGCAGTTTGACAGCCTGCGGCGCCGCCTCGCCTTGGGTGAGGGCGCGCTGATGGAGGCACTGTTTGCGGTAGCTTTCGACGTTGCGTATTGAGAGTTCGAGCAACTTGCGGCGGTCGCCCTTGGGATTGACGGTCTGCCGTAGGTATTCCTCAGGCAGGTCGGGCACGGCGAAGGGCAGTATGACCTCGGTGGCGGTGCTCTGCGACTGTTCGTGCAAGGCAGGGATGATGGTGGCCAGCAGCTCGCTGTCGCTCTCGTCGAGCTGCTTTTTCACCTCGTTGCTTATGCTGTAGATGATGGCGCCGTGCTTGATGCGCATGAAGTTGACCCATGCGGCGGGACCTCCCGCGGAGGCGTTGTCGTCGCTCAGCAGGCTTACCACGTCGACGTCTTTTACGTTGGTGCCGACCACGGTGCTGCGCCCCTGGTATTCTTCGAGCAGGTGTATCTTGTGTTTGATAAGTTCGGCCTCCTCGAAGCGCAGCGCCTCGGCGGCGGCGTACATGCGGGCTTTCAGTTCGTCGAGCAGGTCGCCGAAGTCGCCTTTCAGCAGTCGGCGTATGCTCTCGATGGTGGCCAGGTAGTCTTCTTTGCTCTGCTTGCCGGCACAGGGGGCTCCACAGAGGCCTATCTGGTATTTCATGCAGGGACGCTTGCCCATCCTGTCGCAGGTGCGGTAGGTGAACAGCTGTCGTATCACCTCCTGCAGTTCGCGGAGGATGCGGCCGTTTGGGTAGGGACCGTAGTAGTGGCCCTTGATGTTGCGGCGTCGGGTGTAGAGCAGGCGGGGGTATTCCTCGTCGGTGATGCAGAGGTAGGGGTAGCTCTTGTCGTCTTTGAGCATGGAGTTGTAGCGCGGCTGGTAGCGTTTGATGAGGCTGTTCTCCAGCAGCAGGGCGTCGACCTCTGTGGCCACCACGGTGACGCGGATGTCGCGCACCGAGCGTACAAGCATTTTGATTTTGGGACTTTTGTCGTCGTAGTGGGTGAAGTAGCTGCTGACCCTGCGTTGCAGGTTGCGCGCTTTGCCGACATAGAGCACCTTGCCCTCGGCGTCGAGGTGCTGGTAGACTCCCGGGCTCTCCGGAATGGTCTTCAGCCGCAGGGCAATCTGCTCGATATTGGGATTGATGGAGGATGGAATCATCTATAAATCATAGTCCACCGGAGCCTTGGTGACGGTGAGGCGGAGGCTGTGGATGCCTTCGAGGTCGTACTGGCTGGTGGCCTGGCTGACATCGGCACGGTAGGTGCCTTTCTTGTTGAAGCTGAAGTAGCTGCGTATGCGTCCTGTGGCCACACGCCAGCCGTTCTGCATCTCGCCGCGCCAGCGGCCTTTGTCTTTTAGCACCACTGCGCCGTAGAACTGGCGCTCTTCGCCGTTGGCTCCGTGGAGGATGAACATCACAGGCAGCTGCTCGTAGCGATAGACGGTGGTGTCGACAGCCACGGTGGCCTCGATATGGTAGTAGTCTTTCACATTGTTAACGTTCATCTCGAACACCTCGGGGGTGAAGCGGTTCCAGGTGTTGCGCTCGAAGGTGTGTTCCTCGTCGTAGAGAGGCTTGTCGCCGCAGGCGGTGCATAGCAGGACACACACCAGTAGTGGTAAAATCTTCTTCATTTTTCTTGTCTCTTTATCTCCATATCTCCTTATCTCCTTATCTACTTATCTCCTTATCTCCTTATCTCCTTATCACCTGTCTCCTATCAACTCCTCCATGATTTGAATGGCGTTGGTGGCGGCGCCTTTGCGTATGTTGTCGGCCACAACCCAGAGGTTGAGGCTGTTGTGCTGCGAGAAGTCGCGTCGCAGGCGGCCCACCCACACCTCGTCGCGGTGATGTGACAGGATGGGCATAGGGTATTTGTTGGCGGCGGGGTCGTCGTAGAAGATAACGCCAGGAGTTTTGGCGATAAGTCGGCGCACCTCGTCAAGGTCGTAGTCCCTGCGAAGCTCGACATTCACCGCCTCGCTGTGGCCTCCCACCACGGGGACGCGCACCACGGTGGCGGTAATCTGTATCGATGGGTCGCCGAATATCTTGCGGGTCTCGTCGACAAGCTTCTGCTCCTCGGTGGTGTAGCCGTCGGGCTGGAAATCGCCGCCGTGGGGGAAGAGGTTGCGGTGGATGGGGTTGGCGTACGCCCGCTCTGTGGGTGTGATGCCTTGTTCTTCGGCTTCCAGTTGACGCACGGCCTTGATGCCCGTGCCGGTGATGCTCTGGTAGGTGGCTATCACGAGACGGCGGATGCCGTACTCGCGTTGCAGGGCCGAGATGGCCAGGACCATCTGTATGGTAGAGCAGTTGGGGTTGGCGATGATTCGGTCGCTGCCTTTAACGGCGTTGATGTTTATCTCTGGGACCACCAGAGGAATGTCGGGGTCTTTGCGCCAGGCCGAACTGTTGTCGATGACCGTGGTGCCTACGGCGGCGAAGCGCGGCGCATATTCGCGTGAGGCGGCGGCGCCGGCCGAGAAGATGGCATATTGCGGACGTTGTGCAATAGCATCGTCGACGCTCGTTACCGTCAGACGGCGACCGGCAAAGTCAATCTCTTTGCCCACACTCTTGGGCGATGCGGCGGCGATGACTTCGGCATCGCCGAAGCCCCGCTCGGACAGCACGGTGAGCATCTCGCGGCCCACGAGGCCGGTGGCTCCTACTACAGCTATCTTCATTATCTTATCAGGGTTACTGTGCCGTGGAGCACATGGGTGACTTTGGGAAGGACATCGTTGCTATAGCGGATGAGGTAGGTGTAGGTGCCCTGCGGGCATTCGTTGCCGTTCATGTCACGACCATCCCATTTGCAATCGGGAGTCTCGCAGTGGAACACCAACATGCCGTTGCGGTTGTAGATGTGCATCTCCTCTTTGATGGTGTGGGTGCTGATGGAGCCGAAGTATCTGTTGACCTCATCTCCTCTGCCGGGGGTAAAGATATTGGGCATGTAGAATGTCTCTTTGTGCAAGGGGATGACGATGTGGGTCGAGTCGATACAGCCGCCTTGTTGGATGGGAGCCTGTGCATACAGCCAGATGTCGGCCTCTTCGTATTCAGCGGGTATGGTGTAGTCGAAAGATGACGACAGACGGGTACTGCCGTCGGGCAGGCGCCACACACGAGAGTCGGTATTATCCGACACATCAATCAGGTTGGCGGTGAGGTGGTCGTAGTCGAGGTACTCGCGGTCGCTCTGTATGCGCGGACTGACTTTGCTCAGGGTGAACTGCAACTCTTTCTTCGAGGAGCATCCATGGTCGTTTTGGTAGTTGATGACGTCGCGGGTCGACTCGCTGTAGGTGGAGTCGTTCACGGGCCAAGTCCAAGGCTTGCAATAGGTGACGCGCTCAAGACTGTAGCTAGTATCCAGCACTAGCAGGTTGAGGTGCACCGTCGAGTCGCAGAGTGGGGTTGATTGCAGGTGCTCGGTGGCAGTGGTGGTCTGGGTGTAGGTGTGTCCATTCCAGGTATAACTCTCACCGTAGCAGATGGTGTCGTACTCCGTGATGTCGAAGTTGGGGTAGTAGTCCACCCGCAACGTGTCGTATTTCTCGCAGCCACTGGCGAAGACACATCCCACATACACATAGATAGTGTCGATTTTATTGGCTACCACTCCAGTGTCGGGCAGTTGGGCCTGCAGGGTGATAGGCAGTTGGACGAGGTTATTGTCTCCGGTTAACTCGCCGAGGGTCAGGCATTGTTCCTTGGGTAAGGAGATGTCTTGTCCTTTGCTGCGGCGGACAACGTCACAGGTGAAAGTGTCGATAACCTGATAGTTGGGGTATTCCATCGTCAATCTCGTTTCTCGGTTGGCGCAGGAACTTACTGTCCTCATGCTTGTATCACCGTTAGCGGGGCGGATGGTCAAGTGGGCTACGGTGTCGATACCGACAACGATGGTGTCGAACAGGTTGTACCAGTTACTGTTGGCATCTTGGAACTTCAGGTGGAAACCGTAGCGCGACACACGTGTGGGGTTGACGACGGCACGTGTCAGGGTGGGGCAGGTATTGGTCTGTCCCATGGGATTGGGCGATGTGTAGGAGCCCATGGGGTAGTAGTACCCGTTGGTGTCGTCGCGAGCCTCGGGGTGTTGGGCGTCGAACATGGAGAGGTGAACGGTGTCGCCATTGTCAAAGATACGGAACCACTCGTAGCGTTTCTGGGTGGATCCTTGCGGTGTGAAACGGTAGGCCTCATGAGAGATTGTAGAGGTAAATGTGTTTCTGTTGGAAGGGAAGAATGATGCAGGTGCGCCGTTAATCACAAAGTAGTTGGGATCGTTAGGATTGCTCGATTTCACTTGAGCCTGTCCTGTGTGGTTTTGGATGCCGATGATTCCACGTCCACCACTGGTAGAAGAACCATACTCGCGTTGTTTTACATGGACCTCGATAATATTTGAACCCTCATAGCATACAATCTGGTAGGTGCAGTGCTTGTTATTGTTGCCAAATTGCGCCATATCATTCCACGAGCATATGATTTTTCGGCAAGGATATTCGTCAATGACACCATAGTAGATGCCATAGTTGGGATTGGTGTGATTGTTTATCGTTGCAGCAGGGTCGGTGTCTTCAAAAACGCCATAGATAGCATCGCGCATTCTGGCCAAACCATCAGAACTGGGAGCACCGCTTGTCCCATCGGGCCATGGAATGGGTGCGGAGAAATTATAATCGCAATGATTCCCAGAACCAAATTGATTTTGGTCGCAGAATGTGACTAGGCCGTTAGCTCCCAAACGGAATTGGGTTTTCCGAATGCCGAAGAAATAGAATGGGTATGGAATAGCAGTATAACTTGGCGCAAACTCGTCGTCTGCAGAGATTGGCATTTTCTTCTTGTTAGGGTCATTCATATTAGCCAAGGCAGCACCCAGAGTGAAGCAGAACGTGGTGTCTGGTGGGTTGTATGGAATGGTGTCAACGGCGTAGTATCCGTTGAAATACTGCACAGGGATATAAGGCATGCACGACAGGATGATGCCGCTTTCGCGAGTGTTGCAGTCGATAACGGTGTCCCACGGGAAATTGGGGTCGTTGTTCCACAGGTTGGAACGGTAGTTCGAAGTCTTCTCGTGCTTCTGCTTGATCTGCACATCGGGGCACGGGTTCACCACAGGGGGCCACTGGTAGTCGTCGCACATGGTTTCTGGGCTGGGGTGGCTAGTGCCCCAGGTGCTGTAATTTTGCGCTTTGAGGCTCCCGCAGGCTGCCAGTAGCAGGACTGCCACTAATAATCTCTTGTATTGCATCTTTATCATAAAGTTTATATTCTCTTTTAGTTCGTTTTTCATTTATCGCAACAGCGTCACCGAGCCTTTGAGCACCTTTGTCTCGTGGGGGGCGTATTCGGTGGTGTAGCGTACAATATATACGTAGCTGCCTTGTGGACAAGGGCGGCCGCTCATGTCGTTGCCGTCCCAGTGGCAGTCAATCTCTTCGCAGCGGAAGACAAGTTCGCCGTAGCGGTTGTAGATAAGGGTCTGCTCTTTCAGCAGGTGGCTGCTGAAGGTGTGGAAGTGGTCGTTGCCACCGTCGGGGATGTCGGGAGTGAAAGTGTTGGGTGCCCATATTACGTCGCGACGGAAGGGTATGATGAGGCGTGCGGTGTCGATGCAGGTACCATAGAGGCTGCTCTCAATCAGTAAGAATTCGGCCGACACAAGGTCTATTGGGGCAGTGTAATAAACCGTGGGGGTGGTCTGTGGCTCGCGGCCGGGTACCATCCAGGTGCGGCTGCTGCCACCGGTGCTGACATCAGTCAGCACGACGTCCGTATGGTTGAAGTCGAAGTATTCGAGGCTGGCGGCGATGATGGGCGTCATAGGCGTCAGAGTGAAGTCGAGCAGCACCGTCGAGTCGCAGTCCCATTGGTTCTTCAGCACCACGGATGCTGCGGCACTGTTGGACACAGTGTACCAGTTGCTGTCCTGCCATTGTATGGGCTTGCAGGCATACTGGTGGTCGATGTAGTAACTGGTGTCGTTCACCTTGAGGTTGAGGTGTATCGTGCTGTCGCAGCCGTTGGCAGTCTGGGAGGAAACCATTGGACTTGTTGTGGAGGTGTGGTAGGTGTGTCCGTCCACGTCCCAAGTGTAACTCTCGCCGTAACAGATGGTATCGTATATCGTGGTGTCGTGGGCGGGGAGGGTGCGCAGCAGGAAGTCGACTTCCTTGGAGCAGCCACTCCTGAACAAGATGCTGAAATGCACGTTGATGGAGTCGATATTGCCGGGTTGCACGTGACGAGCCGTGGAGTCGCCCCGCAGGATGATGGGGTGCCGTTTGAGCAGCGTCTCCTCGTGAAGGAACATCGGGTCGATGGTCAGCAGGCTGTCAGGTAGCAGTGTATTGGTGCCACCATTGATGCGAGTCAACGTGTAGGTCGTGCTGAGCGTGTCCTGCAATTCCGGGTATTCCAGCATCAGGTGAGCGTCCTTGCCGGCGCAGATGTACATCTCGTGTTCGTTGGTTCCGCCTGTCCTCGGACGCAGTGTGAGGTTGTTGGCGGTATCCATGCCGACAACAATGGTGTCATAGAGGTCGTACCAATGGCCCGCGGCATCGGCAAAGCGAAGGCGGTACACATAGCGCGACACCCGTGTGGGCTCCACGTAGGCCAGGCTCAGGTCGGGACGCGACGCGTCGAATCCACGGGGGTCGTAACAGCCGTTGGTGTCGTTGGGATTGACGCTCTTGAGGCTCATCTTCACCAACGTGTCGTTGTCCAGCAACCGGTACCAGCCCGACAGCGAACTCATCTGTGTCTCGCCCTGCGGCGTGAAACGGAAGGCGATGGACGAGTCGATGGCCGATTGCAGCAGGTTGAATCCTGCGGGGTAGTAGGCTGCAGGGGCGTTGTTGTACAGGTAGGGGTTCACCGTGATGTCCTGCACCTGCGGGCTGCCCGTGGCGTTCTGTATGCCCAGTAGGCCACGGCCGTTTTGCCACACGCTCACACCACGTCGCTTCACATGCACCTCGATGATATTCGAGCCCTCGTAGCACACAATCTGGTAGGTGCAACGATTGTCGAGGTTGCGCGAGCCAGGGAAAGTCGGAATGCCGTTCCACGAGCAGATAATCTTATAGCATGGTGATGTGTCCTGCACACCGTAGTAGATGCCCTGGTCGCCGTGCAGATACGACGCCACGGGGTGTGTGTCCTCGTAGATGCCATAGATGGCATCGCGCATATTGTTCACTGTGCATCCCAAGCCTTGAGGAGCGTTGGCGTTGCTATTGCTCCATGGCAGTTGGGCGGAGAACTTCCACGGGCAGTACTTGCCCGCCGACGACGCGTTGAACGTAATCAGACCGTTGGCGCCCAGTACAAAGGCCGTCTTCTTGAAACCGAAGAAATAGAAGTCAAACGGGATGGGCGTGGCAGCTTCGGCAAAGTCGTCGTCGGTGGCAACAGGCATCTTCGTGCCCTCCGCGAAAGTGGGGTCGGGAGGATTGTAGGGGATGCGGTCCACGGTGTACTGACCGTTGAACCACTGACGGGGAATGTAGGGCATGCAGGAGAGGATGATGCTGCTCGTGTCGCACGTCACCACCGTGTCCCATCCTTCGGCGCGGTACTGCTTCAGGGGCGTGTGGTCGTGCTTCTGCTTGATTTGTACCTCGGGGCAGGGCGACTGGGGCCACTCGTATTTGCCGTAATTGTAGTGCGTGCTTGAGTCGCTGGATCCCCACATGCTTGCGTTCCATACCCGCTGCCCGTAGGCGGTATGGCCGCCGAAACAGCAGGCCACCATTAGTATGATGGCGGTTATGAAATTGAGAATGTGGTGTTTGGTAAGCATCCAGTCCTAGTCTTTAAAATGCAAAGATAAGAAATTTATACTAAATAGATATAAAATGGCATTATTTTGTTGCCATGAATCTTACATTTTAATAAAATTTAGGATATGCGCTAGCGAATGCCTAGGCGATTTAGGGCAGAATGGAATGCTGCGGCATTGCGGTTGTGCTCAGCGATGGTAGTGGCGAATCGATGAGTGCCGTCCATCTGCTCGCTGGCACAGAAATACAGATAGTTGGTCTCCGGTGCGTTGAGCACAGCATTGACACTGGCGTCCGAGGGAAGACAGATGGGGGCCGGCGGCAGACCAGTATGCCGGTAGGTGTTGAAGGGGCTCTCGGTGACAATATGCTTGTTCAATATTCTCCGCAAGGAGAAGTCACCGACAGCATATTTCACCGTCGGGTCGGCCTGCAAGGGCATTCCTTTCTCTAAACGGTTTAGGTATACGCTGGCAATCAGCGGCTTCTCAGGGTTGTTGTTGGTCTCTTCCTCGACAATGGATGCAAGGATAATAAGGTCCTTAGGGTCCTTAATGTCTTTAAGGTCCTTTTTAGTCCAGAAGCGGTTATATTCCTTTTCCATGCGCTGCATGAACTTCTCAGGTGTGACGGTCCAGTAGAACTCGTAGGTGTTGGGGCGGATGAGATAGAAGCTGTCCAGGGTGAT
Source organism: Bacteroidales bacterium (assembly GCA_017962545.1). Lineage (GTDB taxonomy): Bacteria > Bacteroidota > Bacteroidia > Bacteroidales > P3 > Colimorpha. The sequence continues at coordinate 40,401 of JAGCVD010000014.1, forward strand.
GTTGAAGTCATCGTGCATCAGTTGTTTGTTAAGGAAATCGTTGAGTTGTTCTGGTGTGCGGAACTTGCCGATGGTGAGGCGGATAGGATCCTGCTGCCCGTTGCGGAGCTTGCGGACTAGGGTGAGAGTTCGCATGTGGGGTTCGACGATATAGGAGCCCGGCCTCACACTCTGCTCAAGTTTCAGCAGGTGGGAAAAGAGGAGGAATGAGGGGTTGGTTCTTACGTCCTTTTGGTCAAGGAGGTTGCAGAGTAGGGAGAAGTCATCGGCTGGTAGGTCGATGCGTACGGGTACGCTGTTGGCGGTGCGCTGGTTGATGATATTGATTGCTGCCCCGCCGATGGCGGCGATGATGAAAACGATGAGGATGATAATCTTCTTTTTCTTCATAGGATGAGTTGCATGCGTATGTTGTCGATATAGTGGCTGTCGTATTCGAGCCATTCTTTGAAGTGGCCGCATTGGGTGTAACCCGCCTTACGGAAGAGGGCGATACTGGCGGTGTTGATGGAGGCAATGTCGGCGTAGAGTGTGTGTAGGTGGTAGTTGTTGGTGGCTAGTTTTTGCAACTCTCGGAGCATGGCGAGGGCGTAGCCTTGGCGACGGTAGTCGGAAGTCACCATGATGCCCACGGCAGCCCTCTTGTTCAATGGGTCGTAGTTATAGAGGTCGATGCAGCCATAGGGGAGGGCATAGAGCTTCAGGTTGCCTGACGACAGCGATGCCTCTTCCTCGGCGACCAGTGTTAACTTATCTTGCTCCACATCAGTTTGTTTTTGGATTGTTCGATGTGCTTTCTCAGCATGGGATGACTGACAAGGTTGGGGTCGTCATCAAGAATGTCGCGCACAAGGTTTCGTGTCGCCTGTACAATAGGTTCATCATCAACGATGGAGGCCAGTTTGAGGTCGAGGACGCCGCTCTGCTGTAGTCCCTGAAGGTCGCCCGGGCCGCGTAATCGCAGGTCGGCTTCGGCAATCTGGAAGCCATCGGTGGTGCTGCACATGGTGTGTATGCGTTCGCGCGAGGTGTTACTGAGTTGGTCCTTGGTCATCAGGATGCAGTAACTCTGCTCACTTCCACGCCCCACGCGGCCGCGCAACTGGTGCAGTTGGCTGAGACCGAAGCGCTCGGCGTTCTCGATGACCATGACAGTGGCATTGGGCACGTCGACGCCCACTTCGATGACGGTGGTGCTGACCATGATGTGTGTCTTTCCCTGCTTGAAGCGCTCCATTTCAAAGGCTTTCTCTTCGGGGGTGAGTTGGCCGTGCATCATGCTCACCTGATATTGTGGCCGTGGAAAGTAGTTTTGCACCATCTCGAGGCCGTCCTCGAGGTCCTTAAGGTCGAGTTTTTCACTTTCGTGGATGAGAGGGTAGACGAAGTAGACTTGGCGGCCAGCGTCGATCTGCTGCTTCAAGAAGTGGAACACCAGTGGTCGGCGGGGTTCGGTGCGATGGTAGGTGCGTACGGGCGTGCGTCCAGGGGGCATCTCGTCGATGATGGAGCAGTCGAGGTCGCCGTAGAGGGTCATTGCCAGGGTGCGCGGGATGGGGGTGGCGGTCATCACGAGGATGTGCGGCATGCCTTTGTCCCACAGTTTGGCGCGCTGTTCGACACCGAAACGATGTTGCTCGTCGATGACCACAAGGCCCAGGCGGTGGAACACCACATCATCCTCGATGAGGGCGTGGGTGCCTATGACAAGTTGCGTCTCGCCGCTAGCGATGCGTTGTTTTGTCTTTTTCTTGTCGGCAGCTTTTATGCTGCCAATGAGCAACTCGACTTTGATGTTAAGACCGTCGAGCAGGCGCAGGAAGGTGTAGTAGTGTTGTGTGGCAAGGATTTCGGTGGGTGCCATAAGGCAAGCTTGGCAGCCGTTGTCGAGGGCCAGCAGCATGCTCATGAGGGCCACGAGGGTTTTGCCGCTTCCCACGTCGCCTTGTAGCAGGCGGTTCATCTGGCGTCCGCTGCGTAGGTCTTCGCGAATCTCGCGGATGACACGCTTTTGTGCTCCTGTCAAAGGGAAAGGTATCTTTTCGCGATAGAAACGGTTGAAATGGTCGCCTACAGTGCTGAAGATGATGCCGTGTGAGCGGTTGCTGCGGGTGTAGTGGGCATATTGGTAGTCGAGTTGGAGGAAGAAGAGTTCTTCGAATTTGAGGCGTGTCTGTGCCGCGTCGAGTTGTGTCGGGCTTTCTGGATAATGGATAGCTTTCAAGGCATCGAGGCGGGGCATGAGGTGGAATCTCTCGAGTACTTCGGGAGGCAGGGTTTCCTCGACGCCGGCGATGCAGCCACATAGGGTTTCGGTAATCCGTGCTAGGGTACGGGTACCAAGGCTGTGCTGCTTCATTTTGTCGGTGGTGGTATAAACTGGCAGATAAGGTTGGTGGTTGTCGTCGCCAGCGGTGTCCGTCTCCAGCTCGGGATGCGTCATCTGCCATTGCCCATTGTAGAGGGTGGGCTTACCCATGATGGTGTATTTGACGCCGGGTTTCAGTTTGTTGCGCACCCACTTGGTGCCAGCGAACCAGACGAGTTGCAGGCTGCCAGTGCCGTCGCTGAAATCCACTGTCAATCGTTCCCGATGGGGACCCGTGCTGACGACGGTCATGTTGCTCACGGTGCCTTGCAGCACCACCAAAGGATTTTCTTCACTGAGTGTTGCCACCGTGGCTGTCTTGGAACGGTCGATATGGCGGAAAGGGAAGTATTCCAGCAAATCCATTGGGGTACGTACACCCAACTCCGAGGCCAACACTTTGGCTCGGGAGGGTCCTACACCTTTCAGGTAGACTATGTCGTCATAGGGTTGCATTGCTTCAATGCTTGTTGGTCTGGTCGCTTGAGTGGGACAGGCGCTCGCGTTCCAGGGTGCTGCTGATGTTGACATGGTCGGCGTCGGCCATGACGAGGAGTGTTTCGATGGAAGGGTCTTGGGCCCGGTTGACACTAGCCACAAGTTGTTCGTATTCGAAGTCGGCCGAGGTACGTATTCCTCGTACAATACATTGTGCTCCCAGTTGGTGACAGAGGTCGACAGTCATTCCGTCGTAGGAGGTTACCTCGACCTGTGGTAGGTCGGCGAGCATATGGCGTATGCGCTCCATGCGTTCATCGACGCTGAACATACCGCCAAAGGCGCCGTTCGCTCCACCGCGGTCGCATTCAGCTTTCTTGCTGTTAATGCCCACGGCGACTATCAGTTTGTCGAACAAGGGTGCCACACGTCGCACGACGGCTTCGTGGCCTGTGGTGAAAGGATCGAATGAACCTGGGAATAGTGCAGTAGCCATAGTCTTTAGCCATTAGAATTGCCAGATGAGACGGAATGTGATAGCCTGGTTGTAGCAGTTGCGGGTATGTGTCTTGTAGCGAGCGTCTCCGTTGGCGTCGGTGCCGTTATAGGAATAGAATGTCCAGTCGCGTTTGATGGCCAGTAGCGAGTGTTGCCAGCGTATGTTGAGCTGCAGTCCACGCCATACGGTGAAGCGCATGTCGGCGATGGCGCACAGGTCGTCACGCAGGAAGGTCATGTCGGTGGTATCCGGGATGAAGTAGTTGGGGTTGAACCTGATGGTGCCATGTGGCTGCTGTACGAGACGTCCATAGGAGAGGCCAGCCCCGAAAAGCATACCGCCGTAGGGGTCTTGGAAGTGCAGCAATACAGGAATGTCGACGTAGTTGAGCGTTAGGTTGATATTGTAGAGGTTCTGTTGGTCGTAACTGTTGTTGTAGGTGCCACGTTGGCTGAAGAGTGCCTCGATGCTGAGCCCCCAGCGGTAGTTGTCGGTGAGGGTTGTCAGTGCACCCACGCCACCCGAGAAGCCAGCGTGGCGAAAGCCTTTGAGTTCATCGCCCTCAATCTGCGAGAGGGCGATACCCGAGGTGAGGTAGGCATGGATTCGTTGTGCATGCGTAGTCGGCGGCATGAGCGCGAGTAACAGTAGGAGGGGAAGTCGTTTCATATCTTGTTCCAGTTTCTTAATAGTATAGTCCAGTCGGTAATGGTACGATAGTGGCGCATGTATCTCAGCATAAGGCGCTCTTGCATCTCTTTAGATGTGTTGTGTATGATGTCGGCAGGGGAGAAGACACCTTGGCGACCAGTGTGACCTACCCATGTCAGGCGTCCGAAGAGCACGTGGAGGCAGTCGCCATAGTAAGTTGCCTTGTGTTGTTGGAACCAAAAGAGGATAGGAGAGAGGAGAAGTAATAATAGAGAGGTGCCGATGTCGAATAGACGTTTGCTGCGCCGTGCTGTATCGGTGCTGATGGTGTTGAGGTCGGTGAGATACAATTCGTCGGGCGAGAGTATGCTCTCGCTGCCGATGATGTAGTCGCTTTCCTTAGGGGCTATCTTGTAGTCTACACTGGTAGTCTTCAACTCGGCCATGAGGCCTATGATGTGCTGTAAGGTGAGGTCTTTGCCGCAAAAGATGACCTCCTCGGCATGTTCTATGCGTATCAAGTCCTGCAGATGGCGTGCGCTGCTGTCGGTAGTGGTTATTAACTTTACGGAAGGCATATTCATGCTGGCATAGAGTTGTATTATCCGAGAGGTCTCCTCTTCGCTGCCTACTATCAGTGTGCTCCCGCGTCTGTGCGCACGCAGCGCGTAACCATCAACTTTGCATAGGCTCAGCAGGAGGCGTATAAGCAGAGTGCCTGCCAGCGTCCATAATGAGCCCATCAGTAGCAACATTCGCGAATAGCGCTGACTCTCATCGAGTAGTGAATAAAATGCCAGCAGCATGAGTAACCCTATACCCATCCCTTTGACGATACGACCCACTTTTACAGGACGGTCGTAGCCACCTTGTAGCCAGCTGCAGCAAATAAGAACAATGATATAGATGGGTACGATGAATGTGATGTATTCTGGTGGATAGTAGTTGCTACTCACACCTTTAACGTTCTCCCACAACCCTTTGAGCAGGACAAACCCGCCGTAGGCTAAGGCGAAGTCGAGCAGCGGTACCGCCAGCTGTGCTGCGATGCGCCGCAATCCTGCAATGCCGGCACGCAGCCAGATGGCTGTCTGCAGCAATAGGTTGAACAGGCGTGCGTTGTGTCCCGTGAAGTATTTCTTCACGAAGATGGACATAGCGTTGTAGAAAGTGTAGACGTAGTTTAGCGAGCCTTTGCGGGTGCTCTCGCCTTTATAGTGTATGATGCGTGTTTCGGGCAGGTAGTAGTTTTTATAGCCCGCCAAGTGTATGCGCCACGAGTAGTCGATGTCTTCGCCATACATGAAGTAATTCTCGTCGAGGCCTCCGATTTTGTCATAGACCTCGCGGCGTATCATCATGAAAGCCCCCGGCATAATCTCTATCTCGTTGGTGTTGTCTTCGCCGAGGTGCCCCATATAGTAGGCTGCAAAGCGGCGTGAGTGGGGAAACAGGCGTGTCAATCCCACAATTTTATAGAATGACGCCATGGGCGTCGGGAAACCGCGTTTACTCTCACGCAGGTAGTTCCCTTTGCCGTCAACCATCTTTACCGTGACTCCGCCGCAGTCGGGGTGCGTCAGCATGAAGTCGACGCAGCGCACAAAGGTGTCTCGTTCCACCACAGTGTCTGGGTTGAGTAGCAGCAGAGCCTCGCCCTTACATAGGGCAAGGCTCTGGTTATTGGCGCGGGCGAAACCAACGTTGTCGTGATTCTCAATGACCTGTACTGATGGAAAGTCATGCTTCACCATGGTCACCGAACCATCGACCGAGTCGTTGTCAACCACCCATACATCCAGTTCGAGTTCTGAGCCATCGGCCAACTTTCGTTCAGTGGCAAAGACCGATGACAGGCACTGCTTCAGAAAGTACTTGACATTGTAGTTGACTATGACTATCGAGAGTGTCATCTTTATTTCTTACGGCTCTTTTTCTTTTGTGCCTTGTTGATGATTTCCATGGCCTGTGGCAGGGTGAGCTGCAGGGGGTCGATGTCCTTGGCCAGACGGTAGTTCTCGCCACGATAGGTGAGGTAGGGGCCGAAGCGACCAATGTTGCTCACCACGGCATCGCTTTCCTCAACGCCTATCTCATGGGGGAAGTCTTTCTTCAAGGCTTCTTTCTTCATCTCGGCTTCGCGTTTTTTGACGACTATCTCGATGGCACGCTCGAGGTCGACCTCATAGGGGTCATCGTTCTTGCCCAGCGAGTAGAATTTGCCGTTGTGGCGGACATAGGGACCAAATTTTCCGATGCTGACGATGACCTCTTTGTCCTCGAACATGCCCAGCGAGCGTGGCAGGTTGAAGAGGTCAAGAGCCTCTTCCAACGTGATGTTCTCGATGCTCTGTCCTTTCTTCATGCTGGCGAACATGGGCTTTTCGTCGGTGTTGGTCTCGCCAATCTGCACCAAGGTGCCGTAGCGGCCTATCTTGGCATAGACGTTTTTGCCGCTCTTGGGGTCGACGCCCAGCAGGCGGTTGCCGGTGGTGCGGTTGGCCGACTGCTGTGTCTGGCGTATGTTTTTGTGGAACGGCACGTAGAAGTTGTCAATGACCTTGCGCCATTCTTTTTTGCCATCGGCAATATCGTCGAAATCTTTCTCCACGGTAGCCGTGAAGTTGTAATCCATAATCTCACGGAAATGCTCCATCAGGAAGTTGTTGACGACGCATCCGATGTCGGTCGGGAAGAGTTTGCCTTTCTCGGCATAGCCCTTCTCTGTGCGCTCTGTGCGTTTCACCGTGGAGCCTTTCAGGGTCAGCACTGTGCAATGACGCTCCTCGGCTTCGCGGTCTTCCTTCATGATGTATTCGCGTTTGAGGATGGTGCTGATGGTAGGAGCGTAGGTCGAAGGACGGCCGATGCCGAGGTCTTCGAGTTTTTTCACCAGGCTGGCCTCAGTGTAACGCGGAGGATGCTGCGTGTAGTGCTCGGCGGCCTCGCAGGTGTCCATGGTCATGCGTGTGCCTTCGGGGAGTTTGGGTAGCATGTGTGTGGTCTCCTCGTCGTGGTCGTCGTCGGTGCTCTCCATATATACTTTCAGGAAGCCGTCGAACTTCACCTGCTCGCCCGAGCAGCCGAAAGTCTCTTTGTGGTCGCTGATGGCTATCTCGATTTCTGTCTTTTCCAGTTCGGCGTCGGCCATTTGGCTGGCGATGGTGCGCTTCCAGATAAGTTCATACAGACGGCGCTGAGCGCTTTCGGCGTTGATGGTCTGAGCCTCCATGTTGGTCGGACGTATGGCTTCGTGGGCCTCTTGCGCACCCTTGGTCTTGGTCTGGTAGCGGCGGGTCTTCAGGTATTCGTCGCCATAGAGCGAGGTGATTTCTTTCTTGGCCATACCCAGCGCCAGGTCGCTCAGGTTCACGCTGTCGGTACGCATGTAGGTGATGTATCCGCTCTCGTACAGTTGCTGGGCCACCTGCATGGTGCGTGCCACGCTGAAGCCCAGTTTGCGGCTGGCCTCTTGCTGCAGAGTGCTCGTCGTGAACGGCGGTGCAGGCATACGGCGTGCGGGCTTGGTTTCAATCTTGCTGATTTTGAAGCTGGCGCCCACGAGGCTTTTCAAGAATGCTTCCGCCTCGTCTGCTGTGGCATAGTGGCGGCTCAGCTCGGCAGAGAGCATCTTGGTGCTGTCGACGGGATGGAACTGTGCGGTTACACGGAAGTAGGGCTTGCTCTCGAATGCCTTGATGTCCTCCTCGCGCTCCACGATAAGGCGCACGGCCACGCTCTGTACGCGGCCAGCACTCAGCGCCGGTTTGATCTTGCTCCACAGGATGGGGCTGATTTCATAGCCCACCAAACGGTCCAGCACGCGGCGGGCCTGCTGTGCATCGACCAGGTTCATGTCAATCTGGCGAGGATTCTCGATAGCATGCAGGATGGCTGTCTTGGTAATCTCGTTGAAGACAATGCGCTGTGTTGTCTTAGGGTTCAGCTTCAGGGTTTCCTGCAGATGCCATGCGATGGCTTCTCCTTCGCGGTCTTCATCGGATGCCAGCCACACCTTGTCGGCGCTGCTGACGGCTTTCTTCAGCTCGCTGACCAGGGATTTTTTGTCATCGCTGATTTGATACTGGGGCTCATAATTGCCCTCCACGTCGATGCTCATCTCCTTTTTGGCCAGGTCGCGGATATGGCCGTAGCTCGACTTCACGGTGTAGTCCTTGCCGAGAAATTTCTCGATGGTTTTCGCCTTGGCAGGCGACTCAACAATAACCAGATTCTTCATTATATTGGATGTTTTATTTTTGTCCTTGTAAACTTGCCTAGGTAACGTATATATATTTTATTTATTGTGTTGTTGCAAAATATTTTTTTAGAGGGAAATCATATCCCGTGATTCTTAGTGAATTGGAAGGGTCTTCTACCGACCCTCCACCGACCCTCGCCCGACCCACTGTCTACTTTTGCTGCATTCGCGCGGGCGTACTCTAATAAATATTTTATTGGAGTGCATACTAAAACGGGAGAGATTGCGTTACATTCTAGTAATAATGAACGTTAAGACTATGAAAATACATATTGTACAGCATGATGTCCGCACATTGCGGATGGAGGATAATCTGGAATGGATTGTTAATGAACTTGAGGCGCAAGACTCGAAAGATGCGTTGCTTACCGTCTTCCCGGCTTGCACGGTATGTGGTGCACCGCTGTTCGCCGCAGCGGGCTACACCGACGTACAGAAGCGCGCCCAGGCGGTGCTGCAGGAGTTGATAGCACGTTCGGAACACAGGGCTTTCCTGGTGGGCATGCCGTTGCAGATACAGGACAAAGGCCTGTGCAACGCCATTGTCTTTGTGCAGAACTGCGCCATACGCGGTGTGGTGACGAAGAAATACCTCACCGTCGACGAGCAGAAATATTTTGTGAGGGGCGAGGGTGTGCAGGTTATCGATTTCCACGACCAGCGTATTGCCATAGGCTTCTATGAGGATTTGAAGGAGTTGAGCAAGGGCTATGTGGATCAGCCCGATATGGTGGTATGTTGCGGCTGTCAGGTGTTTGATTACCAGAAGCCCTACCGCATCCGCTACCGTATGAGCAAGATTGTTGAGACGTTGAACGCCGGCTTGGTCTATGTGAACCGCACGGGTGGCGAGGGAAGCTACCTCTATGCAGGAGGCTCGATGGCCATGAATGCCGCCGGCGGAGTGTTATGTCAGCTGCCGTACTTTGAGGAGGCTTGCCAGACAATTGATATACAGCAGCTGGAGACAGTGGAGGATGAGAAACCCGAGGCGGTGGAGCTGGTGTACAAGGCACTGGTGTGCGGCATCCGTGACTACTTCCATAAGAATGGCTTGCAGCGTGCTGTTTTGGGACTCAGCGGCGGTATCGACTCGGCGCTGGTGGCTACGCTGGCCGTCGACGCACTGGGTGCGGAGAACGTGCATGGCCTGCTGATGCCGAGCCAATACTCCAGCGACCATAGCGTCAATGACGCCATTGAGTTGGCTGACAACCTTGGGATGAAGTACGATATCGTCCCCATCCGTCCTATGTTCGACGAATTTGCAAAGGCTTTGAAGCCAGTCTTCGGCGACCGCGCCGAGGATGTCACCGAGGAGAACCTGCAGGCTCGTATCCGTGGGACTTTGGTGATGAGTTATGCCAACAAGTTCAGTGCATTAGCGTTGAATACCACCAACCGCTCGGAGGCCGCTATGGGCTACGGCACGCTGTATGGCGATTCGTGTGGCTCGCTGGCCGTCATTGGCGACCTCTACAAGACGGAGGTATACCAGTTGAGCGAGTGGATTAATCGCGACGGGGTGCGCATACCAGTGAACAGCATCACTAAGGCTCCCAGCGCTGAGTTGCGTCCCGGACAGAAGGACAGCGACTCTCTGCCTGACTACAATGTGCTCGATGCTATTCTTAACCTCTACCTCGACGAGAATATGACCGAGGATGAGATCGTGGACGAGGGTTATGACCGTGATACCGTACAGTTGGCCATACGCAAGACGCGCCAGAATGAGTGGAAACGCCTTCAGTTCGCTCCGCAACTCAAGGTGAGTCCCATGAGCTTCGGCCTTGACCGTCGTTGGCCCATCAGTTGATTTATGAGTTATTTGAATAAAAAGAGATATGAAACGTATTGTTTTGACAGTTCTGACGACGCTGGTATGCCTGAGTGCGCAGGCTCAGATGCAGGCGATGTTTGGCTACTCAACCTATTGTCTGATAGACAAGCACCAGCCGTACATCGAGACCTACCTGCAATTTGATGCATGGACGATGCATTTTGAAGAGGTGACTCCCGGCAGTTACCGCGCCTCGGCTGAAGTGACGTTAGTGTTGCGTCAGCAGGATTCGGTCTGTTACGCTAAAAAATACGAACTTGGCAGCCCTACGGTGTCGAACTTGGAAAACTTGGATTTCAGTTTCCTTGACGTGCAGCGTTTCTCAGTGGGGAATGGAATCTACAATCTCGACATCACTTTACGCGACAAAGGGGTAGATGCTCCGGCGGCCAGCTTGACTGAGAAGATAATTGTCAATTATGGCCGTACGCAACCCATGCTGTCAAGCCTGCAACTGTTGGCGAGCGTCAAGCCCACGGTAAAGGAGAACATCCTCTCGCGTGGTGGATATGACATGGAACCTTATGTCAGCGACTTTGTGCCTGAGCAGATAAAGCAACTGAACTATTACTACGAGATTTATCAGCTTGACAACAGTTTTCCCCGCGAGGCGGTTTTGACGGTGGCTTACATCGAGGTGTTGGAGACGGGGCGTCGCGCAACGCTGGAGCAGGTAGCACGCCGCTCTGTGGAGACAATGATGCCGGTATTGGGCAGCATAGACATCAGCAATCTGCCATCGGGTAACTATAATTTGGTGTGTGAAGTGCGCAACCGCGATAACCAGCCGCTGCTTTATACCAAGATGCCATTCCAGCGCTCAAATCCCGGGATGAAAGAGTCGCAAAAAGACGAACATGCCATCTCTTTTGCCAGCAGGATTACCGACGAGTCGATGCTCGACCTGTATCTTGACGCTTTGTATCCTTTGGCGTCGGAGACAGAGAAGAGTGTGGTCGCCGATTTGGTAAGACGTCCGGCGCTGGAGGAAAAGCAAGCCTTTTTCTATAACTTCTGGAAGCAACGCAACGCGTTGGCGCCAGAGGCGGAATGGCTTAAATACAAAGACCGCATTGATTATGTGCAGGAACATTTCAGCTATCCTTTGACTCGTGGCATCATGACCGATCGCGGACGTGTGTATCTGACCTATGGACCGCCCGACTATGTGCGTGATGAGAAGAACTTCTGCATTATGGGTCATTCTACCAGCATGGAGAACCGTACCACCACTCTCAGCGATATAGGCAATAACCTCGGTGATACCGACGGGGCGGGTATTGGACAAGTGTTCTATCTGCCGTACCAGTTATGGCGTTACAACCGCCTCAGTGGTGATGACCAGAACCGAGTCTTTATCTTCTGGGACGAGCACCGCTCGGGCAACTACACGTTGTTGCACAGTAACGCCCGAGGCGAGGTGCAGGAGGCCGACTGGGAACGCCGCCTCAGTCGCCAGCAGATTCCTGAAGGCACCATCGGTGAGGTGGGACGTCAGTTCAATCGAGGCTATTGATGTATCTGCTCTCCGACATACTCTATCTGGTTGTCTACTATCTGGTGGGCTATCGTCGCCGTGTGGTGCGTGAGAACCTTGCTGCCTGTTTCCCAGAGAAGGATGGTCGTGAGAGAAAGAGGATAGAGCGTCGCTACTACCGTTATCTCAGCGACCTGCTGGTGGAGGGTGTCTATAATGTGTTCTTCGCCACACCGCCCTACCTGAAGCAGCATTATCGCATTGCCAATCGCCAATTGGTGGATCGCTACTATGAACAGGGACAGACCGTCGTGCTTATGTCGGCGCATTATGGCAACTGGGAGTATATGGTAAGTTCGCTGAATATGCAGTTGCTGCACCACGGGATTGGTGTGGGAAAACCTCTTGATGACAAGAGCGTAGCCTCCTTTATCACCCGTCGTCGCACACGCTATGGCACGCAGGTTGTCGACCAGACCGACGTCAGGGAGCATGTGGCTTTCTTCGACGAGCATCATGTCCCCTGTGCCTTGATGATGCTCAGCGACCAGTCGCCCAACAATCCTCATCGCAGCTACTGGACTACTTTCCTTGGACGTGATACGGCGTTCCTTTATGGCGCCGAGCATTTCGCTCGCAAATACAACTATCCCGTTTTGTATTATTCAGTCAATCGTGTTAAGCGGGGATACTATGAGGTAACACTCAGCCCGCTCTGTGAGCATCCTATGGAGGTGCCTCAGTATAGCATTGTTGAGGAATATGTACGCCGTCTGGAACGCCAGATAATCCAGCAGCCCGAGTTTTGGCTGTGGAGCCACCGGCGTTGGAAACTCACCCGCAATGGCCGTATCAGAAAGGACGGCACCATTAAAATCATCGAACCATGAAACGTATAGCTGTTGTCATATTGAACTGGAACGGGCGTCTGATGTTGGAACGCTTTATGCCCTCGGTGGTGGCCCATAGCGGCGAGGCCGACGTGGTGGTGGCCGACAATGGCTCTACCGACGATTCTGTGAATTTCATGCAACAGCATTATCCACAGGTGCGGCTCATGACATTCGATAAGAACTACGGCTTTGCGGAAGGCTATAACAGGGCTCTTGACGGATTGGGTGTAGAATATGACTATTACGTACTCTTGAACAGCGATGTGGAGTGTACGCAGCATTGGCTGGAGCCCGTGGTGGAGATGATGGATGCCGAGAGCGATATCGCCATTGCTCAGCCCAAATTGCTGATGTATGATGCCAAAGACACCTTCGAGTATGCCGGTGGGGCTGGTGGTTTTATCGACCGCTATGGCTACCCGTTTTGTCGTGGGCGTCTATTCTCAACGCTGGAAAAAGATTGTGGCCAGTACAATGACCAGCGCGATATATTCTGGGCTACTGGGGCCTGTATGTTTGTCCGCGCAAGTGTGTGGAAAGAGCTTGGTGGGTTGGACGGCGATTTCTTCGCCCACATGGAGGAGATAGACTTCTGCTGGCGCACCCATCTGGCCGGCTATCGTGTGTGCTACTGTCCGCAGTCGACGGTCTTCCATGTCGGTGGCGGCACATTGCCCAAGTCGTCGCCGTTCAAGACCGAGCTCAATTTCCGCAACAACCTCTCCATGCTTTATAAGAATCTGCCGGAAAGGCGCCGGGGTGTGGTGCTGGCGATGCGTATGTGGCTCGACCGTGTGGCGGCTCTCAAGTTTCTTCTAGAGGGGCATGTGGGAGAATACAAGGCGGTACGAAAAGCACATAGGCAGTACCGCGATTGGAAGCCGCAGTTGCGCGAGAAGCGCAAGAAAAACGGCACTCATGAGGTGCCACAAGTCTATCAGGGCCTCTTGCTTCCGGAGTATTATCTCCTGGGACGCAAGTCTTTCAACGCTCTGAGAGGGAAATACAGCAAATAGACTAAAGATTCTACCCTAGCAGGAGTAGCAGACGGGCCAGGAAGAAGCCGACATAGGTGCCTACAGCGTAGCCAAAGAGACCTACGGCGATACCGGGACCGATGATGGCTTTGTTCTTCACGGCGCCCGCAACCACCGGGACGAAAGGTGGCGAGCAGATGAGCGAGATGCTGGAGGCTAGGGTGGTGTCGGTGTCAATGCGGAAGAGGGCGCTCAACAGCACGTGCATCAACAATGAGCCCAACGTGGCGATGCTGATGAAGAGGAAGATACGCGGGTCTATATTGCCGAGGGTGCCGGTGTTGACCTGCGAGGCCACGGCAATGGAGAAGACCAGTATTAGGTAGGTTCCTGCCTCGAAAGTGCGCTCCATACCGCACCCGCTTGTTGGTGGAAGCCAGGATGGCAAGCGTGCTGATGCTCAATATAAAGATGGTTTGGAACATGCTATTGGGGCAGAGCAGGGCTATGCCGGCGCCAAAGCCGATAATGATGATTGTCAATAGCAGGCTTTTCCCCAGCGTGGGAAGGTTGCTCTTGCGGAAAAGACCATAGAAGAGCTCGTTGTCGTAGTTCTTGACGGTCACGGTGCCGCTGCTGTTGTCCTTGTTGTATTTAAAGTCGGGCAGCAGAAGGCGTAGCGTCCGTTTACCAAAGAGGATGACGAAAATGAGGTATACGGCGCTGAGCAGTGTGCTGTAGGCCGAGGTGATAATATAGACGGTGTCGTCGACACCCAGCGCCACCTTGATGGAGGCGAGGTTGGCGTTACCGCCGGTGTATAGGCCGGTGAGCATGCCACCGATGGAGGCAAAGGTCTCTTTGTCGTCCCCAGCGCATATCAGGAAGCCTATGACTATGGCGATGCAGCAGCCAGCGATGCCCAGAAGGGTGGATTTGATGAAGGAGGGAGCCAATTGGGTCCACGACTTGATGTCGGCTGAGAAGAGCAGCAATGGGATGGCGAAAGGGATGGTGTAGGTGGCGATGTCGGTCTGCACCTTGTGGATTTCGGGCGTGTCGGGTATTAGTCCAGTGAGGCCCAGCACACAGCCGATAACATAGGCGATGATAATGGTGCCCACCTTGTTGAGGAATGGGAAGCGGTAGGTGAGCCACAGGATGAGTAGCGGCGTGAAAAGGCAGATGGCTATGATGAGGTAGCTCATGGCTGCGTTTTAGGCCTTGAGATAGTCGTCAACATGGCCGAAGACGATGTCGGCGCGGGCAGCAAAGCTCTCCTCGGTGGCGAAGGCGATGTGCGGAGTGAGTAGTGTGTGGCTGGCAGTGAGTAGTTGGTGGTCGAGGGGCAGGGGAGGCTCTTGCTCGAAGACGTCGAAGGCGGCGCCGGCGATACGCCCATCATTCAAGGCCTCGGCTACGGCGGCGATGTCGCACACAGGACCGCGAGCGGTGTTGACCAGCAGGGCGGTGGGCTTCATCAATGCCAATTCGGCTTTGCCGATAAGACCGCGTGTGTCGGCGGTGAGAGGAGTGTGTAAACTGATGATGTCGCTCGCCTTGAGCAGCCCCTCCAGTGCCATATATTGTGCACCCAGGGCTTCCACCTCGGGACGACGGGTGCGGCTGTAGGCGATGACGTTGGCGCCGAAGGCCAGCAGCAGGTGTATGGTGGCGGTGCCGATAGCGCCGGTGCCCACAATGCCGACAGTCTTGCCACGTAGTTCGCGGCCCAGGAAGGTGCCGCGCCCCTTGCCTTCACGTATCACACCGTCCATGGTGGTGACGCCGCGCAGCAGGTCAAGCATCATACCCACAGCCAACTCGCTGACGGCGGTGGTGCTGTAGCCGGCGGCGTTCTGCACGGTGATACCGTGCTCAGCGCAGTATGACAAATCAATATGGTCCAATCCCGTAAAAGCCACGCTGAGATAGCGCAGACGTGGGCACTGAGAGAGCACGGCGGCAGACAGCTTGATATTGCTTATGACAACGATGTCAGCGTCGTGCATGCGCTCCACAAGCGATGTCTCGTCCTCGCGGCGATCCATATAATAGGTGAAACCATGCCCCATGGAGGCATAGTGCTTTTTTAACGACTCAAAGCGGGCCTGTGGGATGCCCAGAGATTCAACGCAGATAATATTCATTTGTCTTAACTACTTAACTACTGTCTACTTAACTACTTTCTTTTCTTTACACTAAAGCCGAAGCCACCTAGTTTCTCGCCGAGGGCGTAGTATTTGCCGTGTGAGTAGGCTAGGGGGCCGGCGTGGTTGAGTTGGAACTGGCCGGTGGTCTTGTCAATGAGGCTCTCCTCGGCGTCGATGGCCACTACGTCGGCCATGAACATATCGTGTGAGCCAAGGTGTTTTACCTCGGTCACACGGCATTCGATGTTGAGTGGGCTCTCTTGGATGAGTGGCGCTTTGACAAGTTGTGCGGGCTCGGCGTGGAGGCCCATCTCGCGGAACTTGTTGTAGTCTCTCCCGCTGCGCACGCCGCACCAGTCGGTGGCGCGGGCCAGTTCGGTGGTGGTGAGGTTGATGACGAACTCGCCGGTGCGTTCAATAATGTCGTGGCTGTGACGCTCGGGCCGCACGCTGATATAACACATGGGCGGGTCGCTACAAAGCGTACCCGTCCATGCTACGGTGATGATATTCCAGTTTTCAGGAGTGTCGCCGCATGTGACCATTACCGCGGGCAGCGGGTAGATCATCGTGCCTGGCTTGAAAGCGGTCTTCATTCGCTGAGTTTCTTTGTCAGGTCTTCGACCATGGTGCGCATATAACGGTCGGTCTGGCGCAGGTTCTCAATCTGCTTGCATGCGTGCAGCACGGTGGCGTGGTCTTTGTTGCCGCATTGGGCGCCGATGACGGCCAGCGACGACTTGGTGATTTTCTTGGCAAAGTACATGCTCAACTGACGTGCCTGCACAATCTCGCGCTTGCGGCTGGTCTGCTGGATGGCTTCCACGGGCAGTTCCAGATAGTCGCACACCACCTTCTGAATGTAGTCGATAGTCACCTCGCGCGACGAACTCTGCACGTACTTGTCAATCATCTGTTTGGTGAGCTCCAGCGTGATCTGCTTGCGGTTCAGCGAGCTCTGCGCCATCAGCGAAATCAGAGCACCTTCCAGTTCGCGCACGTTCGTATTGATATTATAGGCGATGTATTCTATCACATCCTCACCCATCTCGATGCCGTCGTTCTGCAACTTCTGTCGCAGTATGCGTTTGCGGGTCTCTACGTCGGGAGCCTGCAGGTCGGCGTTCAACCCCCACTTCAGTCGCGAAATCAGGCGAGGCTCAAGACCCTGCAGTTCGCCGGGGGCCTTGTCCGAGGTAATGATAATCTGGCGGTTACGCTGGTGCAGGTGATTGAAGATATGGAAGAAAGCCTCCTGTGTTTTCGGACCTTTGTTCGACCAGAACTGGATGTCGTCGATAATCAGCACATCAATCATCTCATAGAAATGGATGAAATCGTTGGTACGTCCGTCGCGTCCGGCCTCGGCGTATTGCGCCATGAATTGTTCGCTTGTCACGTAGAGGACAGTCTTGTCGGGGTGCAGTTCCTTGGTCTTGAGACCGATGGCGTTGGCCAGATGGGTCTTTCCCAGGCCTACACCGCTGTGCAGCAGCAGAGGGTTGAAGCTCGTCTGTCCTGGCTTCTCCGCCACGGCATAGCCGGCGCTGCGGGCCAGACGGTTGCAGTCGCCCTCCACAAAGTTCTCCAACGTGTAGTTGGGGTTCAGCTGCGATGGGATGCGTGTCTTCTGGATGCCGGGAATCACGAAAGGATTCGGCAACTCGCGCGCGCCATCTTTATTAATATTGACGGGCAGGTCGGTCAGCGGGTTGCGCACACCGCGGCGTGGCTGAGAAGGCAACTGCGTCGTCAGAGGGTCGCCGGGTATCGTCTGGTCCATCACGATGCTGTACTTCAGCATTGCACCAGGCCCTAGGTGCATCCTGATAACTCGTCGCAACAGGTCGATATAGTGCTCCTCAATCCACTCGTAGAAGAACTGGCTTGGCACCTGCACCAGCAGTGTTGAGCCCTCCAGCTTCAACGGCACGATGGGTGTGAACCACGTCTCGTAGGCTTGGCGGTTCTCCGGTCCCAGCGTGTCCTTGATTACCTCCAGGCACTCAGCCCATACTCTCTTGTAGTCTTCCTCAATCATCGTTCTCAACATTTGAACTTTTCTCTGTTTTTCGTTACACTTTTTCATATTGTGGAGGGGGTGACAAAACCTTAGTTTTCAACTTCCAATTCCTGGTTTCCGCGATACAAAGTCCCCTCCGTTCACCTTGCAAATATCACTCCATTTTTGTGCACAGAAAGTGAAAAAAAAATTTGGTCG
Organism: Bacteroidales bacterium; assembly: GCA_017962545.1. Classification (GTDB taxonomy): domain Bacteria; phylum Bacteroidota; class Bacteroidia; order Bacteroidales; family P3; genus Colimorpha. The sequence goes on from JAGCVD010000014.1 coordinate 58,179, forward strand.
TGTTTGAAAAAAATTGTAAAGAAAAACCCACCTCGTCGGCAGAGGAAAATATAACATTTTTATAAAACATTTGTTTTCAAAAAACAATCCATTTTTTTAACATTTATGCCCACTTTCTAATATACGCATTTTTTCTCAATTTTAGAAAAAATATTCATCCTATACCCCCTGTTTGGGGTATTTCTGTTTATATCTCGGCACCCGATTGAATGATAGTTTGTTGTTGATGGATAACTTTTTCAATATATTGAAATGCAGTGGATTGTGGCAATCGTTTGATAATCAAACCGCCTTTTGCGATAGTTCATTTCTAACTCATTGATGTTGTGTCGGCTTGCTGACTTATGCACCTAAGTCGGTTTAAAATTAATCTCCCGAAGGCCCAAAATATTTTTTTGAAAAAATACCTTTGGGTGTGTTGGTGTAATGCCTCCCATCAAGATACTCTTCCCTTCTTCCCGATAAAAGGATAAGGATGGCATTTCTTTGGTATTTCTTTGGAAAAAAGCAAAGAAATACCAAAGAAATGCCAATGTGCACCCAATGAAAGCACCGAGGGGTATATTCTCCCAAGACGATCAGCCAAGAACAGGATGTCGGAGTAGTGAAGATAAGGCAAGTTAAGTCTCTTTAATGTTGATTTTGATGAGTTTGCCCTTGATTGTGGATAATTTTATTTGCAAGTATGGAATATAATATGTATCTTTGCATTTTATTATAATACATTGAAAGATTAATAACATATTGATTATGAAATACGATTTGCTTGTTATCGGCAGTGGCCCCGGAGGCTATGTGGCTGCCGTCAAAGGAGCCCAGTTGGGCATGAAGGTTGCCGTCGTGGAACGTGAAAATCTGGGTGGCATCTGCCTCAACTGGGGCTGCATCCCCACCAAGGCCTTGATGAAGAGCGCCCAGGCTTATAACTATGCCAAGCACGCCGCCGCTTACGGTGTGAAGGTGGACAGTGTGGAGGCCGATCTCAATGCCATGGTCGACCGTTCGCGTGGCGTGGCGTCGACAATGAACAAGGGCGTGGAGTTCCTGCTGAAGAAGAACAACGTGGATGTTATCATGGGTACTGCCAAGGTGAAACCCAACCACATTGTTGATGTGGACGGCACCGAGTATGAGGCCGACCATATCATCATCGCCACCGGCGCCCGCTCGAAGGTGATGCCCGCTATGCCGCAGGACGGCAAGCACATCATCGGCTACCGCGAGGCCATGACGTTGCGTCAGCAGCCCCAGCGCATGCTGGTGTGCGGCAGCGGCGCCATCGGCAGCGAGTTCGCCTACTTCTACCAGAGCATAGGCACTCAGGTGACGCTGGTGGAATTCATGCCGCAGATACTCCCCAACGAGGATGAGGAGACGGCGGCGCAGATGAGCCGCAGCTTCCGCAAGATGGGCATGAAGGTGATGCCTTCGTGCAGCGTCGAGAAGGTGGATATCGAAGGCGATGTGTGCCACGTGACCGTGAAGGATGTGAAGAAGAATACCGAGACGGTCATTGACGTCGACGTGGTGCTGAGCGCCGTGGGCGTGGTGACGAATCTCGAGAACCTGGGTCTCGACGAGACGGGCATCAGGTACGAGCGTGGCAAGATAGAGGTCGACGACTGGTACTGCACCAATGTGCCAGGCTACTATGCCATCGGCGACGTGGTGCACGGGCCAGCACTGGCGCATGTGGCGTCGAAGGAGGCCATCTGCTGTGTGGAGCATATCGCCAAGGGCGAGGCCGTGAAGGTAAACTACAGCAACGTCCCCGGTTGCACCTACACGGTGCCCGAGGTGGCTAGCGTGGGCCTGACGGAGAAGAAAGCTGTCGACGCCGGCTACGAGGTGAAGACGGGCAAGTTCTTCTTCAAGGCCAGCGGCAAGGCCACTGCGGCGGGCAACACCGACGGCTTTGTGAAGATAGTGGCCGATGCCAAGACCGACCTTATCCTGGGAGCGCATCTGTGTGGCGACAATGTCACCGAGATGATTGCCGAGATAGTGGCCGCCCGTGAGGCCGGCCTGACGGTTCGTCAGTTGGCCCAGGCCATCCATCCGCATCCCACCATGAGCGAGGCGGTTATGGAGGCCCTCGAGGCTGTCCACGGCGAGGCTGTCCATGGTTAATGAATGACTAATTATCGAACTTATGAAGATATTCCCTTTTAAATACAAGAAAGTTGCCGACGACCTGCATGTGCGGGTGAGCAACCATTTCTTCTATTCCGACTTCGGTGTGCGCGACGCAAGCGAGGTGCGCCACTACGGCCGCCGCTATATCTGCGAGGAGACGCCGGGTACGGGCTTTATCGAGCATGAGAGCGAGAGCCACAGCTACCACGAATTCGTGAGAAAGCACATGTCGGTGCAGCGTCCGAAGTATAAGAACCTGTTGCTGGAGAAAGAGCCGGACTATAGCCGTGAACTACAGCGTGCCAACGAGTTGATGCGTACCACCGACGACCCGCGCAAGCGCGAACTGATGGAATGCTATACCAATGCACTGACCGTGGGACGCTTGGAGGAGGATATACAGCGGATGATTCGTGGCGTGAAGGACAAGATGGGTCATCACCACAACAAGTACATGGTGAGTATCATCAGCCATTACAAGCACAAAATATCACAGTTGGAGCGCGACATGACGTCGGTGGAGTACCATGTGAAGAACCACTGCAGCGCCGAAACCTATGCCGCCTATGAGGCGATGAGCGAGGCTTTCAGCAAGATGGTGATGCGCTGCCGCCGTGTGTGGCACCACAACGAGAGTGTGTCGGGCCATTTCGCGCAGGTGTTCTTCGACATGGGTATCTTCGATTTCATCCGTGCCGATGGTTTCCTGCCGCTGATGCGCGACTCGCTGGGCAACCGTTATTATTTCCTGCCCGACGTGCTGATTGCTGCGCGTAGTTCGGTGGACTTCGACATCATTCCCTTGAAGACACTGACGATAGTGTGTCAGGAGACGGCCATCGAGGAGACGACGGAACTGCTGTCGAGCCGTATTGGCGATGCCGCATGCATGATGCTGATACCGGAGCTGAGCTTGACCTTCTATTTTAACCATGCGCATGTGGTGGTCGATTTTGTGCAGGCTGTGAATGAACTGAAGAAGACCCTGTAGTGTGAAGAACAACCAACGACATACCTACCGTTTCAACCCTCATACACTGAAGTATGAGAAGGTGTTTGTATCGTTCCGGACACGTCTGAAACGCATCAGTTTCAACGTGCTGTTCGGAGTGGTGCTGGGTGTGGCGCTGGTGTTTGTCGGACTGCAGTTCGTGGAGTCGCCGAAAGAGAGGATGCTGGAGCGCGAGGTGGCGCAGTACCGCCGCCAGATGCGCCAAGTGCGCGACCGTGTGGACCGAGCCGAGAAGGTGCTGGAGAATATCGAGGAGCGCGACGACGTGCTCTACCGTACCATCTTCTCCAGCGCGCCGGTGGGCGAGGAGGTGCGACACAGTGGCATCGGTGGCGTGGAGCGCTATGCCGAGTTCGACCAGATGGAGAACGGGGCACAGCTGAAAGCGACGGTAAAGCAGGTGGATGATCTTACGAAGCGCCTGTACGTTGAGTCGAAGTCGCTGGACGAGCTGTACGAGATGGCCCGGACGAAGACGGAACGCATGGCGGCCATGCCGGCCATACTGCCGATAGAGAAGAACAAGTGCAAGGTGGTGAGTGGTTTCGGCTATCGCTATCACCCCATCCTGCGCTATCGCCGTCTGCACTCGGGCATCGATATGACGGCGCCCGTGGGTACGCCCATCTATGCGACGGGCGACGGCGTGGTACGCGTGGCGGGCCGCAGCAGTCAGGGATTCTCTGGATACGGCGTTGTAGCCGTCATAGACCACGGCTATGGATTCCAGACGCTTTACGCCCATATGCAGAGTGTCAAGGTGCGTGTGGGACAGCGGGTGAAGCGTGGCGAGCAGATAGGCACCGTGGGTAGCTCGGGAATGTCGTCGGGCAACCACCTGCACTATGAGGTGATACAGAATGGCAAGAAGGTGGACCCTGTCTACTATTTCTTCAACGACCTGACGCCCGACGAGTACGAAGAGGTGCTGGAGCAAGCCCGTCAGGACAATCAGAGTATGAGTTAGTGTTTTGGGAGGAGGTGTAATGGAGGTAAGAATTGACGACAATGCCGGCTATTGTTTCGGTGTGGTGAAAGCCATCGGCGCGGCGGAAGAAGAGCTGTCGCGGAGCAGCAGCTTGTATTGCTTGGGCGACATAGTGCACAACAGTGCCGAGGTGGAGCGTCTGAAAGGCAAAGGCTTGTGTGTCATTAATCACGACGAGTTGCTGCATCTGACGCATTGCAAGGTGCTTATCCGTGCCCATGGAGAACCTCCGTCGACCTATCATGCTGCCGAGCAGCGTGGCATAGAGTTGGTCGACGCCACATGTCCCATCGTGCTAGCTTTGCAAGGACGCATACGCCGAGGTTACGAGGAGATGCGCTCACGCAACGGACAGGTGGTCATCTTCGGCAAGCCTGGCCATGCGGAAGTCGTGGGACTGACGGGACAGTGCGACGGCGCGGCCATCATCGTCAGCCGTGAGGACGAACTGGACGCTATCGACTTCAGCCGTCCGTTGCGCCTTTACTCGCAGACCACCAAGAGTCGTGAGGAGTATCAGCGGCTGATAGCTAACATAAAGGCTCGGCTGCCAGAAGGAGCCGACTTCGTTGCCTACGACACCATCTGCAACCGTGTGGCCAACCGTGCAAAGCAGTTGGAGGCTTTTGCAGGCAGCGTCGATGTGCTGTTGTTTGTGGCAGGAGCCAACAGCAGCAACGGCCAGTACCTGTATGAATACTGTCGCAAAGTGCAACCGCGCACCCATCTGATTGGTGGCCCCGACGAGGTGGACCCCGCCTGGGTACAGGGGGTGAGCAGTGTGGGCATCAGCGGTGCGACATCTACACCGCGGTGGCTCATGGAGGCGGTGGCGAGAGAGTTGACAGACAAGAATTGAATATTGTTATGACACTGGACCGATTGATATTGACCAATTTCAAGAACTACACAGAGGCAGACATCGTCCTCTGTGGCAACGTGAATTGCTTCATCGGCAATAACGGCGCCGGCAAGACGAATCTGCTGGATGCGGTCTATTATCTTTCGTTCTGCAAGAGTTATTTCAACCCCGTCGACAGCCAGAACATCCGTTCCGGCGAGGATTTCTTCGCCGTCCACGGCCATTACGGGGATATGGTGGTCAGTTGCATCCAGAAGCGTGGTCAGGCCAAGCAGATGCGCTGCAACAAGAAGACCTACAAGACCTTGATGGAACATATCGGCAAGGTGCCGCTGGTGATGGTGTCGCCTGGCGACCAGAGCCTGATTACCGGCGGCAGCGAAGGCCGGCGCAAGTTTGTCGACGGTGTCATCGCGCAGACCGACCGGCTCTATCTGGAACACCTGATACAATACAACAAGGCGTTGGAGCAGCGTAACCGCCTGTTGAAGCAGATGTGGGAAGACCGTGTGTGGGAGGAGGCTATGGTCATCGTGTGGGACGAGCAACTGATCAAGCATGGAGAATACCTCTATGCTTCGCGGCAGCGTTTTATCGCGGATTTTACCCCTCTTTTTGAGGAATACTACCACAGCATCGCCGGCGAGGAGGAACCTGGTGCCATTGCTTATCAGCGCGATGAGCGGGCGCTCGACATGCAACTCTCCGACAGCCGCCAATCCGACAAATATGCCCAGTACACCACCTGCGGACCTCACAAGGATGACATTGTATTTTCTCTGAATGAGGAGATGAGTGTCAAGCGCTTTGGGTCGCAGGGACAGCAGAAGAGTTTCGCTTTGGCACTCAAGTTGGCACAGTTCCAATACCTCAACGACCGTCTGGGACAGAAACCCATCCTGTTGCTCGACGATATATTCGACAAACTGGACATGATGCGTGTGAAGCAGTTGATAGCCCTGGTCGGCAGCGACCGTTTCGGGCAAGTGTTGCTCACCGATACACAACCTGGAAGGGTGCAGGTTATCTTCGACGAGTTGCCGCAGCTCGAGCACCGTCTGTTTGAAGTGATGAAAGGAGAAGTGCATGAATTGGGAAGATAGGACAGCGGATTATTACATCCAGCGTATGCTGCGACAGTGGGATATGGGCGACCTGGCTTCCGAGATTGATGTGGAGCGCGTCTACCGCCAGCTGGCAGGCGACCTCATAGGCCGGCTGACGCAGCGCATCACCTTCAAGAAAGGCACTCTGCGGCTGAAATACATGTCGGCGGCCCTGCGCCACGAGATGACCATGCGCCGTGAGAGCCTGCAGGATAAGATAAACGAGGAATTGGGGGGCACGGTGGTGAAAAAGATTGTAATCACGTAGAGAAGAATATGAAGAACCTATGGCAAGCCCTGATGATGGTGAGGCGCTGCGACCGATGGTCGTTCCGCCGCAGGGTGCTGTATGTGCTGTTGCAGAGCCTGTTGCCATTGGTCAACCTCTATGTCCTCAAACTGCTTATCGACACCATCAGCGCCGGTGTTGCAGGCCAGACCGACGCTATGGCCTTCCTGCCGTATCTGTTGGTTATGGTGGCCGTGTTCCTCCTCAACCGTATTGTCGCTGCACTCAACCGTATCAACAACGACGTGCTGTCACAGCGGCTGATTGACTATATGAGCGATATCATGCAGCGTCAGGCTGCGAGGCTCGACCTCTGCTATTATGATACGCCCTCTTATCACGACACTTTCCATCGTGCCCAGCAGGAAGCGGGAATGCGCCCAATCCAAGTGTTGGATAACTTCATGTCGGTGGGCGGAGCTTTGGTCTCCATTATCGCTGTTGTCGCCATGCTTGTCACTGCCTCATGGTGGGTGGTGGTGGTGATGATTGTCGCGGTGCTGCCGGGATTCTTTGTGCGGCTCTACAAGGCTCACAGCATTTATGCTTTCCGGCGCTCCAACACGCAGGCCTATCGTCGCACATCCTATTACGCACATCTGCTCACCTCGCGTGAAGCCGCCAAGGAAATGCGCACCTATCGCTTGGCACCCCATTTCCGCCGTCTGTTTGTCGAGCTGCGGGCCCAACTGGTCGGCCGGTTGCTGCACATTTCGCGTCGTCTTGGTATGGCAGACATCCTGTGTGCTGTCGTCGAGGCTGTGGCGATGCTGTCCATAGTGTATTTGTTGGCTCGACAGGCCTTTGTCGGAGCCATCACCATAGGCTCTTTCGTGATGCTCTTCGAGGCTTTTCGCCGCGGTCAGGGCTATATGACATCCCTTGTGGCTGGCGTTGCCGCCCTCTACGACAGCCGGCTGTTCGTCAGCAACCTCTTTGAGTTCCTGCGCCTCGAGCCCACCGTGCTGGCGCCCGAGGAGCCGTTGTCAATGCCGGAAGAGGTCGCCACCGTCGAGTTCCGCGATATTACCTTCCGTTACCCCGACATGCAGCGCGATGTACTCAGCCATTATAACCTCACCGCCAAGGTGGGGGAGGTGACACGTATTGCAGGAGAGAACGGCTTCGGCAAGTCCACACTCGTCAAACTGCTCCTGCGCCTCTACGACCCCCAGCAGGGGGCAGTGCTGCTCAACGGTACCGACATACGCCGCTACCGACCAGACGAACTGCGTAGCCGTATGGGTGTCCTCTTCCAGGACTTCATGCGCTACAACTGCACATTGCGCGACAATATCGCTTTCGGCGATATTGACAATCCGGCGGCATCGGTTGACCGCGCCTTGCAGCAGGCGGGGGTCGACGCCATTGTCGGACCGCTGCCCAAGGGAATTGACACGGAACTCGGTCGTATGTTCGACGGAGGACAGGAACTCAGCATGGGGCAGTGGCAGCGTCTGGCGTTGGCACGAGCCCTGCAGAGCGATGCACCCATACTGCTTCTCGACGAGCCGGTGGCCTGGATTGACATCGCCGCGCGGCAACAGTTCTATGACACCCTGGAGCAACTGAAAACGAATAAGATAATAATCCTTATAACACACACATAAACCATGATATACAATCTTGAAACCATCAATGCCAAGGAATACAACGGTAGCATGCTGTTCCTCTATGGCGACGACGTGCCCGAGCGTACTTTCCCATTAAGCCAGAAGGAGCTACGGCTGCTCAAAGAGCGTCGTGCTGAGAAGAAGGAACAGCTGATTGCTTTCGACCGCTTGCCCGACAAGCTCTATTTCCTCTCTTTCGACAGCAGCCAGCCCATGCCCGAATGTCAGGAAGCCCTGCGTCGCAAGGCTGCCAATCTCCTCAAGATGCTTGAGACCGACCGTGTCCATACACTCGCCGTCACCGGCGCAGGCATCCTCCCCGAGGAGGTGATGGCGGTGGTTGAAGGTATCACATTGGCCGACTATAGTTTCGACCGCTATCGCAACAAAGAGTGCTACCACCTTGACACCCTCGTTATCGACAAGCGCTTTGTCAAATCCGACGAGCTGGAGAGCGCCCAGCGTCTGTGGAACCGCATCTTCTGGTGCCGTGAGTGGGTCAACCTGCCTGTGCAAGACCTCAACGCGGCAGCTTTCGCCGACGAGTTGCAGAGTATCGCCGCCGATATGCCCGAGGTCAAGTGCTCGGTGATGGATAAGAAGAAGATAGAAAGCCTCCGTATGGGTGGCCTGCTGGCAGTTAACCGCGGCTCGGTCGACGAGCCCCGCTTCGTGGTGCTGGAGTATAATGGATGTTCGGAGAATCCGAAAGTCCGAAAGTCCGAAAAACCTATTTGCCTCGTCGGCAAGGGTATTATGTACGACACTGGCGGTCTCAATATCAAGCCTGGCGATTATATGCAGGAGATGAAGTCCGACATGGCTGGCGCCGCCACCATGGCCAGCGTGCTCTTCGCCGCTGCCGACAACCACCTGCCGGTACATCTGGTGGCCCTGCTGCCGCTCACCGACAACCGTCCCGGCTTCAACGCCTATGCTGCCGACGACATACTGACCATGTACGATGGCACCACTGTCGAAGTGATCAACACCGACGCCGAAGGACGTCTCATCTTGGCCGACGCCATCGCCTATGCCGCCAAGAACTACGACCCGCAGCTCATCATCGACGCCGCCACACTGACAGGTGCCGCCGTGCGTGCCATCTCCACCTTCGGCATCGCCGCTATGGCGCAGAACGCCGACAACCCGCTGACGATGCTCAAACTCGTTGGACAGCAGGTCTATGAGCGTCTTGTCGAATTCCCCATGTGGAAAGAATACGACAAGTTCATCGAAAGCGACATCGCCGACCTGCGCAACAGCGCCACCTCGCCCCAGGCGGGTACCATCACGGCGGGCAAGTTCCTGGCCCACTTCGCCAAGGAGGTGCCCTATGTGCACCTCGACATCGCCGGCGTGGCCTACTTCACCAAGCCGCAGCACTACTACCGTGTCGGTGCCTCGGGCTACGGCATACGCCTGCTCTACGCCTTCCTGCAGATGCAAGATATGATTGTAAAGTAGACAGGAGATAAGAAGTAAAGTAGACAATAGTTAATAAGATAATATATTTATTTGATAATAAAATGGAAGATAAGAAAATAAAGGTGGCCATCACGCACGGCGATATCAACGGCGTGGGCTACGAAGTAATCCTCAAGACTTTCGGCGACAGCCGCATGTTCGACCTCTGCACCCCCATCGTCTACGGCTCGACCAAGGTGGCCTCCTACCATAAGAAGTTGCTCACCTCGATGCCGCAGGAAATGACCTTCACGTCGGTGCGCGACGCCGCCGAGGCGCAGGACCGCAAGTTCAATTTCATCAACCTCACGCAGGAGGAAATCAAGATTGACCTCGGCAAGAGCACCGAGGTGGCAGGCCGTCTGAGCCGTGAGAGTCTTAACCGCGCCTGTGCCGACCTTAAGGCCGGCAAGGTCGACGTGCTCGTCACTGCACCCATCAACAAGCGCAACATTCAGGCCTCCGACTTCGACTTCCCTGGCCACACCGAGTATCTGTCGCACCAGTTTGGCTCCTCGAGTTTGATGATGATGGTCTGCGACCGCATCCGCATAGGCATCATGACCAACCACTATGCCCTGAAGGATGTGCCCGGTGCACTGACACACAACCTGCTCTATGACAAGATGATGCTGATGAACGAGAGCCTGAAGCGCGATTTTGGCATCACTAGGCCCAAGATTGCTGTGTTGGCCCTCGACCCCCACGCTGGCGACGACGGTGTTATCGGTGATTTCGACAAGAAGGTTATCCGTCCTGTCATTGATGAGGTGCAGGGCAAAGGTGTGCTAGCCTACGGTCCCTTCCCCAGCGACGGATTCTTCGGCAGTTCGGAGTTCAATAAGTTCGACGGCGTGCTGGCGCTCTACCACGACCAGGGCCTCATACCCTTCAAGCTAATGTCGTTCACCGAGGGCGTCAACTACACCGCCGGACTGCCCTATGTCCGCACCAGTCCTGCCCACGGCACCGGATACGACATCGCCGGTAAGGACAAGGCCAGCGAACAGTCGTTCCGCTCCGCCGTCTACCTGGCCTGCAACATACTCCGCAACCGCAAGGAATATGACGAGCTCAACGCCGATCCGCTGAAATAAAGGTTATAGGTTATGGGTTATAGGTTATAGAGGCTGAAATATGAAGAAGCTTTTATTAATTGACGGTATGGCGGCGGTCTACCGTGCCTACTACGCCCTCAACCGCACCCCAAGGCTCAACTCGAAAGGGATGAACACCTCCTGTGTGCTGGGTTTCACGACGACGCTCTACGACTTGCTGCGCTCGCAGCAGCCTACGCATGTCGGCGTGGCCTTCGACCTGCAGCAGCCCACTTTCCGTCATGAGATGTACGCCGAATACAAGGCCAACCGCGACGCCATGCCCGAGGAGATACAGATGGGGCTGCCGTGGGTGAAGAAGATGATTGAGGCTTTCCGTATCCCCATCCTCACCTGCGAAGGGTATGAGGCCGACGACGTCATCGGCACGATGAGTCACGCCGCCGCTGCGGCAGGTTTCGACGAGGTGCTCATGGTGACACCCGACAAGGATTTTGCTCAGCTTGTCACCGAGCACATCCACATGTACCGCTTCGGCCGCATGGGCAAGCCCGACAGCATTATGGGCATCGAAGAGGTGAAGGAGAAGTTCGACGTCAACGACCCACGTCAGGTCATCGACCTGCTGGGCCTCTGGGGTGATGCTTCGGACAACATCCCAGGCATACGCGGAGTGGGGGAGAAGACAGCCAAGAAACTCATCGCCCAGTTCGGCTCCATCGAGCAGATGGTGGAACATGTCGACGACATCAAGAACGACAAACTGCGCGAGATGGTGCGTGAACACGCACAGGATGCCCTCTTCTCCAAGCAGCTAGCCACCATCAGCCTCGACGCTCCGATACCTTTCGACGAGGAGGCCCTGCGTCTGCAGGCGCCGGACTATGAGTTGTTGCGCGACCTGTGCACCGAACTGGAGTTCCGTCAGTTTGCCAGACGTGTCTTCACCGACCTCAGCATTGTTGACCCGCAGAAAGCCATGCAGTGGAACAGTCAGACACCTCAGGACACTCAGAGTGTTCCAAGCAGTCAGTCTGTCAAACAACCAAGCCCCCAGACCACCCTCTTTGACTTGGCGCCTGCTGCCGCCGAGACGCCCAAGGTGGAGTTACATTCATTGAATGCTGCAGTATTGCAAGAACTCAAGGGTAAAGACATCGCCATTCTTTTCGACGGCCCCACGGTGATGCTGTCCACCAACGCCGACGCGGTGTGGAGCACACAGGTCGCCGACCTCGACTTGCCTCTCTTCGCAGCCCTCATGCAAGACGGCGGCACCACCAAACTATGTTACGACCTCAAGAATCTCAAGTATATCCTCGCCGAACTGGATACTGAGATTGCAGGCACCCTCTTCGACGTGCAACTGGCCCACTATCTGCTCGACGCCGAGATGCGTCACACACTTGATTTTATCTGCTCCTCGCTGCTGGGTTTTGAGCCTCAGGGGCCCGAGGCACAGGTCGCCGCATTGTGGCAGTTGTACCCGCTGATGGTGGCACGGCTGAAAGACGCCTCCTTGGTGAATATCTATAATGATATCGAGTTGCCGCTGGTCGACGTGTTGATGGATATGGAACGCGAAGGTGTTCGCATCGACGTGCAGGCACTCAAGGACTACGCAGCCCAACTTACCGTCGAACGGCAGCAGATAGAACAGCGTATCTATGAGATGGCTGGTACGGAGTTTAACATCAGCTCGCCCAAGCAGTTGGGCGAGGTGCTCTACGAGCAACTGAAGGTGACTGACAAGCCGCCACGCACCGCCACCAAGCAGTACAGCACTGCCGAGGAGGTGCTGCAGAAACTCGCCGCCCGTCATCCTATCATACCGCTCATCCTCGAATACCGCTCCATCACCAAGCTCGTCGGTACTTACCTAGACTCTTTCCCCAAGCTCATCAATCCTGCCACAGGCCGTCTGCACACTGTCTACAACCAGACCGTCACCGCCACGGGACGTCTGTCTTCCTCCAACCCCAACCTGCAGAATATACCCATCCGTACCGAGCGTGGTCGTGAGATACGACGAGCCTTCGTGGCTCGCGACGAGGAGCATCTGCTGCTGGCGGCCGACTACTCGCAGATTGAGCTGCGCATCATTGCCTCGCTGGCCAAAGACGAGCACATGCTCCACGCCTTCAACAGCGGCTTCGACATCCATGCCTCCACAGCCGCCAAGATATATCATCTGCCCATGGAGCAGGTCACCAAAGACCAGCGCCGCAACGCCAAGAGTGTCAACTTCGGCATCGTCTATGGCATCTCGGCCTTCGGCCTCAGCGAACAGCTCAGCATACCCCGCAAAGAGGCCGCCGCGCTGATAGAGGAATACTTCGCTCAGTATCCTGACATCGCCGCCTTTATCGAGAAGAGCAAGCAGTTCGCCCGCGAGCATGGCTATGCCCGTACCCTGTTGGGACGCCGCCGTTACCTGCCAGACATCAACAGCCGCAATGCTGCCGCACGCTCTTTCGCCGAGCGCAACGCCGTCAACATGCCCATCCAGGGCACCTCGGCCGACATGATTAAGCTGGCAATGGTGCGCATCCATAGCGAATTACAGAAGCGTGGACTGAAAACCAAGATGATACTGCAGGTGCACGACGAGTTGGTTTTCGACCTCTACCGTCCCGAAGAGGCCGAGGTGCGCGAGCTTGTGGTGCGTGAGATGCAGCAGGCCCTGCCCCTCGATGGCCTCACCATCGATGTAGGCATCGACGTCGGCCCCGACTGGTTGAGTGCTCATTGATTAGTTTCTCTTTTTAAACATAAAACACTATGAAAAAACTCTTTCTTCTTTTGAGCCTGCTGTCAATCACAGGCGTTGCCATGTCGCAAACGGGAAACAACCGCAAATGGGTTGAGGCCGATGTATCGATATCGCCCTATGCAAAGCCTGTATGTTATGAGGGAGGCGCCCTGTCGGCTGATGTGGCTGTCCGCTACTGCTTCTCGAAACATTTTTCGGCCGGTCTGGGTGTAGCCCCGTCCATGTTCTACTATGATTATCAAAACGGAAATGCCGACCGTATCAAATATATGCCGTTCTATGTGTCGCTGCGTTACGAGTTTGGCGAGGGAATGAAATTCTCGCCCTATGTGATAGGCAATCTGGGCATGTCGTTCCTGCAGTTGGCCGACTACGCCTATCAGCCCCGTCTCGGACTGGGTGTGAGTACTTGGATTACCCCCAAGACGCGCATGTTTGCCGAGTTAAGCCTTGCCTTCTTCGATGATATCTACACACTCTATGCGCCGCTGTCGATAGGCTTCAGGTTCTGATGTAAGGATGGTGGCTGGTAGCCGCCAGCCACTACCAGCCGCCGCCTGTCTACTGGTTGCATTTGCGCCGCTTAACCAACTGTGGGGCGAAGTGGAGTATAAGGAAGGCGCAGAGGAAGAGGGCCAGCACCTCGGCGATGGGCCAGGCCACCCAGATGCCGTCGATGCCCACCAGCGCGGGCAGCAGCCACACGCAGGCCATCTCGAAGACCAAGGTGCGCGCAAAGGAGGCCACGGCACTCACCACGCCGTTGTTGAGGCCAGTGAACAGGGCCGAGACGAACATGTTGATGCCGCTGATGAGGAAGGCCAGCATGTAAAGCCGCATGGCCCTGATGGTCAACGCCGTCAGGGCTTCATCATAGCCTACGAAGACCCGCGCCAGCGGCCCGGCGAAGAGCTCGGCCGAGAGGGTCATCATCACACCCAGCACTCCGATGATGGATAGCGATTTGTAGAACAGCGAGCGCTGCTCACGCAGGTCGCGGGCACCGTAGTGGTAGCCGATGATGGGGGTGATGCCGATATTATAGCCGATGAAGACGGCGGCGAAGATGAATGCAATGTACATCACCACGCCGTAGGCCGACACGCCGTCCTCGCCGAGGTAGCGCATCAGCTGCAGGTTGTAGCAAATGGTGACGATGTTCATGGCGATGCTGCCCACATATTCCGACAGGCCGTTGGTGCAGGCCTTGCCTATGTAGGGCCACTGGATGCGGGTGGGGGTGATGTGTAGCGTGCCACGGTTACGGCGCGAAGAGAAGTAGAACAGGGGGAAGAGTCCGCCCACCGTGCAGCCTGCCGCAGTGGCGATGGCGGCTCCCGCCACGCCCAGGCCCAGCGCCCACACCAGGATGGCGTCGAGCACGATATTGGTGACGCCGGCCACCACCGACATCAGGGTGCCCAGCTGCGGCCGCTCGGCGGCCATGTAGAACGACTGGAAGGCGCACTGCAGCACGAAGCCCGGCATGCCTATCATGTTCAGGCGGATATAGGTCACGCACTCGTCCATCATCGGCTCGTCGGCCCCCAGCCAGCGTGCCACCGTTGGCGCCCCGATGGCCAGCGCCACGCCCATCACCACACCCAGCGCCAGACCGAACTGTACCAGCATGGTGAAGACGCGGTTGGCTTTCTTCAGATTTCCTTCGCCCTTGATTTTGGCCACCAACGCCGCGCCGCCGGTGCCTATCATCAGCCCCAGCGAGCCTATCATCATGATGGCAGGGAAGGTGAGGTTCACCGCCGCAAAGCCCGTCTTGCCGGCGAAGTTGGCCACGAAGAAACCGTCGACGATGGAATAGATTGACGTGACGAGCACCATGCCGATGCTCGGCAGCACCGACCGCACGATGCGCCGGTGAGTATAGTGGCCAGACAAAACGATGTCCATGATGGGCAGTGGCTGTATAAAAAAAGTGAAAGGTTTTGCTGTGTCAGCCACCTTTCACTTTTCACTTCTCAATTTTCAATTCACATTGCCATTTCCTGCAGGAAGCGGACGCTGGAGTGGATGTGCTTGTACATAATCTCGTCGATGTCGACGAAGTTGACGCTCTTGCGGTAGTCGGCGACCATCTGCTCAATCTTGGGGCTGCTCTTGAGGCCGGCCTGGTGGCGGAAGTCGAGGGCCTGGGCGGCGTTGAAGAGCTCGATGGCCAGCACGCGCTCGGTGTTCTCGCAGACCTTGTAGCACTTGGTGGCGGCGTTGCCACCCATGCTGACGAGGTCCTCCTGGTTCTGGCTGCTGGGGATGCTGTCGACGCTGGCGGGAGTGCAGAGCTGCTTGCTCTGGCTGACGATGCTGGCGGCGGCATACTGCGGAATCATGAAGCCGCTGTTGAGACCGGGCTTGGCGACGAGGAAGCTGGGCAAGCCGCGCTTGGCGTCGATGAGCTGGTAGGTGCGGCGCTCGCTGATGGCACCGAGTTCGGCGACGGCGATGGCCAGGAAGTCGAGCACCATGGCGAGAGGCTCACCGTGGAAGTGACCGCCACTGATGACCATATCCTCGTCGGGAAGGACGATGGGGTTGTCGGTGGTGGAGTTGATTTCGGTCTCCACGACGCTGGCGACGTAGCGGATGGTATCCTTGGCGGCACCGTGCACCTGCGGGGCGCAGCGGAAGCTGTAGGGATCCTGCACGTGCTCTTTGTGACGCTTGATGAGCTCGCTACCCTCAAGGTTGTTGCGCACGGCTTCGGCGGTCTCGAGCTGACCTTTGTGGGGGCGCACCATGTGGAGGCACTCGTAGAAAGGCTCGATGCGGCCGTCGAAGGCGTCGAGCGAGAGGCTGAGCACCAGGTCGGCTTGCTTGCTGAGGCGGCGGGCTTTGAGGAGGCTCCACACGGCGAAGCTGCTCATGAACTGGGTGCCGTTGAGGAGGGCGAGACCTTCCTTGCTCTGCAGCTCGATGGGTTGCCAGCCTTTGGCGGCGTAGACCTCTTTGACATCGCAGCGACGGCCTTTCCAGTACACGTCGCCCATGCCGAGGATGGCGGGGAGCATCAGGTTGGCGAGAGGGCAGAGGTCGCCGCTGGCGCCGAGGCTGCCCTGCTGGTAGACCACCGGCAGTATGTCGTCGTTGTAGCAGTCGATGAGGCGTTGTACGGTCTGTAATTGTGCACCGCTGTATCCGAAGCAGAAGTTCTGTGCCTTGAGCAACAGCATGAGACGCACCACCTCGGCGGGCACCTCGTCGCCCACGCCACAGGCATGGCTCATCACCAGATTCTTCTGCAGCTGGCTGAGCTGCTCTTTGCTGATGCTGATGTTGCACAGCGAGCCGAAGCCGGTGGTGACACCATAGATGGGCACCTTCTGGGTTTCCATCTTCTGGTTTAGGTAGTTGCGGCATTTCTCGATGCGGCGCTTGGCCTCGTCGCTGAGGGCGAGGGTCATCTTCTTATCGATAATCTCTTGAATCTTGTCAAGAGTGAGCTTCTCTTCGGGGTTGAAAAAGAATTCCATAGCTATGTGTTTTTTTCTTGTAGTTAAGTAGTTAAGTAGGTATCGCTTCGCTCGCCCTGCGGGCAGTAGAAAAGACAAATGTATCGGTCGCAGTGTTTGTTGCTAGTGGAAGTAATGTCTTAACTCCTTAACTACTAAATGATTATTTCTCCAGCTGGGCTTTGGCTTTGGCGGCGATGTCATCGTCGACCAGTATGCGGCCGCAGTTCTCGCAGACGATGACTTTCTTGTGCATCTTAATCTCCATCTGGCGCTGGGGCGGGATGTTGCTGAAACAGCCGCCGCAGGAGTCGCGGTCGATTTGCACCACGGCCAGACCGTTGCGGGCGGCATTGCGGATGCGCTTGTAGGCCGTCAGGTAGCGCTCGTCAATGAACTGTTCCTGCTCTTTTGATTTCTTGCGCAGACGCTCCTCGTCTTTCTCGGTTTCGGCGGTGATGGCGGTAAGCTCCTCACGCTTGGCCTCGAGGTCCTTGGTGCGGCCTTCGAGCAGTTTCTTGGCGGCGTCGATGTGCTGCTTGAGCTCTTTCACATGGGCGGCGCCTTCTTTGTTCTTGCGCTCGCAGAGCTGTATCTCGAGGTTCTGGAACTCTATCTCTTTATTCAGCGATTCAAACTCACGGTTGTTGCGGACATTGTCCTGCTGCTTCTGGTATTTCTTTATCTGTTCTTCGTGGTCGCTGATCTCGGCATTGCGGGCTTTGTTGGCGGCCTCGGTCTCCTTGATTTCGGCGTTGAAGTTTTCTATGCGGGTGTTCAGACCGGCAATCTCGTCCTCGAGGTCCTGCACGGCTTGGGGCAACTCGCCACGGATGATGCGGATTTTGTCAATCTCGCTGTCGACACTCTGCAGGGTGTAGAGGGCCACAAGGCGTTTCTCAATGGCTGCATCTGCGTCGGGACGCAGGATGGCGGCGGTTTCAACGGTTTCTTGCGCTTTTTTTGTGCTGACTTTCTTTGCCATATTATTATTTATATTATTGTTACACAATTAAATATATGAAACAAGGGATCCTTGTTTCTCTGAAATTCGGCATGCAAAATTACTAAATTTTTTCAATATCGCGCGATAAATTGTTTCTTTGGCGAATTGTTCGCTTTCATAGTGTCCCAGGTCAGCCAATGCCATGTGGTCGGTGGCACGTTGGAAGTCGTGGTATTTCAGGTCGGCGGTGAGGAAGATGTCGGCACCGGCGGCCAGGGCGTCGTCGATGAGGAAACTGCCGCTGCCGCCGCAGACGGCTACGCGGCGCACCGTGCCAGGGGTGCCGGCATAGCGTATACAGGCGATGCCCAGTTGCTGCTTGACACCGAGCAGGAAGTCGTCCATCGGTACGTCGGCGTCCAGCTCGCCCACCATGCCGGCGCCGATGTCGTCGCCGACAGAAGGTTTGAGGATGCGGCAGTTGTGCACTCCCAGACGCTCGCACAACGCCCCGTTGACACCCCACGACAGGTTGTCCAGGTTGGTATGGGCGGCATAGACGGCAATGCCGTTCCGTATCAGCGTGTTGACCATCCGTCCTGTGGCATCGTTGTCGGTGAGACGGCGCACCCCCTTGAAGATGAAGGGATGGTGAGTGACGATAAGATTCACATCGCCGGCCGTCAGTGCCTCGTCGATTACTGTCGGCGTCAAGTCCAGCGCCACCATAGCGCCGCGGTAGTCGGCTCCACCGTCGCCGAGCAAAAATCCGGCATTGTCATATTCCTCCTGATACTCAGGATGGAATACCTCGTCCAAGTAACGGATAACATCATTTATTTTCATCATGGTTTTGCTTATAATTTAAGTGTGGCTGTTATTAGGATTGCCAGATTTTCAAGTATCTCTGAGCGGTGATATGCCGCCGAGGAAGGCGTGAAACGATACGTTGCCGCCACACCCCAATCAACCAGTCCCCAGCGTATGATGCCGTCGACTCCTATAATGGGTTCCAGCAGGCCTTTGTTGGGAGCCTGCAGGGAGATGTCGGTCATGGTGCACTGCCCCTGGGAGTCCCCGTTCCAGAGAGTGCCCCAGACGGCTGTCAGCCCCACGAAAGGCGTGGGGTTGCTGCCCATGACGAAAAGGCTGCTGAAGACATTGTAGAGTGGATGGACAATACATAAGCGTACGGATAGTAATCCGAAAGCATTGGCGGTGAACTCGTTGGCACGTGCCGTCATCAAACTGTTGGTCAGGTAGATTGGTGAACCCCAGAGGCCGCCGAGGTCGAACATGTGCTCGTAGTCGGCGCTGGGTGGTGTGACGCCTGCCTGAGCGTAGAGTTGCAGGCCGACAACAGACCATCGGAATTCCTTGCGGTAGTCGGTCAGCAGGCGTGCAATGACGGGGCCTTCGGTACCCCAGTTTCCCAACTCGGCCATCATGCGCAATCCCGAGGGATGCTGCATCAGCAGGCGGCCGTATAAATAACTCGTGAAGGTGATGCTGTTGCCGCGGTTGTAATAGAGCAGACCCTTGTCGTCGAACAGTCGTC
The DNA here is from genome assembly GCA_017962545.1 of Bacteroidales bacterium. Taxonomy (GTDB): domain Bacteria; phylum Bacteroidota; class Bacteroidia; order Bacteroidales; family P3; genus Colimorpha. The sequence continues at coordinate 77,454 of JAGCVD010000014.1, forward strand.
CGCTCTCTTCCCATACCGCCTCCAGCCCCCAAGTGACGAAGTGGGTGCGCCAACGGTAACCTAGAGTGCAACGTTGTTGCTCGGTCATGCGGCGCGACCAGAAGCCGCCCAGCAGCGAGGAACTGCCTGCTTGCGGGCCATCGAAGCGTCGGCTGCCGACGGCAAAATAGTCGTGCATATAGCGCAGATAGAGGCTCTCCTGTCGCGGACCGGGGAAACGGCCGGTTATCGCTGCTCCGTACTTCCATTGCTCGTCGTAGGTGCCGTAGCCCAGATAGCCATCGAATGAGAGCACCTTGGATGTCGTCAGCCGTAGGCCGCCGCCCCAGCGCGAGTGCTCATAGAGGTTGTAGTTCCACACCTTGTCGAGGTCGAGGTACAGCGCCGTGCGGTTGGTGTCGCCGAGCAGGTGCAGGTATTGTGCTTCCGCAGCCAGGGGGAAGGGAAGGAGTATTAACAGTAGTAATATCGGCTTGTTGCGTTTCATCTTTCGGAGTGCAAAAATACAGTTTTTTTCTCATATGATTAGATTTTTTAGTATATTTGCAGTCTAATCACTATCGTTAATAATTAAATAACAAACAGATATGCAAAGAGATACGCAGATTTTCGACCTCATTGCCAAAGAGCGTGAGCGTCAGACCAAAGGCATCGAGCTGATTGCCTCCGAGAACTTCGTCAGCGACCAGGTGATGGAAGCCATGGGCAGCGTGATGACCAACAAGTATGCCGAAGGTTACCCCGGCAAGCGCTACTATGGCGGCTGCCAGATTGTCGACCAGAGCGAGCAGATTGCCATCGACCGTGCCAAGAAGCTCTACGGTGCCTGCTGGGCCAACGTGCAGCCCCACAGTGGCGCACAGGCCAATATGGCCGTCTTCCTGGCCTGCCTCAACAGCGGCGACACCTTCATGGGCATGGACCTCAACCACGGCGGTCACCTCTCGCACGGCAGCCCCGTCAACTTCAGCGGTATCAACTACAAGGTTGTTGGCTACCAGGTGAAGGAAGAGACTGGCACCGTCGATTACGAGGACATGGAGAAGAAAGCCCTCGAGTTCCGTCCTAAGCTCATCATCGGCGGCGGTAGCGCCTACAGCCGTGACTGGGATTGGGCCAAGATGCGCGAGATTGCCGACCGTATCGGTGCCATCCTCATGGGCGACATCAGCCACCCCAGCGGCCTCATCGCCAAGGGTTACCTGAACAATGCCGTCAAATATTGCCACATCGTCACCACTACCACCCACAAGACCCTCCGCGGACCTCGCGGCGGTATGATCCTCATGGGTGAGGACTTCGACAATCCTTGGGGAAAGACTACCCCGAAGGGTGAGATAAAGAAGATGAGCGCCCTGCTCGACAGCGCCGTGTTCCCCGGCACCCAGGGCGGTCCTCTGGAGCACGTCATCGCCGCCAAGGCCGTCGCCTTCGGCGAGGCACTGACCGACAGCTACGACCAGTACATCCAGCAGGTGATGAAGAACGCCAAGGTGATGTGCGAAGCCTTCGTCAACAAGGGCTACAAGGTCATCAGCGGCGGTACCGACAACCACCTCATGCTCATCGACCTGCGCACCAAGTTCCCCGAACTCACCGGTAAGGAAGCCGAGAACGCCCTCGTGGCCGCCGACATCACCGTGAACAAGAACATGGTGCCCTTCGACAGCCGTAGCGCTTTCAAGACCAGCGGTCTGCGCGTCGGAACACCCGCCATCACCACCCGTGGCCTGAAAGAAGCCGACATGCCCGTCATTGTGGACATGATTGACACCGTGCTCTGCAACCCGACCGACGAGGCTGTGCGTGCCAAGATTACCGGCCAGGTCAACGAGATGATGCAGAACCGTCCGCTCTTCGCCTGGTAGTAGATTAGACATTAGGTCCTTAAGGTCCTTAAAGTCCCGAAAGACCTTAAGGACCTTTTTCCTTTAATTTTTAACTTTTAACTCTTTCTTAACTCTTTCCCATGAACATTCTGGTTACTGGTGGAGCCGGATTTATCGGCTCCCACACATTGATAGAACTCTACAAGGCAGGGCACACCGCTGTTGTGGTCGACAACCTCAGCAATAGCAACCCCGAATCATTGCGCCGTGTGGCGGAGATTATCGGCGTGCCTGAGATACCTTTCTACCAGGTCGACATTCGTGACTGCGAGGGTCTCGAGAAGGTCTTCTCGGCCCATAGGATGGATGCCTGCATCCATTTCGCCGGCCTCAAGGCTGTGGGCGAGAGTGTGGAGAAACCGTGGGAATACTACGAGAACAATATCGGCGGCACGCTGGTGCTGGTCGACGTGATGCGCCGTCATGACTGCAAGAATATCATCTTCTCGTCCAGCGCCACCGTCTATGGCGACCCCGTGGAGATTCCCATCACCGAGAACTGCCCCAAAGGCCAGTGCACCAACCCCTATGGATGGACCAAGAGCATGCTGGAACAGGTGCTGATGGATATCCAGAAGGCTGACCCCGAGTGGAATGTGGTGCTGTTGCGCTACTTCAACCCCGTGGGAGCGCACCCCAGCGGCAGGATAGGGGAGAACCCCAACGGCATTCCCAACAACCTGATGCCTTACATCACCCAGGTGGCCGTGGGCAAGCGCAAGGAGCTGGGTGTCTTCGGCAACGACTATCCCACGCCCGACGGCACCGGCGTGCGCGACTACATCCACGTCTGCGACCTCGCCGCCGCCCATGTGGCCGCGCTTCAATGCTTCAGCCAGTCACCCAGTCACTCGGTCACTCAGACACACATTTATAATGTCGGAACGGGAAACGGATACAGCGTGCTGGACATGGTGAAAGCCTTCGTGCGCGTCAACGGCGTCGATGTGCCCTACAGCATCAAGCCGCGCCGTGCCGGCGACATCGCCACCTGCTATTGCAATCCCGCCAAGGCCAAGGCTGAGCTGGGATGGCAAGCCAAGTACGGCATCGACGAGATGGTGCGCGACAGCTGGAACTGGCAACGCCAAAACCCGGAAGGCTATTGAAAGCGGAGATTCTGGCCACTTTTTTTCATGGACACATACTAGGATGATGTTTTCGGCGTTATAAAAAACATGAAATGTAAAATCATAGTGCTGTTTGTGCTGTTCTCAGTCTTCTGGCAGGGTTTTAACGCCAAGGGACAGGGGGAAGCGGCTCAGAGTGATGCTGAACTGATGACGCGTCGCTATAGTGAGTCGTACGACAGCCTGCTCGACAGTTACTATATGCGCCGCTTCATCCACCATCGCTTGCATAGCAGCAGCACCTTCTCGGTCGAAGAGTTCGACGCTGTGCCCGATTCGGTGCTGGAAGCTCGCATGCGTGCGCTGCACACAGTGGTTCCTATGACGTTGAACGACGAAGTCCGTGCACACATCCGTCTCTATCTGCGCATCATGTCGCGCCGACTTGATTTGACGTTGCTGCAGAAAGAACGCTTCTTCCCCTTGTTCGGCGAGGCGCTGGATCGTTACGGCGTGCCCGACGAGGTGAAATACCTGACCATTGTGGAGAGCGCTCTGAATCCCGAGGCTACATCGCGTGTGGGTGCGGCGGGATTGTGGCAGTTCATGTATAACACCGGTCGGGTATATGACTTGGAGGTGAACTCGGTGCTCGACGAACGTCGTGATGCAATAAAAGCCTCCTATGCGGCGGCGCGTTATCTGAGTGACCTGCACCGCGTGTTCAACGATTGGACGCTGGCCATAGCAGCCTACAACTGCGGCCCGGGAAATATCAACAAAGCCATCGCACGCAGTGGCGGCAAGCGCGACTTCTGGGAGATATATTACAACCTGCCGCGTGAGACACGTGGCTACATACCTTCGCTGATAGCCGTCATCTATGTGATGCACTACTATGAGGCCCACGGGTTGCGTCCGAGCCGTCTGGAGTCGCCGGTGCGCACCGATACGGTGATGGTCGACCGCGACGTTCTGCTGTATTATGTGGCTCGCTCGACGGGTATGGAGATGGAAGCTTTGCATTCTTTGAACCCACAATACCGTGTCGACCTCGTGCCCGCCTCCTCGGGACGCTTGGCTATCACGCTGCCGACAGGAAAGGTGGAGTCTTTCCTCAAAGCCCAGGACAGCATCTATGCATGGTCGGCCGACAGCCTGCTGCGGCGCCCCGTCAAAGTGTCGCCTGCCGGCAAAGGAACGGCCAGAGGCGGTAGCGGACAATACTATACCGTGCGTAAAGGCGACACCCTGTCGAGCATAGCACGCAAGCACGGCATCAGCGTGGCCACGCTGAAGAAGCGCAACGGGCTGAAAGGCGACAATATACGGGTGGGACAGAAACTGAAGATATAACCATGAAGAAGATATTAAAGATAGTTGCCAATAAATATGTGATTGCCACGCTGGTGTTCGTGGTAATCATCGTGTTCCTTGACCCGTACAACCTCTTCGTCACCAACCGTGTCAAACGCCAGGTCGACGAGCTCCACATGGAAGAGGAGGCCTTGAAGGAGGCCATCACGACCGACAGCGCCAACAATGCCGCGTTACGTGGCAACCTAGACGCCATAGAGCACTATGGTCGTGAGAACTATTACATGAAACGCCCCAACGAAGATATCTACGTCATCAAATGAAACGTCTGTCCGCCATAGTGATTCTCTGCTCCTGCCTGCTCTTCACAGGCTGTGAGATGCTTCACAATTTTATGGCCCGCGATCTGGAGGATGAGGACTTCATCATCGGACAGCTCTATGCCGACGAGCTGGTGAAGGAGACTCCCGTCATCGCTGTGCCTGTGCAGGCGGAGGCGAGGAGGAACAACGACGGTTGCGACAACGCCCTCGGCCTCAAGTGCGACGATGGCGATAACGCCAAGCTCTATGAGACCATCAATTCGTGGCTCGGCGTTCCTTATAAATATGGCGGCACCGACCGCTCTGGTATCGACTGCTCTGCCTTCGTGGGCATCATTTACCGTGAAGTCTATGGTATCACCCTTCACCGCACAGCCAACGACATCCTGCGTGATGTGAGCCTCATCGGACGCACACAGTTGCAGGAAGGCGACCTGCTCTTCTTTACCAACAGCAAAGGTAAGGTGTCACACGTCGGCATCTACCTGAAAGACGCCCTCTTCGCCCATTCCTCTACGAGCAACGGCGTCAGCGTCAGTAATCTGGATAGCAAATACTGGTCGGAGCACTTCTACAAGGGTGGCCGCGTGAAGTAATCACATCAACTCGTCCAGTTCCAGCCACCGGAGTTCCTTTTCGTCAAGGATGTTCATCAATTTGCCAATGCGTGTACTGGCTTTGGTAATCTCGGAGGCGTCTGTCATAAGGCCGCCGCTGAGTTTTGCTTCTAGGTCAGCTTTCTCGGCGGTGAGGACCTCTATCTCGGCCGTCAAGGACTCATATTCTTTCTGCTCCTTATACGTAGCCTTTTTCTTTTGAGGTATTTTAGTCTTCGAGTTATCGAGATTTCGAGCGGCTGATGCGGTCTTTTTGACTTGTTGTCTTGATGACTTGATGTCTTGAAGTCTAGAAAGCCTATATTGAGTGTAGTTGCTGTGGTAGTCTTTAATCTTGCCGTCGCCTTCGAAGACCAGCAGATGGTCTACGATATGGTCCATGAAAGAGCGGTCGTGCGAGACGATGATCAGACATCCCTTGTAGGTCTGCAGGAATTGCTCGAGTATCTGGAGGGTGTAGATGTCGAGGTCATTGGTGGGTTCGTCAAGGATGAGGAAGTTGGGGTTTGCCATGAGCACCTGCAGCAGGTAGAGACGGCGTTTCTCGCCGCCGCTAAGGTTGCCGAAGTAGTTGTACTGCGTGGTGCCGTCGAAGCCGAAATAGGTGAGGAATTGGTGTGCCGTCATGCTCTTTCCATTGTCGAGTTCTATCTCCTCGGCGATGTCCTTCACCAGGTCGATGACGCGGCGGTCGGCGGGAGCCGTCATGCCGGCCTGCGTGTAGTAGCCGAACTGGATGGTTTGTCCCACCACGACACGGCCGCTGGTGGGCTTCAGCTTCTCGGTGATGATGTTCAGGAATGTGCTCTTGCCGACACCGTTAGGCCCTACGATGCCAATCTTCTCACCCTTCTTAAAGACATAACTGTAATCATCAATCACATTTGTCCTTTCACTTCCCTTCACTTCCTCTTCACTCCCTTTCACTCCAAAAGAATAGCAGATGTTGTACAACTCCAGTATCTTCCCTCCGATGCGCTCGGTCTTCACGGTCAGCTGCGGCCGTGTGTCGTCGAAGCGGGTGTGTGCTTTAGCCTCGAGCTCGTAGAAGGCGTCGATGCGGGCCTGCGCCTTGGTGCCGCGAGCCTGTGGCATACGGCGCATCCATTCCAGCTCGGTGCGGTAGAGGCTGCGAGCTTTCGCCACCTCGGCACGCTCGTTGGCTTCGCGCTCCGCCTTTTTCTCCAGGTAGTAATCGTAGTGGCCTTTGTAATGGTATAAGCGGGCGTTGTCAATCTCGTAGATGTTGTCGCAGACGTTGTCGAGGAAATAGCGGTCGTGCGTCACCATGAGGATGGCCAGTCGCTGGCGCGAGAGGAACTCCTCGAGCCACTCAATCATGTCGATGTCGAGGTGGTTGGTGGGCTCGTCGAGGATGAGCAAGTTGCAGTCGTCCATCAGGAGGCGACAGAGGGCCACCTTCTTCTGTTCGCCGCCGCTGAGGGTGTCCATGGGGCGGTCGAGGAGCGAGTCCACACGCATGCGGCTGAGAATCTCTTCTATGCGTTGCTCGAAGGTCCACTCGTCTTCTGTCTCGGGACGCTGCACATTATATACAAAGTCTCTTACTATCTGTTTGGGGTAGGCTTCGGGGCTCTGTGGCAGGTATGCCAGCTTAAGGTCGCCGCGGAAGGTGATCTTGCCGCTGTCCTGCAGGGTGTTGTAGCCACGCTGACCGGCGGCAGAGGCTCCGCCCGCGCTGCTTCGGCTCGGGAAAGCAAACAAGTTCGCTCTCCGCTCGCCCTCCGCAGCGGTCATTATGATGTTCAGCAGCGTCGACTTGCCGTAGCCGTTGCGGGCGATGAGGGCCGACTTCTGTCCGGCGTTGATGCCGAAGGATATATCTTCAAAGAGCAGCTTGTCGCCAAAACTCTTGGTGAGATTCTCAACTGTGAGCAGAGCGTCAGCCATGGATGAGAGTATTAGGGAAGACACCTTGCTCCAAGGCACCTGTGTTTGAGATGATGTGTGCGGGGATGCCTCCGACAGTGCAATTGGAGGGGAACGAACTGTTGACCACTGCATTGGCACCGATAGCCACATTGTCACCAACGGTGATGGGGCCATAGAGTTTGGCACCAGGACCGATATAGACATTGTCGCCGAGGGTGGGGGTGCCGTTGTAGTCGCCGATAGAGGTGGACGGGTGGATACGGCAGTTGGCGCCGACGCTGGCTGCCGGATTGACAACCACTGTGCCGCGATGCACCAGACAGAGTCCCGGGCCGAAGACATTCTTCGGAATGGTGACGCCAAGCCGTACCGCCAAGTTGTGGTTCATCACCTCCAGCACCACCCTCGACAGCAGCCGCCAGCGTTGGCAGTTGGTCAGATATTCCAAACGGCGCAGTCTCAGTTGGAAGCGCAGCTGGTCGATGCGCAGCCAGTTGTATAGGCTCACTCCTTGCAGGCCGTAGGCTGCAATGTCGGCCTTCACATACTGGCGGTATTCTTGATGGGAAGCAATCATTGTTTCAGCAGTTTGTCGATCTGTTCCTTGGCCTGACGCTTAATCTCCGGCGTGAGGTGGGTGTTGACGGCCCGCAGCGCCAGCAGCAGAGCCGTGAGGTCGTCGGTGAAGCCCAGCGCGGGGATAAAGTCAGGAATGAGGTCGGCCGGCAGTATCAGGTATCCGAGGGCGCCGATGATGAAGGTCTTGGCCTTGACGGGGACATCCTTCGACTGTAGCAGATAGTAGAGCTGCAGGGCAGGGTAGAGCACCTTGGCGCCCACCTGTGCCGCTATGCGACGCACCTTTTTCCAGAAGCCGTCTTCGTCGTAGTGCCGCTCATACTGTGGCGCCGTCTCCAATGTGAACTTATCCATCTCCCAGCTCCTAAACTGTATACAGTAAACTTTACCCCAGCACCTCCATGATGGCTTTGGCTGCCTTGCGGCCGGCGCCCATGGCGAGGATCACCGTAGCGGCACCGCTGACGGCGTCGCCGCCGGCGAAGATGTACTTGCGGCTCGTCTGTCCGTTGTCGTCGGCCTTGATGCCGCCCCATGTCTCGCACTCCAATCCAGGCGTGCTGGTGCGGATGAGCGGGTTGGGGCTGGTGCCGAGGGCGGCGACCACGGTGTCGGCCGCCACATCCACCTCGCTGCCTTCGATGGGCTTGAACGAGCGGCGTCCCTTGGTGTCGGGCTCGCCCATCTCCATCTTCACGCAATGTAAGGCGCGGACATAGCCGTCTTCGGTGCCGAGCACCTCGACGGGAGCCGTCTGGAACATGAACTGCACTCCCTCCTCCATGGCGTGGTGCACCTCCTCGCGACGGGCGGGCATATCCATCTCGCCGCGACGGTACACCACCGTTACCTCGCTGCCCAGTCGTAGGGCCGTGCGCGCGGCGTCCATGGCCACATTGCCGCCACCCACCACGATGACTTTCTTACCCAGGTAGATGGGTGTGTCGTATTTCTCGTCGTAGCCGTGCATGAGGTTTGTGCGCGTCAGTAGCTCGTTGGCGCTGATGACGCCGATGAGGGTCTCGCCCTTCACGCCCATAAACTTGGGCAGGCCGGCGCCCGAGGCGATATAGACGGCGTCGTATTCCATGTCGTTCATCAGCTGGTCGATGGTGATACTCTTGCCGATGATGACGTTGGTGCGTATCTCGACGCCCAGACGGCGCAGGTTGTCGATCTCGGGCTCCACCACCTTCTGCTTGGGCAGACGGAACTCGGGGATGCCGTACACCAGCACGCCACCGGCGTGATGCAGGGCCTCGAACACGGTGACTTGGTAGCCGTGCTTGGCCAGGTCGCCGGCACAGGTCAGGCCGCTGGGACCGCTGCCGACCACCGCCACCTTGCGGCCGGCAGGGTAGCACTGACTCTGCGGCTTGCTGACGGCACGGTGGTTGTCGGCCACGAAGCGCTCCAGGGCGCCGATGGCGATAGGCTCGCCTTTCACACCCATCACGCACGAGCCCTCGCATTGTGTCTCCTGCGGGCACACGCGGCCGCAGACGGCCGGCAGCGCCGAGTCGTGGCTGATGGTGATATAGGCCTGGTTGAGGTTCTCCTCCTTGATGTCTTGTATGAAGCGCGGGATGTTGATGCCCACGGGACAGGCCTCCACGCAGCGCGGCTTCTTGCATTGCAGGCAGCGGTGGGCCTCCACGAGGGCCTGGTGCTCGGTGAAGCCGAAACTCACCTCGTCAAAGTTCTTGGCTCGCACCTTGGAGTCTTGCTCCTGCGGCTTCTGGCGCTTCTTTGCTTCGGCTAGGGCACTCTCCACAGCCGGCGTTAGATTGCAGTTGTGGCCGCTCTCAGCAGTGGCGATGCGGTAACGGCGTGCGTCGGGAGTCTTCAGCTTGCGTGCCGCCTCGTCGAAGTCCACCAGGTGGCCGTCGAACTCGGGACCGTCGACACAGCAGAACTTCACCTCGTCGCCCACCCTCACACGGCAGGCGCCGCACATGCCCGTGCCGTCGACCATCATGCAGTTCAGGCTCACAATGGTGGGCAGGTTGTATTTCTTCGTGGTTAGGCTGACGAACTTCATCATCGGCAAAGGCCCTATCGCAACACAATGCGAATAGTCTGCGCCACTTTGGCACAGCTGGTCTACTTTTGCCGTCACCAATCCTTGCTCGCCGTAGGTGCCGTCGTCGGTCATGATATGCAGGTTGTGGCACACGGCACGTAGCTCGTCCTCGTAGAAGAGCAGGTCCTTCGAGCGGGCGCCGATGATGACGTCCGTCGGGATGCCGTTGCGGAAAGCCCATTTCACCTGCGGGAACACCGGCGCTATGCCTACGCCGCCGGCCACGAAGAGCAGACGCTTCAACTCGCCGCGCTCATACTTCTCGATGAGCTCGCTGGGACGCCCCAGCGGCCCCACGATGGTGTAGAGGTCGTCGCCCACATTCATCTGCGCCATCTGGCGCGTGGTGTCGCCCACCACCTGGAACACCAGCACTATCGACTGCCGCTGGTACACGATGTCACTTATCGTCAACGGGATGCGCTCGCCCGTGGGGTGGGGGATGACGATGACGAACTGGCCGGGTTTGCCGCTGAGCGAAATCCATGGCGCGTGGACTTCCATCTGGTAAATCTCGTGGCTGTTGAGCAGCCGCTTGCTGAGTATTTCGTACATGGTATCGGTAATCTTGAACCCTTTGTTAACGCAAAAAAATATATATTATTGCATCCTTGTAAAAATGACGCCGCCATCAATAAAATGCCCCTGTATGGCAATTCCATGCAGGGGCACTTGTTGTCCGGTGAACGGGACGTTCCTTAGGCACCGATCTTGGCCTTGTAGGCCTCGGCATCCATCAGGCCGTCGATGTCGCCCATGTTGGCGGGCTTCACCTTGATGATCCAGCCGTTGCCGTAAGGATCGGCGTTGATGGCGCTGGCATCCTCGAGGGCGGTGTTGAACTCCACCACCTCGCCCTTCACGGGCATCAGCAGGTCGGCCACAGTCTTTACGGCCTCAACCGAACCGAAAGCCTCGCCGGCCTCGATGGTCTCACCCTCGCAGGTGACGTCAACAAACACGATGTCGCCCAACTCGTGCTGAGCGTAATCGGTGATACCAACGAAAGCAAATTCGCCTTCTACACGCACCCATTCGTCATCCTGGGTGTACTTCAGATTTGCAGGAATGTTCATAATTCTTATATTGTTAAATGTATTTTTGTTTCCTTTATCGACGGTGCAAAAATACAAAAAAATATTCATTCCGTTACTTTTTTTTGAACAAATGACGAAAATTGTGTATTTTTGCATCGTCAAACTTCAATGACGGTAGGCGTCTGCATAACGCCGAAGCCGTTGAAATCCAGAAAAATATTACAGATTAACAGCAAAGTTGCTTTGCAGCCTATAAACTAATTTTTATGTTCAACATCACCGAACTGGAAAACAAAGCCCATATCGAGCTTATCGATATCGCCAAACAAATGGGCATCAACCGTGCCTCGCACTTGGAACAGAAAGAGCTCATCTACCGCATCCTCGACCACCAGGCCGCCCATCCCGAGCGAGAGCAGAACCCCGCCAAAGAAACGAAAAACAACGAGAAAGCCGACAATGGCGAGCGTAAGGCCGATGGCGGCAACCGCCGCCGCCAGCACCTGAAACCCCAACTGTTGGCCGAGTCGACCGTGAAGTCCGACCGAAGGAAAGAGGTCGAAAAGCAGGCTCCGGCTCCGGCGCCCATCGCCATGCCCGAAGTCCCTGAGGTGCCCACCGTGCCCGAGGTCCTCTCGCCCGACGGCCGCTTCCTCCTGCGCAACACCCCTGCCGAGCAGCCTGCCGCGAAAGAAACACCGACTTTAAAGGAAACACCGACTTCCCAGGAAACTCCGAACTCCGCACTCCCTGGTGAGCCCCGCGAGCTTGTCGAGCGAACGCCGACCTCCCAAGAACCTGCCAAGCGCAAGCGCGGCCGTCCTAAGAAAAATCCGACTCCGCAACCCGAACAGCCTCAATCCAAGCCCGAGCAGCCTCAACCTAAGCCCGAGCAGCCTCAACCCAAGCCCGAGCAGCCTCAACCCAAGCTCGAGCAGGAAACTCCGAACTCGAAGGAAACTCCGACCTCCCGCAAGCCCTACGCCTTCGAGACCGAGGGCGTCATCGAGGCCGAGGGCGTCCTCGAGATGGTGCCCGACGGCTACGGCTTCCTCCGCTCGTCCGACTACAACTACCTCTCTTCGCCCGACGACATCTACATCAGCCCCCAGCAGATACGCAACTACGGTCTCAAGACCGGCGACACCCTCCGCGGCACCGTGCGTCCGCCGCGTGAAGGCGACAAATTCTTCCCCATGGTGAAGATACTCGAAATCAACGGCCTCGCGCCCGACCGCATCCGTGACCGCATCCCCTTCGAGAGTCTCACGCCGCTCTTCCCCGACCAGAAATTCAAACTCACAGGCCATCCGCAGGAGACCCTCTCCACGCGCATCATTGACCTCTTCACACCCATAGGAAAAGGCCAGCGCGGCCTCATCGTGGCACAGCCCAAGACAGGTAAGACCACCCTCCTCAAAGAAGTCGCCAACGCCATCGCCTACAACCACCCCGAGGTCTACCTCATGGTGCTCCTCATCGACGAGCGCCCCGAAGAGGTCACCGACATGCAGCGCAGCGTCAAAGCCGAGGTTATAGCTTCCACCTTCGACGAGCCCGCCGACCGTCACGTGCGCATCGCCAACATCGTCCTCGAGAAAGCCAAGCGCCTCACCGAGTGCGGCCACGACGTCATGATAGTCCTCGACAGCATCACCCGTCTCGCTCGCGCCTATAACACCGTGCAGCCGGCCTCTGGTAAAGTCCTCTCCGGCGGCGTCGAGGCCAACGCCCTGCAGAAGCCCAAACGCTTCTTCGGCGCAGCACGCAACATTGAGGGCGGCGGCTCCCTCACCATCATCGCCACAGCCCTCACCGAGACAGGTTCCAAGATGGACGACGTCATCTTCGAGGAATTCAAGGGCACCGGCAACATGGAGCTCCAGCTCGACCGTAAACTCTCCAACCGCCGTCTCTATCCCGCCATCGACCTCGCCGCCTCCAGCACACGCCGCGACGACCTCCTGGTGCGTCCCGACCTGCTGGCCCGCAGCGTCGTCCTGCGCAACCACCTCTCTGACCTCACTCCCGTCGAGGCCATGGAGTTCCTCCAGAAGCAGATCACCCGCACCCACGACAACGAGGAATTCCTCTACACGATGGACAAATAGGCCGCCCGCCATCAGTGCCCGTGACCGAACACACAAAAAGGCTCTCATCGGAGAGCCTTTTTGTGTAGTCGCTGAGTCACTAAGTCCCTAAGTCTGTAAGTTCGTAAGTCCTCCACTCTGTCTGCTGAGGCCCGCGAGCCTGACGAGCGAACTGCCAACTGCCAATTGTCACTTTTAACATATCTTAACTCTAACGGCTATAATACTGTCCGCCCAGCGGGTGGTGTAGTGAGAGACGGATGGGCAATAAAAAATCCTCCGCTTGAGTGTGCTCAGGCGGAGGATTGATTTTTGATAACTCGTTAGAATTAATACTTGATCATGTCTTTGTATTTGATCTCTTGCACTTTGCCGTATTGGCCGAGGGCCTTGAGGTCGATTTTCTTGGCGTTGCCGCTGATGAAGATGACCATGGGACGGCCTTCGACGTATTTCTTGTGGAATGCCTGCAGGTCTTCGTATTTCATGCGGCTGATCTCCTCGGTGACCTCACGACGGTTGTCGTAGTCAATCTTCTCCTCTTCTACCAGGTAGCGGTAGTTGCTGGGGAAGGAGCGGAAGGTCATATAGTTGGAGTTGCGGACGGAGATGAGGTAGTCCTGGGCGCCAGCGAACTTGCTCTCGCGGTCGGGGAAGGTGACCATGAGGTCGCGCATGGCGGCGATGGCGTCCTCGGTCTTGTCGCACTGTGTGCCCACGAAGCCATAGTAGTGGCTGGGGGTGCGGTTGAAACGGTCGTAACGGAAGTTGCCGTAGGTGCTGTAGGCCAGCGAGCGCATCTCGCGGATCTCCTGGAAGAAGATGCCGGCCATGCTGCCGCTCATGTATTCGTTGAACATGGCGCAGGCGGCGCGGTCGGCCTTGTAGTCGAATTTGCCGCAGGGGATGCGGAGGTCGATGTCGCTCTTGAGGAATTTCTTGTTGGAGCAGTAGTAGACGGCGCCCTCGTCGAAGGCGCGGGGCTGGCGCACACGCTTGGGCATCACGGTGACATTGTCGCGCACGAGGTTGTTCTTGCGCAGCAGGTCGGCGACTTTCTTGGGGTCGCTGTTGCCGACGTAGGTGACGTAGCCGTCGCGGCCGAAGAGGTTGTCGATCAAGGCCACCAACTCTTCGCCTTTCATCTTCTTAATCTCCTTGATGGTGGCGTGGTTGATGTAATCGGAACTGTCGCCATAGAGCACATACTCGTAGAGTGCCGAGGTCCAGGTGCTGGCATTGTTCTTGTCGTCTTTCTTGGAGGCTTCGAGCTGCTCCACGAGGTTCTTAATCTGCTGCGGGTCATGGCGCGGGTTGTTGAGCTTGAGCATGGCCAACTCGAGGATCTTCTCCATGTTCTCTTCGGGGCCGGAGATGCTGAAGTAGCTGTAGTCGCTACCGGAATACAGGGAGAACGAGCCACCGAGGCAATCCATCTCGATGCGGTATTGCTCGGGGGTCATGTCACCGGCGCCGATATTGGAGAAGTAGGTCATGGCCTGGTCGATGTTGTGGTTGTCGAACGAGCCGTAGTGGTAGGAGATGTTGAGACTGAAGAGGTCGTTCTTGGGATTCTTGGAGGCGTAGAGGGTGCAGTGTTTGCTGACGGGCACCGTCTGGACAATCTCTTTGTAGTTGAGCACCTGCGGCTCGATGTCTTTCACTTGGCGGTCGGCGATATGCTGTGCGAACTCGGTCTTCTCGCCTTGGTTCTGAGCCTCGAGGTGATCCCAGTCGGGCTTGATGGTCTCGCCCTTCTTGGGGAAGCCCATGGAGGAGCGCACGATGGTGCAGTGGTTGCGGTCGTAGTATTTGGAGGCGATCTTCATGATGTCCTCGCGGGTGATGTTCATCAGGCGCTCGTTGTCTTTGATCCACTCCTCGTAGCTCGAGCCCATAAGTTCTAGGCTCTGGAGCAGTTCGGCGATGCTGCTGTAGCTTTCGAGCATGCGTTTGCGGCTGATGAGGTCGTTCATCTTGATGCTCTCGAGCAGTTTGTCGCTGAAGCGGCCTTCCTTGACGCTGTCGATGGCGCCCCAGATGAGGTCTTCGGCGGCCTCGAATTTCTGACCGACGAGCTTCGGGGCGTAGAGTATGACGTTGGTGCCGGCATCCTGCAGTGAGAAGGGCATGAGCTGACTGACCAGTATTTTGCCTTCGGTGGTCAGCTCGTCGAGGCGGCCGTTGCCGCCGCTGATGATGCTGCTCATCACGTCGAGGGGCAGCTTGTCGGGGTCGTTCTCCTTGACACCGGGCAGCACGATGAGACCGATCTTGATGGGGGTTTGCTTGACGTTCTTCACCACCTGGCTCTCGAACTTGGGCAGGTTGTAGGTGGGCTGTGTGGCAGGCTCACCCTTTGGCCAGATGCTGAAGTATTTCTCGGCCATCTTCTTGGCTTCGGCGGTGTTGAAGTCGCCCACGAGGATGAGGGTCATGTTGGAGGCCACATAGTATTTGTCGTAGAAGCGCTTCATGGCGCTGGGTTGCGGGTTCTTCAGGTGCTCGTCGAGGCCTATGACGTCGCGGCTGTAGGGGTGGTCGCCGAAGCTCTCGGTGAAGAGGTTGCGGATGAAGGTGTACATCTGCTCGTTGTTGGCGATGTTGCGCTCCTCGTAGACGGCTTCCAACTCGCCCTGGAAGAGGCGGTAGACGGGGTTGCGGAAACGCTCGGCGTAGACCTCCATCCAGTTCTCCAGCTGGTTGCTGGGCAGGGTGTTGTAGTAGACGGTGTAGTCGTAGCTGGTGCCGGCGTTGAGGCCCGTGCAGCCCATCTGCTGCAGGATGGCGTCGGTCTCGTTGGGGATGGCGTACTTGCTGGCCGCGATGTTCAGGCGGTTGATTTCGAGCTGCAGCTGGTGGCGCTTCTCGGCATCCTTGGTGGCCTGGATCTGGTCGTAGAGGTCGCTGATGCTGTCGAGGTAAGGCTTCTCGGCGGCCCAGTCGGTGGTGCCGATGCGGTCGGTGCCCTTGAACATGATGTGCTCGAAGTAGTGGGCCACGCCTGTGGCGTTGGGGTCTTCGTTCTTCGAGCCGGCGTGCACGACGACGGAGCCGTAGATCTTCGGCTGGTCGTGGCTCTCGCAAAGGATGACCTTCAGGCCGTTGGAGAGGTGGAAGGTCTCCACCTTCAGTTTGTCCTGTGCCGTTGCGGCGAAGACAAACAAAACGGCAGTAATAAACAGAAATGTCTTTTTCATATAAATGTTATTAGGTATTGTCTTAACTACTTAACTACTTTCTCAAATAATTGAGCAGATTGTCGATGCTGACGCGCTCCTGCTGCATGGTGTCGCGGTGACGCACGGTGACGCTGTTGTCGTTGAGCGTGTCGTTGTCCACGGTGATGCAGAAGGGGGTGCCGATGGCGTCCTGACGGCGGTAGCGGCGGCCGATGGCGTCTTTCTCGTCGTACTGCACCATCATCTCGGGCATGAGCAGATGCTGTATCTCGCGGGCTTTCTCGGGCAGGCCGTCCTTCTTCACCAGCGGCAGCACGGCAGCCTTGTAGGGAGCCAGACGTGTGGGCAGCGAGAGCACGGTGCGGGTGCTGCCGTCCTCGAGGGTTTCTTCCTTCAGCGCGTGGCTGAAGACGGCCAGGAACATGCGGTCGACACCGATAGAGGTCTCGATGACGTAGGGCGTGTAGCTCTCGTTGAGCTCGGGGTCGAAGTACTGCAGCTTCTTGCCGCTGAATTCGCTGTGGCGAGAGAGGTCGAAGTCGGTGCGGCTGTGGATACCCTCGAGCTCCTTGAAGCCGAATGGGAAGCGGAACTCGATGTCGGTGGCGGCGTTGGCGTAGTGGGCCAGCTTCTCGTGGTCGTGGAAGCGGTAGCACTCGGCCGGGATGCCCAGCGCCTGGTGCCACTGCATACGTTCCTCTTTCCAGTGCTTGAACCACTCGAGCTCGGTTCCAGGACGCACGAAGAACTGCATTTCCATCTGCTCGAACTCGCGCATGCGGAAGATGAACTGGCGGGCGACAATCTCGTTGCGGAAGGCTTTGCCTATCTGGGCGATGCCGAAGGGAACCTTCATGCGGCCGCTCTTCTGCACGTTGAGGAAGTTGACGAAGATGCCCTGTGCCGTCTCGGGACGCAGGTATAGGGTGTCGCTGTCGTCGATGACGGAGCCCATCTTTGTGGCGAACATCAAATTGAACTGGCGCACGTCGGTCCAGTTGCGGGTGCCGCTGATGGGGCAGACAATCTCGAGGTCGAGGATGAGCTGTTTCAGGCCGTCGAGGTCGTTGGCGTTCATCAGCTCGGCAAAGCGTGTGTGTATCTCGTCAATCTTCTTCTGGTGTTCGAGCACACGCTGGTTGGTGGCGCGGAACTGAGCCTCGTCGAAGCTCTCGCCCCAGCGTTTGCGGCCTTTCTCGACTTCCTTCTCGATTTTCTCCTCCATCTTGGCGATATGGTCCTCGATGAGCACGTCGGCGCGGTAGCGCTTCTTGCTGTCGCGGTTGTCAATGAGGGGGTCGTTGAAGGCGTCGACGTGGCCGGAGGCCTTCCAGATGCGGGGGTGCATGAAGATGGCACTGTCGAGACCCACGATGTTCTCGTGCATCTGCACCATCGCCTGCCACCAATACTGCTTGATATTGTTCTTCAGCTCCACGCCCAGCTGGCCGTAGTCGTAGACGGCGGCGAGGCCGTCGTAGATTTCCGAGCTCGGAAACACGAAGCCATACTCTTTGGCGTGAGCCACCACTTTGGTGAAATCCATTTGATTAGCCATAATGATATCTTTGTTTTTATATTTTTCGTAAAATTAAATAACGCCCGTTGACAAGTAATATTGTACAACGGGCGTTTTTCTTGTACATATTCCGGTCCTACTCGTAGCGTAGGGCCTGTATAGGGTCGAGGTCGGCAGCTCGGCGTGCTGGATACCAGCCGAAGAAGATGCCGACGAGGGTGCATACGAGGAAAGAGGTGAGTATGGCTGAGCCGTTGAGCACGAAGGGCAGTTGTTCGATAAAGGCCGAAGCGATGGCATAGATAACGAGGCCCGAGAGGATGCCGATTAGTCCTCCGGCAAGGCTTAGCACCACACTTTCACTTAGGAACTGCATGAGGATGTTTCTGCGGCGTGCGCCGAGGGCTTTGCGGAGGCCTATCTCGCGTGTGCGTTCGGTGACGGTGACGTACATGATGTTCATGATGCCCACGCCGCCTACGATAAGGGAGATGCCGGCAATGAGCGATAGGATGAGCACCACGATGTTCAGCACGCCGGAGAGCTGATCCATTGTCTCACTCTGCACTTCAATCTCGAAGTCATCCTCGTCTTCGGGCTGTAGACCATGGTATATGCGAAGAATCTGGCGTACTTCCTCGACGGCGTGGTCGTTGTCGGAAGATGGGGCTGCCGCCATTGAGATTTGGTCAATGGCGGTTTTGCCAAGCAGGCGTTTCTGCAGGGTAGAGTAGGGGATGATGATTAGGTTGTTGAAGTCGTAGTTGAACTGTTTCTCGCGAGGTTGCAATATGCCGATAACAAGCAGCGGCACATTGCCGCAGCGAATAGTCTTGCCTAATGGCTCCTCGCCGTCGCTGAAAAGTTTCTCTACGACCGTCTGTCCTATGAGGCACACTTTGGCTATGGAACGTACGTCACCTTCGTCAAACATTGCGCCGCGGGCGATATTCATGCCATTCAGTTCAAGGCAATGTTCATTGCCACCAGCAACCATAGCGCTATGACTATTGTTGCCGTAGACAATAGGGGATGTTGTATTCAGGTCGGGTGATATATGCTTTATCGTGCGGCAGTTGTCGCGTAGCGCTATGTAGTCGCTCTCCTCCAATGTGTGCGCGACACGCCATGAGCCGCCGTCGCGTTCCCATTTCTCGCGCACGTTGATGACGTTGGTGCCAATCGACGAAAAGACATTGTCCATGTAGTGCGTGAGACTGCTTCCAAGGCTCATCATGATGATTACCGACGATATGCCGATGATGATGCCGAGCATGGTGAGGAAGGTGCGCGTGCGGTTCCGCATCAGCGCCTTGAGGGCCAGTTTTATGGTGTCGAGGATGAGCATTCTTGTATGGTTATAGATTATTGGCCAGCTGTTCTTCGGCTGAGATTGGTATGTTGGCGCGGTCTTCTACTATGCGGCCATCGCGGAGGCGTATGATGCGTGTGGTGAATGCGGCTATATCGGGCTCATGGGTCACGAAGACTATGGTCTTGCCTTGTGCGTGGAGTTTCTGGAAGATGGACATGATCTCATAGCTGGTGCGTGTGTCGAGGTTTCCTGTGGCTTCGTCGGCAAGGATAAGCACGGGGTCTGTGGTTAAGGCACGGGCGATGGCTACACGTTGCTGCTGGCCACCAGAGAGTTGTGACGAGGTGTGTTCCATCCTGTTCTCCAACCCCACCATGCGAAGGGATTCCTCGGCTCTCTGGCGGCGTTCGCGTCCACCTATATGACGGTTGTAGAAAAGTGGCAGCTCTACGTTCTCGAGTGCAGTGGTTCGTGGCAGGAGGTTATAGCTCTGGAAGACGAAACCTATCTTGCGGTTGCGGATAGAGGCGAGCTGGTCGTCATCCATCATCTGCACATCTTCACCGTCCAACCGATAAATGCCTGATGTTGGCGTATCGAGACAGCCTAAGAGGTTGAGCAATGTGCTCTTGCCACTGCCAGAGGTTCCCATGATGCTGACAAACTCGCCGGGGGTGATGCTGAAGCTCACGTCGTCAAGCGCATGTACGGTCTCGCTGCCGACCAAGAAGTCGCGATGCAGATGCTCTATGTCAATGATATTCATTCTAACCTAACATTCCTCATTAGAACATCATCTCATTGCGGGCGGCACGCTGACTTATCACGTCGACAAGACTGCTGACTACGGTGTCGCCTTCAGCTATACCGCTTGTGACAATGGCGCTCACTTTGGTGCGTGCACCGAGAGTTACCTCTACTTGCTGCAGGTGTTTACCGTTCTTAATCCATAGGTAGTTGTGCTCTTTGTTCCGCTCAACAGTATCTAAGGTGTACCCTTCGTGAGCCATCGATGCAATCATTTCTGCATCAGGGTTTATGAGTGTGGCGTAATATGGGATTTTGAGGCCGGAAGCACGTTGCACGACAATAGTGACGCTGGCTGTCATGCCGGGGAACAGTTTCTCGTCAGGATTGTGGGCATTGATTATGACGACATAAGTGACCACGTTGTTGTTGGTCTGCGGCTCCATGCGTATCTGTGACACTACTCCGTGGAACTCGTCATCGGGGTAGGCGTCTACTTTGAAGTTCACCTCCTCGCCGGTGTGCACCAATCCGATGTCGGCCTCGTCGACGCGGGCTTCCACCTGCATCTCGGTCATATTCATTGCTATAGTGAAGAGGTTGGGGACACTGTAGGCACCTTGCACCGTCTGCCCCTCTTCAACCTGCTTGCTGATAATGATGCCGTCGATAGGAGAATAGATCTCGGCATAACGCAGCTGGGTGACGGCGTTGTCGTAGTTGGCCTTTGCTGTGATAAGGTGGTTTTTGGCCTGTTCGAGCTGAGCTTCTGCTTGGTCGTATTCCTGTTGCGTGGCAGCCTTTTTGTTGTAGAGGGTCTTTATGCGGTCGTAGTCTTTCTGTGCCAGATCACGCTGGCTGGTGGCTACCGACATATTGGCACGGTTCACATTGACCTGCTCCTGCAGCAGTGATTTGTCAAGCTCGGCCAGCAGGTCGCCCTTCTTCACGGTGCTGTTGTAGTCAACATATAGTTTTTTCACTATGCCGCTCACCTGGGTGCCCACAGTCACCTTGTAAACAGGCTGTACCACGCCTGTGGCTGTTACGGTCTGTATGATTTCGCCGATGGCGACGGTCTCGGTGTCAATCAGGTAGCGGCAGCCTTTCTTGCGTCCGAATAGTGCCAGAAGTATAACAATGACAATGATGCCGGCAAGCACCCATAGCCATATATGTTTTCTCTTTTTCATATTAGAGTTTTATTTCTTTTCCTGTATAGATATCCAGTTGTTTCTCTGCCAGCAGGTAGCTGTACTTGTTCTGCAGGTAGTCGTTGAGCGCCGAGAGGTAGCGGTCCTGCTGCTGGAGGAGTTCCACTGTGGTCACGGCGCCCTCGGCGTATTTCAGCACATAGACCTCATAGCTGGCGCGGTAGGCCTCGCAGAGGGCTTCGCTGGCGCGGTAGCGGTTCAGGGCCTGCTGTGTGTTGAGATAGAGTTCGTCGAGTTGGCCCTCGAGGTCAATGAGTGTCTGTTGGTGCTGTAACTCGGCTTGCTGCAGGGCTATCTTGCTCTGCTTGTATTGGGTGATGTTGCTTCCTTGGTTGAAAATGGGGATGTTCAGGCCCAAGGTGAGCGAGGTGTTGTCGCCGAAGGTGGTGCCGGACGAGCCGTCGGTGTTGGGCATCCACTGGCCGCCGTAGCCTGCATTGAGGCTGAGGGTAGGCATGAACGAGCTTTCGGCAAGGCGTACATTCAGGCGTGCCAGACTGACATCCATGGCGCTAATCTGCCAGTCGGGCATCGAGCGTTGTGCTTGTACCAGCACGCTGTCTCGCAGGGGGAGCATACGGTCGGTGGCCCGCAGGGTGTCATCGGTCGGCACCACATCAATGGGGGTGTTGAGATCCATGCTGAGGAGGGTGGCCAACGTCATGCGGTTGTCCTCGATGGTAATCTGGGTGTTGTCCAGTTCTGCCTGTGCCGAAGTATAGCTTGCTTCAAGCAGTAGGTAGTCGCTCTCCAGTATACGTCCTACCTGATACTTTACTTCGCCCTCGAGTTGTTGTTGGTGGCTGGTCTCGAGCACCTCCTGCTGGTAAGAGAGTTTCTCACGGTTCATCAGGATGGTCAGGTAGGCCTGCACGATTTGGATGTCGATGCTGTTCTCGGTCTGCTGCACCTTGAGAGCGCTCTGTTCGTTGCTGAGGCGGCTCTGCTGCAGAGAACGTAAGTTTGAGAGGCCGCTGAAAAGCGTCAGGCTGCCGTTTATGCCGTACTGAGTGTTGCTGGTCGACTGTCCGTCCCAAGACCATCCTTGTGAGGCCGACGCGCTGACCGATGGGAGGAAGCGCATCTTGGCGCCAGTCAAGCTTACATCCGAAGATTCTTTGTTTAGCAGAGCTGTCTGTACCTGAAGGTTGTGTTGGTGAGCGTAGCGCAAGCAACTGTCGAGCGTCATGCGCACCGTGTCTTGTGCTGTCGTTGTGCCCGCTACGGCGGTTAATAGTATGAATAATAAATTCTTGTAATTCATAATTTGATATTAGTACAAGTTGCAGGGGAAAACTTGCATGAAGGGTGTTATTTTTTTCGCAGCACGATGCGGAAGCAGGATCCCTGTCCCGGAATGCTGTATTTCAGGTAGAGGCGTCCGCGGTGGTACTGGTTAATGATGCGGCGGGCCAGCGGCAATCCGAGACCCCAGCCGCGGCTCTTGGTGGTGAAGCCGCTGTCGAAGATGCGGCGCTGCACCTCGCGGTTCATGCCGCGCCCAGTGTCGCTGATGTCCAGGTATATCTTGCGGGCATCCTGCGAGGCCACGATGGTGACGGTGCCCTCGCCTTCCATAGCGTCGATGGCGTTTTTGCAGAGGTTCTCAATGACCCACTGGAACAGGTATCCGTTCAGTGGTGCCAAGAAAGTCTCGCCTTCGGGGAAGGTGACGTTAAAGTGTATGCGTCGCGGCGAACGGCTTTGCAGGTAGCTGATGGCTGCCAGCGTGGCTTCGCGCACATCGTCCTCCTTGAGCTCAGGAATGGAACCTATTTTGGAGAAGCGCCGTGTGATGGTCTCCAGACGATGCAGGTCTTTCTCCACCTCGGCGGCGTATTGCGGAGTGAATTCTTTGTCGCGTAGATATTCCACCCAACCGGTGAGCGACGACAGTGGCGTGCCCAGCTGGTGGGCCGTTTCTTTGGCCAGACCGACCCAGATGCGGTTCTGCTCGGCAGTGCGGGCTGTGCGGAAGAGGAAGTAACTGACGATAATCAGCACCGCGGCGATGAAGAGGTAAAACAGCGGCACCCAGCGCAACTCTTTCAATAGCGGCGTGGTGGCATAGTAGACGTAACTCAGGCCGCCGGAGGGCAGGATAACCTCGATGGGGTCGTTGCTCCAGTCGAAGTGGCCTATAGAGGCACTGTCGATGTTGCCGTAGGCGATGACATGGGCGCGTGTGCTGTCGACGATGACCACGGGCACGAGCACTGAGTTCTGTGTAATGTCGCTGAGGAACGACTGCGTGAAGCTCTCCAGCACCTCGCGCAGACGGGTGTAGTATTCCGACTCTTTATAGTAGAGCGTCATGCGCATGCCCCAGAGGTTGTAGTCGAAGGGTGGGTTCTGGCTGTATTCCTCGAGCAGCGCTCCCTCGAGTTTCTGACCGGCGAGTTCCTGCGGCACACTGATGATGCTGTCGCGTGCGGTGGTGATGATGATGGGCGTGCGGCTGCTGTCGACGATGTAGTTGACGTAGCGCAGGCTGAAGCCCATATCGGTGCCCAGGTCGGGGTCGGCAAACGACTGCAGGATATCGGTGTAAAGCTCCATTTTGCGGTGTTCGTCGAGGGTGGCCTCCTGGAAGAACTGCTGTGTGGCGGCGGCCAGTTCGTTGCGTTGTCCAATGGCGCTGGCCCAGAGGCGCACCTTGGCTTCTTCGCTCTGGCGCACCTGCGTGGCTACGCGGCGCACCTGCCACAGTGCCAACAGCGCCAGCACGATGGTCAGGGACAGGAGGATGTATTTAAGTCGATTTTTCATTTCTCAACTCTCATGGTATTGGCGGGGCTGATGCGGCTGATGCTTGCTGTGGGCAGCAGCAACGCCAGCAGGCATACCGCCAGAGTCCCTAGGCTGACGGCAATATACACCCATGGGTCGATGAGCACGGGCACATGGCTCATCGAGTAGCTCTCGGGGTCAAGGCGCACCAGCTGCCAGTGCCGCTGCGCCAGACTCAGCAGCAACGCCACGGCGTCGCCGATGGCGATGCCCAGCAGCATCAGTCGTGTGGCTTTGAGCAGGAAGATGTGGCGTACAGAAATATTGGTGGCGCCCAGAGCTTTCAGTAGTCCTATGGTGGCGCTCTTCTCGAAAATCATGATGAGCAGCGCCGACACAATGGCTACGGCCGACACAAGGCACATGATGGCCAAGATGAGCGTGATGTTGGTGTTCAGCAGGTCAAGCCACGAGAAGAGGGCAGGGTGTGCCTGGGTGATGGTGGTCAGCCGCAGGTCGATGGGTAGTTGTGTCGACACCTCAGCAGCTATAGTCTCCAGATGGCGGTAGTCGTTGGCCAACAGTTCGTATCCGCCTACTTGCATGCTGTCCCATCCATTGAGACGCTGCACGGTGGACAGGCTACCGACGACATAGAGTTCGTCCATCTCGGTGAGGTCGGTGTTGTAGATACCGCTGACGGTAAAGGCCCTCGAACGGTAAGTGCCGTCGACGACAGCATTGGAGCCAGCGGTACCCCCCTGCCAGAAATAGGTGCGCATCTTGTCACCCACCTTCAGTTTTAGCTTAGAGGCTATAGTGCTGGAGATAAGCACCTCGTTGGGTGTGGCGAACAGGTGGCCGTCAATGAGGCAGGCATGATAGAATGCGGTGTCGTAATCGTCGCTGAGGCCGCGCATCATGATGCCGTAGATTTGCTCGTCGGTCTTCACCATGCCGCCTTTGGTGGCGAAAGTCTGCACATGACGCACACCCGACACCTTTTTTATCCGTAGCACCAGATTGCTGTCAATGCTGACAGGCGTCTCGGTATAGGTGTTGACGGCATCGTAGGCCGTCACGGTGATGTGGCTTCCGAACCCCACCACCTTCTCGGTGATGTCCTGCTGGAAGCCGCGCAGTATGCTGACGGCCATCACCATGACCACCACGCCGAGGGCTATGCCCACCATAGCAATGGTCGACAGTGGTCCCGAGAAACCACTGTCGACGCCCCGTCGCGGCATGAAGCGCTGTGCTATGAACCGCTCGAAAGACAATTAGAAAGCTGTGATAATTCCCATGAAGTCCTTGGCCTTCAGCGAGGCGCCGCCGATGAGGCCGCCGTCGACGTCAGGGTTGGCGAAGAGTTCCTTGGCGTTGCTGGGTTTGCAGCTGCCGCCGTAGAGGATGCTGATTTCGTCGGCCACCTCCTTGCCATACTTGTCGGTCAGTAGTCTACGGATGTGAGCGTGCATTTCCTGAGCCTGCTCGGCGGTGGCAGTCTTGCCGGTGCCGATGGCCCACACGGGTTCGTAGGCGATAATCACCTGCTGTATTTGCTCGGCGTTGAGATGGAAGAGGCCTTGCTCTACCTGTGTCTTCACCACGTCGAACTGCTTGTTGGCCTCACGTTCCTTGAGAACCTCGCCTACGCAGACGATGGGTTTCAGATTGTGTGCCAGCAGTTGGTTTACCTTGGCAGCCACCAGCGCGTCGGTCTCGTGGTAGTAGGCGCGGCGCTCCGAGTGACCCACAATGCAGTAGTCAATCTCGCAGCTCTCCAGCATCTTGGCGCTCACCTCGCCAGTGTAGGCGCCTTCTTCTTTGTCGCTGACATTCTGAGCGCCGACCATGAAGTAACTGTCGTTGGCGTAGTCGCTGGCCATCTCAATGTATGGGAACGGAGGACATACGATTACCTGCTCATCGCGGGGCAGTTCCACTTTCTCAAGCTCGCTCATCAACTCGTCGAGCAACTCATCGGCTTCCTGAAAAGTGAGGTTCATCTTCCAGTTGCCGGCAACGATATGTTTTCTCATAATGCTGTATTTTTTGAATTTTATTTTATCTAAACGTTGAGGGCCTTGTTTTATTGTCTTCAAGATGTATTTTTTACAAATGATTAAAATAATTTTGTTTATTCAAATTTAAAGAGTATCTTTGCAGATACATATCCCCAAGTGACGATTGATGTAATTAATTTAATATAAACCTTTTAAAACAAAAAACAACAATGAAGACCGCTTATAATTTCAATGCAGGTCCTTGCGTCCTGCCCAAAGAGGCCATCGAGTCCACCATCGCCGCCATTCGCGACTTTGACAACACTGGTATCGGCCTGCTCGAGATCTCTCACCGTACCCCCGGTTGGGAGCGCACCATGGAAGAAACCCGCCAGCTGTGGCGTGACCTGCTGAACATCCCCGCCGAGTACGAGATTCTCTTCCTCGGTGGTGGTGCCAGCACCGGCTTCATGGATGTTCCCGCCAACCTGCTCAACAAGAAGGCTGCCTACCTGCAGACCGGCGTGTGGGCCAAGAAGGCTGCCAAAGAGGCCAAGAACTTCGGCGAGACCGTAATCGTGGCCAGCAGCGAGGACAAGACCTACAGCTACATCCCGAAGGGTTGGACCGTCCCCGCCGACGCCGACTACTTCCACATCAC
>JAGCVD010000015.1 GCA_017962545.1 Bacteroidales bacterium
TAGTCGGGCCAGTCCGTCCTCGAGCCAGAGGCCTGTATCATGGTGTCGAGGTAGTAGAGATAGTAATAGTCTGTGGCCAGCGGCATGGTGACGAGACAGGCGAAGGCGGTGTCGCCAAGCTTTTTAATATCGTGAGCATCGCTGCCTGTAAAACTTCCATGGATAACCTTGTGCCATACCAGGTTGCCCTCGGGCGAAACTTTGGCAATCAGGACATCGCCATTATCCTGGCGGTGGCCGTGCGGGACGATGGGCAGCAGGCGGCTGCCGTTCTCCCAGCAGGTGTTGAAGTTGATGGAGCCCAGGATGTAGAGGTTGCCCACACTGTCGACCACCGAGCCCACAATGTTCACATTCTCCCCAGGGGCATAGCCGCGGACCCACTCGAAACGCTGCGCCTCGGACGGCACAGCCCAAAACAACAACACAAAGGCAATGAGCAAAGATTTGTTTTTCATACTCTTATACGTAATTTGGTCACAAAAAACACTTTTGTTCCGTCACTGCAAAAGTACGAAAAAGATTTCACTTTTCCAAAAAAAACATTTGTTCCCCCAATTCTGTAAAAAGTAACCGTAATGCCATCAAGTATTCTGGGACTGAAACTATATTGCGGGCCGCCGGCGCCATAAAAAATTGCGGTATCAGTTTTTTTTCGTAATTTTGCAGACAGAAAAACTCTGCTATATGAATATTGTAACTTCTCTTACACAGGCTATTAGCCAGGCTCTGCTGGCGCTGTACGGCATCGAGGCCGACGATAAATCGATTGTGCTGCAGGACACCCGCAAGGATTTCAAGGGCGACTATACGCTGGTGGTGTTCCCCTATGTGAAACAGGCCCGCAAGGCTCCCGAGGCTGTGGCTCAGGAGATTGGCAGCCATGTGAAAGAGCATCTCCCGCTCGTCAGCGGTTTCAACGTCATCAAGGGCTTCCTGAACTTCGAGGTGGCCGACAGCTATTGGCTGAAGTTTGTGGCCGAAAAGGGCAACGACACCGCTTTTGGCCTGCGTCAGGCCGACGTTACATCGGCTCCAGTAGTGGTTGAATACAGTAGTCCTAACACTAACAAGCCGTTGCATTTAGGTCATATCAGAAACAACCTCCTCGGGTGGTCGGTGAGCCAGCTGCTGGCGGCCGCCGGCGCCAACGTGAAGAAGGTGAACCTCGTCAACGACCGAGGCATCCATATCTGCAAGAGTATGCTGGCATGGATGCGCTACGGTGGCGGCGAGACACCTGAGAGCAGCGGCATGAAGGGCGACCATCTGGTGGGCAAATACTATGTGGAGTTCGACAAACACTACAAGGAAGAGGTTAAACAGCTGATGGAGAGTGGGGTAGAGGAGGAGCAGGCCAAAAAGGAGGCCCCCTTGATGGTCGAGGCCCAGAGTATGTTGAAGCGTTGGGAAGAGGGCGACAAGGAGGTGCGTGCGCTGTGGGAGAAGATGAACGGATGGGTGTATGCCGGCTTTGACGAGACCTACCACCGTCTGGGCGTGGGCTTCGACAAGGTGTACTATGAGAGTCAGACCTATCTGCTCGGCAAGGAGCTCGTCAACAAGGGCTTGGATATGGGTGTGTTGTTCCGCAAGGAGGACGGCTCGGTGTGGTGCGACCTGACGGGCGACGGCCTGGATCAGAAGTTGCTGCTGCGCCGCGACGGCACCAGCGTCTATATGACGCAGGACCTGGGCACCGCCTTGTTGCGCCACAACGATTTCGGCGCCGAGAGGCTCATCTACGTGGTCGGCAACGAACAAGACTATCACTTTAAGGTACTGAAGTTAATACTCGGAAAACTAGGCTTTTCGTGGGCCGACAAAGTGTACCACCTCAGCTACGGTATGGTGGAGCTGCCCAACGGCAAGATGAAGTCGAGGGAAGGCACCGTGGTGGACGCCGACGACCTGATCGACGAGATGGAGCAGACGGCCGCCGATATGAGCCGTGAGCACGGCAAGAACGACGAGCTTACGGAAGAGGAGCAGCGCCATCTGCACCACATCCTGGCGCTCGGAGCCCTCAAATACTTCATCCTCAAGGTCGACCCGACGAAGAATATGCTCTTCAACCCGGCCGAAAGCATCGACTTCAACGGCAACACAGGTCCTTTCATACAATATACGCACGCGCGTATCCGTAGTATTGTCCGCAAGGCTGCAGAGAGTTCGGAGGTCGGAGCTTGGAGCTCGGAGTTGGAGATGAATGAGAAAGAACGCGCTGTGGTGAAGATTTTGCATGCGCTGCCGGAGAGCATCGCGGCTGCCGCCGCCGTCTTCAGCCCGGCCATGGTGGCCAACTATGCCTACGAGCTGGCCAAGGCTTTCAACAGTTTCTACCAGGACACGCCGATACTGCGCGAGGAGAACGCCCAGGTGCGCGCTTTCCGCGTCAGCCTCTGCGCCATGGTGGCCAACGCATTGAAAAACACGATGAATATTCTCGGCATAGAAGTGCCGGAACGAATGTAAAATGATTTTTTCGCAACATATTGAGGTTCCGTCGTACCTGTGTGACATCGACGACCGGCTGCACACATGGGCGGCGGTGCGCGTGTGCCAAGAAGTGACTGAACACCACGGAAATATCACCGGCATAGGCTTCGACAAACTGCTGGAGCAGAACCACGCCTGGGTCATCACACGTGCGTTATACAATATATATAAGCTGCCGAACGCTTATGAGGAGATTGACCTAAGCACTTGGTCGAGAGGCAACAACGGACTTATCGCGATGCGTGACTACCGCATGCTGTCGGCCACGGGCGAAGAGCTGCTGACGGGAACGTCGTATTGGGCCATGATTGATATGTCGTCGCGGCGTGTGGTGCGGCTGAACGACGTGATTGCGCATTACGAAGATCACGACATGCTGGCCACGGAACATGCGACGCTGGACAAAATCAAGCTGCCTGAGATGTCAGGCGACACGCCGGCATTGCAGACGCCAGCCACATTTGCCATGTTGGACCACACGCGGCATGTGAACAACTCGGAATACATCAAGCTGATATTCGACGTGCTGCACGGCGTAGGATTCGACACGCACAAGCCGTTCACGCTGGAGCTGAATTTCCAGTTGGAGACGCGCTTTGGCGAATTGCTGACGATACATCATCGTCAGACAGACGGCGTGCATTATCTACAGATTATCAACCCGCGGGCGCTCAGTGTGGCCGCCAGGATTTCGCCATTGGCATAACCATCAAAACAGGCCGTTTACAGCGGCTTGTTTTGATCCCTCTTTTGTCATTAATACCGTGATTATGTTAAATAGAAATTATAGAAGTATACCCCGCCATTGGTATGCACGGGGTTACAAATCAGTCGTTAAAGGCAAGGTAACTGTTGCGATAATGAGGATTTTGCGAGATGTCGGAACCGAACCATTGCGGCGATTTGAAACTGTCGGCAGCTTCGGTTGACGGGAATTCGACCTCGACGATACGCAAGCCTTCGTGGTGGCCGTGAAAAACATCCAGCTCGGCCGTCAGGTTGTCCATGGGAATCTTGTAGCGTGTCTTGAGCACCATACGTCCGTCGCATTTTGATTTCAGCAGATTGTAGGTCTCCTCGCTGAGGCGGAACTCTTCTTCCCTGTTATGGATGGCCGTGGATTTGTTGGCAGTCACCTCTTTGACCGTCAGCCAAAAAGCGTCGCCCGCCCTGCGGATGCGCAAGGTGGGCGACGTGCACAGATAGCCTTGTTCCATCTCGACGTGCGGATAACTCTCAAGGTTGTCCGGCAGACGGTCGACCAGGAACTTACGCTCTATTTCCATTAGAGTGTGGCCAAGTAGTTGGTGACATTCTTCTCGATACGGGCCGCCACGTCGGCGCAGTCGTCGGCTTTCTGGAAGCGCTCGCCGGTGATGTGCTCGTAGAGTTCAATGTAGCGGTCGCTGATGCTGCTGACGATGGCGTCGGTCATCTCGGGAACCTTTTGGCCCTCTTTGCCCTGGAAGCCGTTGTCCATCAGCCATTCGCGCACGAACTCTTTGCTGAGCTGGCGCTGGTGCTCCCCTTTGGCGAGACGTTCCTCGTAGCCCTCGGCATAGAAATAGCGGCTGCTGTCGGGTGTGTGGATCTCGTCGATGAGGTAAATCTTACCGTCGCGTTTGCCGAACTCGTACTTGGTGTCGACCAGTATGAGGCCTTTGGCGGCGGCCATCTCGGTGCCGCGTTGGAAGAGCTGCAGCGCATAGCGCTCCAGCTGGTCGTAGTCCTCCTTGCTGACGAGGCCTGTGCGGATAATCTCCTCGCGGCTGATATTCTCGTCGTGTCCCTCGTCAGCCTTGGTGGTGGGCGTCACGATGGGCGTGGGAAATTTCTGGTTTTCGACCATGCCTTCGGGCAGCGGCACGCCGCAGAGGGTTCGTGCGCCGGCCTTGTACTCGCGCCAGGCGCTGCCGGCGAGGTATCCGCGGACAATCATCTCCACACGGAAGCCTTCGCACTTGAGGCCCACGGTGACCATCGGGTCGGGTGTGGCGAGTTTCCAGTTGGGAAGGATGTCGGCTGTGGCGTCGAGGAACTTGGCGGCAATCTGGTTCAGCACCTGTCCCTTGTAAGGGATGCCCTTGGGCAGCACCACGTCGAAAGCCGAGATGCGGTCGCTGACGACCATAGCCATGTAGCGGTCGTCGATGTTGTAGACGTCGCGCACCTTGCCGACGTACAGACTCTTCTGTTTCGGAAAATTGAAGTTTGTTTTAACGATAGCGTCCATATTATTCGTCTAATTTATTTGCAAAAAAGGTGAAGTTGACTTTTCCATAGGCTCTGTGCTGCCAGAAATGAGGGTGCTCCTCGAAACTATACTCGCGAGGATGCTCGAGGATGAAGATGCCGTCGTCGGTAAGCACTCCCCTATCGAACACCAGGTCGGGCAGCGTGGGCAGTCCCTCGAGGGCGTAGGGCGGGTCGGCGAAGACGATGTCGAAGCGACGGTTGGCCCGTTTGAGAAGGTCGAAGACATCGGCGCGAACCACATGCAGGTTGGTGACAGAGAGGTGGGTGGCGCAGCGCTTGATGAAGTCGGTACACTGGGCATTGATGTCGATGGATGTCACCTCACGGGCTCCGCGCGAGACGAACTCGAGCGACACGGCACCGGTGCCGGCGAAGAGGTCCATCACCGAGCAGTCCTCATAATCCACATAGTTGTTGAGGATGTTGAACAGGCTCTCGCGCGCCATATCGGTTGTGGGGCGTACAGGCAGGTTCTGAGGAGGCTCCAGCCGGCGGCCTCGCAATGATCCGGCGATGATACGCATAGTGTCCTTACATCATTATCAACGCGTGACGGTAAGCGTGCAGGGTTCTGAACTCGGGGTTCTTGTCGCGGCTGACGGTACCGTTGAAAAGCGTCGTGTTAGGGAAATAAGGTCGCAGACGGGCATAGCGGTCACGATCCACGTCGCCGCAGAGCAGCAGTTCGGCGCCGGCCTCCTCGAGGCCATAGGTCTTCATGACCTCCACGAGGTGATATACCGCCTCGTTGTCGTTGCCGAAGCGCAGCGTGTTGCCGTAGAGGTAACGTCCGTCGCGGAAGGCAGCCACATCCACCCTCCCCAGACGCCAGTGCGTCAGCATCACGGGACGGTCGCCGCACCATTGCGCCAGCTGGGCCATCTTGGCGTGCTGGTGCATCACGGCGACGCCGGGCATGGCCACCTTGAAGGCTGTCACCACCTGGTCGCTGGCGGCGAAGACAGCCGTAGACTTCAGCGTCTCGCTGTGGCATGTCATCACCGTCTCGGGCGTGCTGCCCACCAGACGCAGGTACTGGCGGTTGGAAAGCGAGGTGTAGAGCTCGTCGGGTACCCATGTGCTCTCGTCGCTGAGCACGATGAGTTCCATCGAGGCGTAGCCCAGCGGACGTATGCCTGCCGAGGCGAAGAAGGCCTTGACGTCGGCCATCACACCGGTCATCGTGGCGGCATGAGTTCCCTCGGCCTCACCGAAGGCGAGCAGCTCACCGGCGGGCGTTACTTCGGTAAAAGAAAATCCATTGGCCCCAAGGCAAATGGATAATCTTTTTTTGCGCGAAGCAAGCTCGGTATCGGTGTTTATCAGAGTCTTGCAAGCGTACATGACAGATTTGTATTACTCGAAGTTACCGTCGGTAACGGCCTGGTTCAGGTCACCGACCTTCCAGCCGGCGTAGCGGCCCTTCACTTCGTTGATTTCGGCAATCTTGTTCAGCACCGACTGGTGGTCCATGTCGCTCAGCAGCACCTCGAGAGGCACCTTGCACTCGAAAACAGGCACCATGAGGCCGCTCTTCTCAAGCATGGCGGCTTTCAGTTCGAACTCGTTCTTCTCGCCCTTGGGATAGGGAACGTAGCGCAGGTTCAGAATCTCTTCGTCGGTGAGCTGGTGGGTGTAACCGTTGGCGTCGATGATGGGCAGCTTGCCATCCTCGCGCAGTTTGGCGATGGGGTTGACGAACACCTCGACACGCGAGATGTAGCCTTTCTTTACGCCCTCGAGTTCGGGAATCTCGTTGATGTCGACGTCGGCGGGAATCTTGTCATAGTTGATGACCTTGCTGACCACCTTCATGCTGTCCTCGTTCATCAGGCGGTTGAACAGCGTGTCGAAGCTGCCGCAGTAACGGCCGTAGGTTAACTTGTAGGCATCCTCAAGGGTGCGGATGGATTTGAGCTTCTCGGCGCAGGCGTCGCGGCGTTTGGTGTACTCGTTGTCGAAGCGCATGGGCTTCTGGATGCTGTTGTACAGTAGCACGGCGAGGCCCACGATTACGAGACCCAGCACAATCTGAATGATAGTTCTACCTTTCATTGTTATTGTATTTTTCAGTTTATTTTCTTCTATCTATTTGTTTGTCAGTGTATGTAAAAGAGAACATCCTTTGCCCCCTCTTCATACAACCGACTGCAAAAATACGCAAAAAAATTGAATTGGACAGCACATTGGAAGAAAAAAATATGGGTTAATCTTGTTCTCGGTGGCGGATGTCCACTATTACTGAGGGGTAAGTGCTTCTAATCCAACTGGCAAGGCGTTCGGCGCAATAAACGGAGCGGTGCTGCCCACCGGTGCAGCCGAAGGCTACGCTGAGGTGGGTGAAGTGTCTTTCCAGGTATTTGTCGATACTCTGTGCCACGATGGCTTCGGCGTGGGAAAGGAAGAGGTCGACGGGGGGCTTTTTCTGCAGGAACTCGACGACGGGACGGTCCTTCCCGGTGTAGCACTGGAACTCGGGATAGCGTCCTGGGTTGGGCAGCGCGCGGCAGTCGAAGATATGGCCGCCGCCATTGCCCGAGGTGTCTTCCGGAAGGCCTCGCTTATAGCTGAAGCTCGTCACGGTGACCGTAAGGGTGTCGGCGTCGGAGGATGCCGGATGGAGGACGGAGTTGGTGGTCAGCTGGCGTATGACGCGGTTCAGTTCAGGCAGGGAGACAGCGAGTGGATGCTCTTCGGCCAAACGACGCAGGTTGGCAAGTGCCAGAGGTATACTCTCGAGAAAATAGGGCTTGCGTTCATAGAGGCCGCGGTAGCCGTAGGCGCCGAGGGTCTGCAGGATGCGTGCCAGAAGGTAAGCCCAGAAGAGGTCGAGCCAACGGCGGCGTTCCTCGCCACGGATACCCCGCACATCGAGGTAGCGCTTCAGCAGTTCGACACGATACACCTCGGGTATGTCGCTTTTGGCACTGTAGAGCAGCGACGCCACATCGTACTGCGCAGCACCCCGACGGCCTCCCTGGTAGTCGATGTAGTAGAGCATCGGCTGTGAGTCGACCAACATGATATTGCGTCCTTGGAAGTCACGGTAGAGGAAGTAGTTGCAGTCGGCAGAGAGAAGATGGTTGGTGAGTGTATCGAAGTCGTTCTCCAACAGTTCTTCGTCGAAGTCGATATGATTGAGCCTGAGGAAGAAATATTTGAAATAGTTGAGATCCCAATGTATGGAGCGGCTGTCGAAGGCGGGATGCGGATAGGCCACGCTGAAGTCCATATCGGCGCCCGCCGTCTGCAGCGCCGCCAAGTCGGCGAGAACCTTACGGTAGAGGTCGAGCATCTCGGCGTCGAATCCCCCACCCTGCCGTTTCTTCTCGTACAACAGACCATAGAGTGTCTGGTCGCCGAGGTCCTGCTGCAGGTAATGCTGCCTGTCGTTGGCGACGAGATACAGTTCGGGCACGGGCATCCCTTTGGTACGGAAATGGCGTGTGTAGGCGAAGAAGGCCTCATTCTCACGCACCTCCGTCGCCACAGTGCCTATGCAGCGCCGTGTATTCCCCGAGAGACGATAGTAGCGGCGGTTGGAGCCGTTGGCACCGAGGGCAAGACAATCGGTACAGGGCTCCCCGGCCCATTGGGCGAAGAGCTGTCTGAGTTGCTCCATGGAGAGATTAATCCTCGTTCTGAGCCTGAGCCTGTTCCTCGGTGGCTGCCTGCTCCTCGCGCTGGGCACGCACCTCGTCGATCATGCGGCATTTGCCGCTGAAGGTGGCACCGGGTTCGATGGAGAGCTTGTTGATGAGGATATCACCACGCACACGGGCGCTGGCATGCAGCGAGAGCAGTTCCTTGACGGAAAGGTTGCCGTTGACGGTGCCGATGACGTTGGCATTCTGGCAGAGAACGTTGCCGTTGACGACGCCGCTGTCGCCGACGACGAGCTTGCCGTTGAGTTGGATGTTGCCTTCCAGTTTGCCGTCGAGACGGAAGTCGCCGCTGGCGACGATATCACCCTTGATGACGGTGCCGTCGGTGATGATGTTGATGGGGCTGTTTTCGATTTCCATTGTTTTTGCCATAATAATAAATATATTGTTTTAATTGTTTTTTACACTCGCTATTTGAGAAGGTATTTCTTGAAGAAAGCCTCGTAAGCCACAGGGTCTTTGCGGTTATAGAAAGTGGCGTAGTTCTGGGTGGAGATGGCGAATTCGCGGTGGTCGGCGTCGGCATATCTGCGCAAGGGACTCTCTTCCTGCTGTAGATGACGGTAGTAGCCCATAGCTTCGGCCTCGGTGGCGAACTTGTGCACGGTGATGAGTTGTGAGCTGTCGGTAAAGAGGATTGCGTTGACCTTATAGCCTGAATTGGTGTAGTACTGTGTGTTGAAGTCGGCCAGCTTGTATTGCAGTTCAGTGGCCTTGATATGGCGGTCGTTGATGAGTACCAGGACATAGTAGGTCTGCCCTTCGCGGTATCGGTACACCATTGCCTCGGGGGGCAACTCGTCGCTGGTCGCCTGTGCTGCCGGCCGGTTGTCGGTTTTGGCGACGTCGGCCTCTTTCTTGTCAGCGGCTGTCGACTCTGAAATATCTCCCACCGCCGCCAGTTCGGTCGTATCTTCCAGCAGCCAGTCAATCTGAGCCTGTGCCAGCGGCACAATGCTGTCGGTGGCGTTGGAACGACGTACGATGTCGCGGAAGGTGCCGAGAGCCTCACTGCGCTGTCCCAGGCGAATCTGCGCCATGCCTTTCCAATAGTGGAACTTGGGCAGCAAAGGATGAGCGACGTAGAGCTCGTCGGCTTGATCGGCGAGGGTGACGACGGCACTGTAGCGCCGCCGGCTGTACTGGTCGTAGACATCCTCGTAGGCATCCTCGACAACGCTCTCGCGGCGCAGGAGTTCTTTGTAGTATTCGTTGTCGCGTATAAGGTTGGCGAAGTCGCTGTCGGGGAAGCCCATCAGCACCATATCGCGATAATAATTGGCCTGTGGCGTGTTGCCCTGTCGGTCATAGATGCGGTAGAGCATATAGAATGTCTGCACAATCTCGTCGTAGGAGGTGTAGTCGTTGGCCAATCGCAGATAACACTCCAGCGCTCGCGGTGTGTTGCGCACACCGTCGTAGAAGAGATAGCCTGCGTTGAGGAGGCTGATGGCCGTCAGCGAGTCGATGGAATCGTATTGCGACTGTGTGGTGGGCAGGTCTTTGAGGTAGTAAGCCACATTGTGCGGATCGTCGGGATTGCCGGTGTCGACAGTATTCTTGGCGACGGTGGTAGTGTCACCTGCGCCGGTGTTGTCGGTGGTGTCGCTGTCGTCCTGGGCGTCGGGGATGAGCATCCCGAACGAGGGCTTGTGGGAGAGACACCAGTTGTCCTCCAGAGCACGCATTCCCCAGCGCTGACGGAAGGTCTCCTTGCCTTTCTGCACCGTGTTCTGGTTGTAGAAGTACCAATCGCCCTTGAGGGTGTTCTGCTGTGCTTTGTCTTCGGCTGAAAGTTCGTCAAGGAGCGCCTTCATCCGAGCCCTCTCCTCTTGCGCTTTGAGGGTGTCAATCTTGTCTTGTATCAGTGCGTTACGTTCGGACTCAGGCATTGCCGCCACCGCCAGCAGGCTGTCGCAACGCTCATAGACACGGGTGTAGGAGCAGAGTTCGGTGAGCATGTCGCTGCGCCGTTTGATGGAGAGGTAATTGGGATAGTCGGATGTGATGCACTGCATGGCGGTGTCGTAGTAGAGCTGAGCCTGGTCGTAGTTCTCGTAGATGTCGTAGTATATCTCGGCCAGACGGAGCGACGACTTGGCTTTCTGCGCCTTGTTGACGGTTGCGACGGCCACGCTGCGTCGAAGGTTGTCGCAAGCCTTTTGTGCATCTTTCACTCCGAGGAACATCTCCCCTTTTGCATAGTATATCTGGTCGCGGTATTCTTCGTTCTTCTTGTCGCGCAACATGGCGTCGAGCTGCCGTTCCAACTTTCCTATGTCGCTGTGCTCGAGGTCGGCACACGAGGCTTCTCCCAGACGAGCGTTGAATTCCATCACGTAGGGCGGACCGTAGGAGAGCACCTTGTGGTAGTATTTGGCGGCGACCGAGCGACGGTCGAGCTTCTGGTATATCTGCGCCAGCAGGAACGTCAGTCGGGCTTTGGTGCTGTTGCTCGACGTGTTTTCTAGGGCCAGATGGATGTACTCCACCGCTTTCTTGTATTTTTCTTGCGGCACCGTGGCTTCGACCATCGCCAGGTAGAGCTTGTCGCACTGGCTGCGTGTGAAGTTGCCCTTACCCAGATACTGCACCAACTGGTCGAGGGTGGCCTCTGCCTCGGTGTAACGTTTCTCCTGCGTCATACAGCGGGCCAGCAGTACGGCGCCCTCGTCGCCGGCACGGGTACCGTGGAATTGCGATATCAGTATGTTGCAGGTGTTGGCGGTACTCACATAGTCTTGCTTGTAGAAAGTGGCGTAGGCCGTCAGCAGGTAACACTCCTTGATATAGGGCACATGCTCCTCGCCGCCGACGAAGATGCTGTGCCGCTTGATGCCCTTGATGCCTTTCTCTATGGCGCGGTCCATCTCGGGATTCACCGAGCGGGCCGCGTCGGCGTTGCCCAGATATTCCACAGGCAGGAACGTCGTGTAATCGTCAACGGCATCTTTCTTCAACTTCTCGAGACCTGCCTTGAGGCTCTCGTTGCCGTTCCACCACACATTGTAGTGGCAGGTAGTGTTGTGATACTGTATGTTGCTCCACTTGGCCTTTTCGGTCGAGCAGGACGATAAAAGGGTCGAAAAGGACAAAAGGGTTATAAAGGTCAAAAGGGTTCCTTTCAACCCCATTAAACCTCTCAAACCTCTTATACCTTTTAATCCCCTCATAATCTTACACATTAAATCTGAAATGCATGATGTCGCCGTCCTGTACCACGTAGTCCTTGCCTTCGACGGCTATCTTGCCTGCCTCGCGGCACTTGGCCTCGCTTCCAAGGGTCACGTAGTCGTCGTACTTGATTACCTCGGCGCGGATGAAGCCTCGCTCGAAGTCGCTGTGTATGATGCCTGCCGTCTGAGGGGCTTTCATTCCCTTGCGGAAAGTCCATGCGCGGCACTCCTTGGGACCGGCGGTGAGGAAAGTCTGCAGGCCCAGCAGACGGTAGGCCGCCTTGATGAGGCGGTTCACGCCGCTCTCCTCGAGCCCCAGGTCCTCCAGGAACATCTGCTTCTCCTCGTAGGTCTCCAGCTCGGCGATGTCGGCCTCGATGCCGGCACCGATGAGCAGTACCTCGGCCTGCTCGTCCTTCACCGCCTCACGGACAGCGTCGGAGTACTTGTTGCCTTTTACCACCGACGCCTCGTCGACATTGCAGACATAGATGACGGGCTTCGTGGTCAGCAGCATCAAATCCCTGGCCACCTCGGCCTGGTTGTCGTCGAGCGCCACCGTGCGGGCACTCCTGCCCGCCAGCAGAGCCTCCTTATAGAGGTCCATCACCTCCACCAACTTCTTGGCACGCGCGTCACCGCCGGCTTTACCCTTCTTCACCTCCTTGTCGTAACGGTTCTCGATGGTCTCCAGGTCCTTGAACTGCAGCTCCGTGTCGATGGTCAGCTTGTCGCGCACCGGGTCGACGGTACCATCCACGTGCGTGATATTGTCGTCGTCGAAGCAGCGCAGCACATGGATGATGGCGTCGCAGTTGCGTATGTCGGCCAGAAACTTGTTGCCTAAACCCTCTCCCTTCGAGGCACCTTTCACCAGCCCGGCGATGTCGACAATCTCGACGGTGGCCGGTACTACAGAGGCGGGACGTTCAATCTCGACCAGCTTGGCCAGCCGTTCGTCAGGGACAGTAATGACGCCCACATTGGGCTCGATGGTACAGAAAGGGAAATTGGCTGCCTGCGCTTTCGCGTTGCTCAGACAGTTGAAGAGTGTCGACTTGCCCACGTTGGGCAGTCCTACGATACCGCATTGAAGACTCATTATAGTTTACGGTTTACAGTTTTACAGTTTACAGTTCTTTCTCTATTAGGTATTGGTTGCGGGTGGTCGAATTGCGGCATATTAGTTCGCCGAGGAAGCCGGCCAGGAATAGCATCATGCCGATGAGCACGAAGAGCATCGACAGATAGAACCACACACTGTTGGTCAGCGAGATACTGCCGGCCAGCCGCAAGGCGAGTACCACCACGAGGGCCACGAAGCCCATCAAGAACGCCACGCTGCCCACGGCGCCGAAGAAATGCATCGGCTGCTTGCCGAATTTCGACATGAACATAATGCTCATCAAGTCCAGATAGCCGTTGATGAAGCGGTTCATGCCGAACTTCGTTACACCGAACTCGCGCTTGCGGTGCTGCACCACCTTCTCGCCTATCTTTCCAAAGCCGGCCCACTTGGCGATGACGGGGATGTAACGGTGCATTTCTCCGTACACCTCGATGCTCTTCACCACCTCGTGGCGATAGGCCTTCAGGCCACAGTTGAAGTCGTGCAGATAAATGCCGCTCATGCGGCGTGTCGTCCAGTTAAAGAGTTTCGACGGCAGGTTCTTTGCCAGCTTGCTGTCATAGCGTTTCTTCTTCCAACCGCTGACGAGGTCGTAGCCTTCCTCCTTGATCATACGGTACAGCTCGGGCACCTCATCGGGCGAATCCTGCAGGTCGGCGTCCATGGTGATAACCACATCGCCCTCGGCGGCGGCGAAGCCTGTGTTGAGGGCCGCACTCTTGCCGTAGTTGCGGCGGAATTTGATACCGCGCCAGCAAGGATTCTGCGCATGCAACTGTTCCACGGCCTGCCATGTGCCGTCATTGGAACCGTCGTCGACGACGATGACCTCGTAGGTGAGGTGGTGCTCGTTCATCACGCGGTCGACCCATTCGGCCAAGTGCGGCAGCGACTCAGCCTCATTATATGATGGCACTATGATTGAAATCTGTTTCATTGTTGTTTATGTTTTATTTCCGATTTTTCATTACGTAACACCACCGCCGCCACAAACGATCCGAAGGCGCCCAGCAGCAGCACTCCGGCAGCGGCCACGACAGCCCACCAAGCAGCCCAGTATTGCAGCGGATAGTTGGTGGTGGACAACTGGTAGCTGTTGGTGAAGAGCTGCGTTTGCTGCGGGGCTGTGACCTGTATGACGAAGAGCAGCACGCCATAGACCACAGCGGCCACGAGAGAGAGGCCTATGCCGAAAAGGAGTGCCTCCTTGAGGGTTATCTTCTTCTCGGGAAGACTGTTGCGATACCAAGCGGCGAACAGGAACAGCACCACCAACAGGATGGCGTCGACCACCAGCGATGTGGGGCTCTCCATGGGACTTCCCATGAGCAGGCGCACAAGGACGTAGGCCGCCAACAGGAGCCCTGTGAGGAGCCCGCTGCGCAAGTACGCGCTTCGGTAGTTACCGTGAATAGTGCTGTTATATCTGTGGAATATTCCCATTTTTTAATTCATTAAACTAACCTTATCAACCCATTACCTCACTTTCGCCTCTAAGGCTTGTTTCACTTGGCGCTTGAGTTCAAGTGTCTGTTTCTCGACGACGCCCTGTTTGTCGGGGCGGAAGAAATCGGCGTAACGAACCTCGCCGAGCGAAATCTTGGGATTGCTCAGCGAACCTTTCACGTCGACACCCACCCGGGCTAGCAAGGGATTCTTCAGCAACTCTAGGTGGTAGCCGCATTGGTTGTCGAGTGAGTGCATACCCGAGGCGCAAATCTGATACTTGCCCAGCGTCAGCAGGAAGGGATAAACCTCGATGACCTTGTTCAGGCAGGTCAGCTCCACATCCAGACTGTCAATCTTAATCTTGTTATCCTTGTCCTTCCAACTCTTGAACTGCATCAACTTGGCTATTTGCGCAATGCTGTTGTTGTCCATCACCGTTAGGTCGGTGCCGCTGATGGCGGCGGCGCCTTTGAGCGAACTCATCAGCGGTTGGTACGAGGCATTCAGATAGGTCTCCGCCGCCAGATGGAAATTGGCGTTGCCCTCGAAAGCCGCCAGCATAGGTACGAGGGTGTCGACGACGGGTATCATATTGAGCAATTCGTCGATTTGGATGTCCAGCAGATGGAAATCGATGGCGGTGAAGAGGTGGCTGGGACGGGGCGACTTGTAGATAGCGGTGAGCTGCATGGTGGCGGCCTTGCAGACGAAACCTATCTGGTCGAGAACCGCAATGCCGTCCTTCACGGTGACGGCGCCGGCCAGGTCGCCCAGGTCATTTCCAAAGGCCAGCGACCGCTTGATATGCGTGTGCAGCGTGACGTCTACATCCTTGGGCACAATGAAAGGATTGGCCTCCTGGGGGACATTGTCCTCCCGACGCATCTGCTCCAGCGTGTCGGCATTGCTGCCCATGCCGCTGACGAGAGCGAGAATCTGGTCTACGTCGGTATAGTTAGAAGTGAGGTTGAGATCGCCCACAAGCATGGCCTTGTGCTCGAGCCAGGATTCTAGATTCTCCAGCGAGCCGTACAGCTGGAAGTCGCTGTTGGCGAACATTATGTCGGCGTCGACGACCTCGCAGCGCTCGGGAGAATAGCGGAAGTCGAATTTGTTGAGATAGGCCGTCTCCGCCAATGTCGGAGAGGCCACCATACCGTCCTTGACGGCCACGTTGAGACGCGGATTATACTTATTGAAAATAGTGGTGCCGTTGGAATCGAGCCTGACAGAGCCGTCGAGCGACAGGGCCACGAGGTCTACCCGCGAGGAGTCGAGATTTAGGGAACTTTTCCCCAGCGACAGTTCGACGGCGGCAGCCAACTGTTCTTTCAATGGGTTGTTCACCCCTAGATTGATGTCGGGATTGTCCAGCGTACCCTCGATACCAGGCATCGCAAGCTTCAGCACGCCTGCCGTGAGACGTGTGTCGGCCAACTTGCCGGCGTGCTCCTTGGCAGGCAGCTGGAGGTTCAGCGCAAGGGCGTCGGCGGTGGCGTGGATGCTGTCGAAGACAACATCGAGGCCCTTGAAATCCAGCCTGCCTGTGGCGGCCATGTGCTCATAATCCTGCGCACGCAGCTGGCTCATCTTGAAATGGGCATGAATATCGACATCGGCAGCGCCCGACAAGGTGAGTTTCAAACTGTCGGGCACCATGGGTTGCGCATCCTCCAGCGGCAGCGCTCCCTTGACATAGGCGTCGATAAGCATATCGCCTAGCAAATTATCGACTTGGCCATTGACGCTGACGTTGCTATTGATTGTATGCGCCTTGAGACTCTTTATCTTGACATTGCTGGGAGTCTTCTTCGATAGGTCGACCGAGGCGTCAAAGTCGCCGCAGATGCGGTTCACCTTATAGGGTAACGCCTGAGGATAATGGAATCGGCCGTCGGCGAGACCTACGTTGGCGTTGACCTTCAGCGCCGCCGGCTCGCCACAAGCATAGGCCTGCAGCTTCACCTTGCCGTCGACATCCATCCCTTTGGGCAGCACTTGCATAGGCAGCAACTCAAGTAGCGGCGCCACCTGCCACGCTCCGTCGGTAGTCACGACAGCGTCAATATTCATGGGGTCGAGACGCACATCTGCTTTGAGGCCGAGGGCATAGTCGTCGATCTGCAGACGGCTGTCGTCGAGTAAGAACTGCATGTTGAGCAAATCGGCATTGAACGGCATCTCCAGCTTCAGCAGGTCGTGCTTCGAGGCCTGCAACTTTTCGTTGACCAGATTGTTGAACCTGCCTTTTTTCACCTTCAGGCTCAAATCGCCGAGCAGCTCCTCGGGACAGCCTTCGGCCTCGAGGGCCAGTGTTATATCTTCCAGCAACGCATCCACCGTAGTGGCGCCGATGCTATCTTTGGTGCATAATGCGACGAGGTCACCGTCGAGGTTGAGCTTGGCCGCCACCCTACCCTCTTTCAGCGTGCCCACAACCGACAAGTCGAGATCGTCGACCGTAGCATCCATATGCCCTTGGTCGTTGTGTAAGTTGGCATTGAGGTCGCTGACCTTAATCTTTTTGAGGTCCATATTGGGCAGGCTGTCGAGACTGAATGGCTTCTTGACGGTATCCTTGTCGTCGGAATGCGGGAAAATGTCGAAATTGCTATGTCCCGCGCTGTCGATATAGAGCGATGCGACTACATCGTCGAGCAGCACCTGGTGGACAATAACCTCTTTCTCTTTGAGGTATTTCTTTACGTCGACACCTACGGTAAGGTTGCCGATGCGGGCCACCGTGTCGCTCGGGGCTCCTTCGACGGGATTGACAACGTAGACATCGTCTATTTGCAAGCCTGCATCAGGAAACGTCTTGAAAAGCGTAAGGTTTACCTTCCCGAAATGAGTCTCACAGTTCACATAGTTGGTGGCCAGCCGGTTGACAATCTTGGTCAGCTGGCTCGGTGTGAACACCAGCCACAGCGCCACAGCCACCGTCACCACCATCAGACCCAGCAGCGAGCCCACGGATATTAGTACTATCTTCCAACCTTTCTTCACCTCTGCCGATAATTTAGTTTATTCTGTATAGCGTATAGGTTCCAAGTTCCTCCTCGCGCACCATCTGGTTCTCGCTCATCTTCGTGATGACATAGATGCGGGTGATGGGAACATTGATGGTATCGCCCATGGTGGTATATTTGAGCCTATTGCCGTCC
Source organism: Bacteroidales bacterium (assembly GCA_017962545.1). Lineage (GTDB taxonomy): Bacteria > Bacteroidota > Bacteroidia > Bacteroidales > P3 > Colimorpha. The sequence continues at coordinate 17,339 of JAGCVD010000015.1, forward strand.
ATGATATTCCATGTGTAGCTGTAGCTGGGACTCTGCTCGGAGAAACCCTCTGAGGCGTCCCACTTGGCGCCCGTATGGTCGGCGTGGTAGCTCCAATACTCCTCGGTATATTCTTTCTTCCACGTGCCCACCAGCTCGCTGTCGCTTACCTGCAATGGTGTGTCGTCGTCGCAGGCGACCATTGCGAAAAGCGCGCACAACAAAACAAAAACTCTACCTTTTTTCATCCGGACTTATTGTTGTTTATTCATCAAGCACAAGGACTTCGCCCAAGTTGCGTCCTTGCTCGTCGTAGTCAAGACCGTATCCCACGATGAACTCGTTGCCTATCTCCCGCCCCACATAGTCGACCTTGTAGTCGCCCTTGAAAGCATCGGGTTTGAAGAACAGGGAGCAGATACGCACGCTGGCGGGATGCAGCGCCTGCACGGCGTCGAGCATGTGGCGCATGGAGAATCCGCTGTCGACCACATCCTCCACAATCAGCACATCGCGTCCCTCGATGTTGGAGGAGAACGGCAGCAGGCACTTCACCTCGCCGGTGCTGCTCATGCCGCTGTAGGAAGCGTAGCGGACAAAGCTCACCTCGCATGGTATTGTCAGCTTGCGGGTCAGGTCGGCGGCAAACATATAGGCGCCAGTCAAGATAGGACACACCACCAGGTCTCGTCCCGCATAATCGCGGCTCACCCTATCGGCCAGGCGGTCGACAATACCGGCAATCTCCGCCTCACTGAGGAAAGCCCTGAACTCTTTGTCCTTAACCTTCATTACTATAACCTTTAACCGTCATTCCCCATCCATCACCACGCGCAGGCCGAAATACTCGCTCGTCGCAGTGGGGATGTACCAACTACGGTCGTACACCGTGCAGGCCGCCGACACACTGTTATAGTGGCCGCCGCGCAGCACACGGCTACTGCCCACACGGGCGCCTCGTGGGTTGGTTTGCTCGTCGGCAGTGTAACTGTCCATCCAATCCGAGCACCATTCCGCCACGTTGCCGCTCATGTCGTACAGACCCAGCGCATTGGGCTGCAACATACCGACCTTGTGCGTCGAGCGCTCGCTGTTGACACAGAACCACGCATAGCGCTCTAACTGTCCGCGCTGGCAGCCGGCAAAGGGAGTGGCGACTTTTGCTTTCATGCCGCCACGGGCGGCGTACTCCCATTCCGCCTCGGTCGGCAGACGGAAGCGGCGTCCCGTCTGTTGGCTCAGCAGGGTGACGAAACGTTGTGCGTCGGTCCAGCAAACCTGCTCCACAGGCAGCGAGTCGCTCTGGGTGAACTTCGACGGGTTCTCCCCCATCACAGCCTTCCACACCCCCTGCGTCACCTCCAGCCGGGCGATGAAGAAACCGTCGACCGTCACGCGGTGTTCGGGACGTGTGGCCTCATAGTTGTGGCTCACCCCACGGGCGCTGTTGCTGCCCATGGTGAAAGAACCGCCGTCGACCCATACGAGCTCGATGTGCTGCCCTTCAGGCAAATCAACCACCACCACGCTGTCGCCCGACTGTGCCTGCAGCACACACGACAGCAGCAGCGCCGTCGCTATGGCAAACAGTCTTTTCATGCCTCTCCGTGCTCCTTGCTCCACTGCTCGGGATTGACGCGCCAAGCGGCCAGGCTGTCCAAAGCCTCGGGACGGATGTAATCCTGCTCCTTGGCGACGCCAATCAGCGTGTCGTAGTCGGTCAGCGTCACGAGATCCACATTCTCATTCCGAAAATTGTCCGCCGCCACCTGCAGGCCGTAGGTGAAGATGGCCACCATGCCTTTCACATGGCAGCCTTTCTCGCGCAGCGCCTTGACGGCGATGAGCGAGCTCTTGCCCGTGGAGACCAAATCTTCCACTACCACCACCGACTGACCCTCGTGAATCTCGCCTTCAATCTGGTTGGTTAACCCGTGGCTCTTCTGCTCGGAGCGCACATACACGAAAGGTTTTCCCAACTCCTGGGCCACGAGGGCGCCTTGGGCGATGCCTCCTGTAGCCACGCCGGCGATGACATCCACGTCGCCCCATGTCTCGCGGATCGCATCGACGAAACGCTGGCGGATGAATGTGCGTATCTCGGGATACGACAAAGTGACTCTGTTGTCACAATAAATGGGCGATTTGCGCCCTGAAGCCCATGTGAAAGGATGCTCGTTGTTGAGCTTTACTGCTTTCACTGTCAATAAGAAATTGGCCATCTGTGCGGCCATGTCGCTGTAGTTATTCATGCTGCAAAGATACTAAAAAAATATAAAACATAAAAAAAATAAAACGTCATAGTCAAAAAAATCCGGGAAACATACAAAATGAAATATGTTAAAAATACACATTTAAATTCTCAAAATTCATAAAATTAACAGTTATTAGTATTATTTGTAGCAAACACCAATTAAAGCTCATTATCAAAATTAACACTATACTTAGTTGAATAACAAAAATATAGAACATCCCCTACCGACCCTCCCCCGACCCTCTATCCACCAACACTCTATATCTATCTGGTTTTTAGATAGGAATTGGGGTCAGAATAGAACTGGAGTGCGAAGAGGGTTCTGTATCCGGTTTAAGATATATTAACAAGTGTGATTTTTGACAAGAAAATGTAATGTTAATAAAAAGTTTTTTGCGCATAATATTATTTTCATATATTTGTACTTTGATTTTTCAAACGATTAGTTATTAAATAATCACTATATGAAGAAATTAACACTAACTTTACTGGCTCTGGCCACGCCCATTTTGGCGTCGGCCAGCGAGGCTGACCTGCGTATGCCGCAGGGTTTCGCCTCAAGCGACACGGCTTCCATTCTCTACTGGGGTTTCGCTGTCGTCATTCTCGGTCTTCTGTTCGGCTTCTGGCAGTTCAGCAAAGTTCGCAAGCTGAAGGCTCATAAGTCGATGCTTGAGATTGGCAATGTCATCTTCAAGACTTGTTCGACCTACCTGAAACAGCAGGGCAAGTTTCTCCTGTTGCTGTTCCTGTTCATCGGCGCCGCTATGGCTTTCTATTTCGGCGTGCTGAGCAAGGTGGACGGTGGCTGGGGCGCTGTGCTGCTCATCTTGGCATGGACGGTGATTGGTATCCTCGGCTCCTATGCCGTCGCCTGGTTCGGTGTGCGTATGAACACGCTGGCCAACGCACGTATGGCTTTCGCCTCGCTGCGTCGCCGTCCCCTCGACCTGCTGAATATCCCGCTGCGTGCCGGTATGAGCATCGGCATCGTGCTGATATGCGTCGAGCTGGTGCTGATGCTGACCATTCTGCTCTTCATGCCCGAGGAACTGGCGGGCAGCTGCTTCATCGGCTTCGCCATCGGTGAGAGCCTCGGCGCCAGCGCCCTGCGTATCGCTGGCGGTATCTTCACCAAGATTGCCGATATCGGAAGTGACCTGATGAAGGTGGTCTTCAAGATTGGCGAGGACGACCCGCGTAACCCGGGTGTCATCGCCGACTGCACGGGCGACAATGCCGGCGACAGCATTGGACCCACCGCCGACGGCTTTGAGACCTACGGCGTCACCGGCGTGGCTCTGGTGAGCTTCATCCTGCTGGCCGTTCCCGAGCCCTCGATGCAGGTAAAACTGCTGGTATGGATTTTCGTTATGCGTATCCTCGGCATCGTGGCTTCGGTACTCTCCTACTATATCAACGGCGCCATCGCGAAGGCCAAGTACAGCAAGGCTGACGACATCAATTTCGAGCACCCGCTGACCTCGCTGGTGTGGATTACCTCCATCATGAGCATCTGCGGCACCTTCCTGGCCAGCTATTTCATCCTCAACACCACCGATGTCAACGCCATCGTTCCCAACCTGTGGCTTGCGCTGAGCATCATCATCAGCTGTGGCACGCTGGGTGCGGCCCTTATCCCCGAGTTCACCAAACTGTTCACCTCGCCCACTTCGAAGCATGTGAAAGAAGTGGTGAAGGCTTCGGAACAGGGCGGCGCGTCGCTGAACATCCTGAGCGGCCTGGTGGCCGGCAATATGGGCAGCTTCTGGACGGGCTTGGTGTTCTTCGTGCTGATGGTGATTGCCTACTTCGCCTCGTCGGCCTTCGGCCTGGGCGGCGTATTCGGCACCTACTACAGCATCTTCGCTTTCGGTCTGGTGGCTTTCGGCATGCTGGGTATGGGCCCCGTGACCATCGCTGTCGACAGCTACGGCCCCGTGACAGACAACGCACAGAGCGTCTACGAGCTTTCGCTGATCGAGGACGACGTGGAGAAGACCACCCGTGAGGTGGAGAGCGAGTTTGGCTTCAAGCCCGACTTCGAGAAAGCCAAGTACTACCTCGAGGCCAACGACGGCGCGGGCAACACCTTCAAGGCTACCGCCAAGCCTGTGCTCATCGGCACCGCCGTGGTAGGCGCCACCACGATGATTTTCAGCCTTATCCTGATGCTCGAAGGCTATTTCCAGAAGGGCAACCCCGACTTTATGATCAGCGATGTGCTGAACCTCTTGAATCCCTACAGCATCCTGGGCTTCATCCTGGGCGGCTGCGTCATCTACTGGTTCACCGGCGCCTCGATGCAGGCTGTCACCACCGGTGCCAACCGTGCCGTGGAGTTCATCAAAGAGAATATCAAACTCGACCCCAACGCTCCTAAGAAGGCCGACATCGCCAAGAGCCAGGAGGTGGTGAAGATTTGCACCAACTACGCCCAGAAAGGCATGATCAACATCTTCATCGCCATCTTCTGCTTCGCGCTGGCATTTGCCTGTCTGTCGTCGCCCCAGAGCATCGGTGGCCAGAATGCCGTGTGCCTCTTCATCAGCTACTTGATTGCCATTGCCGTCTTCGGTCTGTTCCAGGCCGTCTTCATGGCCAATGCCGGCGGCGCGTGGGACAATGCGAAGAAGGTGGTCGAGGTCGACATGCAAGCAAAGGGCACTCCGCTGCACGACGCCAGTGTGGTGGGCGACACAGTGGGCGACCCGTTCAAGGATACCTCCAGCGTGGCGCTGAACCCCATCATCAAGTTCACCACTCTCTTCGGCGTGCTGGCCATGGAGATAGCCATCAGCGACAACTTCCAGTCGCTGGCACCTTGGTTCGGCGTGGCATTCCTGCTGGTGGCATTGGTGTTTGTGTATCGCTCGTTCTACAAGATGCGCATCAAGAAGTAAGAACAAACCATAAAATCCAGATGTTATGAAAAAAGGTTTTCTATGGGTACTGGCATCGGTGATGCTGCTGTCGTCGTGCAACAAGGACGACATGACGTTGCTGAGAGACCCGTACCGCGTGCAAGGTGAGCTGTCGCCGAGTTTCGGGCTTCCCGTCATCAGCAGCGGTCAGCTGAACCTGAACGACCTGCTGACGTCGTTCGATGGCACCTTCGCAGGCCTGATTACGGCCGACAACACCATCACGTTCCACTACGACACTTCGATTCGCGAGACCATCAATATCGGTGGCATGGTGACGAAGAAGTCGCATGCGTCCAAGATGCGTCGGAGCAAGAGGGTGGCCGCAAAGGAGTATGCGGCGCCGTTCATCTCGCGCGACACCGTGATTGAGTACACGCTGCCCATCGACTTTTTCGACAAAGCCGATATGCAGTCGATTACCGATGCGGGAATGTCCATTAACGAACTGCGACTGAATCTGGCGGCCTTTGTCAGCGGCACGTGCCCGGAGAATGTCGACTCTGTGCTACGCGCCTATGTCAGCGCCCGTTTCGACAATCTGACCATCCAGTACACGGGACACGACTACCAGACGCACACGTTCACCGGCTTCGCCAGTCAGAGCCTGCAGCTGAACGACATCATCGGGGGCGGCACGCTGACGTTCGACAGCGTCAACCTGGCGGCCATCGTCAACAGTATGCCGCGCAGCATCACAGCAGGCTTCCACCTGCATGTGGAGGTGGACTCGGGCTTGGTGCTCGACAACCTGCACAATATGCTGACCGACACCTCGGCCATCACGTCGTTCTCCATACTGCTCGACAGCCTGAGGATGACTTCGTTGACCTTCGGCGCCGACCTGGATGTAAAGCTGCCTTTCGAAGTGCGCATCAACGGTCTGCCCTACAGCTACGACCTTGCGCTGAGGGGCAACGACGGCGGTAACGGCGGTGGCGGCAGTTCGTCGTCCATTTTCGACCAACTCGACTCGACGCTGAACAACCTGCTGGGTGACGGCGCCGTCAGCATGGATTCGTCGAAAGTGGCGGCCATCATCAAGTTCTCCAACGGCATACCCCTCGACCTGACGCTTAGTGGAACGCTGGTCGACAACAACGACCAGGAATCCTACGTGCTCTTCGCCAACGAGAAGATTGCGTCGGCCATCACAGGTCCCGTAGAAAACCGCCCCGGTGTTGTGGAGGCGATACGCGACAGCGCCACAGTGGTGAACATTGACCTGACGGTGGAGGCGCTGGAGAGACTGACGGAAGCCAGTAAGCTGCGCCTGCGTTTGGTGCTGGCGACGGCCGACTTCGCCTCAGATCCGAACTTCAGAATGATTAAGAGGGACGACTACCTGAAGGTGAAGATGATGATCAAGCTAGACCCCAAAATCGACATCGACATGCAAGTGTTCGACGGTTTCGGCAATATGCTGAGCGGAGTGCCCGTAATCGGCGGTATGATTAACAACTAAAACATCGGGAGGACAAGACTATGAAACGTAGAATAAGCATTCTGGCAGCCCTCTTGGTGCTTGCGACGGGCACAGCAACCGCCCAGTACAACGAGACCAACAACCTGTTCTATTTTGCCCAGCGTTCGCCGCAGAGCAACCAGTTGAACCCTGCATTCTTCCCGTCGGCGTTCTACCTGACGCTGCCGGGCATCAGCAGCCTGCAGCTGGGTTTGCCGTTGTCGATAGGCGACATCGTGACCTACGATTCGGCACAGAGCGCCAATATCATCAACATTAACAATGTGTTCGACAAACTGGGCGACAACAACCAGTTCCGTCTCGGTCTGGATGTGAACATCGCCGGCTTGGGCCTGAAGATAGGACCCGTGTTTTTTGACGCCAACATGCAAGTGCGTTCCCAGTTCAACTTGGGTATCCCGGTGAGCGTCATCAACACGGTGATGCAGGGCAACGTGAACGACGACGGCACCCCGATTCCCGAGGTGACGCTGCTCGACGGCAACCTGTTCAACATGCAGATGTACTTGGAGACCAGCGTGGGTGCCGGCTTGAAGGTGCCGATGACGGGTCTCACCGTGGGCGCCCACGTGAAGTTGCTCTCCGGTATTCTGAACATGCAGACCGACAACACAAAGGTAACGTTCGAGACCGAGGAGGACTATGAGACGGTGCGCGCGAAGGTGTACTACGAGATTATGGGCGCCTCGGTGCTGCCCATCGACTCGTCGTTCTCCGAGATGTTCAGCAATCTGAACGTGAAAGATGTGGCGATGAACCTCATCGACCTCAACGGGGGCAACAACGGTGTGGCTTTCGACATCGGAGCTAAGTACGACCTCGGAATTTTTAGCTTCTCGGCTGCCATCAACGACCTTTCGGCTGGCATTCACTGGCAGAAGAATGTGGTCAGCCTGACGCCCAAGAACGGCCAGGGAACCATCGAATTCGACGGACTGGATATCACCAACCTGCTGGATCACGGCAATATCAACGGCGATTCGCTGGCCCAATATCTGCAAGGACAGCTCGACGGTATGATGCCGCAGTTCCTGACCGACTCGGGCGACTACTGGTACAGCATTCCCACGAAGCTGAACCTCGGCGCCTCGGTCAACCTGGGTATCCTCAGGGCCGGCATTCTGTTCCACGGTCAATGGGATCGCGGCCTGTTGAGCAAGAGCACCTACAGCAGCTTCGGCGAGGCGTTGAGCGATGCATCGGCCAACTACGAGGCGGTGAAGAACACGTTCCGTTTCAACACCACTCTTTCGGCCGGCGTCAACTTGTTCAACTGGATTGAGGTGATTGCAGGCTCGTCGATGGTCTACGACGGACACAGCAAGATTACGCTCGACAACTTCCTGAACCCGGGTGTGGGCATTATCCTCACTCCGGCAACACTGATACAGGCCTATGTAATGATGGACTATGCCAGCAGCATGTACCTTACCCAGATGAAGGCCTTCAACTTCAAGTTTGGCTTCAACATGCTTATCGGCAGCAACCGTAGCAGCAGAATACTGTAATGAATATCATCGCCATCGTAGGACGCCCCAACGTGGGCAAATCGACCCTGTTCAACCGGCTTACCGAAAGCCGCCAGGCTATCGTCGACGAGACCAGCGGCGTGACGCGCGACCGTCAGTATGGCCACGCGGACTGGAACGGCAAGCACTTCTCGGTAATCGACACGGGTGGTTACGTAATGGGCGGTGACGACGCTTTCGAGGAGGAGATTAGGAAACAGGTGGCGCTGGCCGTCGACGAGGCCGACATTATCCTCTTTGTCGTCAATGCCCGTGAGGGATTGACGCCGATGGACGAGGATGTGGCCGAGATGCTGCGCAAGAGCCCCAAGCCTGTCGTGCTGGCTGTCAACAAGGTTGACAATGCGGCGCAGATGGACTCGCTGGCGGAGTTCTACGCCCTCGGACTCGGCGACCCCTACCCCATTGCCGGCATCACCGGCAGCGGTACGGGCGACCTGCTGGACGTGCTGGTGAAGGACTTCGCCGACGGCGAGGAGGATCCCATCGACGGGCTGCCACGCATCGCCGTGGTGGGACGTCCCAATGTGGGCAAGAGTTCGTTCATCAATATGATTACCGGCCAGCAACGGTCTGTAGTCACTCCTATTGCCGGCACCACACGCGACAGCGTGTATTCGCGCTACAACCTCTTCGGTTTCGACTTCAACTTTGTCGACACCGCAGGACTGCGCCGCAAGAGCAAGGTGAGCGAGGATCTGGAGTTCTACTCGGTGATGCGCTCGGTGCGAGCAATTGAGGCCAGCGACGTGTGCATCCTGATGCTCGACGCCAGTCAGGGACTGGAACAGCAGGACCTGAACATCTTCTCCCTTATCCAGCGCAACCACAAAGGCGTGGTCATCGTGGTCAACAAGTGGGATCTGGTGGAGAAGAACACCAACACACATCGCGACTTCGAGCAGCTGATAAAAGAGCGCATCGCTCCTTTCGACGATGTGCCCATCGTCTTCACCAGCGTCATCAACAAGCAGCGCATCTTCAAGGTGTTGGAGACCGCCCGTGCTGTCTATGAGGCTCGCAGCCGCCGCATCGGCACATCGGAACTCAACGACACCCTGCTGCCTATAGTGAAAGAACAGAATCCGCCACCATCGGTGAAAGGCAAATGGATAAAGATAAAATATGTCACCCAGTTGCCCACACCCTATCCGCAGTTCGTGTTCTTCTGCAACCTGCCGCAGTACATACGCGACCCCTACAAACGTTTTGTAGAGAATCGCATGCGCGAGCTGTGGGATTTCCACGGGGTGCCGATGACCATCTATTTCAGAGCAAAGTAAAAAGCAATAACGCAATAACACATTAACGCAATAACAAACATGAAAGTCACTGAAGAAAATTTCAACGCCCTGCTGAATACGGGCAAAGCCATGATGATTGATTTCGGCGCCACCTGGTGCGGTCCCTGCAAGGCTCTGGCTCCCCGCATCGAGGAGATTGAGAAAGAATACGACGGCCGTGCGGTGATTGGCACCGCCGATGTGGACGAATGCAGCGACCTCGCTGCCAAGTTCCGCATCCGCAATGTCCCCACGGTGCTCTTCTTCAAGGGCGGCAGCGACCAACCCGTCGACAAGAGTGTGGGTCTGGTGGCTAAGGAGACGCTCACCGAGAAACTGGAGGCACTGTTGTAATTTTGGGGAGTGCATAGAGTTCAGGGAGTTCAGGACAAATGCACCGTTTAAGGTGACGTCTTGCACTCCTTGAACTTCTTGAACTCCTTGTAAAGGATGGACCAAGGCCAGATTTCCCGTTATCATTCCCTCGACTTCTTTGCCCGGCAAGTGGTCGAGGGTTTTATCACAGGCCGTCACCGTAGCCCTTTCCACGGCTTCTCGGCCGAGTTCAGCGACTACCGTCATTACAACACTGGTGAGAGCACGCGCCACGTCGACTGGCGTCTCTATGGCCGCACCGACCGTCTGTATGTGAAACAGTTCGAGGACGAGACCAACCTGCGGTGCCAGTTGGTCATCGACCGCAGTTCGTCGATGTTGTTCCCCATCGGGCGACAGGGTGATGTGGAGCAGCCCAACAAACTGACTTTCGCGGTCTATGCCGCTGCCGTGCTTGTGGAGTTGCTGCACCGCCAGCGCGACGCTTTCGGGTTGACGCTCATTTCCGACGGTATCGACCTCAACACCCCCTGCCGCTCCAATGCTGTCCACCAGCGTTACCTTCTGGGTGAGCTCGACAGCCTGCTGCAGCCCGTCGATGCCGACAAGCGCCCCCTGCGGGGAACCTCGCTGGCCGACAGCCTGCATCTGGTGGCTGAACAGCTGCACCGCCGCTCGCTGGTGGTGCTCTTCACCGACGCTTTTGTCCGTTCCGACGAACAGGAGGCTCTTTTCGATGCGCTGCGCCACCTGCGCCACAATAAGCACGAGGTTGTCCTGTTTCACACTTTCGACCTGTCTCACGAGCTAAATCTGGACTATGACAGCCGGCCCTACCGCTTCATCGACCTGGAGAGCGGCCGCAGTCTGCGTGTGCAACCCTCGGAGGTGGCCGAGGCCTACCGCCGTGAGATGCATGCCCTGCAGTCAAACCTGCAGCAGCGCTCGCTCCAGTATCATATCGATTATGTGCCTGTCGACGTGGAGCAGGGATTCCATCAGGTGTTGCTCCCCTTCCTGTTGAAGCGCAGTAAAGTTTAACTTGTGTGTTTTAAAAATTATTTTTAATAATATATAACATTTTGAAAAGTTATACGTTATAAAAATGTTTTTTTTGAAGCAAAATAAAGATGAAGTTATCGCAATTCAGGTTCAACCTGCCGAAAGAACTTATAGCTGAGAAGCCTGTCCGCAACCGTGACGAGGCAAGATTGTTGGTATTGCACCGCGAGAGCGGTGAGGTGGAGCACCGACTGTTCAAGGATTTTATAGAATATGTTGACGAGGATGACGTGGTGGTGGCCAATAACACGAGGGTGTTCCCCTCGCTGTTGGAGGGTGAGAAGGAGAAGACGGGCGCCCGTATCGAGGTGCTGCTGCTGCGTGAGCTGAACGAGGACATGCGGCTGTGGGATGTGATTGTCGACCCTGCCCGCAAGATTAGGATTGGCAACAAACTGTATTTCGGCACCAACGACGCGCTAGTGGCCGAGGTGGTCGACAACACCACGAGCCGAGGACGTACCATCAGGTTCCTCTTCGACGGCAGCCACGAGGAATTCATCAGCATTGTGCGCGGCATGGGCCGCGTGCCGCTGCCCGACGAACTGCGCCGCCTGCGTGACATCGAGAAGAGCGACACGGAGAATTACCAGACAATTTACGCCAAGAAGGAGGGCAGCGTGGCCGCCCCCATAGCGGGCCTGCACTTCAGCCGTGAGCTGTTGAAGCGAATGGAGATAAAGGGCGTGAAATGGGTGGAGCTGACATTGCACACGGGCATGGGTGAATTCAAACCCATCGAGGTGGAAGACCTCTCAAAGCACCGTATGGACGCCGAGGAGATGCATGTAGACCAGAATGTGTGCGAAGCCATCATGAACGCCAAGAACAGCGGGAAGAAAGTCTGCTGCGTGGGCACCACGACGATGCGTGCGGTAGAGAGCGCGGTGACTATCCCAGGGACCATCCGCCCGTATGACGGATGGACCAACAAGTTCATCTTCCCCCCGTACGATTTTACGATAGCCGACATGATGGTGACGAATTTTCACCATTCCATGAGCAGCCAGTTTATCATGGCGAGCGCTTTCGCCGGTCCCGAGTTGCTGATGGAGACCTACCAGACGGCAATCAAGGAGAAGTATCGTTTCTCGACCTACGGCGACGCGATGCTGATTCTTTAGTAGTTAAGTAGACAGTAGTTAAGTAATTAAGACAATGGTTCCGCTAGCGGAAACACTGCGTCCAAAGAACCTGGATGAGTACATCGGACAACAGCACCTTATAGGACAAGGTGCTGTTCTTCGCACATTGATAGAGAGCGGCAATATCCCGTCGATGATTTTCTGGGGCCCTCCGGGCATCGGGAAGACGACCCTGGCAATGATTATCAGCAACACGCTGCACCGCCCCTTTCATACGCTCAGCGCCATCAGCAGCGGCGTGAAGGAGGTGCGCGAGGTGATTAATGCGGCCCAGGAAGAAGAGGGCAGCATCCTTTTCATCGACGAGATACACCGTTTCAACAAGGCGCAGCAGGACTCGCTGCTGGGAGCCGTGGAACGGGGCACCATCACGCTGATAGGCGCCACCACCGAGAACCCCTCGTTTGAGGTCATCTCCGCCCTACTTTCGCGCTGCCAGGTGTATGTGCTCCACGAGTTCGGCGAGAAGGACATGCGGCAGCTGATTGACAGCGCTGTGCGCTACTATCACTCGCAAGGCATTGCCATCGAGATGAAGGAGGAGGAAGCCTTGATGCGCATCAGCGGTGGCGACGCACGCAAGCTGCTTAACGCCATCGAGCTGGTGGTAAACCGTGGCGCCCGCATCATCGACAACCGCACGGTCACCGACGTCATCCAGCAGAATCTGGCTTTCTACGACAAAGGCGGCGAGATGCACTACGACATCATCTCGGCTTTCATCAAGAGCATGCGTGGCAGCGACCCTAACGGCGCCGTCTACTGGCTGGCGCGTATGATTGCCGGCGGCGAGGACCCGCTGTTCATCGCCCGCCGTATGCTCATCTTCGCCTCCGAAGACATCGGCAACGCCAACCCCAATGCCTTGTTGCTGGCCAACGCCACCTTCGAGGCGGTGAGCAAGATAGGCTATCCCGAATGCCGCATCAACCTCTCGCAATGTGCCTGCTACCTAGCCTGCTCGGCCAAGAGCAACGCCACATATATGGCTCTGGAGAACGCCACAGCGGTCATACGACAAACGGGTGATCTGCCTGTGCCGCTGCATATCCGCAACGCCCCCACCAAGCTGATGAAGGAGATGGGTTATCACAAAGGGTATAAGTACGCTCACGATTTCGAGGGCAACTTCACCGAACAGGAATACTTGCCACAAGGGCTTGAGGGCACCAAGTTCTACGAACCCGGCAATACGGCCCGTGAGAACGAGACCCGCCGTCTGCTGAAGGAACGCTGGGGCGAGAAGTATGGCTATTAGCGGTAGTCTTTCAGCGAAGTCTGCATGATTTTATAGAAGGAGACCTCGAGCTTCGCACGATTGAGGTATCCACATTGATGCGCCAGACGCTCCATATCCTCGGGGTCATCGGTGTCGTAGAGGTGATTATGCTCATTCAAGAGCCTCAACGCATACTCGACGCGTAACGAGTCGATATAATCGGCGAAGGTAGAACCGTTATGCTGGTGGACGGCATCGACTATCTCGTCCTGCGACACATTGAAATGCTCAGCCAACAGGAATACCGACAAATCGGGGTTGATAAACTCCTTTTCTTTCTCCACATAGTCGGCCAAGAGTTGCCCCAGATGCTGCAAATTCTTGCGCGAGCGCGCCGGCATCTGGTGTTTCTTTTCGTTAAGCATCTCGGCACCGATGGGTGTCCGGAAAGCATAGAAGCCAATCATGAACATTACCACGGCCTGCATGGCGGCACCAATGGCTGTACCAACAACCAGTCGTGGGGAGTTGAAAGGATGCATGATATAGCTGAATACCACGAAGAAACAGTTGAGAGCCACAAAGAGGTAGGTGCCCTGCAGGTCGGCGCGGTGGATGCGGTTGTCAGTGTAATACTCGTCAAGCAGACGGCTGAAACGGTTGATGCGTATGATACTGTAGACGCCGACGAAAGTTGTCTCTGCAACAATAAGAAACCAGTAGAGGTAGAAATGCACGGCGACGATAAGGTTATAGCGCCAACTGCCGGCATAGAAATGATGGGCAATACCCTCGGAACCGCGCTGGATCCACAGGCGGTACATATCGGCACCGCCGATGATTGTCGACACGGCCATGAGCGCCACCACCACGACCGCCGGCATCACAAGCACATGGAGTCGGGACAGCAGTGGACGGTCCTCTCCGCTATCGGTCAAGTTGGTGACTGCGGCCTGAATAAGCGGCGGAGTAAACATGGAAAGTATCATGAAAATGATAACAAGCAGATACTCGCCTTTGAGGAAGGTGTTGAAAAAGGAACTATAAATGATGACGGCCAACGACATCGACGTCAATGCCGACATGATGAGCCACTGAGCCCCAAGCACACGGCGCTTAAAAAAAAGCGTCACAAAAGGCCAATAGAGCGACGAGAGGCCCAAAAGGAAATATATCAATGCTATCGGTGTCATGATTCGAGAGTTTTAGTACGTATATATTCAGCAAGATAACGGGCATCGTATTTCATGCCGTATGCCAAGCGCCCAGATATAAACTGCACCACCGCCAGCAGCACCACGCCAACGATGAGCCAGTATTTATAGTAGGGCGGCCTCATGTAGGCTGCATAGTATATAAAGCCAGCCAGCGGAACGAAAATCCAGACGATAATATTGTAGTCCCGCACGTTGAAGTACGGCAGGTTCATATCCTTGGCATAGTAGTCGTTATACCGCTTTTGAAAACGGCGTATCTTTAGCGTGGCAATAACTACCAATATGAACGAATAAACGATGAGCACTGTGGGGAACACCCTATATTTCCATATTAGCATAAATGTCCATGCTGGATCCTCTTTACTCCAGACGAGGCCATATTCCCGGTAAGCTCGACACATCTCCTCGTAACGACGGGGTCCAAGCCAGAACACTGCGATAGTCAAACCAATGATAAACAGCAACGGAATCAAAAAGACACGCCTCTGCTCAAGTGTGGCGCCACGGGCCTCGGTATGCGAACAAATGCCGATATAATACATCGGACCGCAAACCACAGCCATCACCTCAAACGTATATGTGTAGATGAATATCTGCTCTTCTTGTCCTCGGAAAAAGACACCAAAGACTGTCATGGCGACAGATTCTATCAAAAGCATCAGACTCAATATCACCTGCGACCTTGTGGGGCGTCGGTGACCCATCACGATTACCAGCGCCCAAACTGCCGAAACCAGTGCTGGCAAAAACAAAATGTAACTCCACTTCATAGTCTATCGTTTTCTATTAGTTTAACCAATTCCTCGACGGCATCTTTCTGGTCGATGTCGCGTTTGACGATTTCTTTGCCTTTGTATAGGGTTATCTTCCCGTTGCCGGAACCCACATAGCCGTAGTCGGCGTCGGCCATCTCGCCGGGGCCATTGACGATGCAACCCATCACGCCTATCTTCACACCTACGAGGTGCGCGGTCTTGGCCTTGATTTCCTGAAGGGCAGTCTGTATGTTGTACTGCGTGCGGCCACAGGAAGGACAGGCGATGTATTCCGGCTGCGTGATGCGGGCACCCACGGCCTGCAGTATGTCATAGGCCACGGGCATCTCCTTCTCGGGGTCCTCGGTGAGGCTGACACGGATGGTGTCGCCGATGCCGTCGAGCAGCAGGGCACCGATGCCGGCGGCACTCTTCAAGCGGCCCTGCATGCCGTCGCCCGCCTCGGTGACGCCAAGGTGTATCGGATAGTCCATACCCATCTGCTTCATCTTCTGTACGAAGAGACGGGTGCTCTCCACCATCACCTTCACGTTGGAGGCCTTCATGGAGAAGACCAAGTCGTGGTAGTCCTGCTCGCGGCATACCTGCGCGAACTCGATGGCACTCTGAGCCATACCTTCGGGGCTGTTGCCATAGCGGCTCATGATGCGCTCGCTGAGCGAGCCGTGATTGGTGCCGATACGCATGGCGGTATGATGGGCCTTACAGATGTCGATGAGGGTGGACATCCTCTCCCCTATCCTTTTCAACTCATCGTTGTATTCCTGCTCGGTGAACTCCAGCTTGCCGGTATTGCGGTCGGTGTAGTTTCCCGGATTCACGCGCACCTTCTCCACCAGTGTGGCAGCCACCTCGGCAGCCTTGGGATTGAAATGGATGTCGGCCACCAACGGCACCTCACAGCCACGACGGAGTAGCTCCTCCTTGATGCGGCCGAGGTTCTCTGCCGCCTTCACGTCGGGTGCCGTGATGCGCACCAGTTCGCAGCCCGCATCCACCATGCGGAGCGCCTGCTCCACGGTGGCCTGCGTGTCCATCGTGTCGGTGTTGGTCATGCTCTGCACCCTAATCGGCGCACCGCCGCCCAGCGTGAGGTTTCCTATCTTGATTTGTCTACTCATGATATACGTGCTATTGTGCGCTGCAGGCTCAGCACCTGGCTCTTGAGTTGCTTTATCTGGTCCTGCAGGTTGGCGTTCTGGCTGCGGAGCTTTCGGTTCTCCTCGATCAGTTCGTATTGTGTCGGCTCGCGGTGCTCCTCTTTGGCTTTCTGCTCAATGCTCTGCCCAATCTTCTCATCGTTGAAGACCTTGCCCACCCCCTGCTGGTCGGCCATACGTATCAGTTGCGAAGGAGCAAAGGGCATATCGAAGCCACTCTCATCCTCGACATACACCATGCCGCCTTGTATCTTCTTCACCACTCCTCCTCCCACGGCGTTGAGGAACTTTACTTTGTCGCCTACTTCAAATTGTGCCATAATCTAAAGTATTTCGTTTGCTAATTGGTTAAAGTCAATACCGTCGAAGTTGCCGCTGCTCATCATCAGCAGGTTGGCGTTATTCCAATCCATAGCCATCACCTTCTCCACCATCACCGTGCTGTCGGTGAACACCTCCACCGTGCCGCCGAAGGCCGCCTTCACCTCTTCGGGATGCAGGTCGGGCAGCTTCTTCAGCTGGAGCGCATGCTTGCTGTAGTAGACATAGCGCACGTCGGCCTCGTCCATCGCGCCTTTATACTGCTGCAGGAACTCCTGCGTCAGCGAGCTGAAGGTGTGCAGCTCCATGCATGCCACCAGTTTGCGGTCGGGATATTGCTCACGCATGGCGTGAATGGTGGCGCGGAGCTTCGAGGGCGCATGGGCGAAGTCCTTGTAGACGGCACAGGTGTCGTTCTTCTTCACGAGCTCCAGACGCTTCGAGGCGCCCTCGAATGTGCTGATGGCCTCGTCGAACTGCTCGTCAGTAACGCCTACCTGTCGGCAAGCCAAACGAGCAGCGGTAAGATTGAGCAGGTTGTGGTGTCCAAATACCTGCAAGGCAGTATTGCCGATATAAGTAATGCCATTCTCCACGCGGTGCTCTGGGCAGACATACAGCAACTTCTGGATGTCCGTGCGTCGGTTATCCACCGCCACACGGTGCACCTCCTTGTCCTCATCGCAGTAAATCAGCGTGCCGTCGGGCTCTATCAAATCAATGAATTTGGCGAACTGCTCCCTGTATATATCAAACGTCGGGAAGACGTTGATGTGATCCCACTCGATGCCGGTGATGATGGCTACATTGGGCTTGTAGAGGTGGAACTTGGGACGACGGTCGATGGGCGAGGTCAGGTACTCGTCGCCCTCGATGACCATTACCTTGGCGGTATGGCTCAGGCGCACCATCACCTCGAATCCCTTCAGCTGGGCACCCACCATATAGTCGGCCTCGATGCCACAATGCGCCAGCACATGCAGTATCATGGCTGTGGTCGTCGTCTTGCCGTGCGAGCCGCCAACGACAATTCTCAGCTTATCCTTCGATTGCTCATACAGATATTCAGGATAGCTGTATATCTTTAATCCCAATTCTTGTGCTTTGAGCAACTCGGGGTTGTCGATACGGGCGTGCATACCCAGCACCACGGCGTCGAGGTCGGGAGTGATGCGCTCGGGGTGCCAGCCTTCCTCTTTCGGCAGCAGCCCATATTTCTCCAAGCGGCTTTTGGCGGGGTCGAATATTTCGTCGTCACTACCCGTGACGGTGATACCTTTCTGGCAGAGAGCAATGGCGAGATTGTGCATCGCAGAGCCCCCGATGGCTATAAAGTGTA
Organism: Bacteroidales bacterium; assembly: GCA_017962545.1. GTDB lineage: Bacteria > Bacteroidota > Bacteroidia > Bacteroidales > P3 > Colimorpha. The sequence continues at coordinate 35,369 of JAGCVD010000015.1, forward strand.
CTCGCATATTTCGTTTGTTTTCTCATCATTAACGACAATACGTCCGATTTATTATGTTCGCACGCGAGAAAAACAGCAAAACAGACTATCCAACACTCCTATGCCCTCCCTACCAGCAAGCCACTTCCCTCCCCATTTCGACCATCGTTTAACCATACTTCGACCATACTTCAACCATAAGTAATGGTTAAACTACCATTGAAGGATTGTTTAAGTATGGTCTAAAACCCGAAGGAAATACGGAGGGGATAGACACCACCCCCCTCCCGAATGTTTCGGAAGACAGAGGAAGCCAACAGTTAAACGTTGGCCTTGGGATAGAAGTAGAAGTATTTGGTAACTTGCTTCTCCAGAAAATGGCGGTCGAGCTGGTCGCTGGCCTCGCTGATGGGCAGACAGCGTCCGTCTTTGTAGAGGACTTTTATCTCCTGGTCGTTGAAGTCGTAGGAACGGTTATGCAATTGCCCCGTGCCATGGAAGTAATCCGTCTCGACACCTTCAAAGGGCTCATTGCTGAAGCGTATAGCCGGCAGACGACGGTTGACCATATTGCGGCAAAGGGTGCTGAGCGTCGCGTCGTCCGAATGCTGCCAATGCTTGACGGCGACCATAATGTCGTCGTCGTCCACCTCGGCAAAGCGGTCGAGATCGAAAGTCGAAAGTTCAAAGTTGAAAGTCGAAAGATTCAACTCACGGGCACGACGGAGGATGTTGAGTAGCAGGTTGTCGGCGGCGATGACGGTCTTGTGCATATATACCTGCCAATACATCAGGCGGCGGCTGATGATGAATTTCTCGACGCTGTAGATGCCTTTCTCGTCGATAACGAGCTCGTCGTCATGCACGTTAAGCATACTGATGATGCGGTCAGTCCCCACGATGCCCTCGCTGACGCCGGTGAAGAAGGAGTCGCGCCCCAGATAGTCGAGGCGGTCCATATCGAGTTGGCTGCTGACGAGCTGGTGGAGGAAATGCTTTGGGTAGCGGTTGGCGAATATCTCGATGGCGGTGTTCAGCGCTCCGTTCATCTCTTTATTGATGCGCTGCATCATCAAGAGGGTTATCTCCTCGTGAGGCACGTCGACGAGCACGCGCTCGCTGGTGTGTGAGAAGGGACCGTGACCGATGTCGTGAAGCAGGATGGCCAGCTTGGCCCCGCGGCACTCGTCGTCGGTAATCTTAACACCTTTCTGGCGCAGCACCTCCAAGGCGCGGCCCATGAGATTGAGGGCGCCGAGCATGTGGCTGAAGCGGGTGTGCATGGCGCCGGGATAGACGAGGTAGGTCAACCCCAGCTGCTTGATGCGGCGTTGCCGCTGGAACCAAGGGTGCTCGACAACGCTGAGTATCACAGGGTCGTCGATGCTGAGGAAGCTGTCATATACGGGGTCGTTGATGATTTTGCGCTTGGTCATAGTCTTATTGCGGGATGGTGAGGATGCCCATACTGGGTTTCATCGCGCCGGCGAGGAGGTAGAAGCGGCCGTTGTTGCCGGCGAAAACGGGCGTGTTCAGTATGGCTTTATGCTCTTTCTCGACCACTTTCTTGGCCCCTTGTCCGTCGGGGGTAAACCAGTAGAGCGAGAGTGCCGAATTGGCCATAAGGAGGCTCTTGCTGCGCTGTGCGGGACGGTCGGGCGTGTATTCGTCGGTCTCGTGCTTCGACTCGTTGGTGAGCACAAACACCTTGCCGTTGTAGGAGAAGATATCGGCGCCCACATCAGGCCAACTGGCATTCTGGTTCCTCTGCGGTATACGGTTTATCGTGAGTTCTCCGTTCATATCGGCCTGGACCATCAAGATGCCCACGCTGTGGACAGTCTCGCTCATGGTCATACCGGTCTTGGCGTTGCGAGTCTCCACCTTCCATGTCCGCTGGTAGAGGGCCGCCCCACCCTGCGGCGTGGTGCAGCGGTCGAGCAGCCGCACATAGTCGACTTTGTGGGAGAGCATTTTCTCGCCGGCATCGGCGTTGAGGAAGAGACGGATGTCGTCGTCGGTGAAAGCATGGCGGTTAGCGACTGCTATCTTCTTGCTATCGAGGTCGAACAGCAAGCCCCACAGGCCTGTGTAGGAGCGGTTGCCCAGAGTTCCTATACGGAGGAAGCCATAGCCGCCCTTGCCTTCGAGGGCGACAGCGAGGACCTTGTTCCGTTCACAAGTCATCAGGGCTACGTCGCTCACGTCGGCGTCGAGCACATACTCGCCGTGCTTCTCGCCGTCGGCATTGGCGACATTGATGCGGAAGGCGGTAACGTCGTTGTTGCCGTCGATGGTGCCGGGTTGCAGGGTGGATATGGTGCCGTTGTTACATACCAATATCTGATGGATGTCGCTGAATTCCAGCGGCTGCTCCCACAACTTGTTCATATCCTTGTCGTAAAGAATGGCTACTGCCGACGAGCCTCCCTTTTTGCCCCACACGGCATATACCACTCCGTGGTACTGTCCGTTGGGCGAGGTGGCCGTCCAGATATACCCTTCGTCACCTTTCTGCATGGTTGCATTGACCAGCGCATTGTCGGACACGATGTCGAGGGTTTTGGCATCGAAAGCCAAATGACGCAGCACCAACGTGTTCTTCGCCTCATGGCTGAGGAGTAGGTGCAGACGGTTGTCCAAACGGAAGACCTCTCGTATCATATCGCCTTTCGTGTCGGCGATAGTCACACTCTCGGCGTCGTTCCATTCCATATCGCAGAGACGTACCTTGACAGCCTTCACGGGGTTGGTCAATGGGCCGCTGACAGCCTTGAGCACCGGCTCGACCACCAGCACCTCCCCTTCCTGCATGCCTTCCGCGAGGTGTATCATCTTCGGCGAATAAGCCTTACCGTTGGTTTTGTCGCCCATACGGAACTCGATGTTCTGGGCCGTAACGGCGCCTGCGAAGCAGACGACGAGTAATGTCAGGATAGCTTTTTTCATATTGTGTTTTAAATTAAATCCGACAATAATCCGGCGGCGTGAGCCACCATCTCGGGGCAGGGCTTCTTGCCCATCTGGAGGAGCCGTCCACATACAATGTCGCCATTTTCTTCACGAAATTTCTCTATCAGTGGGCGCACGTCAGCGGTGTGACCGGTGAGCCCACATACCATCGCCATGCCGCTGACGCAGCCGCAGACCTCTCGAGTGCCGGCGAGGCCGCGACCGAAGGGAGCGGCCACATTCATGGCGTCTTTGGCCTCGATGGGCAACTTGTTAGCATAGGCCATAACCACCGCCTGGCAGCAGTTGCAGCCTTGCTTGTGGAGCCCGCGGGCCTTATCCATACGTTCTTCTTTTGTCATAGTTTCATCAGTTTATATAGTTCCCAGATGACGATGGCGGCGGCACAACTGACGTTAAGCGAGTGCTTAGTGCCGTACTGCGGTATCTCCAGCGAGCCGTCACAGAGTTCCATTACCGGTTCCTGCACACCGTCGAGCTCGTTGCCCAGAACAATAGCAATCGGGCCGTCGGTAGCCACGCTGTCGGCCCCAAGCCGCAAACTATTATGGGCTATCTCCACCGCATATATCCTGTAACCACGCTCTTTCAGACCTCTCACACATGCGACGGTGTCCTCATGATAGGACCAATCTACGCTGTCTTCGGCACCGAGGGCAGTCTTGTGTATCTCGCGGTGAGGCGGCGTGGCGGTGATGCCGCAGAGGGCGATATGCTCTACTCGGAAGGCATCGGATGTGCGGAACACGGAGCCGATATTGTTCAGCGACCGCACGTTATCAAGCACCACCGTCAGCAGAAGTTTTTCGCTCTCGCGGAACTCCTCCACCGTCAGGCGATGCATTTCCTCGGTCGTCAACTTCTTCATCCTACACTTCCTTCCAAGGATATTGACAATAGTTTCTGCGCTTCGACAGCAAACTCCATGGGGAGTTTCTTAAGGACGTCTTTGGCATAGCCGTTGACGATGAGGCCCACGGCGCTCTCGGGACTAATACCGCGCTGCTGGCAGTAGAAGAGCTGGTCCTCGGAGATCTTGCTCGTTGTGGCCTCGTGCTCCAAGATGGCTGTGTGGTTGTCGGCCTTGATGTAGGGCCATGTATGGGCGCCGCATTTATCGCCTAACAGCAGCGAGTCGCACTGTGAGTAGTTGCGGGCGTTGTCGGCCCCCTTGCCTATCTGCACCAGACCGCGGTAACTGTTGTGGCTGCGGCCGGCACTGATACCCTTACTCATAATGGTCGAGCGGGTATTCTTGCCGACATGAATCATCTTGGTGCCTGTGTCGGCCTGCTGGTAGTTGTTGGTAACGGCCACGCTGTAGAACTCTGCGGTCGAATCGTCGCCCTGCAAGATGCAACTTGGATACTTCCACGTCACCGCGCTACCAGTTTCGACCTGCGTCCAACTCAGCTTCGAGTGCGAACCCTTGCAGATTCCGCGCTTGGTGACGAAGTTGTAGATACCGCCTTTGCCCTCTTTGTCGCCCGGATACCAGTTCTGCACGGTGCTGTATTTCACCTCGGCATCTTTCATGACGACAATCTCCACGATAGCGGCATGGAGTTGGTTTTCATCGCGTTGCGGGGCCGTACAGCCCTCCATATAACTAACGTAGGTACCTTCGTCGGCCACAATGAGTGTGCGCTCAAACTGGCCTGTGCCTTTAGCGTTGATGCGGAAATAAGAACTCAGCTCCATCGGGCAGCGCACCCCTTTGGGGATATAGCAGAAAGAGCCGTCGCTGAATACGGCGCTGTTGAGGGCAGCGAAGAAGTTGTCGGCCGACGGCACCACAGAGCCTAAGTACTTGCGCACCAGGTCGGGGTGCTTCTGCACGGCCTCGCTGATGGGCATGAAGATGATGCCTTTCTCCTCGAGGGCTTTCTGGCTGGTGGTCTTCACACTCACAGAGTCCATGATGGCATCATATGCCACACCAGCAAGTGCTTCGCGCTCACGCAGTGGGATGCCCAGCTTGTCGAAGGTGGCTAGCAGTTCGGGGTCCACCTCGTCCATGCTTTTCTTCTTCTCCTGCTTGGGGGCGGCGAAATAGATGATGTCCTGGTAGTTGGGAGTCTCATATTCGAGGTGTGCCCAGTCGGGCTCCTTCATCTTCTGCCAACGGCGGAAAGCCTCAAGGCGGAACTCCAGCAGCCACTCCGGCTCGTTCTTTTTCCTCGAAATCAATCGTACCACCTCCTCGTCCAATCCCTTGCGGATGGTCTCTGTGTCAATATCTGTAGTGAAGCCCCACTTGTATTCCTCGTTGGTAACTTCTTGTATTATATCTTTTTCAGTATCTTCCATCACATAAATATGCTCTAAAATGCACATGCAAAAATACAAAAAAAGTCCGACATATTGCCGGACTTTTTTCACAATAAACTTGTCTGATTATTTCTGGAACAGTTTCTGCCAGTTTTTGTACTCGCGGTCGCGCCAGGCGCCGTTGTGGTAGGCGTAGCTGACGATGGCGGGGATGACGGTGGTGCCTTCGGCATAGACCATCTGCTGCAGTTCCTCACTCACCTTGCCCCAGCTGCCGGCCTCGAGGAGTGTGCTGGAGGAGCAGGCGCCGTCGCGGACGTCAGCCACGGTAATTTGGATGGCATACTTGTGCATGGGAACTTCCTTGCCGAGGATTTCGGCGCAGACGACGGTGTCCTGGGCAAAATTCTTGGGGGTGCCGCCGCCGACCATGAAGAGGCCGCTCTCGGGGCTGTTCATCTTGATTTCGGTGAGCTCGAGGAAGTCGGCCACGCTGTCGATGCTGACATAGGGCTTGCCGGCCTGTTTGCGGAGCCACTGGTGCTTGCCAATGCCGAAGCCGGCGCTGCTGTCGCTGAAAGCGGGGCAGAAGATGGGCACGCCGCACTCGTAGCAGGTCTGGATAAGGCTCTCTTTCTTCACGCCGTGACCGTTGGCGAGCCATTTGCCCACCTCGTAGAGGAACTCGCGGCTGCTGTAGGGACGGCACTCGAGGGTGTCGGCGACATCACAAGTGGCCTGGTCGCAAGCCTGCAACTCCTCCTCGTCGATGAAGGTGTCGTAGATGCGGTCGATGTAGAGTTCGCGGAGTTGGGTGTCGGGGATGACGTTCTCCTTGGTGCCGATGTAGTGCTTGTAGCCGAGGGCCTCGAAGAGGTCCATATCGATGATTGAAGCACCAGTTGAAACAACTGCATCTACCATCTTGTTTTTCACCATATCAACATACACCTGCATGCAGCCAGCTGCGGAGGTGGAACCAGCGATGGTGAGGATGTTGGTGCAGTCCTTCTCGGCGATCATCTGGCAGAGGATGTCGGCGGCACGGGCAGTGTCACGGCTGGTGAAGCTCATGTGACGCATGGCGTCGATGAGCTCGGTGCTGTCGTACTTCTTGATGTCAATGTGCTTGACGGTTTCTTTCAGGAGGTCTTTCTTTTCCATTGTTATTATTTTTTTATTTGTTTGTCTTCTCTGTCAATGTGATATTACATGTAATGTCACCCTCACCCTCGTACCAATGACCATTGCCACCGGTAAGTTGTACACCCTCGGTGTTAATCGACACAACCGTGTCGTTGTAGCTACCATTCGAAACACCGTCGATATCGTGGACATCGACCGAGATTGGTTGCCCCGGGAAAGCGGATTGAAAATCGAGGGAATAGCGGCCGTCTTTATCCGTCGTGTCGCTATATCCCATCGTTTGAAGCTGGCCATCTTCATCATTCCATCGTTTGATTTCCTGCATGCCAATTCCTTCTATAGGGATGCCTTGTTCATCGGTAACGATGCCATTCACATGATAGGAAGCCTCTGGACAGCCATATTCACACGACACACCGCATCCGGTCATGCTTAATCCTAACAGGCCACCCAAAGTGACCAGCAGCCAGTTCTTCAGTTTCAAATACTTTATCTTCATAACTAAATATTTTAAAACGGCGTATCGGCGTCGGGGGTAGGTTTCGGTCCGTCTATCTCATTGTTTCCATACGGTCGCGAGTCCATCTCGTTGCTCGCATACGGTCGCGACGAGATGTCCTCGTTCATCTTCGACTCGACAATCATGGTGCCGCTCTGCTGGTCGAAGGCGGTGTTCTGCGGCAAGGCGCCGCCGATGAGTGAGGACTCAAGACCAGCCAGTTCACTGGGGTTCTCGAAGCGCACATAGTCGCTCACGAAGCGCATACGCACCTCGCCTACCGAGCCCGAACGGTGCTTGGCGATAATAAGGTCGGCCATGCCTGCCGTAGAACCTTTGTCATCCTCTTGAATGTTGTAGTATTCAGGGCGATAAATGAAGATAACGATATCGGCATCCTGCTCGATGGCACCCGACTCACGCAAGTCACTCAGTTGCGGCTTGTTGCCAACACGATTCTCCACCTGACGGCTCAGCTGCGACATGGCCAGCACGGGAATATTGAGTTCCTTGGAGAGCGCCTTGAGCTGACGCGAAATCATGCTTATCTCCTGTTCACGGTTGCCGTTGCGGTTATCGGTGGTGCCCGAGGACATGAGCTGCAGGTAGTCGATGAATATCATCTGTATATCAAAACGCTGCTTCAGACGACGTGCTTTGGCGCGAAGCTCGAAGATGGTCAGCGACGGGGTGTCGTCGATATATAGCGGTGCGCCGCTGAGGTGCTGTGCCGCCACCTTGAGCTGCTCCTTTTCGTGGGCCGCCAGACGCCCCTTCTTCAGGTGGTCGCCCTTAATGCGGGCCTCGCTGGAAATCAGTCGCATAGCCAGCTCCTGCCCACTCATTTCAAGCGAGAAGAAGGCCACAGGCTTTTTGAAGTCGACAGCCATATTACGCGCCATACTCATGGCGCAGGCCGTCTTACCCATGGCGGGACGGGCGGCAAGGATGATAAGCGTGCCGGGTTGGAAGCCCGCCGTGATGCGGTCGAGACCCATGAAGCCACTCTCCAGACCACTGAGTCCGTCTTCCTTCTGTCCCGCCTCCTCAATTTGGTCGGTGGCCAGACTGACAAAGTCGCTCACAGGGTGGTAGTCCGAACGGAAGTTCTTGTCGTTGATGTCCATCAGGTGCTGCTCGGTCTGGTCAAGGAGGTTGACCACGTCAGTGGTCTCATCGTAAGCCTGCGTGATGGTCTCGGTCGAGATGCGAATCATCTCGCGCTGGATATACTTCTCGCTGAGCACACGGATATGGAACTCCAGATGCGCTGCAGACACTACATTCTCAGTGAGTTTACTAACACCATAGGCACCGCCGGCGGCCTCCAGTTCGCCGTCCAGACGCAGACGCTCCACCACCGTGTAGAGATCCACCGGCTGGCTCTGCTCGAAGAGTTTTCTTATCGCGCGGTAGATAGCCTGGTGCTCAGGCTTGTAAAAATACTCTACATGCAACGTCTCAATGGCGTTGATCAAGGCTGTCTGGTCGAGCATGAGGGCACCCAACACGCTCTCCTCGAGGTTGACCGCCTGCGGAGGGGTGTTGCTGTTGATGCTGAATGCCTGCTCATAAGTCATTCGGCTTTTGCGTTTTATGTCGGTAGTAGGCATCTTTTTCGGCAAAGAATTGAATTACAAAAGTACAACTTTTTTCCCATTCTGAGAACATTTTTTTCAACCGGCATTGAAATATCGACCCACCGAGGTAACATCCCAGAGGCATCTGAAATGTTAAAATGCGAGGATGGTGCAAGGATGATGCCTGGAAGATAGTGGGAGAAATAAATAAAAACATATTATAAATATTAACATTTTTTTGTATCTTTGCATCTTGAATCAAGATGAATGATATGGCTAAAACAAACATAGACAAACTGATAGTGATAGGCGACCGTGTGCTGATAGAGCCCGCGGTGGCCACCCACAAGACCAAAGGCGGCCTGCTGCTGCCGGCAGGCTATCAGGAGAAAGAAGAGATACAGACTGGCTATATCGTCAAATGCGGCCCCGGCTATCCGCTACCCACCGAAGGCGGTGACGAGGATTGGCAGCCCAGCGACAAGGAGCCGCGCTACCTGCCCTTGCAGGTGCGTCCTGGCGACATGGCCATCTTCATGCTCAAGAACGCCGTGGAGCTCAAATATGACGGCAAAAAATATTTCATCGTGCCGCAGAACGGCATACTGATGGTGGAACGTGACGAATTTTAACATACTATGACAAGTAACGAAATACGCAAAGCCTTTTTAGACTATTTTGAAAGCAAACAACACCATGTGGTGCCCAGCGCTCCCATGGTCATCAAGAACGACCCGACGCTGATGTTCACCAACGCCGGCATGAACCAGTTCAAGGACATCTTCCTCGGCAACCAAGCCGCTCAGTGGTCACGTGCCACCGACAGCCAGAAATGCCTTCGTGTAAGCGGCAAGCACAACGACCTCGAGGAGGTGGGCCATGACACCTACCACCACACCATGTTCGAGATGCTGGGCAACTGGTCGTTCGGCGACTATTTCAAGAAAGAGGCCATCGCCTACGGCTGGGAGTTCCTCACCGAGGTGATGAAAATCAACAAGGACTGGCTCTATGTCACCGTTTTCGGTGGCGACGAAAAGGAGGGGCTCGCCATGGACACCGAAGCCTATGACTTCTGGAAGGCTCACATCAGCGAGGACCGCATCCTCAAAGGCTCTAAGAAGGACAACTTCTGGGAGATGGGCGACCAAGGTCCCTGCGGTCCCTGCTCGGAGATACACGTCGACATACGTCCCGACGAAGAGAAGGCCAAAGTGCCAGGCAAAGATCTGGTCAACAAAGACAATCCTCAAGTCATTGAGATATGGAACCTCGTGTTCATGCAGTTCAACCGCAAGGCTGACGGCACCCTCGAGCCGCTGAAAGCCAAGCATATCGACACCGGTATGGGTTTCGAGCGCCTCTGCATGGTGATGCAGGGCAAGCGTTCGAACTACGACACCGATGTGTTCCAACCCCTTATCCAGGAACTCGCCGCCAAGGCCGGTAAACAATACGGACAAGATGAAGAGGTCGATGTGGCGTTGCGCGTCTGTGCCGACCACCTGCGTGCCGTCAGCTTCTCCATCGCCGACGGGCAGCTGCCCAGCAACGTCAAGGCGGGCTACGTCATCCGTCGCATCCTGCGTCGCGCTGTCCGCTATGGCTACACCTTCCTCGGCTTCACCGAGCCGTTCATGAACACCCTCGTCCCCCCCCTCGTCGAACAGATGGGTCACCAATTCCCCGAGTTGCAGAAGCAGCAAGACCTTATCCAGCGCATCATCCTCGAAGAGGAGCAGGCCTTCCTCCGCACCCTCGCCGGCGGCATCAAGCGCTTCGAGGAATACGCCGGCAAATGCACAAGCAAGGTTGTTGATGGTGCCTTTGCATTTGAACTGTTCGACACCTATGGTTTCCCCATCGACCTCACCCAACTGCTTGCCAGCGAAAAAGGTCTCGCCGTTGATATGGAGGGCTTCGAGAAAGGCCTGCAGGAGCAGAAAGAGCGCAGCCGCGGAGCTGCAAAGGTTGAGAGCGACGACTGGCAGGAACTACTGCCTGGTGTGGAGCAGGAATTCGTGGGTTACGACACCCTCGAAGCCGATGTACGCATTGCCCGCTACCGCCACGTGAAAGCCAAAGACAAGGAGTTCTACCAACTGGTGTTCGACCGCACCCCCTTCTATGGCGAGAGCGGCGGCCAGGCCGGCGACACAGGGGAATTGAGAATTGAAAATTTAAAATTGAAAATTGTCAATACCAAGAAAGAGAACGGCCTCATCGTGCATATCGTCAATGAGTTGCCCGCCGACCTGACGGCCACCTTCCACGCCTCGGTGGATGTTACCAAGCGCCAAGCCACCGCCTGCAACCATTCGGCCACGCACCTGATGCACTACGCCCTTCGTCAGGTCCTCGGCGACCATGTGGAACAGAAAGGCTCGAGCGTCGATGCCGAACGCCTGAGGTTCGACTTCAGCCACTACGAGAAGATGAGCCACGAGCAGATACGCGAGGTGGAACGCCGTGTGAACGAGATGATACGCCAGTGCCTGCCCCTCGAGGAGCATCGCGCCATGCCCATCGCCGAAGCCCAGAAGCTGGGTGCGATGGCCCTCTTCGGCGAGAAATACGGCGACCATGTGCGTGTGGTCAAATATGGCACCAGTATCGAGTTCTGCGGCGGCACCCATGTCGCCAATACAGGCATGATAGGCAGCTTCCGCATCGTCAGCGAAGGCGCCGTTGCCGCCGGCATGCGCCGCATCGAGGCCATCACCGCCGAAGCAGCCACAGCCTTTGCCGACCATCAGCAGGAGCAATTGGCCGCATTGGCAGACCTCTTCAAAGGCACCAAAGACCTCGCGGCCTCCATCATCAAACTACAGGAAGAGAACACCCAACTGAAGGCCTCCGTCGAGCAGATGCAGAAAGAAAAAGCAGCAGGAGTGGCCCGCGAAATAGCGAACAAATTGACCTCGTCTCCGATACTCATTGAACGTATCGAAAACGATGTCAACCCCCTCAAGGATGCCATTGTTGCCCTCCGCAACGACCATCCCGATATGGCCGTGGTGCTCGGAAGTGTCAAAGACGGCAAACCCGCCTTGCTCATCGTGCTGGGTCAGAACCGCGTCGATGCCGGCCTCAACGCCGGTCAGCTGGTGCGCACCCTCGGCAAAGAAATACAAGGTGGTGGCGGCGGACAGCCTCATTTCGCCACCGCTGGCGGCAAGAACCCCGACGGCATAGACCGAGCTCTCTCCGTAGCCAAGGAGATGCTGCCTTAAACCTTAAACATTAAACATTAAACCTTAAACATTATACACTATGGATTTACAGAGCATCACCACTTTAATGCTTTCTGCCGACTACAAGGACAGAATGAAAGGCGAGTACTACCACCTGCTCAACCGCAAGGAGAACCTTGAGGCCGTCCTCAAACTTTGGGACAACGGCAAGCTGACCTTCACCCCCGACTGCCCCCGTAGCATCTACGACCTGCAGATGCGCGCCATGAACGACTACAAGGCTGTCCTCGAGGCACGCGCCAAGATTGAAGGCGTAGCTCTTTAACAGCGCCTTACGATGATTCGCAGAGGCTTCCTGACGCTGGCGCTGATGCTGGCGTCGGTAATGGTTGTGTGGGCCAATGGCGACCCTGTGGCAGTGCATTCCGCCATCACCCTCTCGCCCACCCCAGTGGCTGTACACGTTCCCGAGGTGCAGCTTGTGGACGAGCATGTCACCTTCGTACCCGACGGTCTCTACACCACCGTGACGGTGCGCTACTTGTTGCACAACCGCAGTAGCCGCTCGTTCGACAGCCTGCCCTACGGATTCCCTATCGACTACTGGGGCAGCGGACCCGCAAAATGGACGAACCTCGACGATTACTCCGAATCAGAGATGGAGGTTGGCTGGCGCGACGGATATATCCGCAATGTCACCTTCATGCTGGGTGACAGCCAGTTGCCATGGCAATGTTCACGTGACACAGTAATTACCCCTTCAAGAAAAATCATTGTAGATGATGTTCTAATAGATGTTGACACCGTAGGCTGGAATTTCAAGCACATCGAGGACAGCCTCTTCGCTCTCTACGGCGAGGAGATTTATTCTTACACCAAGGCAGTCTCCCGCCGCTGGTACTATACCTACCTCACCATTCCCGCGAACGGTTTTGTGACGCTGGAGGTGAGCTACAAGGTGGAATCTGCATTTTCGGAGGGTGCCTACCTTCGCAAGTACAATGTCTTGGAATTCTGGGGCGATTACTACTGGAACCTGCGTTTCTACTACGACTTCACCCCTGCCGCCTATTGGGGCGACGGCCATGCCAACCACTTCCGCGCAATGGTTGATGCATCGAAGGTCAATCTTATAACCGATGGTTATTGGCTTCGCGGACATGGTGGCACGGCTAGCGGCATCAAAGGTCTGCCCATGAAGCAGCAGGGCAACCTCTGGCACTACGAGACCAGCCGTTTCGACCTCGCCGCCGCCGAACCCTTCACCATAGACTACAAGCTTAAACAACCGCCGCACCAGCAGCTCGACCGCCTGCTGAACAACCGGGTACCTTCGTCGGAATACACCATCGAGGTGGGCGGCGTGGACAAGAAATATCCCGTCGGCAACCTCACCGACCTCGACCCGTCAACGGCCACCGTACTGCGTCCAGACAAAAACGACTCTCTCTACATCACCATCCGTTTCAAGCAGCCCACCCCACTGGAGGGCATGATTCTGCTGAACGGCTACACCAAAAACGCCGACACTTGGCGCAACAACTCGCGCATCGACAGCATGATGGTCACCGGCAACGGCTACAGTGTACACGAATTCGGCGTTAACGAAAAGCCAGACACCACCTACATTGCTTCCGACGACGACCTCTTCGGCAAAAGAGTGCGTGTGAACGACTACCGTTATTGGGTGACTGTTCCCGACAAGTTCCCCACAAGGGAACCTGCGGCTTACGACTGGAAAACGCTTATCGACAACGCCACACTGGTCAGCCTGACAAACAATTATGGCCCCTGGTCGGTTCTCTACTACACCGAACTGCGCATCTACATTTCCGCTATCACACGCGGACTGAAATACAATGACCTTTGCCTCTCTGAGTTAATACTTATTAAACGATGATCGACCGCCTGACTTTCGACCTCAACGCCACCTGCGGCGACGCCCGTGCCGGCGTGATACACACCGACCACGGCGACATACAGACCCCTATATTCATGCCCGTGGGCACCGCCGGCAGCGTGAAAGCCGTGCATCAGCACGAGTTGAAAGAAGAGATAAAAGCCCAGATCATCCTCGGCAACACCTACCACCTCTACCTTCGCCCCGGGTGCGACATCCTGAGGCAGGCGGGCGGACTCCACAAGTTCAACGGCTGGGACCGTCCGCTGCTGACCGACAGCGGCGGATTCCAGGTCTTCTCCCTGGCCGACAACCGCAAAATCAAGGAGGAAGGCTGCACCTTCCGCAGCCATATCGACGGCAGCAAGCACCTCTTCACCCCTGAGAACGTGATGGATATCCAACGCGTCATCGGCGCCGACATCATGATGGCCTTCGACGAATGCGCCCCCGGCGACAGCGACCACCGCTATGCCGAGAAATCCATGCATCTCACCCACCGCTGGCTAGACCGATGCATCGCCCGTTTCAGAGAGACGGAACCGCACTACGGCCACCATCAGGCGTTATTCCCGATCGTGCAAGGCTGCCAGTATGCCGACCTGCGCAAGATCTCGGCCGAATATATCGCCAGCAAAGACCCCGAAGGTTGCGCCATCGGCGGCTTGGCCGTGGGCGAACCGACGGAGAAGATGTACGAGATGATAGAGGTGGTGAACGCCATCCTGCCCAAGGACCGTCCGCGTTACCTGATGGGCGTCGGCACCCCTCAGAACCTGCTGGAAGCCATTGAACGCGGCGTGGATATGTTTGACTGCGTGATGCCCACCCGCAACGGCCGCAACGGCCTCCTCTTTACCCCCGAGGGCACCATCAATATTAAGAATAAGAAGTGGGAGACCTGCTTCGAGCCCATCTACAAAGACTACACCCTCGCCTACCTGCACCACCTCATCCGGGCCGAAGAGATTCTGGGCCTACAGATATGCTCCATCGTCAACCTCAAGTTCTATCTGTGGCTCGTCGGCGGAGCACGCCGCCATATACAACAAGGCGACTACGCCACTTGGAAGAGCGGCATGGTCGCCAAGTTGGGACGGAGGTTATAATCAAGCCATATTATGGAAGACGTTGACTACGTCGTCGTCGTTCTCCAAACGCTCTAAGAGTCCGTTGACCTCTTCCTGCTCCTCTTCCGAGAGTTCGCGCACCGTCAACGGGATACGCTCAAACTTGAAGCTCTTAATCTCAAGTCCTTTGTCTTCAAGGAACTTGGAAATGGGGCCGTAGTTGGCGAAGTCAGCATAGATAAGTATCTCGTCCTCATCGCGGAACACCTCGTCGATGTCACAGTCGATGAGTTCCAACTCAAGCTCGTCCATGTCGATATCATCGCGCCAGGCGACAACGAAAGAGCACTTGCGCTCGAAAAGGAAGTCGTTCATACCCATGGTACCCAGCTCACCCTTGCCACGCACGAAAGCAGCACGGAGGTTGGCCACGGTACGCGTGGGGTTGTCGGTGGCGGTCTCCACCACGATGGCGACACCGTGAGGGCCTTTGCCGTCATAGACAACCTCCTTGTAGGCCGACTTGTCCTTCTCTGTGGCGCGCTTGATGGCGCGTTCTACATTCTCCTTGGGCATCGACTCACTCTTGGCGGTCTGCATCAACAGGCGCAGACGGAGGTTGCTCGAAGGATCAGGGCCGCCGGCGAGGACGGCCAGTTCAATTTCCTTACCTATCTTGGTAAAGGTGCGGGCCATGTGGCCCCAACGTTTCAGTTTTCTTGCTTTGCGATATTCAAATGCGCGACCCATAGTATTATTTGTTTTCTAATTGTTTGCGTAAATAATCAGTGCAGGCTTCAAAGGTGGGGAATGTATGGTCTTGGGGGACAACACCGGGGATGACCTTATGCGTGGTGAGCATATACATCGGCTGCGGCTGGATGATGGTCATAAGCACCTGGGTGCCGCGGGCCTGCAAATCCTTGATAGCCTCTTCCATAGCGTAGAGGCCGCTCTGGTCCATGAAGCTGACCAGACGCATACGGATAATCACTATCTTGGCATCCTGCGGAACAGTCTGCATCACCTCCTTGAACTTATTGATGGTGCCGAAGAAGATGGGGCCGTTCAGGCGTTGGATGTATATCTTGTGCGCCACAGTGTCGGGCATTCCGCCCTCATCGCTCCACGGACTCTCCTTGTCGAAGTTGGTCATCTCTTGACTGCTGTATCCGCCCTCAACAAGGTCGGAGGCGCGTTTCATAAAGAGCACACAAGCAATCACCATACCTATACCCACAGCGGTGAGAAGGTCGACAAAGACGGTAACCAGGAACACCACGATGAGCACCACGGCGTCGGCACGCGGTATCTTGGGCAGGTCTTTGAAGCCACGGAAATCGATGATACCCCAGCCTACGGTGAGCAGGATGCCGGCCAGCACCGACAAGGGAACATATTTCACCACCGAGCCAAGTCCCAACATAATAGCCAGCAGGAAGAGGGCATGCACCATCCCTGAAATCTGTGTGCGGCCACCGCTCTTCACGTTCACCACAGTACGCATCGTGGCACCGGCACCCGGCAGACCGCAGAAGAGGCCTGCAATAGCATTGCCTATACCCTGTCCTATCAACTCGCGGTTGCTGTTATGCTTGGTCTTGGTGATATTGTCGGCCACCACCGAGGTGAGCAACGTGTCGATAGACCCCAGACCCGCCAATGTCAGGCCGGGAATCAAGGCCGCCATCACCACGGAGCCCCAGTTGACCGTGGAGAGGTCGATATTCGAGTTCGCGAAGAAAGGCATCGGCAGGCCCGACGGTATCTCACCGATGGTGGGCACACCCTCCATATTGACAAACAGCGACACCACGGTCATCACAATCAAGGCTACCAGCGTCGAGGGCACCTTCTTGGTCACCAGCGGGAACAAATAGATGATGGCCACGGTACCGAGACCGAGAAGCAGCGCGGTAAACGAGGTGTCGCCTACTGCGGCAGGCAGGCCAGCCAACAACTCAAGCATAGAGCCACCTTTACTCTGTCCGATTAGCGGATAGAGTTGCTGAAGGATAATGATTACGCCGATACCACTCATGAAACCGCTCAACACAGGATACGGAATGTAACGCACATACTTGCCTATCTTGATGAGACCAAAGAAAACTTGGAATAGGCCGCAGAAAAGAGCCGCCAGCGCCATGCTGACCAGCACCGTTGAGAGATTACCTCCCGGGGCAGTGAAAGCACCGGTCACGAGAGTGGCCGAGATGACGGTCATGGGTCCCGTGGGACCGCTAATCTGACTGTGTGTGCCTCCGAAGAGAGCAGCAAAGAAGCCCAACAGCGTAGCGCCAACGAGTCCAGCGTATGCGCCGATAGGAGCACCTTCGGCTCCTATACCACTGAATGCCTGAATACCAAAAGCCAGCGCCAAGGGCAACGCAACGATACCGGCGGTAATACCGCCAAAAAGATCGCCTTTAATGTTTTTAGTACTAATCATTCTATATTACGATATTATTATTCAAACAACCAATAAGTGACATTCACCGATAGCAAGGCCACACCCACTCCGCCAAGAACATCGCTGGGCCAATGACGACTGTTGTAGACACGCATAGCACCGACAAGTGCAGCAACACCATAACCCACATAGGTCAGCCACGGATAACTACGGCCGAATTCACGACGAATAATCTCGGCACCTGTAAATGCCATATAGGTATGCCCGCTAGGGAAACTGGTATACGACATTCCATCGGGACGCTCCACTTGATAGAGCAGTTTACCTGTCTCTATGGCCGCAAGACCCAGCACAGCGCTAACGGCGCTCAGAAGACTTATCTGTCCTGTATTGTGCTTACTTTTGAGCCCTGCAGCGCTGAGTACTATCGGTGCTGTGATTGGAACAAATTGCAAATAGTTATCAAATTGAAGTTTCTGTACATCGGCAAGATGGAGGTTGTCATACATGCTAACCTCATACTGATGAAGTTCAGGACGTACAGACACCAGCGTGGCTCCTGCGAGGAGCGTGGCCCCGATGAGAGGTTCCATCTTCGGCTTCAAGCGTGAATATGTGAGAGTGTCCCACTGCGCCGAGAGGGTCGTCGGAATCAATAATGCTAGCAGTATAATCAGTCTCTTCATAATGTCAATACTCCATCTTTCAACACCGGTACCACCGGACAGGTGTCTTGTTTGAAGGCAAAGACAACGTCGTCGTGGGCCTCCATCCTTTCCAGCCGATGGACATGCGAAGCATCACGGCAAAAGCTGTAAGGGTCCTCCTTCGCTTGCTGCCAAAGTTCTTTCGCCATATAGGCCGCATCGCCGACAGGCTCGGCCGAACCCGAAAGTTTCTCCATGATGGCGCCAGCCACCAGCGTGTCCTCCAGACAGAAATCGTTTTTCCAACCGGAGCACAGCAGCACCACGTCCATCTTCTCCTGTCGCAGACGGTCGCACAAAGCCGTCAGATTGGCAAAGCATCCCGTGAGCGACAAAGCAGCGTCGGCAGAACGCAAGATGCTCACCGTCCCGTTGGTGGTGCTGTAAGCCAGCCGGACACCCGTCATATCGTGACGCAGGTACTCCGTCGGCGAATTGCCGTACTCCGAGCCGGCGAGCTTCTTCCCTCCCCGTTCGGCGGCAATCTTGTATCCCTGCGGACGGTAGGCCTCCAAAGCCTCCAGCCTGTCCAGTGGCACTATCTCCCTGCAGCCCGCTTGGAAAGCGGCACAGACAGCCGTAGTGGCACGCAACAGGTCGATAGCCACCGTCACATGAGGTGCAGTAAGGGTACGGAAAGGATACAAGGCGGGAGTCAGCGAAACTTCTATCTTCATAGTTCTTCATCGTCGGGGACTACCATCACACTCCCGTCAGGATTGATTTGCATATTGAAATACTCAGCATGCGTAGGCACATAACGCTCAATACTGACAGGACGTGCACGACTGCCGGAGGGGAGGTCCTTAAGCACAAACTGGTTCAACGTCTCCACCAGACGGCAACGTTGGGCGGTCTCAAGGTCACATCCGTATTTGGCCGCGAAATCCAAGTCCGCCCCAAGGGGCTTGGGCTTGCCCTTGAAGTCGGAATGCAACATCTTGGTGGCTTTCACCACAGCATGCATCACCTCGCTCCCTGTACGGGCGGAACGCAATGCATATTCGACCTCCACGGTCCAGCTGTTGTGCGTGGAACTCCATTTGTTGACGGTAATGAACAGGATGGCGTCGATGCCAAGTTCGGTATAATAGTCGTTGATGTTTTCATTGCGCAACTGCTTCACGGTACGACTCTCGGTGGCGGCCAGCTGGGCCGATGCCAGAGGCCCCGGCACATAGTAGCCGTTGAACACCAGCGGGTCCGATGCCGTGAGGAACAACTGTTTGGTGGCGATGTTCACCGAGGCGTTGTAGAGCGAATCCTCAATGGTGCGCACAGCACGACGCTCGGAATGGTCCACCAGAGGGGCTATGTATATGGTCGCCGGACGCTCCTGGTAGACTTCGCTGTACTGCGCCATCTTCTTCTCTCCTCTGCAGCTGACAAACAGCAGCGGCAACAATACTATCCACAATTTGTTCTTCATTCTTCCGTTCCCCCTTTCTGCTGACGTTGGGCTTTGCGCTGAGCCGCTTCTTGTTCTCGTTGCGCCTTCTTTTCTGCAGCCTCCTGCTCACGTTGCGCTTTTCTCTCGGCAGTCTCTTGCTCACGTCGGCGCTGCTTGTCCAAAGCCTCCTGTTCTTTCTGCTTCTGCTTTTCGGCGGCAATGCGCTTCTGCTCTTTCTGCTTTTCGGCAGCCTGCTTCTTACGTTCTTTCTGCTTCTGCTTCTCCAGACGCTTCTTCTGCTTGTTGGCTTTGGCTTTCTCCTTCTCCTTCAACTTCTTGGCCTTCTCTTTCTCCACCTTGGCCTGCTTGCGGGCATCTATCTTGGCCTGCTTGGCGTTGGCCACCGAGTCGGCATAGGCTTGTCGGGCTTTCTCTGCGGCCATCTGCTGTTCCGCCAGCAGCTCGCGTTTCTGGTTGGCGGTGAGGCGTATCTCTATGGGAATGGAGTCGACGGGAGTCTGTTTGCGCAGCCAGGCAGTGTCCGAACTGTCGACGACGGGAGCCACCTGCGGCAACGGCCTGAGTGCCGTCAGCGAGTCGTAGGCCCAACTCATCAGTTGCCCTATATCGGCGGTGTCGCCCGATATGGCAAGCGTGTCACCCATCATGTCGGGCAGCAGGTGCTGCTTGATGCGCCACACCATACCGCGGCTCTCCGGGAAAGCACGCACCTCGGCGTTGAACATACGGCAGGCGGCATCACGGTGGCCCATCAATGCCAGGGTGACACCGTAATCGGCATACATGCCCGGATGCAGGGTATCCTCCTTGATGGCGGCATTGATACTCTCGGCATAGGCAACCGCCAACGTGTGCAATCCGCCATAGGTGGCGTTGGTCTGATAGGACAACACCTCCTCGCGCGGCATACCCTTGTATTGTCCCGAGCATCCCGCAATGACGGCCGTCAGCGTCATGATGAGCATTGTTCGAATAATCGGCTTCATATTCCTTTCGTCAATAAATTAAAGAAAAAAAGCGAAGGTCTGTAAGCCGGGTTCTGTCGTGTTCTATCATTAATCTAGGGCCGCCGTCACCGACGGTCTCAATCAACCCACCCTCCAACCTTGGACGGAAGTACTCTCGTCTTTTGAGGGCGAGCCTGCCCTCGGTCGCCCGACCGGCTGGTATACATGGTCTTTCAGCCCATGAGGCTTGCCATCGTGCCCGTCACCAGAACACGTCGTGGGCTCTTACCCCGCGTTTTCACCCTTACCCATCAAGGGTTATGGGTTATTGGTTATAGGTTACGGAGGTTGGGCGAAACTGATACATCCACATGTATGCGGCAGTGACTATAACCCATAACCTATAACCAATAACCTTTCACCTCTCGAAAGGCGGTTTCTTTTCTGTGGCGCTCGCTGTGGCCACACGGTTACCCGTAATGGCCCCTTCCCGTTAGGAAGCATGGTGGCTCGTGCTGCCCGGACTTTCCTCTCAGTCCCCTTTTACGGGGCCGAGCGATAGAACGGCCTCCGCTATTTTTCCGGCGGCAAAAA
This sequence comes from Bacteroidales bacterium, assembly GCA_017962545.1. Lineage (GTDB taxonomy): Bacteria > Bacteroidota > Bacteroidia > Bacteroidales > P3 > Colimorpha. Next base: position 56,050 of record JAGCVD010000015.1, read on the forward strand.
TACGAAAAAAATACGATATGGCAGAAAAAAGTTGCCCTCGAACCCTATCTCACCACCGTGACAGTACCCTTCTCTTCGCGCAGATTCCCAGCACTGTCGCGGTATCGGGCCACCCACACATACGTCCCCTGCGGCACCGTGCTGCCGCCCATCGTGGCGTCCCAACCGCGGGCAATATCGTCCGTCGAGAAAATCTGACGGCCTCCACGGTTGAAAATAATCAGGTGGAAATGGCTGACGGCACTGGTGGCCTGAACCTTGAAGACGCGGTTCTCGACATCGTCCGACGAAGGCACGATGACATTCGGCGCCCACAACAGATTCTCATGTTGCGGCGTCACGGAAGCGCTGCCACCCTCCTTCGTCTCAGCGCGGAAATCGGAGTTGCTCGAAGCGTCAGCCAACTCCGCACCCTGCACTCCCTCCTCCGAACTCACAGCCGCCGCCTCAGTACCGGTTTCCCGAACCCCCGGGGCAATCACCGTCCTTACTGGCTCCACGGTTTCGACTGCCACCGTCGGCATTGGATCAACAGGACTCTCCTCCACCGCCGGACTTTCCTCCTTCGTTACCGATTGTTGTACAACAACAGCCACCGTCCTCGTTTCGCCGACAGCCGTCACCGTTGCAACTTCGGCCATCTGGGATGTAGCCTCGGACAACGTTGATTCCACCCCTGCCACCTCGGTCGATGCGACAGCCCTCGGCCCGACCACCGTCGGCTTCAGCAGCCACACGGCGACGCCGACCACCACTGCGGCAGCCAGCGCCGCACCACCCACCCGGGCCCTGCGGCGCAGGCGTACACGGCGTTCAATCTTCCCGAACAGCCCCTCATCGGGCATCACGCGATAATCCTTCAAGTCCATATCTTAATTCTTAATTCTAAATTCTAAATTTTAATTTTCAATTTTCAACTCCTCCCTCAGGCGCCCCTTGGCACGGCAAAGCAGCGCCCTTACATTGACCTCGGTGCACCTCATCTTCTCGGCGGCCTCCTCGAAAGAGTAGCCCTCCACCTCGACCAGGTTGAAAGCGACGCGCTGTGCCGGCGTAAGACGGCGCAACGCCTCCGCCACCTCCTCGGTGCCGAAAGGATCCAACGGCTGCTGCACCCCGTCCACACCCTCCTCGTCGATATAGCGGGGACGCACGCGGCGACGGTAGTAATTCAGACACACATTCACCATCAGCCTGTAAATCCATGCACCCACACGCTCCGCGTCGCGCAGCCGCCCGATGTTTTCAAAGACCTTCACGAACCCCTCCTGCAACAGGTCCTGCGCCTCGTCGCGGTCGTGCGCGTAACGCATGCACACACCCATGGCCATGGGGGCAAAAGTGTCGTACAGCATCCTCTGCGCCCGCCGGTCGTGCCGGCGGCAACCTGCGACAATATGAGCGTAACCTTCGGTCATTTTTGGTTTACAATATAGATACCCGAAAGAAGATCATTGTTGCCGCATTAACATTATTTAACAAGCCTCCGGCCTCACATCCACCACCTCCACACAGCCCTCCCCGACACGGAAAAGCACCTCCCAGCGGTCGAAAAAAAACGCATAGACACGTTGAGGGTCGTGCTGATAATGCGGACGGGGGTCGTGAGCCAAAGTCTGCACCAGCGCATTGCGCCGTTCCTCGGGGAGCTGCAGCAGCAAACCATGGTCGTCGACCACACCGAGAGCCGCCGAAGGCGCTTCCTGGGCAAAGCCGCTGCGAGCCTGTGGATGAGCGTCGGCATAGGCGACATAGGGCTTGATGTCGAAAATGGGGGTGCCGTCCACCAGATCGGCGCCGCCGACATAGAGCACAGGCCCCACCCCGGGCTCCTGCGCCACACGCAGCAGCCTGACACTGGACAGGCCTATGGCGTTGGGTCGGAAAGGACTGCGCGTGGCGAAAACCCCCACCCTCTTGTTGCCGCCCAGACGCGGCGGCCGCACCGTGGGGCTCCAACCATCAGACTTCAAGACCTCAAGACCACTAGACATCAAATCCTGAGCTCCCCTTGTCTCGCCGTCTCGAAGACTCGAAGACTCGCCGTCTCGAAGTCCATTCAGGTGAAACTTCCAGATAAGCCAGACATAGTCGAACTCCTCCAAACCGCGTACCGCCTCCGCCACACGGTATTCCGGCTCGAAAACCACACGACCCTCACAGTCGACCAGTCCCGCCTGCCGCGGAACGCCGAACTTTTGCCTGAAAGGCGTCTCAATGTGCGCAATCTGTTTCATTGGGCCCACACCTTGTCGAAATCAGCCTTGTTCTTCACCAGCAAACTGGGGATATCCAAACCATAGGGACAGCGTGACTTGCAGAGGTCACAGTGCACACAATCGTCAATCTTGGCCATCTCCCTGGCCCACTCCTCGGTGACATACACACTGTGGGGAGCCCGCTGCAGGAAGAGACTCATACGGTTGCAGTCCTTAATCTGAATGCCGACAGTGCAAGGCTGGCAATAGCCGCATCCGCGACAGAAATTGCCGCTCAGTTCGCAACGGTCCTTCTCTATGATGGAGCGCATCTCGTCGGTGAGCACGGGTGGATTGTCCTGATACGACAGCCACTCGTCGAGTTCGCTCTCCTTCTGGATACCCCAAATGGGGGCCACCTCGTACTGCGCCAGCCAGGCATAGGCAACGGCGCTGTGGGTGATGAGCCCGCCGCTGAGGCCTTTCATGCAGATGAAGCCCATATTGTGCTCGCGGCACATCTCCATGATACGCATATCGGCCTCGGTGGCCAAGTAGCTGAAGGGATACTGCAGGGTCTCGTACAGACCGCTTTCAATAGCCTCGATAGCAACCTTCTGACGATGGTTGGTAATACCGACATGACGCACTTTCCCTTGTCGCACGGCCTCCTGCATGGCTTCATACAGACCACTTCTGTCACCCGGTTTGGGACAGAAGTCTGGATTATGAAACTGGTAGAGGTCCACATAGTCGGTCCTCAACAGACGAAGACTCGTCTCAAGGTCTTTCCAGAACCCTTCTGCCGTGGTGGCGCCAGTCTTGGTGCTGATAATCACCTCGCTGCGACGGCCTTCCAACGCCACTCCCAGTTTCTCCTCGCTATCGGTATAGAAACGGGCGGTGTCGAAATAGTACATGCCGCCATCCAAAGCGCGGCGTATCAACTTCACAGCCCCCTCCATCGGGACACGCTGCACGGGCAGAGCCCCGAAACCATTGCGCGGCACAACCAAGCCGCTACGTCCAAGCGTCACTTTCTGCATAGTTCCTCTTTTAAAGCATTGACAAAATTGTGTATATCTGCTTCTGTGGTGTCGAAAGAGCACATCCAGCGTACCACATCGGCAGCCTCGTCCCAGTCGTAGAAGAAATAACGCTCCTGCAGGCGGTGCCACACAGCTGTGGGCAGCTGCACGAAGACGCTGTTCACCTGTACGGGGTACATTATCTTCACCCCCTCGACTTTCTCCACCTCGGCCTTCAACAGCTGCGCCATGCGGTTGCTGTGCTCCGCGTTCCTACGCCACATGCCACTCTCCAGATAGCATTCCATCTGTGCCGCCATGAAGCGCATTTTGCTCCCCAGTTGGGTCATTTGCTTACGGCGGTATTTCATATCCACATCAAGCAAAGGATTGAGCAGCACACAACTCTCGCCCATTAGCAGGCCGTTCTTGGTGCCACCGAAACTCAGCGCGTCGACACCCAGGTCGGTGGTCATCTCCTTGAACGTGCATCCCAACGCCACAGCGGCATTAGCTAGACGGGCACCATCGATATGCAGGTACATATTGTAACCATGCGCCATGTCGGCCAGCGCCTTGATTTCCTCGAGGGTGTAGAGCGTACCAAGCTCTGTGGGCTGGCTGATGCTGATGGCCTTGGGCTGCGAATGATGCTCGAAGCCAAAGCCGTGCAGGCGCATCTTGACCAATTCGGGCGTCAACTTACCATCAGGCGTATCCACTGTCAATAATCGGCAACCCACCACTCTCTGCGGCGCACCGCATTCATCCACATTGATATGCGCCGTCTCGGCACACACCACCGCCTCGTGCGAGCGGCACATGGCGTCGATGCTCAGCACATTGGCTCCTGTACCGTTGAACACCAGGTAGATTCTTGCCTGCGACCCGAAGGTCTCCTTTATCAACTCTTCCAGCCGCGCCGTCACCTCGTCGTCGCCGTAGGCCAGTGCATGGCTGTCGTTGGCTCTTGCCAATGCCTCCAGCACCTCGGGACTGAAGCCCGAATGGTTGTCGCTTCCAAAACCTCGTTTCATATAGTAGTCAGTTAGTTAAGAACAAAAATGCGCATATTCGCTTTTGCAAATATACGCATTTTTTATTAATTGGGAAAACCAACTTATTTGTTGGAAGGATTTTGGATAGTTATCCAAGACCCTGCTTGGGCTCGGCAAAACAAAAGTTATTTTGCTTTGCTCTCGCTTTGCGCAGGGTTGTAGAAGACAAACTGGCCGTCGATGACGTCGATGATGATAGTCTCGTTGCTGTGTATCTTGCCTTCGAGCAGCTGACGGCTCATCTCGTTGAGTATCTCACGCTGGATGACACGCTTCACCGGACGGGCACCCATGGCGGGGTCGTAGCCCACTTCGGCCAGCCGGCTGACGGCCTCGTCGGTTGCCGAGATGGTAATCTCGTTCTGCTCCAACATCTTGGCCACCATACGCAGCTGTATGCGGACGATGTCCTTAATCTGGTTCTGGCTCAAGGGCTGGAACATGATGATTTCGTCGATACGGTTCAAAAACTCGGGACGTATCCTCTGCTTCAGCAACTCCATCACGGCCTTCTTGGTCTCGTCGAGCTCGTACTGTGAGGGAACGCCGTTCTCCAGCTTCTCACGGATGATGTCGCTGCCCATGTTCGAGGTCATGATGATGATAGTGTTCTTGAAGTCGCAGGTGCGGCCCTTGTTGTCGGTCAACCGACCGTCCTCGAGCACCTGCAGCAGGATGTTGAACACATCGGGGTGAGCCTTCTCAATCTCGTCGAACAGCACGATGCTGTAGGGTTTTCTACGCACAGCCTCGGTCAGCTGGCCGCTCTCGTCGTAACCGACGTACCCCGGAGGTGCACCGATAAGTCTAGAGACACTGTGGCGCTCCTGGTACTCGCTCATATCGATACGCACCATCATATTCTCGTCGTCGAACAGCACCTCGGCGAGGGCCTTTGCCAGCTCGGTCTTGCCGACACCCGTGGTGCCGAGGAAAATAAAGCTGCCGATGGGACGCTTGCCGTCGCTGAGGCCCGCACGCGAACGGCGCACAGCGTTGGCGATGACCGAGATGGCCTCGTCCTGACCCACCACACGCTTGTGCAGCTCGTCCTCGAGGTGCAGCAGCCGCTCGCGCTCGCTCTGCAGCATACGCGTCACGGGGATACCGGTCCACTTCGAGACCACCTCGGCAATCTGCTCCGAGTCGACCTCCTCGTTAATCAAGGCATTGTCCGACTGCATCTGCTTCAGCTGGTCCTTGAGCTCCTGCACCTTCTTCTCAGCCTCGCGGATACGGCCGTAGCGCAGTTCGGCCACCTTGGCATAGTCGCCGGCACGCTCGGCCTGCTCGGCCTCGAACTTGTAACTCTCGATGTTCTTCACCTCGGCCTGGATGGCCTCCACCACCTGCTTCTCGTTCTGCCAGCGGGCCTTCATCTGGTCGCGCTGCTCGCGCAGTTCGGACAGTACCTTGTCGAGCTGGGCAATCTTGTCCTGGTCATTTTCTCTTTTAATAGCCTCGCGCTCAATCTCCAGCTGACGGATACGGCGTTCGATTTCATCCAGTTCCTCGGGCACCGAGTCAATCTCCAGTCTCAGCTTGGCCGCAGCCTCGTCGATAAGGTCTATGGCCTTGTCGGGCAGGAAACGGTCGCTGATGTAACGGTGCGAGAGCTCGGCGGCGGCGATGATGGCCTCGTCCTTGATACGCACACGGTGGTGCACCTCATAGCGCTCCTTCAGGCCA
>JAGCVD010000003.1 GCA_017962545.1 Bacteroidales bacterium
ACCGGCAGCGTGACGATAGATGTGAGCGGCTACGCCAAGGGCGCCTACTTCGTCCGCGTGACGGGCGAGAGCACCACGGCCATCCGCAAGCTCATCGTGAAGTAGTTGTTCATAAAACACTACATAAAAAAGTGGAAGAGCACGCGTGCTCTTCCACTTTTTTTTCGTATATTTGCATCGTAAAATAAATATATAATACTTTATGAAACGACTGATATTCCCATTGTTTATGGCTGCCGCGATGTTGCTGTGCGGCTGTGCGCGTCAGGAGAAGGCGCCGAAGAACGTCATCCTTATCGTGGGCGACGGCATGGGTGTGGCGCAGGTCTACGCTTCGGTGGTGGCGGCGCAGGGCGACAATTCGGCTTTCCTGCGCTTCCCCGTGACGGGATTCTCGCGCACCTACTCGCTCAACAAGTACCGCACCGACTCGTCGGCCGGCGGCACGGCGCTCACCACAGGCCAGAAGGTGGAGAACTACCACGTGAACTGGGGCCCCGACTCGTCGCGCTACCAGACCATCTATGACGATGCGGTGGCTCACGGGTTGCTCACCGGATTTGTAGTCGTTAGCGACTGCATGGATGCCACGCCGGCAGCCACCTACGGCCATGTGCCCTACCGCAAGATGTACGACACCCTCAGCCTGCAGCTGGCACAATGTCAGCACAGCGTGATGGTGGGCGGCGGATATAAGTATTTCCTTCCCGAGAACCGCAAGGACGGCCTGTCGCCCCTCGACACGTTGGCGGCTCGCGGCTACTGTGTGCTGCGCGACCTCGACAGTTTGCTGGCCTTCGAGGGCGACAAGGTGGTGGGACTGCTCTACGACGGCGACCCGCTGACCGAGCCCGACCGTGGCGATGTGCTGCGCCCCGCCTCGATAAAAGCCATCGAGATGCTCAGCCGTAACCCTAAGGGTTTTGCCATGCTCATCGAAGGGTCGCAGATAGACTGGGCTTGCCATAACAACGACTCTGCCTATCTGATTGCTGAGTTGAAGGACTTTGAGTTAATGCTCCATGCGGTGCTCGACTGGGCTGAGAAGGACGGCAACACCCTTGTTGTTGTCACCGCCGACCATGAAACCGGCGGCCTTACGCTGCCCAGCGGAGACATCGAGGCTGGCATCAATGTGCCGAGGTTCCACTGGGGCAGCCACACGGGTGTCATGGTGCCTGTCTTCGCCTACGGCCCCGGTGCCGAGCGCTTCACCGGTATCCAGCAGAACACTGACATACCGCGGAAGATTAGAGAAATAATGGGATGGTAACCCTGAAACTTGAACCCTGAAACTTTAAACTTAAAACCTTGATCAAGTTCTGTGTCCGATTGGTGCAGCGTTGGCTGCCCGAGCCTTTCATCTTCGCCATACTGCTCACTTTTGTGGCGGCGCTGACGGCCATGCCTGTGTGTCACCAAACGCCCGTCGAGGTGGTGGAACACTGGGGCGGTGGCGTATGGAACCTGCTGGCTTTCGCCATGCAGATGTCGTTGGTGCTGGTGTGCGGCTCGGCGCTGGCGGCGGCACCTGTGGTGAAGAAGGCCATCACAGCCTTGGCGCGGCTGCCCAAGAGCGCTGCCGGCGCTATAGCGCTTGTCACCGTGGTGTCGGCGCTGGCTTGCTGGCTTAACTGGGGCTTCGGTCTCATCGTGGGTGTCATCTTCGCCAAGGAGATAGCGCGTCAGCTACAGGGCGTCGACTACCGATTGCTCATCGCTTCGGCTTACAGTGGCTTCGTGGTGTGGCATGCGGGTCTGTCGGGTTCCATACCGCTAACTATGGCCACGCCGGGCGAGGCCCTCGCCGTGGCTACCAACGGTGCCCTCACGGCTCCGGTGTCTGTCGGACAGACCATCCTCGACCCGCACAACCTCGTTATGGTACTGTTGGTCATCGCGGGTATCACGGTGGCCAACACACTGATGCACCCCAGACAGGGCGCTGTGACGGTGGATCCCAGCCTCCTCGAAGAAGACCCTAAAGACCTTAAGGACCTTAAAGTCCTTAAAGACCTTACCCCTGCCCAACGCATGGAGCAGAGCCCCGCGCTTTCGTGGCTCATCGGAGGACTGCTGCTGGCTTATCTGGTATTGCGGCTGGGCTTCCGTGGTGGCAATCTCGACCTGGGCGCCGTCATTATGCTTTTCCTCTCGCTGGGCCTGCTGTTGCATGGCACACCGGTAGCCTATGTGCGTGCCTTTGGGAAGGCCGCCACAGGGGCTGCGGGCATCATACTGCAGTTTCCGTTCTATGCCGGTATCATGGGTATCATTACCGGCATAGGCGCCAGCGGTATCAGTCTGGGCAATGTGCTGGCTGACGCCTGTATCAGGGTGTCGGGGCCTGTCACCTATCCGTTGCTGACCTTCCTCTGTGCCGCTGTGCTCAACCTCTTTGTGCCGAGTGGCGGCGGCCACTGGGCCATCCAGGCACCCATCATGTTCACCGCTGGCGCCGACCTGGGTGTCGACCCCGGTCTCACCGGCATTGCCATCGCTTGGGGTGACGCGTGGACTAACCTTATACAGCCCTTCTGGGCCTTGCCGGCGCTGGCCATAGCACGTCTCAGCGCCAAGGACATCATGGGCTTCTGCTTGATAGACCTGCTTGTCACCGGTGTTATCATCGGCGGTGGGCTGCTGCTATGGGCAATGTGAAAAATGAAAAGCAAAAGATATGTTCGAAGACGTCATTAAACACTATCCTGATTTCCCCAAAGCGGGTATTGATTTCATCGATGTGTTGCCTTTCTTGCAAAACAAGGAGGCCTTCAAGGAGGCTATCGCCGAAATTGACCGCCGTTGCACGGCGCCCAACATCGCCACCGTCGAGGCGCGGGGTTTCCTCTTCACGGCACCCTTGCTGACAGACTCCAACCGTGTGCAGACCATTGTGCCCATTCGTAAGAAAGGCAAGCTGCCCCATGCCGAGGGCGACTTGGTGCGGGTGGAGATAGAGAAGGAGTATGGCAGCGATGAGGTGTTCTACCGTCGCAGCGACCTGGCGGCCTGCGTGGCAGAGGGGGAGTTCATAGAGCTTACCTTGTTGGACGACCTACTGGCTACCGGCGGCACAGCCCAGGGAATAGCACAGGCGTTGAACAACGAGGTAATCAATGGCCGCCGTGTGCGCGTCAAGGAATTTGTTTTTCTGGTTGAGTTGCCGGCCCTCAAAGGTCGTGAGGTGCTGGAGAGCATAGCCCCGGTGCACTCGCTGATGAGTCTGGCGGGAGTGGAGTAGGCTAGAAGAGCCCCACGATAACCAATATCAGCAACACCAAGCAGTAGATGACTTTGGCGACGATGCCGGCCATCATGCCCAGGAAGGATCCCACGGCGGCCCGCAGGGCTGTCGTGGGATCTTTCTGTTTGAGAAATTCGCCTACGAAGGCTCCCACGAAAGGCCAGAAGAAGACGCCTACAAGGCCCGCAGGTCCGAAGGGCAGCCCTATGAGCGACAGCAGCAAGCCTATGGTACAGCCCCAGACACCCCATTTGGTGCCTCCGAAATGCCGTGTCGTCAGCAGAGGGAAGATGTAGTCGAACACCATCAGCACCACACCGATGACGGCACTCCACAGCAGCAGGCTGTTGCTCACGGCGACATAGCCGCTCAGGCGCGCCAGCAGCAGGCCGCCCCAGGCTACAGGCACCGCCGGCGGCACGGGAGTGAAGACGGCCACGATGGCTACCAGCAGGCAGACAAAAGCCAGGATAATCAAGACGGTATTCATGGGGTGGGGGGAGTTTCAGGTTTTAGGTTTCAAGTTTTAGGTTTCAGGTTTCAAGTTTCAGGTTTAAAGAAGGTGTCGAATAGTGTGCGGAGGCGGGATTCGTCGCGGATAAGGGCACGTAGGTCGGTCAGAGGGGCGGCATTGATAGAGTCTGGCAGCCAGAGCTTTAGATAGCCCCCTTCGGCGTATTTCTCGTGCAGGTGTTCGAGGGTGCGCTGCCAGTGTCCCTCGCGGTCGAGGGTGGGGTAGTGGCTGAGGCCGTACTCGACGGTGCGGCGCACGATGGTCTCGGGTTCTATGTCGCGGTCGGCCTCGGCGACGATGGCGCCAAGTTTGCTACGTGGCGGCTGGGTAGCCGACGCACGGTGGTCCTCGGCAGCTTGGGCGATAGTCTCTATCTGTTTATTATCGAACCAACGGTACAGGTCGTCGCAGGAACGGATGAGACGTCCCGAGGCCAGGTGATGCTCCTCGCGACCTTCGGCAAGCCCGAGGTCGTGCATGGCGGCGGCTGTGTAGACCATTTCAGGCATCATGGTGACGATGGGAGCGTCGGGCGGCGCCATGCGTTCCCGCTGGTGGCGGTAAATCACCATGGCGCGGGCGATGACGCGGCGTGCATGGTCGTGGCGATGGGCGGCATCGAAAGCATCGTAGCGGGGCAATACCATTTGCTCTACCCACTCTTGCAAGGTGGAAAACACTTCGTCCCAGCTCCACCACTCGTAGGCCATTCGTGGCGAACCGTCGTCCATATAGACGATGCCGCAGTAGACGAATTCCTCTTTTTCCAACAGGTGACGCATGACGAGGTTGTCGGCATGGGTGTCGGCCCGCAGGTGGAAGTAGCGTGCTTTGGCGGTCTGGAAGGCGAGTGCTGCAATATTGTGGCCATCGGCATTCTTGGCCACGCGGTGTATAGTGGCATAGGGTGTCGCGTCGTCGATCCAGCGGCCATGCTCGATGATGCCGTAGGTGGGCTCGATGCCTGGAACCACAGCGAAGGTGCCCACGGCCTTGTCGTCGCATTCGACGATATAGGAGGCTTTGCGACGGATGTCGTCCAGCACATCGTTGCGGGTGGGATAGCCCACCCACTGTGTGAAGTTGCCGGCAGCACGCATAAGGCTACGAGAGTATTCGTACATGGCCAGTATGGTGTCGACGTCACTGTCGGTGGCAGGGAGTATGCGGTAGTTTTTCATCATTAATAATAACGATGAAGGTCTTCTTTTATTGTGTCATATTCAGGGATGCATATAAGCCATCCCTTTGCTGTCTGTCCTCTCCCTATCCTCTCCCTATATTCGCTCTGTTTTTGTTGCACACTATAGGTAATACCTTCGTATAAAAATCGAAGATAAAACGAGACTTAACCGAAACAATAAGGGAGAGGGTAGGGCGGGAAACGGGCGGGAACGGGGTGGGGTGGGTAACGATGTCGCCGTCTGTAAAAAACATTTGTCCATGTCGGTGTTTTTTTGTATTTTTGCAACGCGTTAATAATGTACGGCAGACTATGTTTGAGAACCTTAGTAGTAAGATAGAGAAAGCGTTACATACCCTTCGAGGCAAGGGGTCGATTACCGATATCAATGTGGCGGAGACCGTCAAGGAGGTGCGCAAGGCACTGCTTGACGCCGACGTGAGTTATCCCATCGCCAAGGAGTTTACCGACAAGGTGAAGGCCGAGGCCATGGGCCGTAATGTGATACAGAGCATCGAGCCAGGTCAGTTGATGGTGAAGATTGTTCACGAGAAGCTGACGGAGTTGATGGGTACGGAGGCTGTGGACATCAATGTCAAAGGGCAGCCTGCCGTGGTGCTCGTGGCCGGTCTGCAGGGCTCTGGTAAGACGACCTTCTCGGCCAAGTTGGCCTATATGCTGAAGAACAAGCGCGCCAAGAGCGTGATGCTGGTGGCCGGTGACGTTTACCGTCCCGCCGCTATCAGCCAGTTGCAGACGTTGGGTGAGCAGATTGGCGTGCCGGTGTATACCGAAGAAGGCTCGAAGAATCCCGTACAGATTGCCAAGAATGCTATCAAGGATGCCAAACTGAAGGGTATCAACGTGGTTATAGTCGATACTGCCGGTCGACTGGCTGTCGACGAGCAGATGATGGACGAGATAGCGGCGTTGAAGAAAGAGTTGCAGCCGCAGGAGACCCTCTTTGTGGTCGACGCCATGACGGGTCAGGATGCCGTCAACACAGCCAAGGCTTTCAACGACAGGCTGGACTTCGACGGTGTGGTGCTGACGAAGTTGGACGGCGACACACGTGGCGGTGCGGCGTTGACGATACGCTACACGGTGACGAAGCCTATCAAGTTTGTCGGTGTGGGCGAGAAGATGGATGCCCTCGATGTGTTCCATCCCGACCGCATGGCCAACCGTATCTTGGGCATGGGCGACGTGGTGAGTCTGGTGGAGCGTGCCGAAGCCCAGTATGACGAGCAGGAGGCGCGTAAAATATCGAAGCGCTTGATGCGCGACGAGTATAACTTCGAGGACTTCCTGTCGCAGGTGTCGCAGGTGAAGAAGATGGGGTCGATGAAAGACTTGGTGGGTATGATTCCCGGCATGGACAAACTGACGAAGAATGTGGAAATCAGCGACGACGCCTTTGTGCCCATCGAGGCTATGATAGGCAGCATGACGCCCTATGAGCGTCAGCACCCGCAGTGTCTCAACGGTAGTCGCAAGCAGCGCATTGCCGCCGGCAGCGGACGGTCGATACAGGAGCTCAACCGCTTCCTGAAGCAGTTCGATGACACGCGCAAGATGATGAAGATGGTGAGCAAGAACGGCGGCCGCGTTCCCGCGGCGGGAAGAAAACGCCGGTGAAAAAGAGAAGATAAGAAATATTCAAACCATATATGACAGATATTTTGGACGGCAAGGCGCTGGCTTTGCAGATTAAAGAAGAGATAGCCAATGAGGTGCGGCAGTTGACGGCGGAAGGACACCGTGCTCCTCATCTGGCCGCTGTAATTGTAGGCACCGACGGTGCCAGTATGACCTATGTGGCCAACAAGGAGAAGTCGAGCCATGAGGTGGGCTTCACCTCGAGTGTGTATCGTATGAGTGAGACCACCACAGAGAAGCAACTGCTTGAGACTATTGATTTCCTCAACAACGACCCCGACATCGACGGCTTCATCGTGCAGCTGCCCTTACCCAAGCACATCAATGAGCAGAGGGTTATCAATGCCATCTCTCCCGACAAGGATGTCGATGGCTTCACTCCTGTCAACATTGGACGTATGGTGCTCGGCGAGGAGTGCTTTGTGCCTGCCACGCCTATGGGCATCTGCACGCTGCTGCAGCGTTATGGTATCGAGACTGCCGGCAAGCATTGTGTGGTCATCGGGCGCAGCAATATCGTGGGTACGCCAGTGGCCAACCTGCTGAGTCGTAAAGGTTTCGACTGTACGGTGACGATGTGCCACAGTAAGACGCAGAACCTGCCGGAGATTACGCGTCAGGCTGACATCCTGGTGGTGGCTATCGGCAAGGCCGAATTTATCACCGCCGACATGGTCAAGGAGGGTGCCGTTTTGGTCGACGTGGGAATCCATCGTGTGGAGGATGCCACGAAGAAGAACGGTTATCGGGTCATTGGCGATGTGAAACATTCGGAGGTGGATGCCAAATGCAGTTGGGTGACGCCTGTCCCCGGCGGCGTAGGGCCGCTGACGATAGTGAGCCTGCTGCAGAATACGCTGAAGGCTTACAAGAAACACCGGAAATAAAAGAATGGGCGACACGGAAGTGTCGCCCATTCTTTTATTGTTATTACAGACAATTAGTGTTCGACCGGCATTGTCACCACCACGCGGAAGGTGATAGGAGCGCTGTTGGTGAGACCTTCGGGCATGCCGCCGTCAAGGTCTTGCATACGGAAGGAAATCTTACCGAGGCTGAGGTCGTAAGTGATGTTCTCGGGCACGACCACGTTGCCAGTGGCGGTGGTGTAGGTGATGGGCACAATGTAAGGCAGCGGGCACTGGTATTCTCCGTCATAGACGTAGGCCGACACATTGCCAAAATTGAGCACGTCAGCAGTGATGGCATCCCAAGGCACATCGACGTAGAGATATGCAGTGGCGCCGTCGTCAACCCATTGGGTCCATTCGATTGTGGTCGTCATGGCGCGAGTGTTCGTGTCACCGAAATATTCGCTTTCGCACGACGTCATGGTGAAGCCCAGCACAAGTGCCAGCAACATCGGAAGGATTAATTTTACTTTTTTCATGTTTCTTGCTATTTTATTGGTTTGTTATTCTTTGTAATGAAACGTTGTTCAGGTGCATTTATTGTTTTCGAGTGCAAAATTACAACTCTTTGGCGAATAAAATTCCTGAGGGGAAAAATATTTTTCCAAAAAAAATTATTTACATGTAACAAATAATATTTTTTTGCGTTATTGGATTGAATATTTGTGCAAACTAAGCGAGAAGAGTATGAGACAACTGAAGATTACCCATTCCATTACCAACCGCGATATCAAGTCGTTGGATAAATACCTGCAAGATATCTGCAGCGAGGAGTTGCTCACTCCAGAACAGGAGGTGCAGCTGGCGCAGCGTATCAAGCAGGGTGACCAGGCGGCGTTGGAGCGTCTCACGAAGGCTAATTTGAGATTTGTTGTGTCTGTGGCCAAGCAGTACCAGAATCAAGGTCTCAGTCTGCCTGACCTCATCAATGAGGGCAATGTGGGTCTTATCAAGGCAGCCAAACGTTTTGACGAGACTCGCGGTTTTAAGTTTATCAGTTATGCGGTGTGGTGGATACGTCAGAGCATACTGCAGGCTATAGCCGAGAATTCTCGCATCGTGCGCCTGCCTTCCAACCAGCTTGGTGCCCTCAATAAACTGAAAAAGGAAATCAGCAAACTGGAGCAGCAGTTGGAGCGTCCGCCATCAGAGGAGGAGCTGGCTGACATGCTCGATATTCCGGAAGACAAGATCAAGGCTATTATGGGTATCAGCGGCCGTCATGTGAGTATCGACGCCCCGTTGGCCAGCGATGAGGACGTGAACTTTGTTGACGTGCTTCCCAATGAAGACACCCCGCCGACCGACGACAAGTTGATGCAGGAGAGCCTCTCGCAAGAGATTGAGCGTTGCCTGTCGACGTTGACGGAATATGAGCGCGAGGTCATCAAGATGTATTTCGGCATCGGCCTGCCTCACCCGTTGAGTCTGGATGAGATTGCCATGAAGTTCAACCTCACTCGTGAGCGAGTGCGCCAGATTAAAGAGAAAGGTATCAAACGCCTCAAGACCAGCAGCAAGAGCAAGCACTTGAAAGCGTATCTTTAGTAGTTAAGTAGATAGGAAGTTAAGTAGTTAAGACAATAGAATTGGATATAATTCTGAAATATTTCCCGGAGATGACGGAGCGGCAGCGCGAACAGTTTGCCGCTCTGTTTCCTTTATATGAGAACTGGAATGCTCAGATCAATGTCATTTCGCGCAAAGACATGGAGCATTTCTATGAACACCATGTGCTTCACTCGTTGGCGATTGCCAAGGTGATACAGTTCAAGCCCATGTGCGAGGTGCTCGACGTGGGTACCGGCGGAGGCTTCCCCGGGGTGCCATTGGCTATCATGTTTCCGGAGAGTCGTTTTATGCTGGTGGACTCTATCGGCAAAAAGATTAAAGTTGTCAGCGATGTGGCGGAACAGTTGAGTCTAGATAATGTCAAGGCTCAGCAAACTCGGGCTGAGAGCGTGGAGGGTGAGTTCGATTTCATTGTTTCGCGGGCGGTGACGACACTGGGTGAGTTTGTGCCTTGGGTGAAGGGTAAGGTGTCGAAGACGCAGTACCACCATCTGCACAATGGAATACTCTATCTCAAGGGCGGAGACCTTACGAAAGAATTGTTTCCATTTCGTCACAAGGTGAGGACATGGGAGGTCAGTGACTTCTTCGAGGAGGAGTATTTCGAGACCAAGAAGGTTATTTACCTGCCGTTATAATTTGGCGGACGATGTCGTCGGTTGAGATGCCTTCGGCTTCGGCGTAGTAGTTGCGCACGATGCGGTGACGCAGTACGTTGAGCGCCACGGCGTCTATATCCTCGCTGTCGGGCGAGTATTTTCCGTGGATGGCGGCATGGCAGCGGGCACCGATGATGAGATACTGCGAGGCACGGGGGCCTGCACCCCAAGAGATATAGTGGGCTGTCTGACTGGTTTGGCCTGTCGGTCGTGTGAGGCTGACAAGGCGTACGGCGTATTCTAACACGTTGTCGGGTACCGGCATGTGATGGATGACCTCTTGGAAAGCGATGATTTCCTCGGCGCTGAGAACCTTCTGTATCTCTTGGTCTTGACAGATGGTGGTCTGTTTGACAATGCGTACCTCTTCGTCAAAAGAGGGGTAGTCGAGACGCACATTGAACATGAAGCGGTCGAGTTGGGCCTCGGGGAGAGGGTAGGTGCCTTCCTGCTCGATGGGGTTCTGTGTGGCCAGTACAAAGAAAGGTGCTGGCAGAGGGTAGGAGACGCCGTTGGCGGTGACGTTTTTCTCCTGCATGGCTTCCAACAGGGCGGCCTGTGTCTTCGGCGGGGTGCGGTTAATCTCGTCGGCCAGCACGATGTTGGCGAAGACGGGGCCTTGGATGAACTTGAACTGACGGCTGCTGTCAAGAATCTCGCTACCCGTGATATCGGAAGGCATCAGGTCGGGGGTGAACTGAATGCGGCTGAATGTAAGACCCAGTGTGCGTGCCAGCGTGCTGACCATGAGCGTTTTGGCGAGTCCGGGAACACCCAGCAGCAGGCAGTGGCCGCCACTGAAGATGGAAAGCAGCAGACTGTCGACAGCCTCATGCTGTCCTACGATGACCTTGCCAATTTCGTGTTTGAGGGAGTTGTATTTCTCAACCAGTAGATAGAGTTGTTCTTTGTCGTTCATGGCAGTCTATTTAAGGTTCTCGAACACACAGTCTTTGTATTCGTCGCTGAGGCGGACGTAGGTGACAGACATCTGGTGGACGGCCCATTTGCGCAGTTTCTTTTGTTTGGCGGCAGCGAGGGCGGCGTTGTAGATATTGTCGTAATCGTCGGTGAGATTGGTGCGGTGGGCAGGAAGCTTCTTGTTGACACGCACGATGCGGTAAGCGTCGTGGTTGTCCTCTGTTTTCATGGAGGAGGCGTTGCTTATCTGACCTTCGTCCATATTCTGGATGCCGACATTATAGTAGCGCTCGTTGATGGCATTGCGGTCGAATCGTGTGGTACCGTCGTTGCTGTTGACGGCTGTACCGCCCTGTTTGGCGTTGGATGCGGTGCTATACTGGCGAGCGGCATCTTCGAAACTGATTTTGCCAGCACGTATTTCGGCTGCCAGGCTGTCGAGGGTTATGCGTGCCTGCAGCAGGTCTTCGGACGACACTTTGGGAATCAAGAGTATGTGGCGGGCATTGATGCTGTTGCCACGTCGCTCGATGAGCTGTATAATGTGGAATCCAAATTGTGTCTCGATGATGGGGGACACCTCGCCGGGCTTCAGGGCAAATGCCGCCGACTCGAATTCGCTGACCATTTTGCCACGTGTGAAGAATCCCAGTTCGCCGCCTTTCTTGGCAGAACCGGGATCTTGCGAGTAGAGTGTGGCAAGCATGGAAAACTTCTCGCCCTTGAGGACACGTTCGCGCAGTTCGGCCAACTGCGTGCGCACACGGTCGCGCTCCGCCTCTGAGACAACAGGCTGCAGTTCAATTTCCGACAGCTCGTAGCGCTCCGGAATTTCGGGCAGGCTGTCAATAGGTATGCTGTTGAAGAATTCTGTCACCTCGTGTGGGGTGATTTTAACATCCTGCGTGAGTTGGTATTGTACGCGTTGGCTTACCATGAGATTACGAATCATGCGTTCGTATTCTTCTTTGAGCTCGTCGTAGGAGAATCCCGTGGCTTCACGCAGAGCCTCCTTGGAGCCATACTGCATCAAGTCGTTCTCAAGGTAGCTTTGCACGTATTGGTTCACGTCATTGTCGCTGATCTCCTTGCTGTCGACACTGTCAAGCTCGCCTTTGTGTATCAGCAGTTGGTTGAGGATAAGGTTCTCCAATATGGCACACTTGTTCTCGAACGGTTTGTCGTTGCCGGAGCGTAGACGCACCTGCGCGTAGGAGCGGTCGATATCGGAGTATTTGATGATGTTCTTTCCCACGATGGCTGCCACGCCATCGACAATGGTCTCTTGGGCCAGTAGCGTGTTGAATGGAGTGAGGAGGGCGAGAATCGCCAATATGGTTATTTTCTTCATGTTCTTAAATGTATCTTTTCACGTGGTCGCCTTTCTCGGCTTCTTCCAGAAGGTCGTTTTGCAGGCGGTTGAGTATGTCGATTTTACGATGGTTCAGCAGGATGGAGCGGATGTTCTCGGTCTGTAGTTCCAGTGGCGATGTCTCGTCGCTCATCTTATAGTCCAGGATGCGCACCAGATAGGTGATATCGTTGTCGGTGAGCATGATGGTGCGGTTCTGTTTCAGGTAGAGGTTCTCGTTGTAGGTGGTGACAGGTACAGAGCTCTGAAGTGTGTAGAAAGGTATCCAGGTGTCAAGGTCATAGTAGCCCGACAGATTGTGGCGGCTGGCCAACGTCTCCAACTCCACGACATCTTGGTCGTCGAAGTCGCGCCGGTCGATAATCTTCTTTATCTTTCCTACCAGAGGTGATTTGGCAGGTGCTGTCACATACACGGCTTTGACGATGGCACTCTTCAGGTGAAACTCGTCACGGTGCTGCTCGTAGTATTCTGCAATGAGCTCCTCGCTAATGTTGGTGTCGAGCAGTTGGTTGATAATCTGTTGCTCGTAGGCGTAGGTGAGCAGGCTGTTCTTGTATTCCCGAAGTTGTCGGTCGAAGTTGTCTGTGATGTTCTTCTCAGCTTTGGTGAGGATAACCGTCTGGCGTATCCACTGGTCGACATAGCTGGCCACGATGGCTGCGCTGTCGTCGGAACTGACGCCTTCGCCCACTAATCCTGCGAGATCGCTACGGTGTAACTCGTGACCATAGACCGAGGCCAGCAGCGGAGTGTCGTCACTGCGCCGTTGGCATCCTGTCGACAGCAGGGCTGTCAGCAGCAAAAGGCTAGAAAGTAATCTTGCGCACCACATCGCGGTGGATTTTCACATTGTATTTCTTCCACAAATCTTCATTCAACTGCTGCTCCACCTCGTTCTGCCATGCGTTGAGGTAGTATCCGCGGGCCTCGCGGATGCCTTTGAGGCTGCGGGGCAGCACTTCTTCCACTACGAGCAGACGGTAGCCATTGTCCTTAGCCACGGTGTAGACGCCGGGCTGCCATTGGTCATCGGCCAGCAGGCGCTGGCGAGTCTGTTCCACCTGCTCTACACCAATAGTGACAAGGTTCTCGGCAGCATACTTTTTCTGGTCGACTTTCTTCAGCAGTTGCGCTTTCATCTCGTTGCTGCCCAGGCTCTTCTTACGGGCTTTCTCGATAATCTTCTGTGCCTTGGTGGCTTCCAGCGCCTCGGCGTCAGCCACATCGATGACGGTGACACGGGCACGAGGATGGAAGAAATAGATAGAGTCGTCGGGGTTGTCGAGGCGTTTGGTGCGGCTCTCACGAGCGTAGAAATCGGCGAAGCCGATAGTGTCGTTGATGGCTTTGTGCCATATCATGGCGTCGTTGTAGTTGAATATCATCAGACCACGACGGTATTCATCCACAATCTGAGCAAAATCGGGATATTCCTTCTCCAGCTGGCTGTCGGCATAGTCTATGCTGACACTGTCGAGGAAGTTCTCGTAGCGGTGGCGCAGGTAGACCTGCATGTCCTCGCGCTGGCCACGTTTCTGCTGACGGTAGATATAACGGCCCACATCGAGAGAGGTGTATCTCTTGGAGGGGGTGACTATCAGCGCTGTGGTGTCGGTGAAGAGACTCTCGTTGATACGCCAGCGGGCTTGGCGCACAGAGTCGGGCACTACACGACTCAGTTCGTCGAGAGAAGCCATCATCTTCACGGGAGCGTTCTTCTTCTTGCGGCCTTTCTCTATGATGGGTGTCGTGGTGCAGTCAACGATGCCGTATTTCTTGCGGCTGTTGGCGGCGAAGGTCTTGCGCGACTCTTCGCCACGCAGGTCGCGAGCCATACGTTGTTTGTAGAAGCCTTCCAGGTCTTCCGGCTGTGGCAGTGTGTCGCGTTTGATGAGTTTGATGATGTGCCATCCGTACTGAGTGAAGAATGGTTTGCTGAACTCACCATTCTTCATGTCGACCAGTTTATGGACATATTCGGCTGGCAGTTGCGACAGGCTGACATCCCCCAACATACCGCCGTTTCTCGACGTGGTGCGGTCGTCGCTTTGGCGTGCCAAAGAAGCGAATTCAAGGCCCTGCGACAGCTCATTGTAGATGTTGTATATGTCGTTGCGACGAGTGCTCGAGTCGGTGCTGTGCAGCCAGATGTGGGCTAGGGTGACGCGGCCGTAAAGGCCTTCCACACGGTCGAGCAGTTTGATGATATGGAATCCGTAGCGTGTGCGTACGGGCTTGCTGACTTCGCCAACCTGAAGGGCGTAGGCAGCGTTCTCAAAGGGATATACCATATCGAATACCGAGAAGAATCCGAGGTCGCCCTCGTTGGGACGAGGAGTCACCTCGGGTTTGGTCTTGCGGAGATATTCGACGGCGACCTCGAAGAAATCCTCACCACCGTTGACGATGCGGTTATATAATCCCATGGCGGTGTTGTAGGCGTTCAGCGAGTCTTCCGGTGTGGCGTAGAGGGGTGTCGATACCAGAATGTGTGCGGCATGCAACGAATAGTGGTTGCGCTCGTAAGCTTCGGCCAACAGCTGTTGCAGTACGGTTGAGTCGATGAGGTAGGGTGCCGCCAGCTCTTTGCGGTAGCGCATCAACTCGTCCTGCAGGGCGGCGGCAGTGTCGAAGCCGCGAACATGGGCGTCGAGCAGTTTGGCGCGGAAAGTGGCGTAGAGGTCGACATACTCTTCCAGCGCGGCGCGTTTCTCGGCCGTGGTGACGTCACCCTTCCGGTTCAATTGCTGGCCTACATTGGCGTTGAATTCTTTAAGGAATTCTGACTGGCGTATCTGTTGGTCGCCGACCTCAATGACGATGGGGTCGGTCTGTGCTTGTAAAGTTGAAAATTGAAAATTGAAAATTGAAATGATGGCAGCTGCCAGCAAAATCTTCTTCATTTGTCTACTACTTATCTACTTAACTATAGTCTACTAAACTACTAACGCGAATAGTTCGGAGCTTCGCGGGTGATGGCGATGTCGTGCGGATGACTCTCGGTGCGGCCGGCAGCAGTGATGCGTATGAACTTGGCCTGCTGCAGGTCTTCGATGGTGCGGCTGCCAGTGTAGCCCATGCCGGCCTTCAGGCCACCCACCATCTGGTAGAGTACCTCGCTGAGGGTGCCTTTGTAAGGCACGCGGCCTACGACACCTTCGGGGACGAGCTTCTTGGCGTCGGTCTCCTTGTCTTGGAAGTAGCGGTCCTTCGAGCCGCTCTGCATGGCCTCGAGCGAGCCCATGCCACGGTAGGACTTGAACTTACGGCCTTCGAAGATGATGGTCTCGCCTGGAGCCTCGTCCACGCCAGCTACCAGGCTGCCCACCATGATGCTGCTGGCACCTGCGGCGATGGCCTTCACGATGTCGCCGCTGTAGCGGATGCCGCCGTCGGCGATGACGGGCACATCGTAGCCCTTCTGCTTGAGGGCACCGCAGACCTCGCAGACGGCGGTGAGCTGCGGCACACCGATGCCGGCAACGATACGTGTTGAGCAGATGCTTCCGGGTCCTATGCCCACTTTGATGGCGTCGGCGCCGGCCTCGGCCAGCATGATGGCTGCCTCGCCGGTGGCGATGTTGCCCACCACGACGTCAATCTCCGAATAGGCGTCTTTCACTTTCTTCAGCGCCTCGACTACACGGATGCTGTGGCCGTGGGCGGTGTCGATGACGATGGCGTCAGCACCGGCTTTCACCAGCGCGTCGACACGGTCCATCATGTCGGGCGTGATGCCTACGCCGGCGGCTACGCGCAGACGTCCGTTGCTGTCCTTGCAAGCGTTGGGGCGCTCCTTGGTCTTCATGATGTCGCGGTAGGTGATGAGACCCATGAACTGTCCTTTTTCGTTGACCACAGGCAGCTTCTCAATCTTGTGCTGTTGCAGTATATCGGTGGCCTCGGCGAAGGTGGTGCCCACATGTGTGGTGATGAGCTTGGTAATCATAATCTCGCTCAGCGGACGCTCCATGTCGCGCTCGAAGCGCAGGTCACGATTCGTCACCATGCCGATGAGCATGCGGTTTTCGTCGACGATGGGAATGCCGCCGATGCCGTACTCGGCCATCAGACGCAGGGCATCCTTTACCTTGGCGTCCTTGTCGAGGGTCACGGGGTCGATAATCATGCCGTTCTCGGCACGTTTCACCTTGCGCACCTCGTTGGCCTGACGCTCGATGCTCATATTCTTGTGCAGCACGCCGATGCCGCCCTCCTGGGCCATGCCGATGGCCATAGCGGCCTCTGTCACGGTGTCCATGGCTGCCGACACGAGCGGCGTGTTGAGCATGATACGCTTCGAGAAGCGCGACGCTACCGAGACTTCGCGGGGCAGCACTTCAGAATAGGCGGGGACGAGCAGCACGTCGTCGTAAGTAAGGCCTTCGCCGATCAATTTAGTGGTGTCTGTATACATAATTGCGCAATATTTTGTCCGAATTAATAAAATGCAAAGATACGCATTTTTTATATATTGAGAAATAAAAAATATGCGCAGTTGTATTTGTGTATTAATTTACAGACATTTATTATGCGCCATGCATTACCTCGTTGAGGGTCTTGACGGTGATTTTTGCATGCGACACGTCGGCTTTGGGGTCGGTGGGGATAAAGGTGGTGGTGACGCTTTCGCCAGCCGTGAGGTCGAAAATGTTACGCGTGAAGTGGCCGTTGATGTGTGGGTCGGTGTCGAGGTATACATCGTAAAGGTCGCTTTGTGCGGTGATGGTCACCTGTAGTGATGAGTGATGGGTAATGAGTGATGAGTTGACAGTGTAGCGGGGTTCTGGATAGGTGCGGTCTTTGGGATAGACGCTGTAGTATTGTTCCCATTTCGACAGGTCCACGTCGTCGGCGTAAAGCGCCTGTACACGGTAGTGCAAGGCCTTCCAGTTGCCGTAGTAGTCGATAGAGCTCCACGAGGCTACGGGCCAGCAGTCGTTGAGTTGCCAATAGAGGGTGCCCATGCAGTGGGGTTGCTGCTTGATGTGCTGGAGGATGCCGTAGCCGACGCCCCAGGCTTGCAACAGTTGACTGACGTAGCAGTAGTCCTCCAATGAGAGGCTCTTGCTGTCGAAGCCGTAGTACTGTCGCATGGCTTTGTCGATGATTTCACGGCCGCGGCCATGTTTCTGGTGGCTTCTTAATGTGGGTGAGTCGATGCTGAGCTGCTCCTCAGGGCAGAACTGGCGGATGGTGCTCATCATGGGGTAGCTCTGGAAGCCGTACTCGCTCATGAAGCGACCGGTCTTTTCGGCATATTTCTCGAAGGGTTCTTCGCCCCACCAGACACCCCAGTAGTGGCTGTCGCCGTGGGTGACGCATTCGGGGTGCCCCCAGCCGTAGAGCGGCGAGGTGGTGATGTAGGGGCGCTGCAGCGGGTCGCAGTCTTTCACCGCTTTTGCCAGAATACTAGATGTGCTAGAATTACTAGATGTGCTAGGATATCCGAAGATGGTGTCCATGGCTTTCTCCAGGCGGGCGCGCTGCTCGGGCGTCCAGTTGAATTGTCCCTGCCAGCCCCAGTCTTCCCAGCCGTTCTTCACCTCGTTGTTGCCGCACCAAAGGACGACGCAGGGGTGCTTTGCAATGCGGCTTACCTGTTGGCGCACCTCGTGGTAGATGTTATTCAGCATCTCCGCGTTGTCGGGATAAGGCGAGCCGGCGAAGATGAAGTCCTGCCACACCATTATGCCCAGCGAGTCGCAGAGGTCGTAGAAGTAGTCGTGCTCGTAGATGCCGCCGCCCCAGACGCGCAGCATGTTGAAGCCCGCCTCCTTGGCGGAGGTGAGTAGCAGTCGGTAGCGGTAGCGGTTGGCTTTGTCGTCCACGGGGAAGCTGTGGACAGGAATCCAGTTGGCCCCCTTGATGAATAGCCTCACCCCCTTACCCCTCTCCTCGGAGGAGAGGGGTGTGGATACTCCCGTGTCGGCAATGAAATAGAAGGACTGCCCTATGCTGTCGGGCTCCTGTATTAGCCTGACGTTGCGGTAAGGGAAGCTAAAGGCTCTCCTTACCTCGGAGGAGAGGGGTTGGGGGTGAGGCTTATTTGTGATATATACCGACTTCCAGATGCCGCAGGTGGGCAGCTTGGGGCCCCAGTCCCATCCCGGCTGATAGGGCGCCATACGTGTGAAGGCGCGCCGGTCGGGAAGGGTGATGCCATATTCGGCCTCGCGGACAGAGTCGTTCAAAGGCTCGAACATAATCATAATGGGTATCGAATCCTTGAAGACATACTGCTTCATCATCTGTTTTACACCGGGCAAAGGAATCTCGTAACGACAGAACATATTATCCATTGACCAAATATGTTGTGGCACTATGATTACGCCGTTTATGGTGTCTTCTGGGTAGGGGTTCCCGATCCAAAGGCTTGCGTTGCCGGCCAGCCCTTCGAACACCAGCCAGAGGGTGTCGCCGTCAGGCAGTTTGTCATAATGAAGATAGGTACGGTATATCCATAAGCTGTCACTTACCCAACGCACAGAGTCCTCGTTGGTGCAGTAATACGGGTCGGGGATAATGCCGTTGGCCATCAGGTCGGTGTGGATGAATCCCGGCACCGTCGCCGGATACCACTTGCCGTTGTATTCAAACTGCCAGTCGGTCAGCTCTATCGTGTTGGGCTTTGTCGCGCATGCCGCCAGCAGCAACGGCAACAACAATAAGGGTAAATGTTTCATGCTATTTGGTCTTGTAAAAGGCGAAGAAGACGGCGAGCAGGATGAAGACGAAGCTGACGAGGTGGTTCCAGCGGATGGGCTCGCTCTTGAAGACGGTGGCCACGATGACGGTGAAGACCGTCAGCGAGATGCACTCGGCCAGTATCTTGAGCTGCATCAGCGAGAAGGGACCTCCGTTGATCTGGCTGCCGATGCGGTTGGCCGGTATCATGAACGAATACTCGAAGAAGGCCACGCCCCACGAGGTGAGGATGATGAGTATCAGTGGCCAGCTGGTGTTGATTTTCAGCTCGGTGAGCTTCAGGTTGCCGTACCAGGCAAAGGTCATGAAGACGTTGCTCACGATGAGCAGCAGGACGGTGATCAGTGCTTTGGGCATATTCTTTAAGGAGTTAAGGAGACAGGAGATAAGGAGTTAAGGCAATAGCTTCATCAGCATGGAGTAGGCTTGGTTGGTGGTGCGGTCGATGGTCTGCTGGCGGCGGTCGCCGTAGTGCATCAGCTGTGTGACGGTCTTGTCTTTAGAGCATACGGCCACCCAGACGGTTCCGACGGGCTTCTCTGGCGTGCCGCCGCCGGGGCCGGCGATGCCAGTGGTGGCTATGGCATAGTCGGCGCCAAGGCGTTCGCGCACACCCTCCACCATCTCGCGGACCGTCTCTTCGCTTACGGCGCCATGGTCCGCGATGGTCTCGTGCTTCACGCCCAGGGTGCACTCCTTCACCTCGTTGCTGTAGGCTATCACGCCGCCACGGAAATAGGCCGAGGCGCCAGCCTGTGCCGTAAGCAGTCGTGCGATGTTACCGCCTGTGCAACTTTCGGCGGTGGCAAGGGTCTTTCCCTTGGCAATGAGTGTCTTGTGCACCAGTTCGTCCAGCGTCTCGCAGTCCTCGCCGACGATGTGTTGGCTGGCAAGTTTGTATAGCCCGGGCAGGAGACTATTTAAATTATTTTGATTGGTTCCATTAGGAAACCTGGCAGTTAATCTCAGCTTCACCATTCCCGCCACGGGCAAGTAGGCCAGTTTGATGTTCTCGGGCAGCGACAGTTCCCAGGGTTCAATAAGGTCGCTGAGAAAACTCTCGCCGATGCCCTGCACGAGGATGTTTTTCTTGATGATGACGTCCGTCTTGAAGGTCTCCTGCAGCTTTGGGATGACTCGGTTGCGCATCAGCCACTCCATCTCGAAGGGCACGCCGGGGAGGGAAACCAATACTTTGCCGTCTGTGTTGAACCACATGCAGGGTGCCGTCCCCAAGTCGTTGTTCAAGACTTCGCAGCACTTCGGCACAAGAGCCTGTGCCCGGTTGACAGGCGTCAATTCGTAGCCGCGGCTATCAAAGATGCGCTTCACATTCGCCAGCGCTACTTCACTCTCCACCAGTTCGCTGTCGAAATACTCGCACAGCAACTTCTTGGTGATGTCGTCCTTGGTGGGTCCGAGGCCTCCAGTCACCAGCGCTGCGTCGCTCTCCCGCAAGGCTTCGTCAACGGTGACCCAGATGTCCTTGTAGTTATCACCCACCACCACTGTGCGAGTCACCGCCATGCCTGCCTCAGTGAGCAGGTGACTCATCGTCGAGGCGTTGGTGTTGACGACCTGCCCGATGAGCAGTTCGTCGCCGATATTAATGATTGTTACATTCATATTTTCTGTCGTATTCTGCGTAGCTGAACCCCAGACCGCTCTTCTCGTCGGTCATAATCTCCGTCTCGTTGACCTTGGTGAATTCCGAGAGGTCGATGACGGGGAAGAAGGTGTCGGCCTCGGTGAACTCCTTGTACACCCAGGTGATATATAGGCGATTCACCCACGGCATCAGCATGTTGTAGATGCGACCGCCACCGATGATGAACACCTCGTCGTCGCAGTCTTTCAACAGGTCGAAGAGTCCGTTGATACTGTGAACTATCTCGGCTCCTTCTGGCGCAAAGGCTTCGCTCTGCGAGAAGACGATATTGCGACGGCCTGCCAACGGATGTTTGGGCAGGCTCTCCCAGGTGCGGCGTCCCATCACCACGGTATGCCCCATGGTCAGCGCCTTGAAGCGCTTGAGGTCGCCCGAAAGATGCCACGGCATGTCGCCGTTGAGGCCGATGGCACGGTTCGTAGCCAGTGCCACGATGATGCTCAGGTTGGGTTTCTTGTTGGTATCTATCATTGTCTGAAAATCTTTGTTGCTCTGTCGAATATACCGTTGCACCAGGCGAGGGCAAGGCCGTAGTTGCTTACAGGCACTCCAGCCTCCAAGGCTGGCAGGAGGCGTGCTTTGACTTGTTGGGCGGTAATCACGCAGCCGCCACACTGTATTACCAGTGCATAATGAGACAAGTCAGCAGGTAGCGGTGACTGACCACCGATGACTTCGCACCGCAACCGTTTGCCGGTGGCTTTCTGCAGCAGGGCGGGCAGTTTCACGCGGCCGATGTCCTCACAGGTAACGTTGTGTGTGCAACTCTCCAGTAGCAACACGCGGTCGCCGTCCTTCAATTCTCCAATCTTTTTCGTACCTTCAAGGTACTCTTGGAACAGCCCTTTCTGTCGTGCCAGCACCACGCTGAATGAAGTAAGAGGTATTTCGTCAGGAACAATGGCTGCCACCTGTTGGAATGCCTGACTGTCGGTGACCACCAATGCTGGGGGCTCTTTAAGCGCTGCCAATGTGGTGGTCAGTTCTTCCGTCTGGCAGAAGAATGCCTGTGCGTGGATATCCATCAGGTCGCGCAGCACCTGTACCTGTGGTAGTATCATGCGCCCTTCGGGGGCGGAGCTGTCGATGGGGGTGACGAGGACTACCGTGTCGCCCGACGCTACCACGTCGCCCAACAGCGAGTGGCCGCGGTAGGCGCTCTCGGGCAGCGCCTCTTTTATCTGTGCTATCAGCTGTTCCTTGTCGATAGGGACTGCCTTGGTCAGCACTTTAAGCATCGGTGTGCCGTGCTCTGTGCACCAGCGCTCCACCTTCTCTTCAGGCTCGCCATAGGCCCCTTCGGTGTAGAGCAGCAGTGCCAAATCCACTTCAGCTAAAGCTGCCATGCTCTTCTCCACGCGCAGGGCACCCAGCTCGCCCTCGTCGTCGATGCCGGCAGTGTCGATGAGTACCACGGGACCAATGCCACCAATCTCCATGCTCTTGCGCACGGGGTCTGTGGTGGTGCCGGCGGTGTCGCTCACGATGGCTATCTGCTGGCCGGTCAGCCAGTTGATCATGGTGCTCTTGCCCACGTTCCGACGGCCGAAGAAGCCTATGCGCGGTTTCAGTTCATTTCCTTTCATGCTGCAAAAATACTAAATAAAATGTACACGCGCGAAGAAAGTTATCAACCTGTCGGGGAAAAGTTGTATCTTTGCAATTATACTATGAAAAGGCTGTTTGTTATAATCTCCTTGTTGATAGTCTCTTGCACTGCTATGGCGCAGGAAAATGGGGCCACTATGAAACCCAACTACCGTAAGATTGCCCGTGTGGTTAAGTCGCTCAACAGCCCTTATTACCTCGACTCGCTTGAGGCTCGCTTCTTGCGTTGCGACACCACGATGACCGTCGACCACTTGCGCTGTCTTTACTACAGTGGACATATTACACTGGCCAGCGCTCATCAACAGCTTCTGTTATTGTCGAGCCGTTTTGGCGTCACGTCGCGCCCTGCTGGCGATGCCTGGTGGCGTTACCAGATGTTGCTGACAGCGGTGTGGAGCTCAGGGGATGGCTCAAGACGCAAGCCGCTGTATGTAACACAGATGGACGATGCTATCCAGACGGCCACTGATTTTGGTGCGCCATTGTTTTTCAAGGTAAAGAGAACCCATAAGAAGGTCACCGTAGCTCCACGACAGTGATACCTGCGCCACCCAGTTCCAGTTTCTCGGGATGGAATGTACGGACATCGCGCATGGCTTTCAGTTCCTGCTGGATGATTTGCATAAGGATGCCATAGCCTTTGCCGTGGAGGATGCGTACCTCTTTCTCGCTGAGCAAGAGGGCGGTGTCGAGGAACTGGTGCAGTTCGCTGATGGCCTCCTCGGCGCGGTGGCCGCGAAGGTCGAGGGTGGGGTTGAAGTGGGCCCGCTTCTCGTTGATGTCGTTGTAGATGCCGCGGCTGACACTCACATTGGGTTTGGTAGTGGGAATCTTTTGTTTAGCGGTACCGCTGAGGCGAGAGAGTGGGATGGTCATACGAATGCTGTTGCTCTCCACGACGGCTTTCTTTCCCTTGATCTCCACCACCTGCCCGAAGGTCTCCTCGCCGTCAATACGGACGATGCTGCCGATGACAATGGGAGAGTCGGATTTGTTGGACACGTCGGACTTGTTCCGATGCTGTTCATCGGCTTTCTTTATTTCTTTTTCCACCTGTTCGGTGGCTTTGGAAAGCATGGCGCGGGCCTGCAGGGTGGCTTCTTTCTCGGCTTTGGCCGACTTGATGTCGCTGATGGTGCGTTCGACGGTACGGTTGGCGTCGGTGAGTATCTGCTGCGCCTCGCGACGGGCTGCGCCGATAATTTCGTGGCGGCGGGCCTGCAGGTTGTCGTTGAGGCGTTGGTATTTCTGTGTCACCTCGTTGAGGAAGTCGTCGGCCACCTTCAGTTCTTCGCGCTGACGGGCAATCTCCTGTTTGTCGAGCTCAAGTTGCTGTAGCTGGTGCTCGAAGTTGAGCTGCTCGCGTCCCACCATCTCGCCGGCGCGGTCGAGAATCTCCTTAGGAAATCCGATGCTCTCGGCTATCTCGAAGGCGAAGCTGCTGCCTGGATGTCCCACGGCGAGGCGGTAGAGCGGCCGCATGGCGTCGGTGTCGAAGAGCATGGCACCGTTGACGATGCCCGGCATACGGTCGGCCAACAGTTTGAGGTCGGCGAAGTGGGTGGTCACCACGCCATAAGCGCCTTTGTCATATAATGCCTCCAGCACTGCCTCGGCGATGGCGCAACCCGAACGGGGCTCGGTGCCGCCGCCCAGCTCGTCGAGGAGGAAGAGGGTTTTCTTGTCGGCCGAACCGACAAGCACTTTCATGTTCTGCAGGTGTGAGGTGTAAGTGGAAAGGTCGTTGTCGATGCTCTGCTGGTCGCCGATGTCAATGAATATGCTGCCGAAGAGACCGCACTCGGAGGTGGGTCGCAGGGGCACGGGCATGCCGCATTGCAGCATGTATTGTATTAGGCCTACGGCCTTGAGCAATACAGATTTGCCACCGGCATTGGGACCGGAAATGATGAGTATTTTTGTTGGTAGTTGGCAGTTGGCAGTTGACAGTTGGAGTGAGAAGGGGACGACGGCGTCTTTTTTCTGCAGGTAGAGCAGTGGGTGACGGGCGTCCATCCATTCGATGCGGGGCTCACGGTGGAGGATAGGGACGCTGGCGCCCAGCTCCACGGCTACGCGGGCTTTGGCACGGAGGAAATCGATGCGTGCGAGGAAATGGTAGGCCTCCTCCAACTGCGGCAGCAGGGGACGAAGGCGGTCGCTGAACGAGAGCAGGATGCGCTGTATCTCGTGACGTTCATCGAAGTCGAGTTCTTTGAGGTCGTTGCCCAACTCCACCACCTCGGCAGGCTCCACGAAGGCGGTGAGACGTGTGGCGCTCTCGTCTTGTATGAGGCCCTTGATTTTGCGGCGATGGGTGGTGAGCAGCGGGATAACGGGGCGTCCGTCGCGGATGGTTACCTCGGCGCCTTCGGGTGCCCAACCTTCGCGCTTGGCGCGTGCTAGGGTGCTGTTAACTTGGGCATCCACTTCGGCGGCCTTGCGTGCTTTGGTGCGCCGTATCTCGGCCAGGGCAGGGGAGGCGTTGTCGTAAAGCTCGCCGTGGTCGTCGATGAGTTTGCCCAGGAGCGAGTTGATGACGTTGAGTTGCGAGCTCTTGCCGCCATAGCCCAGCTCCACCTCGATGGCAAGGTTTCGCAGGGCGGTATATTGCTGGTGCTCCTCGGCGGTGAGGAATAGGTAGCATTCGCGGATGGTGCGCAGCGAGAGTTTTAAATCGAACAGATTCTCGAGGGGGATGAAAGTGTTGCCTACCTTTAAATGGGTGAGGGTGGGGGTGAGGTCGATGAAGTCCTGCTGGGGAAACTCGCTCTCCATGAGTACTATTTGGCGCATCTCCTCGGTGAACTGCAGTTCATATTGTACCCTCTCAAAGTCGGAAGAGAAGCGCATTTCGCCGGCCATGCGGGCGGCGAGGTCGTTGGTGGTCTGTTCCTCCACCATCTGACGGATGCGGTCGAACCCCAGTTTCTGTTCTATATTCATTATCTATGAGGTAAGGAGATAAGGAGGTAAAGAGATAAGACGATAGTGTTGCTATAATATTAATAGTTTTTAGTCGAAGTCGAGGTAGAAGGGCCAGTGTTGGCGGAAGGTGTTGAGCCTTTCTTTGTCGAGGGTGGCAGTGACGGTCTGGTTGGCGCCGTGTTCCGCTTCAGCGACGGAGAACCCTTTGTAGTCGACGAGGGCACTGTTGCCTGTGTATTTACCTCCTACACCATCTATGCCGCTGCGGTTGCAGCCCAGCACATAGCACAGGTTCTCTATAGCACGGGCTTTGAGGAGCGTGGTCCAAGCCTCGTGACGGCTTCCCGGCCAATTGGCGCAGATGAGCAGCAGGTCATAGTCTAGTTCGGAATTCGGAGAGCGGAGTTCGGAGTTGCGCAGCCATTTCGGGAAGCGGAGGTCGTAGCAGACGGCGGGCTTGATGCGCCAGCCTTTGTATTCGAACACAGCCTTTTCGGTGCCACGGGTTATCACGTCGGCCTCGCCGCTGACGCGGAAGGTGTGGCCTTTGTCGTAGGTGCCGAAAGTGCCGTCGGGGTAAACCCAGTGCAGACGATTGTAGACCTTGCCATCTTCTTTCACAATCCAGGTGCCGACGAAAAGCATGTCATACTGTGCAGCCATGCGGCGTGCCCACTGCAGCGTGGGGCCTTCTTGCTCCTCGGCCAATGCAGCCATGTGGTCGCCAAAACCAGTGGTAAAAGTTTCGGGGACGACGAAGATGTCAGCGCCCGAAGCGCTGACCACAGTGTTGGCCAGCATTTTTTTCACCTTCTGACGGTTGGCTTCGGCATCGCCCCAGATGATATCCTGTTGGTAAAAGGTTATGTGCAACTCGTTCATGGGTTGATGCAGGATTCGAGGTCTTTTTGTAGTTGGGCGTGCAAGGCTTCAGAGGAGTTGAAATGCACGATGTCGCGCATGCGGTATCGCAGTTCCACTTCGATTTTGTGCCCGTAGAGGTCGCCGTCGAAGTCTCTCAGGTGCACTTCCAGCAGTGGTTTCTCTATTCCGAAAGTGGGTGCGGCTCCGAGATTGGCCATACCGTAGCAGATCAGCGGTTGGCAGAAATCGGACGTTACGCATACGGAGTAAACACCTTCTTTGGGAAGCATTTTGCGGGTGTTGTCCAAAGACACGTTGGCGGTAGGGAATCCCAGCATGTGGCCCACACCGCGGCCATGCACCACGCAGCCCTCGATGCGGTAGGGGTGACCCAATAGTTTTGCTGTTGACAGAACATCGCCCGACAACAGAGTCTGCCGGATTCGCGACGAACTGATGGGTTCGCCGTCGACAAGATAAGGTTCGCCGCGATGGAGTGTGAATCCCAGCTTGGCGGTCAGTTGGGGCAGGCGGTCGAAATCGTCGTTCTGCCTTGAACCGAAGCGGCTGTCATAACCCAGCAACAGGCTGCGCATGTTCAGTTGTTCGTACAGCAGACGAGCCATCTCGCAGGCCGACATCCGGGCAACTTCTGGGGTGAATGGGAGTACGGCAACAAATTTTACACCGGCGTCGAAGAGCAAACTCAGGTGTTCTTCGGGGTCGTCGAGCCAGTATTCGCTGTCGCGGCGCCCAAGCACAAAGGAGGGGTGCGACGTCAGAGTCACCGCCAATGGCGCGAGGTGCGGTTCGAGTGTCGAAAGCTGTTCGAGGAGATGCTGGTGTCCACGGTGCACGCCGTCAAAGACACCCACCGTGACGGCGGTGTCCTCCTTTATTGCCTCAATCGGCCCGTGTGCATCGTAGAGTTGGAACATCAGTGTAGTCTTATTGATGGCCAGAATGCTAGAGCGCAGTGCACGGCGAACTGCATCTGCTGCTCGCCGATGTCGTAGTGTGCCGAACCGCCGATGTGCAGATTGAACGGCTCGCCCTTGGGCCTCCAGTTATAGTAGGTGGTGAACGAGAGTATCTGTGTGCGGTCGAAGACTGTGGTGCCGTCGACCGATGAGAGGTTGCTGTAGAGCCAACTACCTAGCAGCGGCACAAAGCGCTCGCCCTGCCAGTAGCTGAATTCAAACGCCAAGCGTTTGCCGTTGACGACTTTCAGCATAGGATAGAGTCCCCAGCCCTGTGTGAACGGCACGGCTGTGTTGCCGTGCTGGTGGTAACACATCGCCAGACAGTGCAGCCCGACGGCCCAAGGCTCAGTCATGTTGTATTGGATGCCCAAGCCGCTGGCGGCGTTGAAGTTGTTCTGTATGGGCGTGGTGGTGGCCAGCACCTGTCCTCCGACATGCTGCGCCAGGAAATGCAGCGGCATTACCAGCGTCAGGTTTGTGAGCGGAATATCGTAGTAGATACGGCCCGAAAGGCCCATGGTGAAGCGTTCCTGGCGCGGGCTGTTGTTCCAAATGAACTCGCGCCAGTCAATCCACCAGTCGGCCGTGCCCCACAGGTATTCCCCCATGTCACCCCAGGCAGAAAGCATGAGGCCACATTCTGGGTCGGCGGCCACCTCACGCTCGATGTCGCGAAGCGGAGTTGGCAGATAGTGGTAGTCATCAGGGTCGAAAGATCCCAATGTGAGTTCCAGCCAGTCGGCAAGGTGTAACTTGGCCTGCAGCCAGGGCACGATATGCATTATGGTGGCGGTGTCGCTATAGTCTGGCAACACGCTGTAGCTCATGGTGTTGGGGTAGCTGTGGGCACCCCAGTAGTGCAGCCAGCTGACGCCGCCCGAGAGTGTGAGGTGCTTGTCGTTTGTCCACACCACCTTGGGGTTGAGCCGGAAGCCCGGCAGCGTGTAGCCCTCGATGCGGCGGCCGAAGTATTCGTCATCGATGAAGAAGAGGTAGCCATCAATGCGAAGGTCGATGGTGTTGGTATCTTGGGCATGGATAGGGTTAATGGGCTTAACAGGTATCAATCCTATCAAACCCATTAAACCGATTACTCCCAGGATTTTCCTCATTTACCCAGCGCGTTGATAATGGCCTCTTCGATGGCGGGACCGCGGAGGTCGCGAGCCAGGATGGTGCCGTCCTTGTCAATGAGCATAATCTGAGGGATGCCGTTGACACCGTAGGTGTCGGTGGCGGTGCGGGTGCTGTCGACCAGCTGGGGGTAGGTGATATTGAGGTCTTTTATCACCTTTTCATGGGCGGCCTTGCGGGCTTCGGCGTCGCCGCGCTCCCACACGTTGAGACCCACGATGACGAGGCCTTTCTTCTGATATTTCTTCCACAGCGGCACGAGGTTGTCCTTAATCTCGTTGCGGCAGGGACCGCACCAGCTGGCGTAGAAGTCGACCAGCGCCAGCTTGCCGTCGATGAGGTCGCTCAACTTGCCGTCCACACCTTGGATGTCGGTGTAGTGTTTGCCAGCCGAGGTGGCTTCAATGGCAGTCAGTTGGGCAAGCCTTTTCTGCACAGGTTCGCTGTTGGCCACGCGGGGCGAGGCTGTTTTGACTATGCTGTCAAGCTCGTTATAAGTGAATTGTCCCATCTGTGCAATTTCCTCCATGGCAATCAAGCCGAGGATATTGTCTTTGTTCCCATTATAGAGGTCCCAGTCGGCCTCGAGCAGGCGGGCGTATCCGATAGAGTCAAGGCTGTCAAGCACATGCTCGGCTTCGGCGCGGGCAGTTGCGTTGGGGGCGTTGTAATACATAGGGTAATACTCATCCATGGCATCCATAATGTCGTCAATGTTGTGCTTCTTGTTGTATGCCAGAAGCTTGTCGTTAAGGGGCGTGCCGCCGATGCTGTCACCGTTGATTACAATGGTGCCGGGTTCCAGGATGATTCTCACCAGGAACGGATTGTCGGGTGCTTCTATAATAACATTCTTGGGCTCCTCAACGGTTCCCTTGAAGGAGAACTTCCCATCGGTTACCACGGCGCTGTCAAGAGGCGTTTCCGGATTATCATACAGGTCGTGCATGTACACCATCTTACCGTTTAATTCGGTACCATCGACGCTGCCGTTGACGGTGAACTGATGTTTGCTGCCACAGCTGTATATAAATACGCAGACGGTTGCAGCACAAATGATTAGAATGTATCTTTTCATAATGAGGAATGTTTTATTAAACTGCAAAGATACAAATTATTTTATAATGATAACAACTCTTTTTCATATCTTTTTTACAGCCGTTTTTTAGCTATTTCTTTGGATAAAAGCAAAGAAATACCAAAGAAATACCAAGGAAATACCATTGAAAATACATAGTATCAGTGAGATAGTGATGGTTTTATACGGTGTTCGTCTATTACTTTTTGGCGGTATCGTTTTTTTTGTTTATTTTTGCATTTTCTAACATGGCGTAAGATGAAATATATGAATGGCTGTAATGTATTGGTAGTGAGCATGAAGAGGTACTTTTTTATGTTTGTGGCAATGTGCTGGGCCTTCTCTTTGCAGGCGCAGACGGGTTTCTATGTGCCCTCCGCCAAGCCGGTGCGCGACATGCAGAAGGCGTTGACCAATCCCGAGGTGTTCCATCTGCTGCTCTGTGCACAGGGCGATGAGACGACCTACTCGGTGGCTGACCTTGACTTGCTCGACTCGGCCTATGCCATCGCTTTCTCGCAGGAGAATCCGAAACTATACACCATGACCATTGAGGGCTATGGCGGCAATAACGAGGACCTCACACGTCAGCGTGTCGATGCCATCTACCGCTATTTTGCCATGCGTTGTCATGCCAATTTTCCTATACGCTATGCCAATAATCCTATCCACTGCTCTTGCAACGGCGACACGGTGGAGGTGCTTCGCTATGAGGTGCCTGTCACGACGGCTGTTTACCGCTATGCGGAGTTGCCCGAGTCGCGTCGGCTGCTTAATAAAAGCGTTGATTTAAAGAACAGTGTGCTCATCACTTTCCGCAACGACCCTGACGAGTGTGTCGGCGGTGCCCGTGGATGCTATGTTCCGCGACAGGACAGCACCGTTTATGGCTACTACGCCTCCCTGTTGTTCACCAAAGGCTCGGTCTATGCCGTGGAGAACACCAAGGACACCTGTCCAAGTGGGTTCACCGTCAAGATTGACGACTATCTGGACTATAAGTACATCGTGGACCGCTATTGCCTGATACCGCACCGCAAGCAGTTACTTGTGCAGGCTGGCTATATTGTTGTCACCGGCAGTTGGCCCATGGTTGGCGACAGTTGCAGTGAGGCTCAGAAAGACAGCATCTTTGTGCGTATCCCCGTCACGCAGGAGCAGATGGATGCCAAGCTGAAGTTCTTCGCCAAAGTGAAGACTTCCCGTGGCATGGAGTATAAGCAGCTGCCCACGCGCAAGGTGCCCGGCAAGGGTATGCTGGCGCTGCAGGCACCCGTCAACGTGATGCAACTTGACACTATCTATGTCGGCAAGCGCATACAGGACAAAGAGGTGTCGAAATATTTCTATGAGGTCGACAGTCCCACCGAGGCGGCCTCGTTTGCCGTAGGCAGCCGTTTCTATGTGGCGTCGCGTCCCGGCAAGGACGGCCGTCCGATCCTCAAGAAACCCCTCAAGCAACTCTTCCGTATCATCCCCGACCAAGAAGAAGAAGTTGTTACTCCCGAGAAATCCAGAACGCCCAAGGGCGAAGAAATCATTGAAGAATAATGGCTTATTTACAGACTGATGTGACCAAGGTCACGACGCGTGTGTTGCAGAATATGAAGCTGCATGGCGAGAAGATTGCCATGCTAACGGCTTACGACTACTCCATGGCCTCGTTGCTGGAGAGCACCAAGATAGATGTGGTGTTGGTCGGCGACTCGGCTGCCAACGTAATGCAAGGTCACAAGACCACCTTGCCCATCACCCTCGACGAGATGATTGTCTATGCCACTTCGGTGGTGCGTGCCATCAACCGAGCTTTGGTAGTGGTTGATATGCCTTTCGGTACCTATCAAGGTAATTCCAAGCAGGCTCTCGCCAGTGCCATACGTATTATGAAGGAGACTGGCGCCGACGCCATCAAGATGGAAGGTGGCGAGGAGGTTCTTGAGAGTGTCCAGCGCATCCTTTCGGCAGGCATACCTGTTATGGGTCATCTGGGACTCACGCCGCAGAGCATCAACAAGTTCGGTACCTATGCTGTGCGTGCCACCGACAAGGAGGAGGCCGACCGAGTGAAGAGGGATGCCCTGATATTGCAGGAAGCCGGCTGTTTCGCGCTGGTGCTGGAGAAGATACCTGCCAAGTTGGCCGCCGAGGTGACGGCCGAACTGAAGATACCCACCATCGGTATCGGTGCCGGACAGGCTACCGATGGACAGGTGCTTGTGTTGCAGGACATGTTGGGCATCACCCAGCAGTTCAAGCCACGTTATCTGCGTACCTACGGCACCTTCGGTGAGGATATTTCCAATGCCATACGCCACTACATCAACGATGTGAAGAGCGGCGACTTCCCGAATGAGAAGGAGCAATACTGATACTAATCTTTTATTTCTGAGGTAAGTTCCTTGTCAAGCAGCGCACTGTGCATGGGCAACAGTTCGCTGTAGGAACCTTGTTTGACGACACAGGAGCCATGGCAGTGGACGAGTATGGCGCATTGTTCTGCCTGCTCCTCGGTATGACGGCAGATGTCCACCAATGCCTTGATGACATAGTCGAATGTGTGAACGTCGTCGTTGTAGAGCAACAGGCTGCAGCCGCTGTCTTCCAGCGTGTCGACAGCATCGTCGACTTCAGGGCTGACGTAAGGCTTCTCTTCGCTCATGACATTTCTTCAATTAACGCTACCGCTTGGGCGCTGATGCCTTCCATGCGGCCTTCGAAGCCGAGACGTTCGGTGGTGGTTGCCTTGACAGACACCTGGTCGATGCTGATGCCGAGGGTGTCGGCGATATTGTGGCGCATGGACTCGATGTGCGGCGCCAACTTGGGCTGCTGAGCCACCACGGTGCTGTCGATGTTGACAATGCGGTAGCCTTGCTTATGCAGCAGCGAGCCGACATGTGTCAATAGTTTGAGGCTGCTGATGCCTTTGTATTTGGGGTCGGTGTCGGGGAAATGCTTGCCGATGTCACCCAATGCCGCAGCGCCTAGAAGTGCGTCGCAGATGGTGTGCAGTAGCACGTCGGCATCGCTGTGTCCTATCAGACCGTGGCTGTGCGGTATCAGTTCGCCGCCAATCCACAGGGGCAATCCCTCACCCAGACGGTGTACATCGTATCCAGTGCCTATTCTCATTAGTCCTCGGGCATAAGGTCCATCGACAGGGTGATGCGGATGGTGTTGGTCAACGGATTGTTGGAAAGACGGGAGGTGGGAACGA
This sequence comes from Bacteroidales bacterium, assembly GCA_017962545.1. Taxonomy (GTDB): domain Bacteria; phylum Bacteroidota; class Bacteroidia; order Bacteroidales; family P3; genus Colimorpha. Next base: position 32,234 of record JAGCVD010000003.1, read on the forward strand.
GGTAGGAGAAATCGAAGGAGAAGAAATTATAGCGCAGTCCGAAGCCTACTGTGGCATACTGGCGCCCGCCTTTGTTAGCGTGTTCAAAGAAATAGCCTGCACGTACGGCGAAAGTCTCGGCGTACCAGTATTCGGCACCCATCGACAGCTGCAATTCCTGGAGTTCTTCGTTGATGCCGCCGGGGGCGTCGCCAAAAGACTGCAGGGCGCCGGCGACGACACCGATGTTGTTGTAGTCGGTCAGTGACTGGAGACTGTCGGTGCTGTAAGTGCGGAAATTGGGTGTAGGCACCAGCAGTTTGTTGATGTCAACCATGACGGAGACCTTGTTGTAGTCGTCGATACGGTTGGTATAGCGTCCGCCGACACGCAGGTTGGCGGGGAGGAATTCCTGATTGTTGTTGTCCTCGCTATAACGCAACTTGGCGCCGAGGTTACTGATGAAGGCACCCAGGGCAATCTCCTCGTTCCTGCTGACGAGACGCTGGTAGTACAGGCCTATGTCGGCGGCCAGCGAATTGGCAGCATGGGTCTCGCTGTTGCCACTGCCGTCGTTGATGGTCTGGCCATTGGTGAGGTCGCTACGCATGAAACGGCCTGTGGCACCGAGCGAAAGATTGTCGCTCAGCATCAGCGCGTAGGAGGCATCGAAGGCGAACTCGTTGGGGTGCAGGTCGGTGACTTTGTTACCCTCTATATCGGTCATGTCGATGTCACCCAGTGAGAAGTAGGTCAGCGAGGCCGCTACGGTGCTGCGTTTGTTGATGCGGTGGTAGCCTCCCAGGTAGAGCAGGTTCATGTCGCCCACCTTGAGGTTGCGCAGCCATGGGGTGAAAGTGGTGCTGATGCCCATGGTGCCTTCGACGAAGGCGAATTTGGCGTTGTTCCAGTGCGCCGAATAGGCATCGGGGGTGGTGGCGGCACCTACGTCGCCCATGCCGCTGCTGACAGCGTCGGGGGCGATGAGCAAGATAGGCATACCGGTGGAGATATAGTTCTGGTTGCTGCTTTGTCCAAGCCAAGAGGTCTGTGCCCAGAGGTTGCAACCCAAGAGGGTGAGTATTGTCAGAAGGGTGAGTTTCTTCATTCTATAAATGTTGGTTTGTGCTAAATAACGCTATTGTGATTGTTTTATTGCATCAGCGGACAATACATTTTGTTGTCTGTTGGTGAGTGTGACCTTCGGTGTCAGTCACGAGGATACGTGCCAGATAGAGTCCTGGCGGCACTGACGACAGGTTCCAGTTGACAGGTCCTACCACATAGCCGTCGGCCGAGATGGCGGGTGTGTGACTGTATACTAGCTGGCCATGATAGTTGTAGATGTGCAACTCAGCCGAGGTTATCTGCGCGGTGTTGTTGACCTCCAGCATAAATTGCGTGTGTTCGCGGGCGGGGTTAGGGTAGCAATGCAACGCTGAGAGTGCCAGCGTGTCGGGGTTGCACACGATGAAGTTGATGGAGGCTTCAGCGGAGATGTTGAAGATGTTCCAAGCTTTCAGCGTCAGGGTGTGAGGGCCGGGGGTGAGGTCGTTGTACTGGTAGCTCACGCTGCCGCAGCCGGCGTGCTCCACATCAGAGTCGTAGAAGTCGTTGAGCACTATTAAACTGTTAGGGTTGCCATCAAGGATGGCAGTGATGTCGTGTCCCAGACCTGAACCGGCGTTGATGCCCGCCGAGTCGTAGAGTAGCGCTACCAGGGTGGGGTTGGCGTCGGTGATGCCTCCGTCGAGGAAGTTGGTGTCGCCGATGAAGAGTCGCACCACAGGTGCAGAGGTGCTTATACTGGCGCTGTCGTTGAGACCGCCCAACAGCAGTTGGGAGTAGCTGCCTGCGGCATGGTCGCTGGCCGACTTGGCATAGTGGCTCAGCTTGGCATAGTCATACTGATAGGCTACATCCTGTGGAACGATGAACGAATATTCGAAGCGGCCGCCTTCGACGGCATGGCTGCCGCGGTAGAGGATATTCTTCTGTTGCGTGAAGCTCACCTCCGTGCCGGGGTTGTCGTTAGCCAGGGTGCTGCTGCGCATGGTGCGGTCGAAAACGATGGGGTAGAGGGTGCCGTCGAAGTCGGTCAGCAGCACTCCGTTGCTGTCTTGTATCTCACCGCTGACGGTGACACGCGAAAGCACTGTGGCGGTGTCGTCGACACCTTCGGTGACGGGCCTCGCGTTGATGTGCGTCACCACGACACGGTTCTCTGGTTGGCTCAGCCGTAAGGCGGGGTCACCGGTGAGGCCTATACATTGTGATACCGAGGTGCGGTTCTTTGCCAGGCGCAGAGCGTCGCCGATGGTGTTTTTGGGGTTGAGAGCGTAGGTGACGACGTCGTTATTGAAGCGTTCAATATGACTGATGGGTCTTGAGGCGCTGATGACAGCCACGGCGGCGGCAGGCGCCAGCAGACAGGCCTCGGCGCCGCTGACCACGTCGGGCAGGTCGAAGCGGCCGTAGGAGCAGGTGCTTGTGACGAAGAGCGGCAGACGGTCGGTGTTGCCATAGGTGTCGATGTCGCTGAGTTCAATGTAGCGTTCGGTACCGATATAGGATGTTGATCCATGGCCTATGTAATTCAGCAGCAGGCAGCCTTTGTTCATGCGTTGCCGCAGGGCGTTGTTGAGGTCGGGATAATAGGAACCTATAGCGCCGCTGCTCTGGTGATACGAGTCGGCATAGAGTTTGTCGATGTTCAACTGTGGGTACAGCCGGTTGATGTTATTGGCCACCACCTCGCTGGAGTGTGCAAAGGCGCTGTCGTCAGGATGCCCGGGATCGGCATCGTCGGACAGCAGGGCCACCCAGTTGCGCCAGTCGCCATGACCGCCGTCTTCCAGCAGGTCGCGCCGTGTCATGTAGCCTTCAATCTTGTTGACCATATGGTTGGCTTCAGCAAGGCTTTTGGCTGGCAGTCGGCCCACGCTGACATCCATTGTCTCCGTGGTGGCGCCACGGCCATTGTCGGCGAGGTAGCCCATGATATCGTCACTGCAATAGGAATTTCCGTCCTCGTCGAAAGAGTAGGGGGTCTCATAGGTTACCACCGTCGGCACCTCGCCGCCGTCCTGCAGATGGCGGTTGTCGTATGTGCCGCTGCCCATCAGCAGCAGGTAGCGTGGTGCGGCCTCAGGGTGGCGTGCTTTCAAATCCCGCAGTAGCGTGCGTATTGCCATGGGATCCTGTTTGCCCGAAGAATACTCGTTGTACACTTGTGCGTCGGTGACGGTCAAGGTGTTCAGTCCGTCGAAAATTTCGTGCAACGTGGCGAGATGTTGTGCCGCGCTGAGCAGCGAGGGGTGGCTCACCACAACCATATCAACGGCCTCGCAGCTATGCAGGTTCTGGTTTTCCAGGGTGACGATATTGGCTGGTGTGAGAAAACTGCTGCCATCGAATATGATGTAGCGTCGGGCTGCCACAGTGCTGTCGCTCCATGTGCCGTTGCTGACAGCCATCTCACGTTCGTTGCCAGTCTGGGTGACATCCCATACACGCATGCGGCTGGTGACGCCGTTCGCTGTGAAGGTTGCTGCTGTCCCCATGTTCTGGTCATTGCGGACTATCAACTGGCCGCCGTTGAAGCGCAGCGGGGCGTGGCTGTTCAATTCAAAGAAGTCCAAGTAGCCGGCTGCGGTGCTTTCTCCGCCGGCAAAGGTTATCGTAAAATCAAAACTGCTGGCGGTGGTCGAGAAAGCATCGAGCGTGGTGCTGTAGACGGTGCGGCTGTTGATGCCCACATGGTTGTTGTAACCAGGGGTGCTCACCGTGAATTGGCTGCTTGTCGATGACTGGTTGGCAAGGGCGTAGCGTAATTTGACATACCCGTCGCTGTTGCCCGTTACCTGTAGCGTGAAGGTGCGGCTTGTTACCCCGGTGCCGAACTTCTCGCCCATCCACTTTTGTCCGGTACGGAAGACATTAACCAAGTCGTTGTCGATATAATCCACGCTGGTGTAGCTGTTCACGGTCTCGGTTGCCGTTACCAAGTCGGCGTAAGTGATGCGGCGAGGATTGGAAGTACTGGTGGTAAGGTAGTAATAGTTGTGGTTTGCGTAGGCGTGCCGCTCATGTTCCCAGCGCCCGTCGTTGGAAGCGTAGTACCAGCGGTCGGCCCCTTCGCCGAAGAAGAGCACCGTGTCACCCGTGCCGAAGATACCGTCGCCGTTATGGTCGATGATGTCGATGGCCAGGGGGCATAGCCCTTCGGTGGAGACCTCGCTGTTGAGCAACGGCAGCATGCCGCCGCCCATGCCATAGATGCCGATGCTGTCGATGCTGGCGCCTTGCAGTGCAGGCATCTCGGCGGTCGTCAGACGGTAGAGACCTTCCGTGTCGACGGTCATCTTCCACCAACGGCCACTGCCGAGCACCGACCCCTGTGCAACAGCACAGAGGGTATGCCCTAATATTAATATGTATAAAAGACCTTTTTTCATCTCACAACATCTAATAACGTCTCTTTATATATTATATTGTATTGATTGGTGTTTGTTTGAGTAGGATTTTTTTTGACGGATGCACAATAATAATATTTTTACCTCGTTATGAGGTCTGTATTTTGGCCCCGTAGTTCAGCTGAATAGAACGTCGGATTCCGGTTCCGAAAGTCGTGGGTTTGAATCCCGCCGGGGTCACCAATCATGAAAAAATCAACTCATCCTTTGTTGCAGTTGCTTGTGATGCTTGCAATTGCATTGGGTATGCTGCTGTTCTCCAGCATGCTCTCAGTGCCGTTCGTTTTGGTAGGCGGCGAATTGTCAACTACGGACATGCTGTGGATTCAAGGTGCTACCCAGGTGTTCTCCTTCCTCGCGCCCGTGATTTTGATGACGATTATCTACTACCGTGGTCGGCAGCGCGAGTTCTGCCGTCTTGATTTCAGTGGGCAGAAATGGCTCTACGGACTTGTCGGCGTGGTGATTATGCTGCTGATTATTCCTCTGAATGACTGGCTGACGACATGGAACGACTCGTGGGATCTTGGACGTTTCGGTGATTTGCTGCGCTCTTTCCAAGAACAGACGGAGGGCATAGTGGAGCAGATGGTGACTGTCGACACCGTAGGTGGCCTGCTGGCCAACCTGCTGGTTGTGGCGCTGATACCGGCAGTCTGTGAGGAGGCATTCTTCCGTGTCGGTATACAGAACTTGCTGCAGCGCTGGCTCTCTGCCGACGGCCGCAAGGCTTGGGGTGTGCATCTGGCCATCTGGCTGACGGCCATTATCTTCAGCCTTGGCCACGGTGAGATATTCTCCTTTATGCCACGTTTGGTGTTGGGCGTCATTCTGGGGTATCTCTACGTTTATAGCGGCTCCGTACTTCCCAATATGCTGGCCCATTTCTTCAACAATGCCCTCGTAGTGGTGCTCTATTGGCTGGTGGCACGCGGAGTGCTCGACATCGACCCCGAAGCGCCGTTGCAGGTGGGCTTTACCCTCACCGCATGTTGCTCGTTGGCAGCGGTGGCATTGTTTGTTGTGACATTCGGTAAAAGGTTAAAAACTAGCCGTTAGAAGGGATCTAAAGACCTTCCTGTAGCGCTTAGAAAAGTGTGGTAGGTAAAAATCTTGCTGTTAGTATATTGTTGTATAACAATAAGATGAGTGATTGCTGATTGTTAAAATGAAAAAAAATATTCGCCGTTTGAAAAAAAAGTATTATTTTTGCAGCCCAATTTGAATGAAATACAGTTAATAACATTAAAAAGTATAGAAAAATGACAAAGGCAGAAATCGTAGCTGAAATAGCTCAGAAAACTGGTATCGAGAAGGTCGCCATCCAGGCCACCGTCGAGGAGTTTATGTCCGTTATCAAAGAGAGCCTGTCCGAGGGTGAGAACGTCTACCTGCGTGGCTTTGGCAGCTTCATCGTGAAGAAACGCGCCGAGAAGACCGGCCGTAACATCAGCCGCAACACCACCATCATCATCCCGGCTCACAACATTCCCGCTTTCAAGCCCGCCAAGACTTTCATGCAGGAAGTGAAAAAGAAAGTTAAATAAGTAAAGTTTTTTTACGATGCCTAACGGAAAGAAGCATAAACGTCATAAAATGTCTACGCACAAGCGTAAAAAACGCCTGCGCAAGAACAGACACAAGAAGAAATAAGTGACCGCATAGGTCGCAGACTTTCGACACCAAATCTAAAACAAATTACACACCATCCCTCTGGGACGGTATGTAATTTGTTTTATTTATAAATAGTACCATATTGCATTTTAAGTTTTAAGTGGAAAAAGAACTCATTATATCCTCACAGGAAGACGGCGTCCAGATAGCCCTCATGGAGGACAAGCTCTTGGTGGAGCTTCATAAGGAACAGTCTGGAGGACAGTATGCTGTGGGAGACATCTACTTCGGCAAGGTGAAGAAGATCATGCAGGGCCTCAATGCCGCCTTTATAGATGTGGGCGGCGACAAGGAGGGCTTTATGCATTACCTTGACCTGGGCCCCGACTACAACTCCGTCGACAAATACCTCCGCTTGGCCATGAACGGCGACAAAGGCGCCGCCACGCTGGCCAATTTCAAGATAGAGCCTGTCTTGGGTAAGGCTGGCAATTTCGACAGCGTCCTCAAGGTAGGACAGCCCATCCTGGTTCAAGTGACCAAGGAACCAATCTCCACCAAAGGTCCCAAGGTGACGGGCGATATCAGCATCGCCGGCCACTATCTGGTGCTGACACCTTTCTCTAACAAGATTTCTATCTCGCAGAAAATCAAAGGCTCCGAAGAACGTAGCCGCTTGCGCCGGCTCATGCAGAGCATTCGTCCGCAGAACTTCGGCGTCATCGTGCGCACCGTCGCTGAGGGTAAGAGTGTCGCCGAACTCGATGCCGACCTACGTCACTTGATGGACTGTTGGGCCCAGATGACCGAGAAACTCAAGCATGTCAGCGCCCCCGCCAAGGTGCATGCCGAACTCGACACCACGTCGGCTCTGCTGCGCGATGTGCTTACCGATGACTTCTCCAGCATTTATGTCGATGATGCCGCCCTTTACGAAGAGGTGCGCCGTACCGTCAAGATGATGATGCCCGGCAAGGAGGATCTTGTGAGACTCTACAAGTTGGATACGCCCATTTTCGAGCAGTTCGGCATCCAGCGCGACATCCGGCGCGCCTTCGGCCGCATTGTCACTATCCGCTCGGGCGTCTACCTCTATATCGAGCATACCGAGGCCATGCATGTCATTGATGTGAATAGCGGCAATCATATCAAGGCCGGCAGCGGTCAGGAAGACACCGCCCTGCAGGTCAATATCGAGAGCGGTCGCGAGATTGCCCGTCAGTTGCGTCTGCGCGACATGGGTGGCATCGTCATCGTCGACTTTATCGACATGGACAAGGCCGAGAACAGAAAGAAGCTCTTCGACGTGATGACCGAAGCCATGCGTCCCGACAAAGCCCGTCACACTATCCTGCCGCTCAGTAAGTTTGGTCTTATGCAAATTACGCGCCAGCGTGTGCGTCCTGCCATGGAGGTTGACGTGCAGGAGAAATGCCCCATGTGCGACGGCACGGGCCATATCAAGCAGAGTCTCGTTATCGTCGATGAGATAGAGGCCAATGTGCGTCACCTGGCCACCGCCCAAGGCGAGCGACGTCTGACCATCGTCATGCATCCCTATATCCACGCCTACCTCACCAAAGGCGGCCTCCGGAGCCTGCGCCGCAAATGGATGCGTCGCTACCACCTGCATCTTGATATGCGGGCATCTGAGAGTCATGCATTACTGGAATTTAAATTCTTCCACAGCAATGGCGATGAGATTCAGATGTAGTATTATAGTGATACTTCTGAGCCTGTGCGCCTATAGCGCACAGGCTCAGGTCCGCACTCGCGGTATCGACGTCTCCAAGTTCCAGGGCACTGTCAACTGGGCCAAGGTAGCCAAGGATTCTACTATCAAGTTTGCCTATATCCGCGCCACGGAAGGAACCTCCATACAGGACCCAAACTATAAGACCAACCTCAAGGCGGCCCGCAAGGCCGGCCTGCTGGTGGGCAGCTACCATGTCTATAGCAGTAAGACCACGGCTTACCAACAGATGGCCAACATGCGCAAGATGGTCAAAAAAAGCGAACAGGACCTCATCCCAGTGCTTGACATCGAAGGGCATCATTCGGGGCGTCTCTATATGGAGCGTGTTGATAAGTTGCTGGAACTCATGGAGACCGAGTATGGCGTCAAGCCTATGATTTATACCAGCGAGAAGGTCTACAAGACCCACTTCGCCATCAAGAAGTACGCCAAGTATCATATTTTCATTGCCAACTACCGCGGCTATCCCACCACACGCTTCACCTTATGGCAGTACACCGAGAAAGGCCATTGTAACGGCATCAGCGGTTATGTCGACTTCAATCGCTTCCACCGCAACCACTCGCTGGCTGACATCAAGATGCCCAAGCCGAAGCCTAAGGCACAGCCTGCCGACAGTACCGCAAAGAAATAACAGAGAGGCTCTCCGATGAGAGCCTTTTCTTTTGTGTCAGGCATCATCCTCACATTTTTTTGCGGCTATATTTTATTTTTAGTTCTTAGATATATAATTTTTTTGTATCTTTGCATTTTGAATTAAAATGTAAAAACGTTAAAACTAACAATACAATTACAATGCAAAAAAGTAAAGTAGGACTTGATTTTGTGGAGGTTGAGCACGCGCGTTCGGTGGCAAAGAAGATTGCCGGACAAGTGCAGGATTTTGTCGAAGACTACACAACGGTGGCTGTGGAACGCACGCTGTGCCGCTTTATGGGCATCGACGGCGTGGACGCCAACGAAGTGCCTATGCCCAATGTGGTAGTCGACGAACTGAAGGCCAAGGGTGTGCTCGGCGAGGGCGTGATGTTCTATGTGGGTAATGCCATGGTGGAGACCGGCAAGAGCCCGCAGGAAATAGCCGAGGCTATCGCCGTCGGCACGCTGGACATCACCAAGATGCCCGTTCACAGCAAGGCGGATATCGACAAGGCGTTGGAGCCCGTCATCAACGCCACCATTGACAAGGTGCGCGGCAACCGTCTTCGCCGCGAGAAGTACATCGAGACAATAGGTGAGGGCAGCAAGCCCTACCTCTATATCATCGTGGCTACCGGAAACATCTACGAGGATGTGGTGCAAGCGCAAGCCGGTGCCCGTCAGGGTGCCGACATCATCGCCGTGATCCGCACCACGGGACAGTCGCTGCTCGACTATGTGCCCTACGGCGCCACCACCGAGGGCTTCGGCGGCACTTTCGCCACCCAGGAGAACTTCCGCATCATGCGCAAGGCCCTCGACGAGGTAGGCGAGGAGGTGGGTCGCTATATCCGCCTCTGCAACTACTGTTCGGGACTCTGCATGCCGGAGATTGCCGCCATGGGCGCCCTGGAAGGCCTCGACGTGATGCTCAACGACGCCCTCTATGGCATCCTGTTCCGCGACATCAATATGCAGCGCACGCTGATTGACCAGTACTTCAGCCGTATCATCAACGGATTCGCCGGCGTCATTATCAACACAGGTGAGGACAACTACCTGACCACCGCCGACGCCTACGAGGAGGCACACACCGTGTTGGCTTCCGACCTTATCAACGAGCAGCTGGCCCTGATGGCTGGCCTGCCCGAGGAGCAGCAGGGATTGGGTCATGCCTTCGAGATGGACCCCATGCTCGAGAACGGCTTCCTCTACGAGTTGGCACAGGCTCAGATGATTCGCGAGATTTTCCCCAAGGCCCCTCTGAAATACATGCCCCCCACCAAGTTCATGACCGGTAATATCTTCCGTGGCCATATCCAGGATGCCCTGTTCAACATCATCGGTCAGTGGACGCACCAGGGCCTGCAGCTGCTGGGTATGCCCACCGAGGCTATCCACACGCCCTTCATGAGCGACCGTTACCTGTCCATCGAGAACGCCAAATATATCTTCAACAACATGAAGGATATCGGCGAGGAGGTGGAGTTTAAGGAGGGTGGTATCATCAAGAGCCGTGCCCAAGAGGTGCTGCACAACGCCACCAAGTTGCTCGAGGCCATGGAGAGCGAGGGTCTCTTCACCGCACTGGAGAAAGGTATCTTCGCCAACGTGAAGCGTCCGAAGACTGGAGGTAAGGGGCTTGACGGCGTCACCCTGAAGGGTGAGCACTATTTTAATCCGTTTGTTGAATTAATGAAAGGAAAGAAGTAATATGAGCGAAGGATTGTATTCGATGGAGGCTAAGGATTACGACAAAACCTTAGACCTTACCAAGATAAAGCCATACGGCGACACAATGAACGACGGCAAGGTTCAGCTGAGTTTCACCCTGCCGGTGCCTGCGGGAGCTGAGGCCGAAGAGGCCGCCAAACAGTTGCTCAAGAAGATGGGCTTCGAGAATCCTCTGGTGGTGTATCAGAAAGAGCTGACCGAAGGCTTCTGCTTCATGAACTGCTACGGTTCGCTGACCCATACGGTGGATTACACCAGCATCCATGTGCCCAAGGTGGAGAGCACCACGATGGACATGCACGAGTGCGATGAGTATATCCGTGAGCACATCGGCCGCAAGATAGTCATCGTGGGTGCCTCGACGGGTACCGACGCCCACACTGTGGGTATCGACGCCATCATGAACATGAAGGGCTATGCCGGCCACTACGGCTTGGAGCGCTACGACATGATTGATGCCTACAACCTCGGCAGCCAGGTGCCCAACGAGGAGTTCATCGCCAAAGGTATTGAGCTGCATGCCGACGCCCTCATCGTCAGCCAGACGGTGACGCAGAAGGATGTGCATATCAAGAACCTCACCGAACTCGTAGAGATGCTCGAGGCTGAGGGCCTTCGCGACAAAGTCATCCTTATCTGCGGCGGTCCCCGTATCAGTCACGAACTGGCCAAGGAACTTGGTTATGATGCCGGCTTCGGTCCCAACACCTACGCTGACGACGAAGCCTCATACATCGCCCAGGAGATGGTGGCCCGCGGATGGAAATGAAAATTAAAAATTAAAAATCAAAAATAATGGAAAAAGAACAGATTAAACCTTTTATCGCCAAGCGCGCGGCCCAGGAGCTGCATGACGGCGATGTCGTCAATCTCGGTATCGGTCTGCCGACCATGATTCCCAACTTCCTGCCTGCCGGCGTGAAGGTTATCCTGCAGTCGGAGAACGGTATGATTGGTATGGGCCCCACCCCTGAAGAGGGTAAAGAAGACCCTTGGTTTATCAATGCCGGTGGTGGCTTTGTGACCCCCGTCGAGGGTGCCAGCACTTTCGACAGCGCCACTTCGTTCGGTATCATCCGTGGCGGCCATGTGGATGTGAGCGTCCTGGGTGCCATGCAGGTGGACGAGGAAGGCGACTTGGCCAACTGGATGATTCCTGGCAAGAAGACCCCCGGTATGGGTGGTGCTATGGACCTCCTCGTCGGTGCCAAGAAGGTGATCCTCGCCATGGAGCACACCGCCAAAGGTAACCCCAAGATTTTGAAAAAATGCACCCTGCCGCTGACCGCCAAAGGTCAGGTGAACATGATTATCACCGAGATGGGTGTCATGGAGATTACCCCCAAGGGCATCGTGCTGACGGAGATCAATCCCGAGTTCACCGTTGAGCAGGTGCAGGCTGCCACCGAGGCTACGCTGATTGTCAGCCCCGACCTCAAGCCGATGAATGCTTAAATTTCTGTTATGAAAAAGATATTAATCGTTATCGTGGCCATGGTCTCTTTATGTGGCTATGCTCAAGAGCAGCGCCACATAGAGTTCCGTTGGCACGGAGTCTATCTGGTGGGGGACGCCTCCTATGGCTTCAACCTCAACCGTGAAATGGACGAGTACGATACCATTGCCACCACCCTCAATGCCTTTATGCCCGGCTTCAGCGTGGGCTATCAGATTCGCAAGGAGACAGGTATTGGTGTGGGTTTCAACTATGTGGCTGATCCGACAGGTGCTTATACCCAGTTGCCCGTCTATGCTGAGTTGCGCAGCCATATCTGGCGCAATCAACTTACACCCTACACGGTGTTGCAGGTGGGTTACACCCTGCCGCTGGGTGCATCGTCGGTGGCCGACCCTGTGAGCAGCAAGATAGAGGAAGGTGGTCTCTACTTCGGTCTTGAAGTGGGCGCCCGTTATGCTATCAGTCGATCATTGGCTGTCGCTGGACATGTCGGCTATCGTCTGCTGCAGTCCAACCTTGTCAGCCGTACCGACTTGCAGGGTCACTCCATTCTTTCGGTGCCCATCACATTGCATGTCCTCGCCATAGGTGCATCGGTCTACTTTGGGAATTAAGAGATAAGGATTGGGAATGTTGTTCAACGGTCATCGTTTGCCATCTGTCGCCATACTTGTCTGCGTTGGCCTGCTACTTCATTCTTCATTCTTTACCCGTAATACTCTCAGTGCTCAGTCAATGCCGGCACGCTCTAACGTGACGCCATACTATGATGAGAATGGTGTGGCGAAGGAGGCCTATCGTGAATCGCCGTACTATATGGAATTCACGGGCAGTTGGCAGCAGCGTCAGACCGATAGTTCGGTTTGCTATATACGGCAAGTGGACGCCGAAAAGAGCTGGAAGGACTATTTGGTGTATCTGAATGTCCGAGCCGGCCGTGCGGTACGTGTGTCGGTAAATGGCAAGGAGGTGGGTTACGCCGACGATTCACGCCAGTGGAATGAGTTTCTGCTGACGCCCAGTCTCAGGTATGACAGAGCAAACACGCTCGTTGTCGAGACCTTGCATCAGGGACAGGGAGCGTTGCTGGAAGATGCAACATTGTCCGTAGGTCTCAACGGTGAGCCTTACCTTATCTTCAAGAATGACCCCAATGTGGCCGATTTCACGATGACGGCCGACTACGATGCTGCCAGCACCACAGGTATATTGTCTGTGAGCGCCAATGTCTTCTGCGGCAAACGTAAAGGGAAATACTACCTGGAGGTCGAGATATGGGATCCTCGGGGTCGCAATTTCGACCGTATGGGTCGTTGGGTGGTGTTCAACGGCAGGAGTGAAGAGACGGTCGACGTCAGTCGCTCATGGGCCGGTGTCTCACCGTGGAACGCGGAAGAGCCCAACCTCTACACTGCGGTGATACGTCTGCGCAACGACAAGATGGAAGAGGAGGAGGTTGTCGGAGGCCGTTTTGGTTTCCGACGTGTGGAGGTGAAAGACGGAGTGCTGCAACTCAATGGCAAAGCCATCACCCTTAAGGGGGTCACCTATGGGGTGGAGCATACCGAAGGTTGTGCTTCTCGCCAGCAGATGCAACATGATGTGGAGACCATGAAGCGTAACAACATCAATGCTGTGCGAACAGCACGCTATTCGCCGATGGATTCTTGGTTCTACGAACTATGCGACCGTTATGGACTGTATGTTGTATGCGATGCTAATCTGTTGCCCCTTTCGGAACAGCGACAGGCCGTGGCGACGAATTCAGACTTTATGCCGCTGTTCGAGCACCGTGTGGAGAATCTGTATGGAAAATACAAGAACCATACCAGTATCATCGCCTGGTCGTTGGGCAACACGCGCGACAATGCCGTCTGTATGACGGCGGCTTACAAACGCCTGAAGGCCAAGGATAAGACGCGCCCTGTGATTTTTTCTGGCGCTGACCATGGCGATGCCACCGACGTGATAGCGCCACAGCAGCCTGAATTGATGGCGTTGCGCCAAAGCTTGAAGAAGCAAGGCGAAAGGCCATATCTCCTCCTGACCAGTGTTGACAGAGTCCATTTTGCTGACCTCGAGGCATTGTGGCAACTCGTTGTTGACAACAGGCAGCTGCAGGGTGGCTTTGTTGACGCGTGGCCTCTCGGTAGCGTGATGCTTTCCGAGTTGAAGTACCTTTACCAGCCTTTCGATGTCAGACTCGATAAGATGACGCCCGACGACGGCGAGTTTGTGGTCTATAACCGTAACGACTTTACTCCTTTCGGACGTTATTCGCTGGATTATAGCATCTTCACTAACTTGAGGCCCTCCATCACTGGTGGTGAGTTGCCAGCGGTGCCTCCCTGTGGTGGCAGCGACAAGGTGAGCATGCGCATCCCGCATGTCGACCTGCAGGCAGGCGAGGAAATGTTCATACGTTTCAACCTAAGGGTGAGTGGACAAAGCGCCTCGGCTACCCAAGGCACCATAGTGTTTCCTCTGGAGCCCCCAAAGCGCACCAAGCCGATGTTCGAGAATGGTGGCGAGATAATGGGTACTCCCGACTTGATACTGACGGATTTGGGTTTTGTCAATCACTCCGATTGGCATAAGGAGATTGTCGACAGACGTGAACGTCGGACGGATACCAAAACATTTTGCATCGATGTAATGGAACGTTATCTAGAGCCGGAGAGCGGTGCGACAATGTGCGACGTCCGTTCCACTTACACCTATTTCAGTAGTGGTGACGTGGTGCTGGATTATACGGTGTTTCCTTCTGACTTGTTGCGGGGAACTACGACGCGGACTTTCGTCAAGGTCTTTTATGAAAGCGATAGTGTGACATGGTTCGGTAACAACCGTGAGGTCTACTTTCGTGAGGGTAAATCTGCCGATGTCGGCGTGTATAGCCATAACTCCAACGGAGTTGTCCGTCAACAGGTACGCTGGTGTGCCACACACAAGGGTGGGGAAGGAGTGTTTATGGAAGTGCTCGACGAGAAGTGCGGCATGGAAGTCTGCAAGGAATCAGTGATGCTGCTTCCAGAAAGCCAGCAAAGTTTCCGTCTGCATCTTCGTCCATATTCAGGTGTTGATCCCGCGGAGTTCTATGGGAAAGCCTACCCTCGCATGCAGGCGGGAGTGCTTGAAATGCCCGTTATCACGGCCTCCGACACTCGTTTCTCAGCTCCTTTAATAGTGTCCATTACAAGCAGTCAATCAGACAATCAGGCAATCATAAGATATACTCTCGACGGCTCCGACCCAACGATGGAGTCGCCGCTTTACATCGCACCTTTCGAGATTACCTCCACCACGACGGTCAAGGCGCGGGCCTTTGCAAAGGATATGCCGCCGTCGTTCACCGCCACACGCAAGTTCAACTACGACCACATCGTGAAGACCACCTTCTCGCGCAAAGCCAATACACCCTATAATGTCGGTGCCGACACAATCCTTTTCGATGGCGTCAAAGGTACTATAGAAGACCTCTCGCAGGGATGGCTTGGGTTCTCTGGCGAGCCTGTCGTCACCACCGTGCAGCTTGCCAAGCTTATCAATGTGGAACATATCACGCTGCGTTATGCCCATACCCCTGGCACATGGGCTTTCGCCCCTCGTCAAGTGATGATAGCCCTCTCGTCCGACGGCATCACTTATGGCGATACACTCATCGCTGATATTACTTTCGACCCAGCCGATGAAGAAGAGGTCTCGCCGCGTGTAACGGAAATTAAGGTGCCTGTCGGCAAAGATGCCGTCGGATTTATGAAAATAATACCTAAGACCATAGACAGAATCCCCGTTTGGCATCGTGCCAAAGGACTGAAACCGTGGATGCTTATGGATGAAATAGAAATTAGTGAAAAGTGATGAAACTCAAGATTCATAATTCATTTTTAATCGTGACAGCGCTGCTGTTGCTCACCTCCTGTGAGGTGGAGTTTTCGCCCAATGCCGAGTATGTGGAGACCCCAGTGGTCTATTGTGTGCTCGACCAGGATGACGACACTTCATGGGTGCGTGTGGAGCGATGCTTCCTCGAAGATGGCAATATCTATAGTTATGGCTCTCAGAGCGAGCTCTACACATACCCTCAGGGAACACTGCAAGTCACTTTTCTTGCCTATCGTCAAGGACAGCTGGTGTCTACTGACGTGTTGACCGAAATCCTGCGCCCGCGCAACGACGGCGATTTCGACAACTCGCCGCTACCGGTCTTCTACACCGTGACTTCACTCGACACCACCTGTATGTATAAGTTGGAGGTGCGTCATGTCGACAATGACAGCCTTATCGCCAGTACCGACTCCATCCCTTTGATCCTCCAGACTGAAACAACCCTCATCAATACCCCGACCAACAACCAGCGTTTCCGTTTTGTCAACGGTGTCTGCAAGATTTCGTGGAATGCTCTCGAACATGCCCGCCGCTACCAACCTTTTGTGCGTTTCTATTACGGTGAACTCGGCGACACACTCCATATCGACCTCTTCTGTAACAGCGTGACGACGCTCTCTACCGAATACGGACTTCAGTCGTTCCTCAACTCTGTAAAGGCTGCCCTCAAGGACGACCCCAATCCCAAGGAGTATCTGCAATATGTCGATATCTATCTCACGTCTTGCGATGAGAACCTCAATGTCTATATGAGCTCCGTCCATAGCGGAACCAACCTCAACCAGACCACTGACACCTATACCAACATCCGTGGAGGTGTGGGTATCTTTGCTGTGCGGCGCACCCATCTCTACAAGAACCTCCTCGCCGACAACTCCATGAACCCCATCCATACCAGTGCCCCCGGCCTTTATGCTTACCTCCATGATCTTGGCGTGGGCTTCTAAAAAAGAAGCCGACATGTGAAAAAATATATGTATATTTGCATTTTCAATAAAAAATAGAAAATATTAATACACAATAAAATAAACAATCAGATGAACATCACAAGAGAGAAATTAAGTGATTTGGAACTCTGTATCAAGGTTGATATAGAGGAAAAAGACTACATTGAGAACGTTACAAAGCAACTCAAAGACTACCAAAAGAAAGCCACCGTTCCCGGCTTCCGTAAAGGTATGGCCCCCATGGGTCTCATACAGCGCATGTATAAAGGCGCCATCGTGGGTGATGCAGTGCAGAACGAACTGAACAGCAGTCTCTTTAAGTATATTGACGATGAGAAACTGCACATCCTCGGTATGCCCATGTCCGACGACGAGAAGACCGGTGAGGTCGACTTCGCCAAGCAGCAGAACTTTTCTTTCTATTTCAATGTGGCTTTGGCACCCGAGTTCGACATCGACTGGAGCAAGATCAACGTGGTGTACAACCAGATAAAGGTAACGTCGAAAGAGGTGGAGAACGAGATTGCCAACGTCACCAACCGCTACGGTAAGTTCGAGACACCCGAAACTGTCGGTAAAGGCGACATCATGTACGGCAAACTTGTCGAACTCGACAAGAAAGGCAACGTCAAAGAAGGCGGTGTGAGCACCTTCGTCAGCCTCAACCTCATCAACCTCAAAGACGAGGCCCTACTGCCTCTCTTCGAAGGCAAGAAAGCAGAGGAGAAGATTGTCTTCAATCTCTACAAGGCTTTCCCGGTGGCCGACATCGAGCGCGCTCTGCATATTGACACCGATGCCGCCAAGAAGTTCAAGAGCGACGTCGAACTGACCCTCAGCGGCATCTCCCGCATCATCCCCCACGACATCGACGAAGACCTCTTCAAGCTCGTCTTCCCCGACCAGAAGATTAAGGATGCCGACGCCTTCACCAAGGCCATGAAGAAAGAGTTCGAGAAAGCCAATGGCGAGCAGAGCGACTACCTCTTTGTCAACCAGGTCCGCAAGGCCTTGGTCGAGAACTTTGACAAGCCGCTGCCCGAGAATTTCCTGAAGAAATGGTTTGCCAGCCGTGGTGAAAAAGATATGACGCCCGATAGTATTGAAGCCGACTGGGCCGAGAAATACCTCCCCTCGCTGAAGTGGGAACTCATCGAGAGCAAACTCGAGGAGATTCAGCCCGTCGAGCCTACCAGCAACCAGATTGTCGACTACATTAAGGATATCCTCCGTCGCAATGACCATAAGCCTGAAGGCGAGAAGAAGGAGGAGACCGAGCAGCGCCTCGAGCAGGCCGCCCGCAGCATCGCCGCCGACCGTAAGAACGTCCAGCAGTTGGTCGACCGCCTCTACGCCGAGAATCTGGCCAAACTCTTCAAAGAGCAGCTTAAGCCCACGGTGGAGAAGGTCTCCGCCAAGGAGTTCGCCGAGCGTGCACAGAATTAATTTGTCTCTAACATAGTAAACAGGAATTGTTATGAAGAAATTGTTGTTGTCAGCCCTGATGGTTTGCATCGCCTTAGGCCTGTCGGCCCAAGAGAACGACGGGATTGTGTATCCTAATACCTTGTATGGCTCTGTCAATGTGGGTGCTTTCGACTATGCCCACAATGGGGAAAGCGCCTTTGGCGCGCCCTCTTTCGGACTCACAGGAGGTTGTTGGATGGGCTCCTCGCTGGCAGCTCAGCTCGCCTTTGATGGAGTGATGGCGCCCAGCACGGCTGGCAACAACACATTCTTCCTGTTTGTGGGACCTGAGTTCAAGTGGGATGTTAACGCTACTTTCTTCCACGTCTACAACAAGAACTTCCTCTATCCCGTTCCTTTCTATCCCCTCATAGGGCTCGGGCTTTCCGCCTGTAACCTCGGCGACTCGGCCTTGGCCGACTACGCCTTCCATGTGATGCTCGGCCTGCAGGTGCCCTATCGCATCAACGAGAATGTAGATGCCTATTTCCAATACAAGTGCTTCTTCCTTCGCCAGGGTTTTGACAATTCTCCGGGCGACAACTACATGCACACTTTTGGTGTGGGCTTCCTCTTCAGCCAACGTCATGATCCTTTCCATCGCCGTACCATCTATTCTACACGTACACAAACGGAAGACTGGTTCTTTGGTATCGGTATCGGCGCCAACTATTCGGCTTTCGACCTCTTCTCCAACCCCAACCTCGGCGGTACTGCCATGGTAGGTGTGGCCCCCGAACTGATGGTCGGACGCAATTTCAGCAACTTCTGGTCGGTGCGTGTCCAACTCGGCGGCCTGTCGGCGCATGAGATTTACGACACTGTACAGCAGGCAGCCGGCAAAGCTTATAGCTTCTCGCACATCCATGCCGACCTCATGCTCAACCTCAGCAGTTTGTTCTGCCGTCAGCGTGGTGTCAAATTCAATGTTATGCCTTATCTCGGTGCCGGTCCCGTGTGGCGTTACGATAACCTTACCTTCGATGTGGGTGCCGATATGGGCTTGTTCCTTCGCTACTATATCGACCACAAGAGCGACATCTACTTTGATGCCAAATACTTGATGGTGGCTCCTGCCATTGGTGGCGGCCGTGGCCCCTCAGGCAATTTCTATGGCGTAGGACTGCCCAGTGTGACGGTGGGTTATATCTATAACTTTGGCCAACACACCACGCGTTACCGCATGCCTCTCGACAAGGTCATGCGCTAACGCATTGACGTAATCCTTATCTCACCGTCGGCTTTCCCGACTGGAGCCAGGCCATGATGCCGCCGCCCAAGTCGTAGACGTTGTAGCCCTGCTCGGCAATCATCATCGCGGCCTTTTGGCTGCGCTTGCCGCTGCGGCAGTAGACGGCCACGTCGCCTTTTAGACGCAGACGCTCGACGAAGTCGGGTTGGTTGACGTCGACATTCTCGGCACCGGCAATGTGTCCTTCGGCATACTCGCTGCGCGTGCGCACGTCGATGACACGCACCTCGCCCTTGTGCACGAGCTTCTCGAAGTCGTTGACATGCAGAATGGTGATGCGGTCTTGCGGCTTTATCTGCTCCGTCTGTTCGGCTTTCTTGCTGCAACTGCAGCCCATCGCCATCACGGCGACGATGGTCATAAGTAGAATCTTCTTCATATTATTGTTTATTTATCATTTGTTCAATACGTTCTAGGGCGTCGAGAAGGGTGGCCTTCGGACAGCCAAGGTTCATGCGGAAGCAGCGTTGATAAGCGACACCTCCAAAGGCGGTGCCGTCGTTCAATACCACTTTGGCCTCGTTGATAAGCCTGTCGGCCAGCTCTTTGTGGGTGAGACCGTAGGCGCCGAAATCGAGCCAGGCGAGATAGGAGGCTTCGGGCAGCACGGCTTTCACCTTGGGCATCTTGGCGCGCAGGAATGCGTCAAGTGTCTGCACGTTGTCGTTCAGGTAGTCAAGCATCTGCCGCAGCCACTCCTCGCCCTGTTTAAAGGCCGCTTCGGCGGCGGTGAAGGCGAAGATGTTGCCGCCGGCCACGCCGAGGGCGTCGAGCCACCCGAAGAAACGCTTCCGCAGGTCGGGGTTGGCGATATAGCATACCGAACTGCCCAAGCCGGCAATATTGAAGGTCTTGCTGGGTGCCATGAAGGTGAGGCTGTGACGAGCAGCAGCCTCGCTGACGGTGCTGTAGCTCACATGATGATGGCCGGGGAGGGTGAGGTCGGCGTGTATCTCATCGCTGATGACCAGCAGCCCTTTGCGCTCGCAGATATCGGCTATTTTCTGCAGCACTTCCTTTCCCCACACCGTTCCTGCAGGGTTGTGTGGATTGCTTAGAATAAAGAGTTTGCAACCTTCCGCCTTGCGCTCGAGATCGTCAAAGTCGATAGCGAAATGGCCATCGGTAATTCTAAGCGGGCTGCATACCAGCGTCCTCCTGCTCTCTTTCGGCAGGTTGAGAAACGGTGGGTAGACAGGTGTTGTCACCAGCACTTTGTCTCCAGGCTCCGTGAGGCAGAGCAGTGTGTAGGCGATGCCCGCCACGATGCCGGGAATGAAGTGCAGTTCTTCCTTGGCCGCCTGTATGTTGTAATGCTTCTGTAGCCATGTGGTCGCTGCCTGCCAGTAGTCCTCCGAGGGCATGGTGTAGCCCAGTACCTCGTGCTCGCAACGCTTGCGGATGGCATCCATCACGAAGTCCGGCGAGCGGAAGTCCATATCCGCCACCCACATGGGCGTCAAATCCTCGCGCCCGTACATTGCCGGCAGCGCGTCCCATTTGAAGCAGTCGCTCCCTTTCCGCTCGATTGTCTCGTCGAAGTTATAGTGCGTCATGAGCATCTGATTTGGAATGCAAAAATACAAGTTTTTCCGCAAACATGGAAATCTTTTTCTAACCCACTCAATATTCCAATGGTTGTCACGTTATTAGCTGGTAATGTTTATTGGTGAAACTATAGCTTTGGGTGTGGCGGTGTCGTGGACCGCCACGGCGCTCTTCGCCGAGGTGGCGTCGAAGCGCATGGGGTCGCTGCCGCTCAACACGCTGCGCATGACCATGTCGCTCCTCCTGCTGGCGGTGACGCTGTGGCTGCTACTGGGCGTGCCTTATCCGCGTTATGCCGACGGCGACACATGGCTCTGGCTGGCGCTCTCGGGCGTGGTGGGCTATGTCATCGGCGACTACTGCCTGATGCAAGGCTATATCTATATCGGTTCACGCTTTGGACAACTCTTTATGACCCTCTCGGCCCCCACGGCAGCTCTCATGGGGCGCTTGCTGCTGGGCGAGGAGATGAGCTGGCTCGCTATCATAGGCATGGTGGTGACGCTGAGTGGTATTTCGATGTCGATTCTGTCTAAAGGAGAGAAAGGGAGTGAAAGGACAATGGAAAAGCTACCGCAGTTGAAACTTCCCCGAAAGGGTGTATTTTTTGCTGCGGTAGCGGGTATATGTCAGGGTTTGGGGTTGGTGCTGAGTAAGATGGGATTGGAGAAATACGACAATGTTTTGTCGTTGGCGGGAATAGACTCCGCTATTGCACCCGAAGGAGCGTTGCTACCTGTGCCGCTGATGTTTTCCATTCCTTTCGCCGCCACTATGATACGCGCCTCGATAGGACTTGTGGGCTTCTTCGTGCTGCTGATGGTTTTTAACCGCGATTGGCAGCAGAAATTGAGTCACGCCGCCCACGACAGCAAGGCCATGTGGTGCCTGCTGGGGGCTACCGTCTTCGGACCTTTTGTGGGCGTCAGCGCCTCACTGCTGGCCACACAATACACCGCCACAGGCATCGCGCAGACACTCTTCGCCCTCACGCCCGTTCTCATCATCGCCCCTGCCGCATGGCTCTTCCATCAAAAAGTGACGGCACGCGAGGTTGTCGGTGCCGTCATCAGTGTCGTGGGCGTCTGCTTGTTCTTTATCTAAGTGGCTCTGTGTGCCGCTGTTTAATAATCCTTGTGTGTCATCTTGTTGTACTCGTCGAAAAGACGGAGGCATTCGTCGCGGTCGATTTCTGTGAGCAGGTCTCCAAGTTTCTCTCGGCCGCCGAAAAGGTCATCGAAATGTTCGTCGCGGAAGCCTATGCGGGCATTGTCGGTGATGGTGCAGCCGTAGTACACCTTGCTTATGTTGGCCCAGAGGATGGCGCAGAGGCACATGTGGCAGGGTTCTCCGGTGGTGTAGAGTGTGCAGCCCTCGAGGTCGTGGGTGCCTAGCACCTCGCCGGCCTCGCGTATGGCCATTATCTCGCCGTGGGCGGTAGCGTCGTGATTCTGCAACACACGGTTGTGGGCTTTGGCCAGCACCTCGCCGTCTTTCACGATGACGCAGCCGAACGGTCCTCCATGCCCCTGACGGATACCCTCGCGAGCTTCCGCTATGGCCATCTGCATATATTCATGATTTTTATCCATGGTCGTAAAAGTCGAAGAGTCAAAAAGTCTAAAAGTGGTTCGTGAGTTCGCAGCCACGGTTTTTGGCCAGCCACAACTGTGCATACGAGCAGGTCGCCTCCACGCGGCCCCCTCTGCCTTCGATTTCCTTCACCGCACGGCGCACCAGCTCGGAGGCGATACCTTGTCCTCGTAGGCGGTCGTCGACGTAGGTGTGGTTGATGACATAGATGCCGTTCCTTTCGGGAAATGTCACTTCTCCCACTTCCTCGCCGCCCTCGATGACGTATATTCTGTGTTTCTCGGTGATGTACTCCATGGTTTTGTAAGGTTTACAGTTTCTGTCCACTATTTATATGTATGCGTCTGGAACATACTTAGTGTCGTCGCCACCATGCTGAACCACAACCCACGCGGAAGCCAACGCAAATAAGTAAACATCATCATCTGGCAACTCGGGCATTCCTTTGGCTTTGTCCAGCGACAGAAGCATCTTTGCCAAATCATCGTATGACAACGAGAGCAAGTCCGTCATTGGATATTTTTTCTCCAATTCGTTTGCCCAGAAATCAAGGGAGTACCAATTGTGTTTGTTTTTCATGGTGTCTAAAAAAGCCGAGATAGCAAGACCTCGGCTTTCGTTTGTTGATGCAGGATGTTGTTATTTCTGCATGGTCTTCAATCTCTCTGTGAGCATCGGGACGATCTTGTGGAGGTCGCCGACGATGCCGAGGTCAGCCACTTGGAAGATAGGGGCGAACTTGTCTTTGTTGATGGCGATGATGAGCTCGCTCTCCTCCATACCGGCAAGGTGTTGGATGGCACCGCTAATGCCGCAAGCCATGTAGAGGGCGGGACGGACGGTCTTACCCGTCTGACCGACCTGACGGCTGGCATCCATGACGCCGGCGTCGACCATGGCACGGCTGCTGGAGACTTCGCCGCCGAGTTCGTTGGCCAGTGCCTCGAGCTTGCTGAATCCGTCCTTGGTACCTACACCGCGGCCACCGCTGACGAGCACCTTGGCCTGGCTGATGTCGGTGATGGTCTTCTCTTCCTTGACGGTCTTGACCAGCTTGACGCGGGCAATCTTCTTCTCGTCGAAGGTGACCTTGTAGTCAACGACCTCGCCTTTGCGGCTCTTGTCGGCGGCCATCTTCTGCATGACGCCGGGGCGGACGGTGGACATCTGCGGGCGGTTGTTCTTGCAGAGGATGGTGGCCATGAGGTTGCCGCCGAAGGCGGGACGGGTCATGCGGAACTCGTGGGCCTCGTCGTCGCTGATCTCCAGCTTGGTGGCGTCGGCGGTGAGGCCGGTGCGGTTGCGGGCGGAGACGCGGGGGCCGAGGTCGCGGCCGATAGTGGTGGCGCCGATGAGCATGATGCTGGGCTTCTGCTCGGTGATGATTTGGGTGATGGCCTCGGTGTAGGGCTCGGTGAGGTAGTCCTTCAGCAGGTCGTGGTCGACGACGAGGACCTTGTCGGCACCGTGCTCGATGAGGGTGTTGGCGAGGGGCTTGATGTCCTTGCCAAGGAGCATGGCAACGACCTTCTCCTGGTTGGCGTCGGCGAGCTCGCGAGCCTTACCCAACAGCTCAAGAGCCACATTCTGCAGTTTGCCGTCGCGCTGCTCGGCAAACACGTAAACGTCTTTATATTCTGATAAATCCATAGTCTTAATGGGTTTAATGGGTCTAATAGGTCTAATGGTCTATTAGATGATGTGTTTTTCTTTCAGTTTATTCACTATCAGTTCGACGGCCTCTTCGGGGGTAACCTCGAAGGTCTGGCCGGCGGGCTTGAGCTGCTTGGGGAACGACTTGAAGACGCTCGTGGGCGAGCCGGCCTTGCCGATGTGCTCTTCGGTCACGTTGATGCGGTCGGCGCCCCACACCTCAACT
>JAGCVD010000004.1 GCA_017962545.1 Bacteroidales bacterium
CACCACACAGCCATTGCTCCCTTCTCCTGCAGGAGAGGGGTCGGGGGTGAGGCTGGTCAGGATGCACACCTCGGTATGGAACCAGAACTGCCAGCCGATGAGGTTGGCGAAAGTGAAGTTGCAGTTGCGGCGCCCGCTGCGCAGGCTCACGGCCTGGTAGGCTTCACGGTCGGCGATGGTCAATGTATGGAAGTTCAACAGACTCATAAAACTGGATTAAGCACCACGTTGACATTGTCGCCGAAAGCCTTGCCAATCTTCTTGCGGATGGCTTGGGGGATGCCGATGATGTAGCAGACGTTGCCCTCCTCGTCTTTCACCCCCATGTTCACCACGCTGCCGCTGTAAGGCTCGCCGTCAAAGGTAGCCTCCACCTTCAGCCGCCCCACGCCGTACTCCTTGCGGATGTCAATGGGCACCATGACATAGGCGGCATCTATGTCGCCGTTCTGAATGATGGTGGTTGTGAAGCGGTGGGTCATGTATTCATTCAGCCATTCTGTAGTGCTCGTCAGTAATGGTGAAAGTCAGTTTGCCATAATAAGGGTATCCGTGGAAAGTGATACCCTTATTCAATTTTTCTTCATACTGGTAATTTGCCGAATTGAAGTTATATGGACTTATTGACACACTGTCGTCTTTATAAAAGACAACCTGTTTTTCGTCATCAAAACGAAATATGACGCTATCGGAGTAATATATTCTAAACCAGCCTTCTGCCTCTTCTCTGCTTGCAACACCGAGACCTCCAGCCACATTCAAAAGCAACTCTTCACCCACGGCAAGGGTATGGGCTTCGTTCTCATACACAACGGTAGTGTCCGAGTATTGAGAATAATAGTCACTCGGAACAACCGTCACCACATGCAACGAACTGTTCTTAAAGGCTACGTCCTCGTCATATCCAGGGTCACAGGCAGTCAGCCCTAATACGGCCAGAACCAGAAGCAAATAGTGCTTTTTCATAGGTTATATCATCTTCAGGAATCCGACCTCTTTCTCCGTCAGCTCTCTCCAGCGGCCACGGGGGAGGTCTTTCTTGGTGAGGCCGGCGAAGGTGGTGCGGTCGAGCTTGTGGACCTCGTAGCCGAGGGCTTCGAAGAGGCGACGCACGATGCGGTTGCGGCCGCTGTGCAGCTCGACGCCCACGATGCGCTTGTCGACGGTCTTGCCCACGGCGGCATACTGTATGTCATCGACATGCATGGGGCCATCCTCCAGCTCGATGCCTTCGAGCAGCTTCTTCATATCCTCCTTGGTGACGGGCTTGTTGAGCTCCACCTGGTAGATCTTATAGACCTGCGTGGAGGGGTGCGTGAGGCGCTTGGCCAGCTCGCCGTCGTTGGTGAAGAGCAGCAGACCCGTGGTGGCGCGGTCGAGGCGGCCGACGGGATAGATGCGCTCGGCGCAGCAGCCGTCCATGAGCATCATCACCGTGCGGCGCTCCTGCGGGTCGTCGGTGGTGGTGATGAAGCCCTTGGGCTTGTTGAGCAGGAAGTAGCGCAGACGCTCGCTGCGGAGCTTCTCGCCGCCGTACTGCACCTCGTCGCCGGGCATCACCTGGTAGCCCATCTCGGTGACCACCTTGCCGTTGACCTTCACGCTGCCGGCGGCAATGAGCTCGTCGGCCTCGCGGCGCGAGCAGATGCCGGCATGGGCGATGTACTTGTTGAGGCGCATGGCACCCTCGGCGTGCGGCTCCTTGGGTTTTTGTGAAACTTTGAGACTTCGAGACTTCGAGACGTCGAGACGTCGAGTTGCGGCTTTCTTGTGGTCTTGATGTATTGAAGGCTTATTATCCCGCCGTCTTGTCGTCTTGTTGTCTTGTTGTCTCGATGTCTGCCGAGCCGACGGCTTGGCCGTCTTGTTGTCTTGTTGTCTCGTTGTCTTGCTGTCTCGTTGACTCGTTGTCTTGTTGTCCTTCTTTATCATTGTTGTTGTCTTTTTGTTCTTGCCATTCTTTGAGCTCCTCGGCGGCGCGGTGGTGACCGCCGAAGTGCATGACGTAGGGCCATGCATACTCCTTATCTTGGTAGTCGAGGAATTTCTCCGTCTCGCGGGCCAGCATAAGGAATATCTCGAGGCGGTGAGTGAGGAGCCACTTGACGGCGGGGATGTTGCGGCGCGCCGCGAGGGCGTACATCATGTTCACCTTGGTGAGGTTGCGCTGCACCCATTGCTGTGCCTTCTCGTCGCCGTCGCAGGCGTTGCTGAGGATGGCCAGCCAGGCGAAGTCGTGCTTGAAGAGCCACACCATCGCGTCGTCGTCGCCACGGATGGCGTTGCTGAAAGCCGCCAACTCCGGGTGCGGCCCCTTGACCAGCACCTTGAAGAAATCGGTGCGTCCGCCGACGCTCTTCACCAGCGCCAGCAGCAGCTTCACATCATATCGCTCCAAGCCTTTCATGCACATTTATTAACGTAAAGCGCCACATATTATTGCCTAATTATCACCCACTGCGGAAAATAAATTTTGCCACCTCGCAGAATTGTCGTATCTTTGCAGTCGATTTCAAAGGAAATCAACGAAGCGTTATATCTTCGTCTTGCGAATGGAAATGTAGGAACCTTCCAATGTTAAGCAAGATAGGTATGGCGGTTCTCGCATATAGCGTGGACTGATTGCCGCATCTACTTAACAAGGTCTTTCCTACAACCTCCATTCGAAGAAGTGGTATATCGGGCCGCGCTTCTTTATTTTATTGTCTATCGTGGCTCAGATGGACGGATTAAAGACTGACAAATGAAAAAAGTATTTCTGTTTATGCTAACCGGATTGTGCATCTGCGTCGCTAATGCACAAGACATCATCTACACAACCGATGGCCAAGCCATCGAGGCGAGGAATGTCAAGCGTGAGGGAAACGGTTTTAGATACAGCCTCTACTCAGCATCCGTGATGGATAGAAGCACCTATATGATTGAATGTACGCGCGTGAAGAAAATAAAGTATGAGGACGGTCATGTGTACGGAGAGGAGCCTACATCGTCCAATCAAAACACACAGACCAAAACTCCTTCCTCTAAACAGAAAGAGACAGTAGCGCAGAGAAGCGGCAGCCGCGACACGGTGGTCGCCTATGCAACCTTGTCTCCAAACAATCAGTTAACACCACGTTTATTCAACGCTTATCCCCCGTATAAAAATCCCGCAGTGGCTTTTGCAAGTTCTCTGATTATACCAGGACTTGGACAGATGTACAACGACGAAGTTGTAAAAGGTCTTATATTCCTTGGTGCCGATATAGTGGTGTGGGAATTGTTTTTCTTGACATTTAGCAATGACTTCAATCCATATTTCTTTGCCGCAATCGGCGCAGGAATCCATATTGCCGCGCCTGTAGAGGCTGCTTTCACCGCCAATAAAACCAATCAGCGACACGGATACTTGGCCATGTACCCGTCTATAAGCAAAACGTCACTTGCTTCTGCCAATGGTGAGACAACCATTGTTCCAAGCATGACGTTATCACTCTCATTTTAGTCAATTGATTTTAAAAACGGCAAAAATGAGTGTCGAAAGCCCCAATCGATTTTAAAAACGGCTAAAATGAGTGTCGCAAGGCCCAAACGATTTTGAAAACGGCAAAAATGAGTGTCGCCAAGCCCAAACAATTTTGAAAACGGCTAAAATGAGTGTCGCAAGCCCCAATCAATTTTAAAAACGGCTAAAATGAGTGTCGCAAGGCCAAATCGATTTTGAAAATGGCAAAAATGAGTGTCGCAAGGCTGTTTCAAAATTAAAACATAGTTTCGCGGCTTGCGACAAGGGCAATAAAAAAAAGATGGGGCCCGCGACGGATGTCGCGGGCCCCATTCATATTATGTCGGCCTGTTATCCGCGGATCTTCGCGCCGAGCTGCGTCTCGAGGGTCTTTTGGATCTTAGCCATGGTGGACTCAATCTGCTTGTCGTTGAGGGTTTTGTCCTTGTCCTGCAGAATGAAGCTGACGGCGTAGGACTTGAAGCCTTCGGTGATGCCTTTGCCCTCATAGACATCGAAGAGGCTGACGCTCTTGAGCAGCTTCTTCTCGCACTGCAGGGCGGCCTGCTCGACCTGGGCGAAGGTGACATCCTTGCGCAGGACGAGGGCCAGGTCGCGGCGCACCTCGGGGAACTTGGCCACCTCCTGGTAGAGCACCTCCTTGGTGGGGTACTGCTTGAGGAGCAGCGTCCAGTTGAGGTCGGCATAGAAGACAGGCTGCTTGATGTCCATCTTCTTCAGCGTCTCGCGACCGATGCGGCCGAGGGTGCCCAGCAGCTTCTTGCTGTCGCGCTGCACGATGTCGAGGCCTTCGGCGAAGAACTTGTACTGTGTCGGCACCATCTCCACGCGACCCATATTGACGCGCATGCGGTGCAGGATATACATGACATAGGCCTTGAGGTAGAAGAAGTCGGTCTCGGCGGGCTTCATCTTCCAGCTCTCGGGCGTCATATTGCCGGTCATGAAGATGCTGACATGCTCGGTCTCAGAAAACCTCTTTGTCACCGGAAGGTCATTAAGGTCCTTAGGGTCGTTAAGGTCCTTAAGGTCAGCCTTCTGATAGCCCCTGCCGAACTCATAGAGCTTCTGGTCGAGGATGCGGAAGTTGATATTGCGGGCGATGCACTCGAGGCCGCTGTAGAGCAGCGTCTGGCGCATCACGTTGAGCTCCTTGGAGAGGGGGTTGATGATGGGGATGCAACGGTCGGCGGCGAAGTCGGGATTCTCGTCGTAGTATTCACTCTTGGTGAGCGAGTTGTTCATTATCTCGCTGAAGCCGTTGTCGGTGAGGTAGTCGCTGACGGCGTTCTTCAGCTTGCGGGGGTCGGGCTTCTTGCCATACGACAGGCAGCTGTTGACAGTGTCGCCGATATGTATGTTGTTGTAGCCGTAGATGCGCATGATCTCCTCCACGATGTCGCACTCGCGGGTGACGTCGGCCTTGCAGGTGGGCACCTTCAGCGTCATGCCCTCGGCGGTCTCGTTGACAATCTCGATGTCGAGCGAGGTGAGTGCGGTGCGGACGGCCTCCAGCGGGATGTCCTGACCGACGAGGTCGAACATACGGCGGAAGTTCACCTCCACCGTCGGGCGCTCGATGGGCTTCGGGTAGAGGTCAACCATCTGGCCGCAGACCTCACCACCGGCTAGCTCCTGGATAAGCTTCACGGCGCGGCGAAGGGCCCACACGGTGATGTTGGGGTCGCAGGTGCGCTCGTAGCGGTAGCTGGCGTCGGTCTTCAGCGTGTGGCGCTGGCTGGTCTTGCGGATGCTCACGGGGTTGAAGAAGGCGCTCTCGAGGAACACATTCTTGGTCTCCATGGTAGTGCCGCTCTTCAGGCCGCCGAAGACACCGGCAATGCACATGCCTTCTTCTTCGTTGCATATCATCAGGTCGCGGGCGTCGAGTGTGCGCTCCACACCGTCGAGGGTAACGAACTTAGTGCCTTGCGGCAGGGTCTTCACTATCACGTGGCCACCAGTGATCTGGTCGGCGTCGAAGGCATGCAGCGGCTGCCCCACCTCCATCATGACGAAGTTGGTCACGTCGACCACATTGTTGATGGGACGCAGGCCCACGGTGCGCAGACGGTTCTGCAGCCACTCGGGGCTCTCCCCTACCTTCACGCCACGCAGCGTGATGCCGGTGTAGCGCGGACAGAGGTTGGCGTCCTCAACGGTAACGCGGATAGCTTCTTGAGAATCCGGAGTTTCCGGAAATTCCGGAGCTTCCGGCCATTGTATCTTCAGTTGCTTGCCTTCACGTGTATTACGTACGGCCACCACGTCGCGGGCCACGCCGATATGCGAGATGGCATCCATGCGGTTGGCGGTGATGGCCACCTCGAACAGCCAGTCGTCCTGCACATGGAAGTATTCCTTGGCGGGCATTCCCACAGGGGCGTCGTCGGGCAGCACCATGATACCGGCGTGGTCGGTGCCCAGCTGCAGCTCGTCGGCAGCGCAGAGCATACCCTCGCTAACGGCGCCGCGCAGCTTGCCCTTCTTAATCTCGTAATATTCAGTGTCGGAGGTGTATATCTTGGTGCCAATCTGAGCGCAGACCACCTTCTGTCCGGCAGCCACGTTGGGGGCGCCACAGACGATATTCAGCGGCGTGCCCGTGCCCACGTCGACGGTGGTCAGATGCAGGTGGTCGCTGTCGGGGTGCGGCTCGCAGGTGAGCACCTGGGCTATCACCACATGCTCCAGACCGCCCTTGATGGTCTCCACCTTCTCCTTGCTGTCCACCTCCAAGCCGGAGAACGTCAGCAGGTCGTCCAGTTCCTGAGGGGTCATCCCCTCAATATCCACATACTGTTTAAGCCAATCAAATGAGATGTTCATATCTTTTCTGTTTTTAATTCATACAGTTTATATTCTTCTGTCGGCAGGGGCACCTCGCGGTAGGTGCTGTCGGCAGGGTATTCGGCGGTGGTGAGCAAGTGGCGGCAACGCTCTTGGTCGCCGAGGCTGACGCGGCACTCGCGGTAATAATAGCCCTGCAGCTTGTAGTCGAAGTATAGCGGTGTCGGAACAGTTACCAACTCACCACGCTCCAGGCAGGGAGCTATAACTTTCATATCGCGCTGCAGCAGTGCGTCTCGGCCTGGCTTTCCATAATTCAACACGTCAAACGCCATGGCGCAGACGCATGCCACCACGGCAGCGACAAACATTGATGTAGATGGCTTAAGCCATCGAGTGACAGGCTCTTCTATCAACAAAGCCAACAGCACAGCCACCAGCGGCATGGCCGTCAATAGGTAAAACTCACGCTGGCGAGTGCTCACCATCATAGGCAGCACGGCGCAGGCCACGAGGGCCCACAACGCCCACTGCTCACGGGTAGGCTTCCACCCCACCCCTTTGTTGCCGAGCACCACCACAGCCACCACAACGACAACTATGACGATGTTGCGTAGGAAGTAAAGCAGAATTTGCCAGCGTTGCACCTCGCCTTGCGACCATCCGGCCAACACCTGGATTTCCATATAGTTGCTGAAATATGTCCTTGCCTCTGGCACTGCCAGCACTATCACTGCCAACGGCAGCAGCAGTCCAGCCACCATGGCGAGTGTCTGTGCCGGCATGCCTTTCCTTCGGTCGAAAAGCCAGAGGAGCAAAGGTAGCACCAACGGGAACAGACCCGTGAAACCTTTGGTCATGAAAGCTGCCGCCAACAGCAAGCCTGCAAGCAGGCCGTTCAACGCTTTGTGGTTAGGTCTCAACAACAACAATATTGCACCCAGATCGAACAGCACCATGGTGTTCTCCAGCATACACTGGTTGGCGAAACGAGTGACTACAGGTATCAACGTCCAAATGAGCAGCGGCATCCAGCCGGTCTCTTTCTTGCCGCCAAGGCGCAGCCACAAGCGGTATATCAGCAATGCACACAGTAAAGTGGTAATTACAGTGTACAGCTTGGTAACCCACAGTTGTACGCCCAGCACCTTGTAAAACAGCGCCAACAGTCCCAGTGCCAGCGGCGGATGTATGTAAAAGTCCGGATGGTGGGTGGCAGTGTAAACGGGGTGCCAGAACGAGCCGACACCTTCGGCCATATTTGCCGCGATATTACTGTAGATAAGGCCGTCCATAAACATGCCCGTCGTCAGCAGCGAGCCGCTGACGAGCGCCAGAAAGATGGCACCTACAAGCAAATATAGAGCAGCCTTCTTCATCGACAACCTTTAACCATTAACCTTTAACCATTAACCTTTACTTTATCTTCGCCCAGCTGTCTTTCAAAGTGCAGGTACGGTTGAAGACGAGATGCTCTGGTGTCGAGTCGCGGTCGGTGCAGAAGTAACCCATACGCTCGAACTGGTAGCGGGCGATGCCATCTGGGAACTGACACACTCCTCCACCACACTGCGTGTGGTCCCCCTCCCCTAACTTAGGGGAGGAGCTTGATAGGGCCGGTTCGCACTTGGCGGTGACCACCTTGAGGCTATTGGGGTTGAGGTTCTCGAGGAAGGTGTGGCCTTCTTCCACATCGTCGGGGGCTTCGACGGCGAAGAGACGGTCGAAGAGGCGCACCTCGGCGTCGATGGCGTGCTGGGCGCTGACCCAGTGGATGGTGCCCTTCACCTTGCGGCCGTCGGGGGCGTCGCCGCCGCGCGTAGCGGGGTCGTAGGTGCAGTGAATGCAGGTGATGTTGCCCTCGGCATCTTTCTCAACGCTCTGTGCTGTAACGAAGTAGGCATAGCGCAAACGCACCTCCTGGCCGATGGCCATGCGGAAGTATTTCTTGGGAGCCACCTCCATAAAGTCCTCGCGCTCGATGTAGAGCTCGCGGCTGAATGGTACCTGACGCGTACCGTCGGCCTCGCATTCGGGGTTGTTGACGGCGGTGAGCATCTCGCTCTGGCCCTCGGGGTAGTTGTCGATAACAACCTTCACAGGGTCGAGAACGACCATGCGACGCTGAGCCACCTTGTTGAGGTGCTCGCGGAGCGAGAACTCAAGCAGGCCGTAGTCGATGATATTGTCGCGCTTGGCCACGCCGATGCGGTCGCAGAAGGCGCGGATGCTTTCGGGCGTGTAGCCGCGACGGCGGAAGCCGCAGATGGTCGGCATGCGCGGGTCGTCCCAACCGCTGACATAGTTCTCCTTCACCAGCTGCAACAGCTTGCGCTTGCTCATCACAGTGTAGTTGATGTTCAGGCGAGCGAACTCATACTGGTGCGAAGGCCAGATACCCAGCTGCTCAATGAACCAGTCGTAGAGCGGACGGTGGATATCGAACTCAAGGGTGCAGATGGAGTGCGTAATATGTTCGATGCTGTCACTCTGTCCGTGGGCGTAGTCGTACATCGGGTAGATGCACCACTTGTCGCCCGTACGGTGATGGTGGGCATGCAAGATGCGGTACATGATGGGGTCGCGGAACATCATGTTGGGGTGTGCCATGTCGATTTTGGCGCGCAACACCTTGGCGCCGTCGGGGAACTCGCCAGCGCGCATGCGGCGGAAGAGGTCGAGGTTCTCCTCGACACTGCGGTCACGATAAGGGCTGTTGGTGCCGGGGGTGGTCACGGTGCCACGACCGGCGCGTATCTCGTCGAGGGTCTGGTCGTCGACATAAGCCAGGCCTTTTTGTATCAGCAGTTCGGCCCACTGGTAGAGCTGCTCGAAATAGTCGGAAGCATAGTGCTTCTCGGCCCAGTCGAAGCCCAGCCAGTGGATGTCTTCCTGGATGGAGTCCACGTACTCGGTATCCTCCTTCACGGGGTTGGTGTCGTCAAAACGCAGGTTGGTCTTGCCGCCATACTTCTTCGCCAGTCCAAAATTAATGCAAATCGACTTGGCGTGGCCGATGTGCAGGTAGCCGTTGGGTTCCGGCGGGAAACGGGTCTGTATGGCACTATATGCACCATCTTTCAAACCTTGTTCGATAATCTCTTCCAAGAAATTCAGTTGCTTCTCCGCAGCATTAATCTCTTCCATAACGATTTGATATATATATTAGTGTTACAATTAAAATAAACAAATTTAATTTGCAAAGATACAAAATGAACGGCAAATGACAAAAATATTTTTCAACAGACCATAAATTTCGGACATAATTGAAAAAAAATTTTGTCATGTCTCTTAACTTTCGTACCTTTGCAGCATGAAAAAAATAACCTTTGCTTTAGTCATAGCAGGCTCCATCCTGCTGAGTTCGTGCGATATACTGACCCAGGTCGCCGACCAGTTCACCAGCGTTGCAAACCTTGCGAACTGTGAATTCAATCTTAAGAACGTCACCAATGTCAGTGTGGCTGGCGTCAATGTGAAGAACCTCACTCAAGGCAACTTGACAGCCACCGATGTAGTGAAGCTCGTAGCCGCCTACCAGAGCAAGAAGGTGCCGCTGGCGATGGACGTGAATGTTGACATCACCAACCCCACCACCACCAAGGCCGCCATGACCGCTCTTGACTGGATTCTGGCCATCGACGGTACCGACATGGCTAGCGGTGTCAACACCCAGAGTTATACCATCAAGCCCAGCGCCACCACCACTGTGCCCCTAGGTGTCAATGCCGAACTGGCCGACCTCTTCTCGAGCAAGGGCGTGGAGGCGCTGAAGAATTTCGCCTCTAGTTTCACCAGTGAAGGCATCTCCTCTAAAGTTGGCCTGCGTGTGAAGCCCAGCATCAACGTCGGCACAGCTCAGGTCCCCTTCCCCAACTACATCAAGCTGGAGAAGAAAACCGGCAAGAGTTGATATTAACGAGTTAAGAATCAAGAATTAAAAAGTGGGCCCTGCCCACTTTTTTTTTCGCCACATGTTGTGATTGCCCTTTTCGAAGCGTCTAATATAGCGTAATGGAAACAACCGAACAGAGATTCAAGGAGATGATCCACCGGCATCGCGATCTGATATGGCGCGTGTGCAGCAGTTACCGGCTGAGCGCGGCGTGGACCACGGAGGACGCCTTCCACGAAGTGCTGTGCGACCTGTGGCGCGGGATGGGGACCTTCGACGGCCGCAGCGAGGAGCGCACATGGGTGTTCCGCGTGGCCACCAACACGATGATTTCGC
Source organism: Bacteroidales bacterium (assembly GCA_017962545.1). Lineage (GTDB taxonomy): Bacteria > Bacteroidota > Bacteroidia > Bacteroidales > P3 > Colimorpha. The sequence goes on from JAGCVD010000004.1 coordinate 10,527, forward strand.
TCTCGCGGAAGACCTCCAACCAGCCGACGGCGCCACCGCCCGAACGATACGACCCGGGCTACCGCGACGACGACTTCCGCGACCTGGTGACGCTCATCGAGGCCACCCCAGAACCCGACCGCACCATCGTCAAGGCACACGCACAAGGGTTTGGATACAAGGAGATTGCCGACATCACCGGCCTCACGGTGGCGGCGGTGAGCATGCGGCTTACGCGCGCATTGCGGAAATTGAGAAAACAATATAACCAATAA
>JAGCVD010000016.1 GCA_017962545.1 Bacteroidales bacterium
CATCCTGAGCCAGGATCAAACTCTTCATTGTAAGAATTGTTCTTTGTTTACCTTCTTGACTCGTCTTCGTGTCTCACACACATACCTATATATATGTATGACGACACACGCTATCTCTTTCTTCTCATCATGTCAAATTTCTCTGTCCCCCTTAGGCGGAAAACGGCTGCAAAAGTACAACCTTTTTCTAAACCACCAAAATATTTTTTCAAAAAAAATGCAATATTTTTCACAACATACTGATTACCACAATAAAATATTTGAAGAAAAATTAAAATCCGACTTTAAAGCCAAATCCATTCCCCAATTTTTGAATTAAAAAAATGGCATTTTCTGCCTTTTAAAAACAGAAAATGCCAAAAACAGCGAAAAATCAATATAGAATACTGATTTATATCATCTTATAATAATTTCATCGGTAAAAAGATAACTAGGCTGGCCGGGGGCGGGGTGCCACGCAGGCAGCGGGCCGGGATTGGGCACCACCACACGGAGGTAGCGGACAACGAAGGGGCCTATGTAGATTGACGAATAATATGAAGGAATCCCCAATGTTATATTATAGTTTTTCAGGCGCATACCAGTTTCTCGCGGATCCATGTCGAAGGTCCAATCCGAAACCAAATCCCATTCTTTTCCGTCATTGGAGACATATGCTTTAATCTCCTTCGGTGCCAATATCCAGTCGAATGTGTTTTGCATGAAGCGCATTGTGACTTCGTGGATTTCAGTAGGCTTGCCAAAGTCGATAGTGGCGTCGATGCTGTCGCCCCAATAGCCCTGCCAGTGGCCGTCGGCATAGGTGGAGTTGGAGCCGAGCTGGCCGTCGATAAGGGCATTTTCTCCCCCACCCGAATAAATGGACTTGTAGGTGCTGTACTGCGTATTGAGGGTAATCTTGGCGCCCATCCCGAGGTGACTCAACAGATACTGCTCGGTGACGACACCTTCGCCGTACTCGTTATAGCTAATGGCCTTGATGGTCGCTGAGCGCTCCAGCGGGAAGGGTTCGGTATAGAGTGTGGAACCCTTGTTTGGCTCGTTGCCGTCAAGGGTATAATAGATGGGGCGGTCGTTATAGAGGGTCCTTAATGAAACATAAGGGTATCCTCTCCCCTCTCCTGCGGGAGAGGGGCTGGGGGTGAGGCTCATAAACACATGCCTGTCTAGTTCCAGCACCTCGCGGGCAAGGTCGTCGTAACGGTTCATCACGATATAGCGCTCATAGTCGCCGTTCTCTTGGTCCCACAAATTCAGATAGAACGTCTTAAGAATGTGCAGGTCTCGGAAATACGAGTAGGCATTATCTTTAATGCTGCCCTCTAAATCCACTCCCTCTTGCTTATCTCCTTGCAGCAACTTATAAATACTATGTCTTAACAAAACCTTTTTCACCGTAGCTTTAATCCTTTCCAAAGCATAGGCCGCATGTGGATTCTGATAAGATACCGTAATGGTATCCAATGCTTTCAACACCTTGGCCACACGCGAATACACCGCAGTTCCATCGGTGTTGTCTGGATTGAAGTTAAGCAGAGGCTCGAGAAGAGCTGCAGTGGTGTACCAGTCGGCCACGTCGGGGTTGTACATCAGGGCACCGACATCATACAGCTGTTGCGTCAGTGGGTATCCACTCCCCTCTCCGCTCGGAGAGGGGCTGGGGGTGAGGCTATAGAACAGCCGCTCGAAATTCTCGTTGAACTGCGCCTCGCGCTGGCGGAGCTCCTCAGGGTCGTCGGTTTTGAGGGGATTCCATGCCATCTCGGCGGCCCAGTACTGGGCGTGCCAACTGTTGTCGAAGAGGGCCTCGCCATTATCGTCCCAGCAGGTGAGCATGCAACCTTCGGCACCATCGCGGTAGCCGTCGCGGAACAAGTTGGCGATATTCTTGATATACCGTTGCGGCGTGGAGGTCATGGTGGCGCTATGGCCCGTCGAGGCCGCCACCCAGAAGGGGTTACCCTGCTCCTTGAAGGGCTTTATCAGGTGCGTAAAGCTGTCGATAGGCTCGTAGGCCCACATAATGTAGGTCATATCCTCCGGCAACTGTTTCATCATGGCGGGGTTCTTGGCCACGATGTCGCCCCACATGGCAAGCCTCACCCCCTGCCCCTCTCCTGTTAAGAGAGGGGAGTGGTTTGAACCCGTCTCTTCTCTCCCCTCTCCTTTTAGGAGAGGGGTACGGGGGTGAGGCTGCTCTGCTCGTACCATCCTGTAGCAGCGGTTGATGAAGTCCACATACACTTGGTCGGCACCGAGGCTGTCCACCAGTTCCTTTGCACGACCGGTGCCGAGTTGTTCGGTCTCGTCGCAATTGATGATGAAGAAGGGCGAGTTGGGGATGCGCTGGTAAGCGGCCTCGATGCGCTTGCGCAGAAAGTCGTAGGTGGCCTCCTTCGAGGGGTCGAAGTTGGTGCGACTGTCCATCATGTTCTGGTAGAACGGTATGCGGAGCGTCTTCTCGGCGTGGGCGAAGAACTGCAGGTTGATAACCTCGTCTGGGTGCGGCTTGCACTCGGCGGCGTAGGCGGGCGCCAGGTCGGGGAACTCCGGCTGGTAGAGGGTGTGCTCGGTGTAGTAGTTGCAGTAGTTGTACTTCAGCGCATGGAGCCTATTCCATTGCTTCTCGCGAAAGGCCTGGTGCGGGACGGGGCCGCGACTGATGTCGTCCATCCATCCACGGTATGTAAAGGCCGGCCAGTCGGTGATGGTACAGCATGGCAGCGTGTCTCCATGGATAAGCTTCAGCTGTTCCAGCGTCATGTATGCGTACTTCAATCCCTCATCACCGTTCACATTATAATATTCGATAGTGATTCGCTTGGGTTCAATCTTGAGTACATAGGCTTGGTCCATGTTTGCCTGCACCCAGTGCAACATGGTGCTTTTGAGAATATCAATCTCTGTGTTGTCCAGGCCGACCTCTTTCACTTTGGCTTTTTTCCATACGCACACTTTGCCGCTCATATCCACTGCCACACTCTGTGGTGTGGGGATAAGACCAAGGTTTACATCACTACGGATCTGTCCTTGTGCCATGATGGGCAGCACGACAGCCAGCAACAAAACAACAACAATTCTTTTCATACACTTACATAAAAAACATTTGTCCTTTCACTCCTTTTCACCCCCCATCACTCCTTCTCACTCCCTACTTCAAGCATTCCAAATACCGATGGATGGTCTCTTCGATGCCGAGGTAGAGGGCGTCGCTGATGAGAGCGTGGCCGATACTCACCTCGTCGCACCAAGGTATCTGTTGGTGGAAGTAGGTGAGGTTCTCCAACGAGAGGTCGTGTCCGGCGTTGAGTCCAAGTCCACAGTCACGGGCCACCTTGGCAGCTTCCACGAAAGGAGCGATGGCAGCCTCGCGGCCAGCAGGATATTCGCGGGCATAGGCTTCGGTGTAGAGCTCCACGCGGTCGGTGCCGGTTTTGGCAGCCATCTCAATCATCTGCGGGTTGGCGTCGATGAAGATGCTCACGCGGATGCCACAAGCCTTGAACTCCTTGACAACATCACGCAGATAGTCCTGGTTCTTGACGGTGTCCCAACCAGCATTGCTGGTCAGCACCCCTTCGGCATCGGGCACCAGTGTCACCTGCGCAGGCCGTATCTCTTTCACCAGGTCTATGAAACCGTAGGGGCGACTCTTCGAGATGCCTTTAGGATTACCTTCAATATTGTATTCCACTCCGATGAGCGGCTTGATGGCCAGCGCATCGGCGTAGCGGATATGGCGCTCATCGGGACGCGGATGCACGGTGATACCCTGGGCACCGAAACGCTCGCAATCCACAGCAAACTTTAATACGTCAGGAGTGTTGCCGCCACGCGCATTTCGTATGGTGGCCACCTTGTTGATATTTACACTAAGCTTTGTCATTATATTTGTTTTTTCTTTTAGGATTTTCCGGGAACCAACCTTTCTTGACACGCTCACGCTGCTTAAATAGCTCCAGTATTGACCACAGACTTGAGAATGCCATGACGCCCAACAAGGTGGACAGTATGGTGCTCTCCACAATTAGAGAGCCTCCAACGCAAACCAATCCCAACACGAGGAATGCCCACCAGCAACCCACTCCGAAATAATATTCCGCCTTGATTACCATGGGGTGGAAAAGGCCGATACACAAGAATGTTGCAACGCCAATAATAAGGCCGGTGTAATTCATATATTAAATTCTTTCTTTATCGCGTCGACCATGTCGAGTTTTTCCCAGCCGAAGAACTGCACCTTCTTGGTGCGCTTGCGGCCGACAGCGTCGTAGAGGATGACGGTCTCCTCCTTTGGATCGCGGCCCATGTGGCCGTAGGCGGCTGTCTGGCGGTAGATGGGGTTCTTGAGGCCGAAGCGCTGCGTGATGGCGAAAGGACGCATGTCGAAAAGTTTCTCCACGCGCTTGGCAATCTCGCCGTCGGTGAGTTTGACCTTGGCCGTGCCATAAGTGTTGACGTAGAAGCCCACAGGCTCGGCCACGCCAATGGCATAGGCCACCTGCACCAGCACCTCGTCGCAGAGTCCCGCTGCCACCATGTTCTTGGCGATATGGCGGGTGGCATAGGCTGCCGAGCGGTCCACCTTCGAGGGATCTTTACCACTGAAGGCGCCGCCGCCGTGAGCACCGCGACCGCCATAGGTGTCGACGATGATTTTGCGCCCCGTGAGGCCCGTGTCGCCATGGGGACCGCCGATGACAAACTTGCCCGTGGGGTTGACATACAGCTTGTAGTCCTGCTTGGCGAAGAGGGCGCGGTTCTTGGCGTTGATGCGCTTCAGCACCCGTGGTATCAGTATCTCGCGCACGTCCTTCTCAATCTGCTTGAGCATGCGGCGCTCGGTGTCAAACTCGTCGTGCTGGGTCGACAGCACGATGGTGTCGACGCGCAGCGGCTTGCCGGCGTCGCTGTATTCGATGGTAATCTGGCTCTTGGCGTCGGGACGCAGGTAGGTCATCACCTTGCCCTCCTTACGGATGCGGGTCAGCTCCTGCAAGAAGATATGCGCCAAGGTGATGGGCAACGGCATATACTCGCGTGTCTCGTTGCAGGCGTAGCCGAACATCATGCCTTGGTCACCGGCGCCCTGCTCCTCTTCCGTTTTGCGGCTGACACCCTGATTGATATCGCCACTCTGGCCGTGGATGGTGGAGAGCACCGCGCACGACTCGGCCTCAAACTTATACTCGCCCTTGGTGTAACCTATCTCTTTGATGACGTCGCGGACGGTCTCCTGGATGTCGACCCAACCGTTGCAGGTCACCTCACCGCTGACGACTGCCAGGCCCGTGGTCACCAGTGTCTCACAAGCCACATGGCTCTCGGGGTCGCGGCGCAGGAATTCATCGAGCAAAGCATCTGAAATCTGGTCGGCCACCTTGTCGGGATGGCCCTCCGAAACACTTTCTGAAGTGAAGAAATAACTCATTTTGTTACAATTTAGTTTAGTTAATACTATGTTCTAAATGTAACAGATTTGAGAATGAAGTCGCAGTTGAACAACGCTTTAGCATTTTTTCAAGTGGTTGCAATCATTACAAATCTATCCACATTTGCGGATGCAAAGATACGAAAAATTCCCGATATGACAAAAACATTATTGTCCAATGACACCATTGAACACGCCGGCAATGCCGCCGGCGAAGAGCTTGACGCTCATGGCCAGCAGGATGACGCCGAAGAACTTGCGCAGCACATAGATAATGTCGGCGCCCAGCTTGTTGGCTATCTTATCGAGGAAGCGGATGACGAAGTAGTCGAGCACGATGTTGAGCAGCAGACCAATGAGGATATTGACGGTGGCGTACTCGGCGCGCAGCGAGATGAGCGCCGTGATGGCTCCCGGACCTGCGATGAGCGGGAAGGCCACCGGCACCACGCTGGCGCCACTGGTGGGACCGTCGTTCTTGATAATCTCGCGTCCCAACACCATCTCGAGCGCCAAGATGAAGAGCACCAAGGCACCGGCCACAGCGAAAGAGGCCGAGTCGATACTGAAGAGGTGCAGCAATCCGTCGCCGACGAAATAGAAGGCCACGAAGAGCAGCAACGCCACCGAGGTGGCCTGCAAAGGCTTGATGGCCTTACCTTGGTCGCGCATGGAGACGAAGATAGGTATGGAACCCGTGATGTCGATGATGGCGAACATCACGAGGAAAGTGCTGAAGATTTCGACGATATTGATTGACTGTAGCATATATGGTTATTTGTGATAGATTCTGTTGTAGTGGCAGACGAGCAGGTTGCCGTTGTCGTCGTAGAGATGGAGTCCCGAGCCCTCGCAGTAGCGCCACACCTTGCAGTCCTTGCATTGGTCTTTCTTGGCCCACGAGCGGTCGCGCATCACCTGGAAGCGGTTCTGCCAGACCTCCCAGAAGTCGTCCTTATAGATATTGCCCTGATCCATGTTACTGCGCACCGAGGTACAGCCGCTGATGGCGCCGTCGCAACGGATGCTGGCTACGTCAATACCGCTGCGGCAGAAGAAGAAATGGTCGCGCACCTTCTGCTCGTACTCGCCGAGGAAGCCCTCGCAGGCGTAACTCACGTTTAGTTCGGGGTTCGGAGTTCGGAATTCGGAGTTTCTGCAATCCTTGATAAAATCAAGGATGCCGCGGAACTGCTCGTCGGTGAGCTGCAGCTCGGGGTCGTGAGCGGCGCGCCCCATGGGGAAGATGCTGAAGAGGCGCCAAGCGGGGACGCCGAGCGAGACAAGGTAGTCCTTGAACTCGCGCAGATGGGGATAGCTGCGGGGATTGACGCAGGTGACAACATCCCAAAGGATGTCCTTCTGCTGCACCAGCAACTTGATGGCCTGGGTGGCTTTCTCGAAACTCTGCGGATGGCGTCGTATCCAGTTGTGTTGCTCCTCGAAGCCGTCGAGGCTCACGGTGATGCTGTGCATGCCGCTGGCCAGCAGGCTCTCCAGGCGCTTCTCGTCCAGCAGGAATCCGTTGGTGACCACGCCCCACGGGTACTCGCGGCGGTAGAGCTCACGCCCCACCTCTTCGAGGTCGTCGCGCAGCAGCGCTTCGCCGCCGGTGAAGATAATAAAAACCTTATGGGGGTCGACATGCGGCGTGATGCTGTCTATCACCTTCAGGAAGTCCCCCGCGGGCATATCCTTCACCTCGGGCTGCACCTTGCAATCCGAACCGCAGTGTCGGCATGACATATTGCACCGCAGCGTGCACTCCCAGAAGAGCGTCTTGAGGGGGTGCAGTTGCTCGTCGGTCTTGCGCAGCGAACGCTGCAATTCCAACCCTATGCGTTGCTTGACGGAAAGGCTCATTCTATTCGACAACGTTGTATGCCTTCGTCGGCGGACCATACATCAGATGAGGTAAATCGTTATCATCCTCTTTGCTGCACGACGAGAGGCCCATCAAGCCGAGAAGCGCGATGAGCAGCCAATGTTTTGCTTTGAGATAGCGCAGTTTCATACCCTTATTTGTTTTCCAGCCTAATCTCCACCTTCTTCTTGAAGGTGCCCTGGTTCCAGCCGTCGGCATTGGTGCGGTCGACATCCTCCGGAGTGACCTTCATCTCGACGATGCTGTTGTGGAACTCACCGTTCTCCTCGCCGTCGACATCGCGCACCATCAGGCGTACCTGCTCCTGCGGTATGCCACTGCTCTTTATCTCGAAGCGCCCCTCTGCATCGGTCTTGACGGCGGTCTTCTCAAGCCAGCGGTTGACGGCCTCCTCGTCGCCCTCCAAATCACCCTCGGGCGTGGTCTCCATGCCGCGTTCCAGCATATTGACCCGTATGCCACCCACGGGATTGCCGTCGGGGTCGTGCACTTGGCCGCGTATCTGGAATTCCATCGTCGGCACGCCGTACATCAGGCGCATCTCGCCGCGGTCCTTCATCTCGACGGGCTCGGCCTCCGGCTCGGGCTCGGCGAGTTTCTTGTGGCAATGGCAGCCACTCATTCCCAAGGCGCCCATCAGAGTGATGAGCAGCCAGTTCTTCAGTTTCAGAAACTTTATTTTCATGCTTTAATAACGGCTATGGCGACAAAATATTGTATCGTGCGCGGAAAATACATTTCCCCCTCCGAAACGTCATTTTTACCGTGCACGACAAATTTCTTGCCAGCTGGGAGGCTGTGGAGGGGAGGTGGATTTGGGGCCATGGGGATGCAATTCGGAAAAATTGTGTATCTTTGCAGCCGATTTCAGTCGACAGAATCATGGAGAAAACAATCATAGCAGGCCCTTGCAGCGTGGAGAGTCGCGAGCAGTTGCGCGAAGTGACGGCGGCGCTGTCGCGGATGCCACAGGTGACGATGATACGTGCCGGCGTGTGGAAGCCGCGCACGCGGCCGGGGGCCTTCGAGGGCCTCGGCGAGCCGGCGTTGCGATGGATACAGGAACTTGCGAAAGAATTCGGCGTACGCTATTGCTGCGAGGTGGCGCGTCCGGAGCATGTGGCGTTGTGCCAGCACTACGGCATCGACACCGTGTGGCTGGGCGCACGCACTACGGGCAACCCCTTCATGGTCGAGGAGCTGTGCCAGGCCCTGCGGGGCAGCAAGATGGCGGTGTTGGCGAAGAACCCCACGAGCCCCGACGTGCGGCTGTGGCTCGGCGCCATCGAGCGCCTGCGTGCCGCCGGCATCGACGACATCACCGCCGTGCACCGCGGCTTCGCGATGTACCACAACCAGGGCTACCGCAACGCGCCGTTGTGGGAGGTGGCCCTCGAGCTGCGGCGCGAGATGCCCGAAATCCCCATCCTCTGCGACCCCAGCCACATCGGCGGACGTGCCGAACTGGTGGCGCCATTGGCGCAGGCAGCTATGCAACTCGACTACGACGGCCTGATGGTCGAGGTGCATCCCCACCCCGAAGCCGCCCTGACCGACACAAAGCAACAGATAGACCCCGCCGCGCTGGCAGCGCTGCTGTCCGTCATCCGCGACAGCGCCACCTCGCAGCCCGCCGGGAGCGACCAGCATCTTGCGCCCTTGCGCGAAGAGATAGACACCGTCGACCACGAGATGCTCACGCTGCTGGCACGCCGCATGGAGCTGTCGCGCCAGATAGCCGCCGTCAAGCATGAGCAGGGCATGGCCGTCTACCAATCGAAGCGCTGGGAGGCCGTGATGAACGACCGTCTGCGGCTGGCCCACGAGATGGGGCTCGACGAGAATTTTACCAAGGAGCTGCTGGAGAAGATACATGCCGAGAGCGTCCGCGTGCAATTAGAGACCCACTAACTCTTCCCTTATGAGAAAGACCGCGCCAATCCTCCTGTTGTTGCTTGCCTGCGGCCTCCTGCAGGCACAGCCGCTCCCCAAGTTGCAGAGCGGCGACCTGCTGTTCGTCAGCGACACCAGCGGCATGGGACAGGCGGTGAAAGCCACCACGGGACACTACACCCATGTGGCAATGGTGGAGCGTGTGGGCGACAGCCTCTTCATCATTGACGCCACACAACGACGCGGCGTAGCGCGGAGGCCTATAGAGAAAACCTTTGCCGGCAAAATGCCTATGGACGTCTATCGTCTCATGGTACCTTTTGATACCACCGCCGTTCTCGTCCGCGCTCACGCGCTCTTGGGGAAGCCTTACGACAATGCCTTCCTGCCCGACAACGACGCCTACTATTGCTCCGAACTCATCCAGGCGGTGTTCGACAGCTTCTTCCCGTCGGCGCCGATGAACTGGCGAGACAAGGAGGGCCGCCTGCCCGAATACTGGAAAAAACATTTCGAGGAACTCGGTATGCCTGTGCCCGAAGGGGTGCCGGGAACCAATCCTACCGATATGTCACGGTCGCCGCTGCTGCGGAAACTATAAAAAGAAACCTCCCAGATTTGGGAGGTTTCTTTTTTACTGGTTGGCGTACTGCTGCACTTCGTCGTGGAAGAACTCGAGCTGGATGCCGGCCTGGCGGAAGAGTTCCTCGCTCTCGGCGCCAGCGTGGTATTTGCGCTCGCAGACGACGCGCTTGATGCCGCAGTTGATGATGAGCATGGCGCAAGTGCGGCAGGGGGTCATGCGGCAGTAGAGCGTGGCACCGTCGAGGGCGATGCCGCGACGGGCGGCCTGACAGATAGCGTTCTGCTCGGCATGCACGGTGCGCACACAGTGGTTCGAGATATGGCCGTCGGCATCGATGGTCTGACGGAAGAGGTGACCCACCTCGTCGCAGTGCGGCAGGCCGGCGGGCGAGCCGACATAGCCCGTCACCAGCAACTGCTTGTCCTTGACGATGACGCAGCCCGAGCGGCCGCGGTCGCAGGTGGCGCGGCGAGCGGCGGCGTTGGCCAGCTCCATGAAATACTCGTCCCAGCTGGGGCGGTGGTAGGTGATCTGCTGCAGCACCTCCTCCACCTGCTTGTGCAAGTCCTCGATGGTGCCGCCGTTGTCGAAGCGGAAGTCAGCCTGGCTGATGCAGACGCCGAGGTTCTGCTTGTTGGGGTCGGTATTGTTCATCTCGCGCTGCTCGTTGGCGAGGAAGGTCTCGTAGTCGATATGGTCGGTCTCGCTGCCTCGCAGCACGGCGCGCTCGTAGCGCACCTTGGGGTCGGCGTCGACGGCGAAGAGGTAGAAATTGGGCTTGCCACGCAGCGCCGCCACCTCGCCGGGGGTGCGCACACTCTCGATGATGCAGTTGCATCCCGAGGCGGAAGCCTTCTCGTAGAGCTGCTCCACAATCCACGACGGCGAGTGCTGGGCGCGGAGGTCGTTGCCCACAGCCGTCATGCTGTCGCGGTTCACCTCCAGGCCGCGGCGATTGATTTCCTCGATGAGGAAAGCGCGCACGGAGTAGTGCACAAAGCCGCGCTTCTGCACCAGGTAGTCGACGATGGTGCCCTTGCCGGCGCCCAAAGTTCCTGTGATTCCTATTGTAATCATTACGGTTTACAGTTTAAGGTTTAGGGTTTAAAGGTGCAGGTTAGCATTTAAACTTGTACTGCAGCTGGGCCAGTTCTTCGTTGGCTTTGACGATTTTCTTCTTGAGGCCGGCCTTGTAGGCGACGAGTTTCTGCATCATGGCTTCGTCGCCGAGGGCGAGCATCTGCATGGCCAGGATGGCGGCGTTCTGTGCACCGTTGATGGCCACGGTGGCCACGGGGATTCCCGGAGGCATCTGGAGGATGGCGAGGGTGGCGTCGAGGCCCTCGAGGCAGGAGCCCTTGATGGGCACCCCGATGACGGGCAGCGGCGTCTCGGCGGCGATGACTCCCGGCAGGGCGGCGGCCATGCCGGCGCCGGCAATGATGACCTTGATGCCACGTCCGGCGGCGTTGCGGGCGAAGTCGGAGACCTCGGCAGGTGTACGGTGGGCGGAGAGGGCGTTGACCTCGAAAGGTATCTCCATCTCATCGAAGAACTGACAGGCCTTCTCCATGACCGGCAGGTCGGAGGTGGAGCCCATGATAATGCTGACGATAGGATTCATGTTCTTATTTCTAATTTATGATTTCTAATTTCTAAGTTGTTATACAACGCGGTGGCAACGGTTTTATTGTGTAAAAGACAATAATTCCATTGACGGCGCCGTTATTAGCAATATGAAACGACTGCTCATAGTGATGGCTTTATGCTGTGCGGGCGCATCAGTGCGCGCCCAGCAGGGCGTCCTGCTCATCAGCGAGCTGCTCTACCAGCCTCTCAGCGGCGAGGCGGAATACGTGGAGCTGTACAATGCCGGCAATACGCCGCTGGAGCTTGCCGACTACCACATTGTGCGCTGGGTGGGCGACTCGCTGGGACGTCACTACGTGCTGCCACAACATACTGTGGCGCCGCACGACTATGTAGCGCTTACCAAGGATGCCGCTTCGGTCACAGCCAACTACACCCTACAATATCTGAACAACTTGGTCGAGTGTACCCTGCCGACCTATCCCAACAGCGGAGGCAGCGTCATCCTGGCTTCGGCCGACAGTCTTATTATAGACCGTTTCGACTATACCCCCTCGATGCACAGCCGCCTGCTGCGCAACAAAGCCGGCGTAAGCCTTGAGCGCCGCAGCTTCGAGCGTCCCACCAACGAAGCCTCTAACTGGTTCTCCGCCGCCTCGACAGCGGGCTACGGCACGCCGGGCTATGCCAACTCACAGAGCACGGAACAGCTTGTTGAGGAGAACAGCTTCGAGTTCAGCTCGGCACTCCTCTCGCCCGACGGCGATGGCTACCAAGATGAACTGGAGATAAACTACCAACTGGAAGCTGGCGACTTGGTGGCACGCGCCGAGGTCTACAACACCCATGGCCTCATGGTGCGCCGCTTGCTGAACAACGCCCTGCTGGGCACTGCAGGCATCCTCCGCTGGGATGCGCTGGGAGAGAACGGGCAGCCGTTACCCGAGGGGCAATACATTGTAAGGATTATCATCTACGACACCGCCGGCACACGTCAGACCCTCCGCCGCAACGTCGCGTTGGTCACACGCTGACACATTGGTGTCAGGCGTCCGCATACCTCATTGATTCACTGGTTGTTGAGGGGGGGGTAGCGGGGTCTAACTGACAGTAGACCGAGTTGTTAGAGAGGAATTCGGGGACAATGTGCTTCATCTTGGCGACAATCTTCATGTCGTCCATCGTCTCGAGCACCTGCCACAGCTCATTGTATTCATTGTCGACATCGTTGATGTCGTAGCGACGCACCTGGGCGTGCATAATCTTGGGGTGGTAGGTGGGGATGGTGTTTTCCTTGGTGGCCAGCAGCTCCTCGTAGAGTTTCTCGCCCGGACGGAGGCCAATCTCCTTAATCTCGATATTGTGACGTCCCGAGAGCTGTATCATCTTCTTCGCCATGTCGTAAATCTTGACGGGCTTGCCCATGTCGAAGACAAAGATGTCGCCGCCCTCGCCCATGGCGCCGGCTTCGAGCACCAGGTTGCAGGCCTCGGGGATGGTCATGAAGTAGCGGATGATGTCCTTGTGCGTCACCGTCAGGGGCCCGCCGGCAGCCAGCTGCTTCTTGAAGAGCGGGATGACGGATCCATTGGAGCCCAGCACGTTGCCGAAGCGCGTGGTAACGAAATGGGTCTTGTCAGTGGAACGGCTCTGGATGTATATCTCGGCCATGCGCTTGGTGGCGCCCATGACATTGGTGGGGTTGACGGCCTTGTCGGTGCTAATCATGACGAACTTTTGCACGCCGTACTTGATAGCCAGGTCGGCCAGGTTGCGGGTGCCGAAGACATTGATATAGACAGCCTCGTAGGGGTTCTCCTCCATGAACGGCACATGCTTGTAGGCGGCGGCGTGGTACACCAGCTGGGGGTGATACTCCTCGAAGACCTCCTCCATGCGGGCACGGTCCTTGACATTGGCGATGACGAAGGCCATCTTGTCGAGCCTGTTGGCATAGGTGTTGCGCAACTCAAACTGGAGGTCGTACATAGGACTTTCGGCCTGGTCGAGCATGACCACCATCTTGGGCTGGTACTGCATCAGCTGGCGACATATCTCGCTGCCGATGGAGCCTGCGGCGCCGGTGACAAGCACCACCTTGTCGACCACCTCGCGGACGATATTGACATTGTCCATCTTGATGGGCTCGCGTCCCAGAAGGTCCTCAATCTTAATCTCCTCAATTTGGTTGGACGAGAAGCTGCCGTTCATCCAGGTGCTGATGTGGGGCACCGCCTTGACGGTGAGCCCCAGGTCGAGGGCACGGTTGGTGATGGCCTGCTTGTGCATCAGACGGATGGTGGGGATGGCGATAATGAGTTGCGATATTTCATTCTTCTCGATGAACTTGGGCACCAGCACGCTGCGCACACGCATCACCGGCACGCCGTTGAGTTGCTGGTTCACCTTCGACATATCGTCGTCGATAAACGCCACCACGTGATACTCCACACGCAGGTCTTGCTGCAAGGCATTGTAAGCGATGATACCTGCGGCGCCGGCGCCATAAATAACCACGTTCTGCTCGGGACGGCGGCGGCGGAAGTAATCGTTATAGATGCGCTGCAACATCAGTCGCTCGACAATCATCAGCACCGCCAGCAATAAGTAGAGCAGGAAGGTCTCGCGGTAGGACAGGAGATAGATGCTGGGGATTATCTGCGGGGTGAACTGATTGTTGAAAAGATTGACACCGACGAAGATGATGCCGGGGACGATAGTGGCGACAAGTATCTTCCATATATCGCTCATGCCGGCGTGGCGGATGATGCCGCGGAAAGAGCCTACAGCAAGGAAGAAGATGACCGTCAGCATCAGCGCGGCGAGGAACTTAATCACCTCGGCACGTATCACGGAATCGGCAATACCATTACTGAAATAGCGGAACGCCTCGGTGATGACGAAGGAGGCGACGAACAGCATTACATCGATGATGAAGATAATCCATTGCGACACCGTGGAGTGGCGGTATCTCTTCACCAGATTAAAGGTAAAACGCTTGAACGGGTTTTCCATATTCTAAATCTTTTTAGAGTCTTGCATCAATTATCTCGCAGAGCAAGGTTGTTCAAACAACGTTGCAGCGCGTCGGTCCAGTGGGGAATCTCCTGGCGGAAAGTCTGCTTGAACTTAGTCTTGTCGAGCACAGAGTATGCGGGGCGCTTAACGGGCGACGGGTATTCGTTGCTATGGCATGGCAGTATGCGGCATGCCGTATGGCCGCTCAAGCGTGCTATCTCATGGGCAAAGTCGTACCAACTGCAGACGCCCTCGTTGGCGAAATGGTAGAGACCCTCGTGCTGCCGGAAGTCGCCACTCTCTATGATGGAGAAGACGGCTTTGGCCAAGTCGCCGGCATAGGTGGGGGTGCCCACCTGGTCGAAGACCACCCGCAGCTCGGGTTTCTCGGCTGTGAGGCGCAGCATCGTCAACAGGAAGTTCTTGCCATACTCGCTGTACAGCCACGAGGTGCGGAACACCAGGCTCTTGCAGCGCGTGGTGGCCTGCTCGCCAGCCCACTTGGTACGTCCGTAAGCACCAGTGGGGTTGGCAGGCTCCTGCTCTGTGCAGGGAGTATTATTGGGATTTCCGCCAAAGACATAGTCGGTGGAGAAGTGCATCAACGTGCCCCCCACCCTGTCCATGGCGTCAGCCATGATGCCTACGGCGTCGGCATTGATGCTCATCGCCGCAGCTTCATCGCTCTCGGCACGGTCGACATTGGTATAAGCCGCACAATTGACGATGAGGCATACCTCATGTCCATCGACGAAGTCGTTCACCGCCTTGCCACAGGTGATGTCGAGCTCCTCCACGTCGGTGAAGAGCCAGTCGTGCTGCGACTGTGGGGCAAGCAAGCGGAAGTGCGTGCCCAGCTGACCTTTGGCGCCTGTGACTAGTATATTCATTTCTTTCAGTAGTTAAGGAGACAGTAGTTAAGTAGTTAAGACATTACAAATTTTCATCGTCAGTAGTTAAGGAGACAGTAGTTAAGTAGTTAAGACATTACAAATTTTCATCGTCAGTAGTTAAGGAGACAGTAGTTAAGTAGTTAAGACATTACAAATTTTCATCGACGCTTAGAAAAGGCGTTACAAAATCATTAAAGCGGGGGTGATGTCTATCTTTCTCAGAGAGCAGCACGGATTCGGCCGGCAGTTGCCAGTCGATGGCCAGCGTGGGGTCGTCCCAGGCGATGGCGCCCTCAGATTCGGGATGGTAGAGGTTGTCGCACTTATACTGGAACACCGCCGTCTCGCTCAGCACGGCAAAGCCGTGGGCCATGCCGCGAGGCAGGAAGAGCTGACGGTGGTTGTCGGCCGAGAGCTCGCAGACGACATGATGCCCGTAGGTGGGGCTGCCACGACGGATGTCGACGGCCACGTCGAGCACACGTCCTTCCACTACACGCACCAGCTTGGACTGGGCGTAAGGTGGCTTCTGGAAATGCAGGCCGCGCACCACACCGTAGCAAGAGCGCGACTCGTTGTCCTGCACAAAGGTGACATCGGCGACAGCCGCGAAATCGCGGGCATTGTAGCTCTCGAAGAAATAGCCACGGGCGTCACCGAACACACGGGGCTCAATGATAACAACCCCCTCTATCTCTGTCTTTATGACGTTCATTTCTCCTTTGCCTCGCTCTCGTCACCATAACCGTAGCCATAGCCGTAGCCGTAACCATAGCCATAACCATAGCCGTAACCGTAGCCATAACCATAGCCGTAGCCATAGCCACCGTAGCGCTTCTTGATAAGAGGCACGTCGGTAAGCACAGCGGCCATATTCTTGAAGCGGCCCTTGTCAGCCATATCCTGAATGAACGGCAGCGAACCCTTGTTGAGCTTGCCGATACGCATGACGTAGGTCGTCAGGTCGGCCACTCGGTTGATGATGGCTGCGTCGGCCACAATCTGGGCAGGTGTCGAGTCGAAGATGATATAGTCGTAGTGCTCACGCAGGTAAGCCACCAGCTTGTCGAGTTTGTCGCCCATAAGCAGCTGCGTGGCGTTGGGCGGCGTCTTCTCGCAGACGATATAGTCGAGGTGGTCGCTGCTTTCACTATGGGTGATGTACTTCTCGAAGTTGTCTTCAGTATCCAGCAGGTAGTGGATAAGGCCCATACGGTTGTGACGGTCGATGGTCTTCGACAAGGAACGTTTGCGCAGGTCGAAGTCGGCCAGCAACGTGCGCTTGCCAGTGTATGCCAGCGACAGCGCCAGGTTGATAGCCATATAGGACTTACCCTCACCAGGTGTCGTGGACACCGTCTGGATGACCTTCTCGCCGTCCTTGAGGAAGAACGGTATGTTGGAATGCAGCAGACGGAAGGCCTCCGTGACCACATCGGTGCCGTTGGCGGTGACGATGATTTCGTCGTTCTTGCGTGCCTCGGGCTTGGAGGGTATCTCTCCCAGCACGGGCAGCGACGTCATCTTCTCCACGTCGGCCTTCGAGCGCAACTTAGTGTCAAAGAAGGTGATGAGGAACATCACCAGCGCCGGCAGACCCAGACCCAGCACGATGGCCACCAAGCCGAACATCATCAGACGGGGGCCGGTGAGACCTGTGATGGCGGGCTCAACCACTTTGGCATTGGCGACGGTGATAGCCAGGTTCATGGCAGTCTCCTCACGCTTGCTGAGCAGATAGAGGTAGAGCTCCTCCTTGATCTTCTGCTGACGCACCACCTCGGTGACAGCCTTGGTCTGCGTAGGCATGGCGGCAATCTGGCCGCGGGCCTTGGCCTCCTGGGCACGGGCCTCTTTCAGGCGGACTCCCGTGGCAGACAGCAGGTTGTTGACCGACGTACTGATAGCCTCCCACTGGGCAGCCATCTGTGCCTTCGCATTACGCACCTGCGGGTTGTTCTCACCGCCGGTAATCTTCACACGAGCCAGATTGTTGACCTGTTGGTTATAGGCTGCAATCAACTGCTGTGTGGCGCCATCACTGATAGCTACGTTGGCCGGTATAATCTGATCCTGGTTCTCGGGGTCGGAGATATAGTTCTTGACAAACTCGATGAGGCGGTATTCGGCCTCGAGCTGCACCACCTGCTCGGTGTAACGGGTGCCCGTCTGCAGCAGCTGGCTGGAAGCGCCCTCGAGGTCGGGCAGGTTGGACTCCTTCTGGATGCGCTCCACCTGAGCGTCAACATCTCCCAGCTCGCCGCTGATGAGTGCGATACGGTCCGAGATGAACTGCTCCGTCTTCTGCGCCACCTTGTTCTTGTCTTCGACAGCGTCGTCGTTATAGACGGCTATCAAGGTGTCCACAATCTGGTTGGCACGTTTGGGGTTGCTGTCCTTATAGCTGATGGCGAGGATGGTGGCCAACTTGTCGACACGTGTGACGCTGAGGTTACCCAGCATACCACGGGCCATGGAGAATGCATTGGCGACACCCACATTGAGCTTCACGCCCTCAAAACTCTCATTGAAGAACGGCGTCGGCTCCACCACGAACGACACGGTGTCGTCGACCTTGACGACTTGGTTGAAATAGGCTTCACCCTTTATCTTACGGTTGTTCCACACGGTCTCATAGCTGTACTTGTGGTTGGGCTTCACCTTGACACGGAGTCCGATGCTGGGCTGACGGTCCTCCTTGCTGTCGTTGACACTCACTTTCAGAGGCTCGTTGCCGAAGTAAGTAATCTTACGGAACATGTCGTTACGCGAGCAGTAGTGGTTCATGTCGAGACGCTGCACCACCTGGGCCATCAGCCACGAGGAACGCAGCATATACATCTCGTTCTCCAGCGAGAGGCCGCCGTTATCCATACCCATATTACTCAGGACGGCATCCAAGCCACGGCTGGAATAACCCATCTTCTTGTCGTTGTCACGCACAAGGATAGTACCCTTGGCGCTGTACTCCTTGGGCTGGGCCTTGTAGACAAAGCCGGCCACCACGAGACACAGCAGCACACTGGCGACGAACCAGTACCAGTTGTTCAGCACGATAAAAACGATATCCCGAATGTTAATCGAGTTCTCGCCGTTACCGTTGTTGACGTTTTGATTCTGAACGTTATTTTCCATGAGATAAGATTTTTAGCAATACAAAGAAACTAGTTGTTGCGACTACTGTTGTAGTAGTTAGAGAGGACAATGTAATAGAACACAGAGCTCAACGTGCTAATCACCGAGAGACCGGCCGAGATATAGGTCATCATCATCGGGTCGCGCATGGCGGTCTTCTTCTTCTTCATGTTGGGCTCGACGTAGACCACGTCGTTCTGGTGCAGATAGTAGTAGGGCGAGTTGAACACCTCTTTCGAGCTGAGGTCCAGCTCGCCGATGGTGCGCACGCCGTTCTCCTCACGCAGCACGGTGACATTGTAGCGCTGACCGTAGATGGTCAGGTCGCCCACCATACTCAGGGCTTCAAAAATCGTCAGACGCTCACCGGTAGCCTGGATGGTGCCGGGACGCGCCACGTCGCCCAGGATGCTGACCCTGAAGTTCATCAACTTCACCGTCACCACGGCATCACGGATGTGGCCCTGCTCGCGCAACTGCCTCTGCAGTTCGGCAGCCAACTCGGCATGCGTCATGCCCAACACCTGAATCTCACCCAACACGGGGAAGATGATGGTGCCCTGGTTGCTGACGAGATAACCGCTAACGTTGTTGTTGCCAGGGTTCATCACAGCACCGTCGGTCACGGCAATCTTATTGGTCTCCTGATTGAACGGGATGGTAGCCTGAGGGGTCTCACTCTCCACATAAATGTTCAACAGGTCGTTAGCCTGGATGCCCTTGGTGAACTGGCTATTGACAGCCATGATACTGTCACGCGTGGCATCCTTGAAGTAGGCGATTTCCTCCGTCGTAGTGCACGACGCGAAAAGAACGGCCACGGCAACAGCGGAGAACAATGCGTTTTTGACGTTTCTGGTTTTCATATTATAATTACGTACTTTATTTTCAATAATACATTATACCACACACTATTACACCAATACTGGCATAATAGATGGTTTTGCAAAGATAACCATTATTTTTTATTTTGCAAAATATTTTTTCTGCAACAAAATTTATCCATGACGCTTTTTTTTAGTAATTTTGCATTTTCAAATATGCCCTTCGTCAACGACATACTAAAGCACCGGAGCCTCTCCATTGTAGGACTCGAAAAAAACACCGGCAAGACGGTGTGCTTGAACTATATACTACACAGACTAAACGAATTAGGAGTATCTGTGGGCGTCACCTCCATCGGTGTCGACGGAGAGCAGGTGGATGCTGTTTTCGCCACCGCCAAACCTGAGATTGTCCTTTACGAAGGCACCCGTTTCATCACCTCGGAGCAACATTACATGAAGCGGCAGGTGGTGAGTGTGCTTGAACATGTCGACTCGCGGCGCACCTCGCTGGGCCCCTTGGTGACGGCCCGTGTGCTGGTTCCCGGCAAGGTCCTCCTGTCGGGCGCCGCCACCACTGCCGCGCTGCGGGAGCAGATGCAGATGCTTGATTCCATGGGTTGTAACATATCCATCGTCGACGGAGCGCTGTCGCGCCTGAGCCTCGCCTCCCCAACCGTCACCGAGGCCATGATACTGGCCACCGGTGCCGCCGTGTCGGCCAACGTCAAGCAGCTCATCGCCAAGACACGCTTCCAGTACAACCTCATCTGCCTCGACGAAGTGGCGCCCTCGTTACGCGACAACCTCAGCACCATAGAATCAGGCATTTGGGCGCTCGACGACGAGAACCAAGCCCACGACCTCGGCATCGCCTCGGTATTCCTCATCGACCGCTCCGAGGGCGACATCCTGCGCTTCGGGAAGCGCCTCTTCGTGGCCGGTGCCGTCAGCGACCGTCTGCTGAAAACGCTCAGCGCCAAAGGCGGCGGCATCACACTGATAGCAAGAGACTTCACTAAGCTTTTCCTCACCCCCGAGACCTACAACGCCTATGTGCGCGCAGGCAACCGTCTGATGGTGTTGCAACGGTCCAAACTTATTGCCATCACCCTCAACCCCACCTCGCCGCAAGGCTTCCTGCTTGATTCCAAGAGCACCTGCGCCGCCTTGAGCGACGCACTGCAGACCCCAGTGTACGATGTAAAGAAGATTGAACAATGAAGATAAAAGAACTGATAAAACAAGACGCCGGCTTTCAATACATCATTGACAGCATGGAATTCATGTCGGCAGCAGGTCGCCGCAAAGCTCTCAATACCGAGTTCTCGACCGATGCCGAAAGCCTGCGTACCGAATGGCAGCGGCTGGCCAAAGCCGTGACGGCCACCCTCGAATACAAATACAAGAAACCCTACATCGACCTGCGCCACTGCCTGATGTGCCTGCACGACCTGCAGGGCACCCTTGCCTCGCTGGCCAACCACACGCCTCTCAACGAGGTGGAACTCTTTGAAATCAAGAACCTTGCCATGCTCTGCCGCACGGCGAAGGGCGGCATCGACGGCCTCGGCTTGTCCGACGAACTGCCCCTCCCCTGCCTGGATGCCGTATTCGCCCTGCTCGACCCCGACCACACAGGCATCGCAAACTTCTATATCTATGACTCTTACGACATCCGCCTCACGCCTCTGCGCCGCGAGTTGAACGCCCTGCAGACCGCTGGCGGCGACCCCTTGCGCATCAGCGAACTGCTCGTGCAGCAGAACGAGATACAGGATGCTGTCTGCCTGCACCTCTCCGACCAACTGACGCAGTGGACCGACACCCTCGTAACAGCCATGGAACAAATGGCTTACACCGACCTGCTGCTGGCCAAAGCCGACCTCGCACTCCGATGGAACCTCACGCAGCCCGAGGTGGGAGAAACCATTGAATACAAGAACCTTATCAACCCCCGTCTGAAAGAGCGCAACGAGAAAGCGCGGCTGCGCTACCAGCCTGTCGACCTCTCGCTGCGCAGCGGTGTGTGCCTCATCACCGGCGCCAACATGGCCGGCAAAACGGTGTTGCTCAAGAGTGTGGGCACCGCCCAGTTGATGGCACAATGCGGCATGTTCGTGCCTGCCGAGAAAGCCGTCGTCAAGTTGGTCGACGGGGTCGCCACCTCCATCGGCGACGAACAGGACGAGATGAACGGACTCTCGTCATACGCCTCGGAAATCATCAAAATCAGCAACATACTGACCGAGTGCCGTCAGCGTGAGATGCTGGTGCTCATCGACGAGCCCGCCCGCACCACCAACCCCACCGAGGGCAAGGCGCTGGTGCAGGCCATCGTCAAACTGCTTGAGGGACTATCTTCCTTCACCCTCATCACCACCCATTACGACCAGCTGGGGACCACCTGCCGACGGCTGCGTGTGCGCGGCTTTGTAGAGGATATGGCCGACGTGCCGCTGACTCCGCAGAACATCAACCGCTTCATCGACTACTCGCTCACCGAGGACCAGAGCGACAATGTACCCCATGAGGCCCTGCGCATCGCCTCCATCCTGGGCTGCGACGAAGAGTTGATCGCCTTGGCCCAGAAATGCGTGACAGCCCTCTAGCCATGCCCTTCCTTGGCTTCTTTTAGGCATTTCTTTGGTATTTCTTTGCTTTTTTCCAAAGAAATACCAAAGAAATACCATACATACACCTAATAAACAGCGACGCCGCAGCCTATGAGCTGCGGCGTCGCTATCTGCGGAAAGGAGGGGATTCGAACCCCTGAAGCGCTTTTAACGCTTACTCGCTTTCCAGGCGGGCCTCTTCAACCACTCGAGCACCTTTCCGTGGGGTTGATTTTTCCTGAAAATCGGCGGCAAAAGTAATACTTTTTCCCCATACGGCAAAACAAAAGATGAAACTTTTTACTCACATATCTGTATTCCAACATTATACAAAACATCAAATTGTCATCCGACACACCCCCAGACTGTCTTAAAAAAGCTCTTTTGAACATAAATTAGAGCCGTTACATTTTTTTTCGTACCTTTGCATTTGGTTTTGTCCTGACCAACCAGCATAATATAAACAAAAACAATGTATTAAAGAAACAATGAACCATCTTCACAAACTATTCATTTGTGTCGTTCTGGGATGCGTGCTTGCACCCGCGGCAAAGGCACAAAAAGTAACACTCGACAACTATCAGCGCCTCCAAGTAGAATTCGCCACAGGTCAACTGAGAGTGGCAGAGGTCTCACTTAACGGACAATCGTACAACACTGTATCCATCGACGGTTACATGGCCTCCGCTGAGGTTGGCCAGCCCTGCCTGCCCACATGGTCCTCCCTCATCGAGGTTCCCCTGTGCGACGGCTACGATGTCGTCGTCAGCGACGCCGAATACGACACCCTCGACGCGTCTACCCTCGGGTTGCGCCATCAGCTGCTGCCCTTGCAGCCCTCGCGTAGCAAGAGCGACACCCGTCAGCATCCCACTGTCGTGGGCAAGGCCTACGCCACCGACGCCTATTACGGTGTGGCGCTGGCGCTCGTGGAGCCCGTCGGTGTGGCCCGCGACCGCAACCTGGCACGTCTGCAGTACTCGCCCGTCAGCTACAACCCCGTCAGCGGCCGCCTCGTCGTTTGCCGTCGCGCCACCGTCGAGGTGCGCTACCTCGGCGCCGACCGCGAGGCCACGCTGGAACACTTCAACCGCTACCATTCGCCTCTCTTTGGCGGCATCCCCGTGCTCAACAGTCTGTATCCAAAGGTGGTTAGAACATCGGCTCCCGTGCGCTACCTTATCGTGGCCCACAGCATGTTCCGTGGCCAGCTGAACGATTTCGTGCAGTGGAAACGCCGTAAAGGATTTCTGGTCGACATAGTCTACACCGACTCGCCCGCCGTGGGCACCACGACCACCTCCATCCAGTCGTATATCCGCAGCCAGTACACCGACGCCACCGCCGCCAATCCCGCCCCCACCTACCTGCTCCTCGTGGGCGACCACGAGCAGATACCTGCTTTCACGGGAACCACCGACAACGACCACATCACCGACCTCTACTACACCACCTGGACCTCGGGCGACAACATCCCCGACTGCTACCACGGCCGCTTCTCGGCACAGAACGTGTCACAGCTGACGCCACAGGTGCAGAAGACGCTGATGTATGAGCAGTATACCTTTGCCGACCCGTCGTTCCTGGACCGCGCCGTCATGGTGGCCGGTGTCGACGGCGGCACTACGGGCGACAACGGCTACACCTATGGCGACCCTGCCCTGGACTATGCCATCACCAACTATATCAACGGCGCACACGGTTTCAGCGAGGTGCGCTACTTTAAGAACAACACCAGCATCGTGCCTGCGGGCGTCACCAACGTATATGTCGCCAGCAGTTCCTCTTCCATGTCGGCCACCGTGCGCAGTTACTACAACCAAGGTGCAGGACTTATCAACTACACCGCCCATGGCAGCGCCACCAGCTGGGGCACGCCCGAATTTACCACCTCGCACGCCGCCGCGATGACCAACACGCAAAAGTTCGGCCTGATGATTGGCAACTGCTGCCTCACCAACAAGTTCCAGACTGCCACCTGTCTCGGTGAGTCGGTGCTCCGCAAGAACAACTACTGCGGCGCCGTGGGCTATATCGGTGGCAGCAACAGCACCTATTGGGGCGAGGACTTCTACTGGGCCGTAGGTATACGCAACAGCATCGGACCCTCGATGTCGATGGCCTACGACGCCTCCCACTTGGGCGCCTACGACCGCGTGATGCACACCCATGGCGAGGCCTACAGCCAGTGGGCCACCTCCCAGGGTTCCCTCATGTTCCAAGGCAACATGGCCGTGGAGAACTCCTCGTCAAGCTTGAAGCTCTACTACTGGGAAATCTACCACCTGATGGGCGACCCGTCGGTGATGACTTACCTGACGCAGGCCGACACGATGAATGTCGCGGTGACTACCACCATCACTGCCGGAACCTCCATTCTCCCCGTGACGGCTGCGCCTTTCGCCTATGTAGCTTTGGTCGACACAATGGCCAACCAGCTGATTGACGCCGCCTATGCCGACGCCACCGGCAACGTCCAACTCACACTCCCCTCCACCCTTTCCGTCGGAAGCTACCGTCTAGCCGCGTCGGCCCAACAATACCAAACTGCCTTCGTCGATATTCTTGTGATACAGCCCGACGGCCCCTACCCCATTGCAACGCCCGTCCTTTCGGCACCGCTCAATGCCGGTGAGACCGTGGCATTGACCCTGCACTTCGAGAACCTCGGCAACAGCACTGCCCACCATGTCGTGGCTCATCTCTCCGTCGGCAACCCGATGGTGACCCTGCCGGTCGACTCGCTTGTGCTCGACAGCCTGGCTGCCGGCGCTGTCGTCGGACTCTCCCTGCCCGGTGGCATCACCATCGCTGACAATGCTCCCGACAACACGCTCGTCAACCTGACTATTGGCACCACGTGGACCGAGGACACCCTCACCTCCGTCAGCATGACGGCGCTCCGCCTGAATGCCCCGATCCTCGACATGACCTTCTCGCAGGACAATGTCTGTATGTCCCCTGGCGGCGACATCAGCCTTACGGCCACGCTGCACAACAGCGGCCATGCCACAGCGGCCGCCAGCCAGCTGACCTTCACCTCGCCCACATCCCTCTTCACCGTCACCTGCCCGGCCACCCTTCCCTTCTCCCTCGCACCCGGACACGACACGGCCTTCACCCTGTCGCTCCATGCCGACAACCTCCTACCGCAGTATATCACCGTTCCCGTGCACTATAACTACCGAAACCTCGACGGCGAGCTACCCGTCTACATCGGCCAAAGCTATGCCGAGACCTTCGAGAGTGGCACCATGCAACTTGGCGGAGTGTCCAACAACAGTGCCCACCCCTGGGTGGTCGTTGACACGGTTGCCTACGAAGGCACCCACAGCATGCGGTCGGCCGCAGGCCTTTCCGACAACGACTCCTCGGTGATGCACATCGCTGTCAACGTCACCGCTGCCGATAGCGTGAGCTTCTACTATCGTGTCTCATCGGAGAACAACTACGACAAGTTCTTCTTCCTTATCGACGGCGTGGAGAAGTTCAACGCCTCGGGCGACGGCGATTGGACTCGAGCCAGCTATCTCCTCACGGCAGGCACACACACTTTGACTTTCCGTTATAGAAAAGACTACAGCTGGGAACGTGGCAGCGACTGCGTGTGGATTGACAACCTCGTGCTGCCGCATCAGTCGCGGGCTGCCGCTTTCCTTAACGACACGCTTTGCGAGGGCAGCTACTATGCCCCCTTCGGCCAGGCCATCAACACCCAGACACCCGGCAACGGGACAATACAAGGCACTTTGAATGGCCAGCTGACCTTCATCGACTATTTCGTCCTTACCCCCTTGGTGGTCACTGACAGTGTCGTCGCCTGCGACAGCTACCTGTGGAACGGACAGGAGTACACCGAAGACGGCACCTACACACAAGCCTACACTAACGACTATGGCTGCCTGGACACCGTCACCGTGGTACTCACGCTGCATCATTCGATAGCCGTCACCGTTGCCGACACCACCACAGGAGGTGCCTATCTGTGGAACGGCACGGAATACACCACCTCGGGAGAATACCAGCAGGTGCTCACCACCGTCGACGGCTGCGACAGCACCGTCACCCTCCTGCTGACCATCCTCGGCTCCGAAGGAGTCCCTGACCTCTCAGCGTATCAGCGTATCACCGTCCACCCCAACCCCACCACGGGCAGCGTGCAACTCAGCGAGCAGGCCGACGAGGTGCGGGTCTACGACCTGCAGGGTCGCGAGGTGATACGTCTGAAAGACGTGCAGCAGTTCGACCTCGGCCAGCTGCCACAAGGCGTCTACACACTCCGCATCAGCACCCCGCAGGGCACTGCCGCACTGCGTCTCATCAGACAATAAACATCAAACAACAATATTCAAACCATTCAACAATGAAAAAAATAACCATCTTTGCTATGGCAGCAACAATGCTATTGGCAGTGGGTTGCAAAGGCAAGAAAGTCGAGAGCGACCCCGAGATTCAACAGAAAGTGAACGAGTACGCCGAGTTCGAACTCACCTCCGACCTCATCGGCACCCTCAGTGCCAACGAGAAAGAGCTGGTCAAAATCTTCATCGAGATTGGCCAGGTGATGGACGACATCTACTGGGACGAGTACTTCGGTTATGCCAACCGTGCCAGCCTCGACACGCTGAAAGACCCCGCCATGCGCGCCTTCGCCAACATCCAGTACGGTGCTTGGGACCGTCTTGACAGCGAGAAGCCCTTCCTCCCCGGCTACGGCGAGCGTCCCGCAGGCTGCAACTTCTACCCGCAGGACATGACCCGCGAAGAGTTCGACGCCCTGGAAGACCCGCTGAAGAACAGCGAATACAGTGTCATCCGTCGCGACGAGAACGGCAAGCTCTATGTCCTGCCCTACCACGAGGCCTACAAAGAGGAGCTCGCCAAGGTCGACGCCCTTCTGGAGAAAGCCATCTCGCTGGCCGAGAACGAGGGTCTGAAGAAATACCTCGAGGCACGCCGCGAGGCCTTCCGCACCGACGATTACTTCAACAGCGACATGGTGTGGATGGACATGAAAGACAGCAAGCTCGACTTCGTCGTGGGTCCCATCGAGAACTACGACGACGGCATCAATGGCTTGAAATGCTCGCACGAGGCCTTCGTGCTGGTGAAAGACGAGGCGTGGAGCAACGACCTGAGCAAGTTCGCCGCCCTGCTGCCCGAGATGCAGAAGCTGCTGCCCTGCGACCCCAAGTATAAGAAAGAGGTGCCCGGCACCGACTGCGACATCAACGTCTACGACGTGGTCTACTATGCCGGCGACTGCAATGCGGGCTCCAAGACCATCGCCATCAACCTGCCCAACGACGAGCGTGTGCAGCTGGCCAAAGGCAGCCGTCGTCTGCAGCTGAAGAACGCCATGAAGGCCAAGTTCGACAACATCATGGTGCCCATCGCCAACCTGATGGTCTGCCCCGAGCAGGTCGACAGCGTCACCTTCAACGCCTTCTTCGGCAACACCTGCTACCATGAGGTGGCTCACGGCCTGGGTATCAAGAATACCGTCACCGGCCGCGGTCCCTGCCGTCAGGCCCTCGGTGCCCAGTACAGCGCCTGGGAGGAAGCCAAAGCCGACGTCTGCGGTCTGTTCCTCACCGAGCAGCTCATCGAGCGTGGCGAAATCACCAACACCACCGTCAACCAGAACTACATCACCTTCATTGCCGGCATCCTGCGCAGTGTCCGCTTCGGTGCCACCGAGGCTCACGGCGTGGCCAACATCATGTGCTACAACTACTTCGAGCAGGCTGGCGCCTTCACCCGCAATGCCGACGGCAAGTACGTTATCAACGTGGAGAAAGCCCGTCAGGCCGCCCGCGAATGGGCTTCCATTATCATCGCCATGGAAGGCGAGGGTGACATGGCTGCCGCCAAAGCCTACAGCGACAAGAATGGCAAGATTGGCAACGACCTGCAGAAAGACCTCGATGCCATCCGCGACGCCAACATCCCGCGCGATATCATCTACAAACAGGGGGCCAGCGTCTTAGGACTGTAACACCACTGTTTTAACAACCATCTGTTCAAATACTGTCAAACTTTTTTGGCAGTATTTGATTTTTTTTATATCTTTGCATTGTCTATTATGCGCGTATAATATACATATACGCATGATAGACAAAGGGTTGCGGCAACACTCCTGTGATAGGAGCGCCCGCTGGCCAGCGACCCGACATGCTGGCGAACCCTCGGGGAACTCCAGACATATACCTGGAGGAGAGGGAGAATTGTATCCATGGACAAACATTGGTACGCACTTAAAATCTACTACAACCGAGTGCAGGCGATGATTGCCGACTGCCACAAGGCGGGCATCGAGTTCTTCGCGCCCACCGACGTCATCAAGTCGCTGCTGTTCCTGCACTGCGATGAAGAGGAGGTGCAGCGTTTTG
This sequence comes from Bacteroidales bacterium, assembly GCA_017962545.1. Taxonomy (GTDB): domain Bacteria; phylum Bacteroidota; class Bacteroidia; order Bacteroidales; family P3; genus Colimorpha. Next base: position 28,263 of record JAGCVD010000016.1, read on the forward strand.
TGGCCGACCGCTGGCAGCGTGTCTGGCTCTACCGTGAGGTCGAAAGTCGGCGGCCGGCAGCCATCCCCGACCACGAGATGGAGGTGTTCCGCTTCGTGGTGACGGCCGGACGCGATGGCCTACAGCTGCTGGGCGACGACCGCCCCGAATACCATGAGGGCGACCGTGTGGTGGTCACCGGAGGTCCTTTCAAGGGTGCCGAAGGGCACATCAAGCGTATCAAGCGCGACCGCCGTCTGGTGGTGACCATCCGCGGCGTCGTGGCCGTAGCCACAACATACATTCATCCTTCCTTACTGCGCAAAGCGGATGAGTCTGTGAGTCTGTAGGTCTTAAAGAAAACTTTTATGAAAAGGATTTTCGAGAATCTTTTCGTTTGGCAAGAAGCACGAGCAATGGTGGTCGAGATATACTCCATGTTAGACGGGTCAAGGGATTATGGGTTTAAAGACCAACTTCAGCGTGCCGCCGTCAGTATAATGAACAATATTGCAGAAGGAGCTGACTCTGGTTCTGATGCCAAATTCATCAATTACCTCAACACTTCACGAGGTAGTTGTTCCGAAGTTCGAAGTATGCTTTATCTTTGCGAAGACCTAGGGTTATGCACCACGGCCAAAAGAGAAGAACTACAAGGCAGAGTCAATCAAATATCCTACGGCCTTGCCAAACTGACAGACTCCCTCCAACAACCCACCTCAAAGACATAAGGACTAAACGACTCAAGGACTCATAGACTTAAGGACTTAAAGTCTCTATGAAAAAAGGTCTGTTCCAACTGCAATACGAAGTCGAGGATTCCCGACGCTACACCGAGGCCGGCAGCGACCGCGGTGCCAAACTGCGTGTCGATGAAGGCATAAACCCCGAGGTGTGGCAGGTGCTCAAGGACACCGAGAAGATGGGCTACAAAGGCACCATCAAATACCTGATGGAGCGGCAGTCGGAGCCCGGCAGCACGATTATGGTGGTGCCCATCACCACCCGCACGCCCGAGGCGCTGCACTACCGCCTCAACGGACAGACACCCAAGCTGATATTCCTCTCGCGGCCACTGCACACCATCGAGCGGCTCGACGAGCAACTCTACACCGTCAGCCAGATGGTGCCCAACGGCACCTACCTCTGCTGTCACGCGATGACAGCCACCCTGAAACGCAAGCTGGCCATGCAACAATACCCGTGGGGCATCAACTACCTAGTGGTAGGCTTGGGCTACCTGTGGCACCGCGTGTGTCCTAAGCTGCGGCTTACTGAAGGTCTCTACTTCTACCTGACAGGCGGCAAGGACCGCACCATGAGCCGCGTGGAGATCATCGGCCGTCTCTACCGTGCCGGCTTCGAGGTGGTCGACGAGCAGTTCCGCGAGGGCGAGTTCTTTGTCACCGCCTGCAAGGCCACCGAGCCCGTGGACGATGCGGCGCCGAATGGCTCTCCCATCATCCACCTGCGCCGCATCGGCAAGGGCGGCAAAACGATAGTGGTGCACAAGTTCCGCACGATGTACACCTACTCGGAGTATGTGCAGCCTTATATCTACCACTACCAGAGCCTCGAGCGCGGCGGCAAGTTCAAGGACGACTACCGCGTCAACTTCTGGGGTCGCCTGTTGCGGCGGCTGTGGCTCGACGAATTGCCGATGATTTGGAATATGCTGCGCGGCGACCTCAAACTGGTGGGCGTGCGGCCGCTGAGCCGACAGTACTTCAGCCTCTACACTCCCGAACTGCAGGCCTTGCGCACCAAGACCAAGCCCGGTCTGCTGCCGCCGTTCTACTACGAAGCCAAGACCCCCGAGACCCTCGACGAGGTGCAGGAGAGCGAGCAACGCTACCTCGAGGCCTACCTCCAGGCCCCCCTCAAGACCGACTGGAAATACTTCTGGGGCATCGTCGGCAACATACTTTTCAACCGAAAACATTCAGCATGAAAGAAGAAGACAACTGGACAACCGTCATCAAGCCGCGAGAAAAGCTGCTGCAGGTCGACTTCAAGGAGTTGTGGCGCTACCGCGACCTCACCAGCCTCTTCGTGCGGCGCAACATCACGACGCAGTATAAGCAGACCATCCTGGGGCCGCTATGGTACATCATACAGCCCGTCATCACGGTAATCATGTACATGGTAGTCTTCGGTGGCATCGCCAAGATACCCACCGACGGCCTGCCACAACCGCTCTTCTACCTCAGCGGCATCTGCCTCTGGCAGTACTTCAACGACTGCCTCACCAAGACCTCCTCCACCTTCACGGCCAATGCCGGCATCTTCGGCAAGGTCTACTTCCCCCGCATGGTGGTGCCCATCTCTACCGTCATCAGCAACCTCTTGCGCTTCGCCATCCAGTTCGGCCTCTTCCTGGTGGTCTACGCCATCTACCAGTTGTGGATCATCCCCGGACAGATACACACCAACTGGTACGCCCTGCTGCTGCCACTGCTGGTGGTGATGCTGGCGGGCTTGGCTTTGGGATTTGGCATCCTCTTCTCGAGCATGACCACCAAGTACCGCGACATGAGCCTGCTGCTCGACTACTTCGTGCGCCTCTGGATGTACGCCACCCCCGTCATCTACCCCCTGAGCACCATCACCAACGCCAAGTTGCGCTTCGTGATGAGCCTCAACCCCCTGACGGGCATCGTCGAGGCCTTCAAATACGGCATGCTGGGCGAGGGTCAGTTCAGCTGGGGCATGCTGGGCTACAGCTTCGCCTTCATGGCGGTACTGCTGGCCGTGGGAGTCGTGATATTCAACCGCGTGCAACGCACCTTTATGGACACCGTCTGACGAAGTCTACGAGACATCAAGACAACGAGTCAATAAGACAACGAGTCTTCAAGACAACGAGTCTACAAGACAACGAGACATCAAGACAATGAGTCTACAAGACAACGAGACTTCAAGACAACGAGACATCAAGACAACGAGTCTACAAGACAACAAGTCTACAAGACAACAAGACAACGAGACTTCAAGACAACGAGACATCAAGACAACAAGACAACGAGACATCAAGACTTCAAGACTTTAAGACATCGAGATTCTTTTAGTTCCGATTGAGACAAGAGATTGACATAGTATTTGCGCTGTTGCGCAGTGCCCTTGATGGGACGGTGCCGGAGATTGAACCGCTGGACGCCAGCCGTTGGTGGAACCTTTTCCGCTTGCTACAGAAAAACCATGTGGCGGCACTGGTCACCGATGGAGTGTCGCGTCTGCCCCAAGCCCTGCAGCCTCCACGCGATGTATTCATTCCCTGGTTGGCAGAGCAGGAGAAAGCCTCGGCATGGTATCGCCATCAACAGCAGGTACAACAGAAAATTGTCGACCTGCTGCAACAGAATGGCATTAACACCCTCGTGCTCAAAGGCACCCACACCGCGCAGTACTATCCCAACCCCGAACTCCGTGAGTTTGGAGATTTGGACCTCTATTTTTACGATAAACACGACGAAGCCGACCGCCTCATTCAACGGCGGTTCAGTATTGACATCACCAACGACATCAACCACCACACCAAATACAACCTGAGCGGAGTCACCGTCGAAAGTCATTACCACCTGCTCAACCACTACCACCCACACAGCAACCGCAGCTACGAGGCCCTCCTCAAGGAGTTAATTAGTGAAAACTATCAACCCTCAACTCTCCTGCCTGCTTCGCAGGCTTTGAGCACCTCTGATTCAAAAAAAAATCCAGCGAAAAACTCTAAACTCTCAACTTTCGAAATCCTCTTCCTCTTGCGCCACATGGCCTGCCACTTCGCCGCCAGCCGCATCACCCTGCGCGACCTCGTGGACTGGGCGCTCACCTGCTGCGCCCTGCACGACAAAGTCGATTGGGAGAAGGTAAACACCGTGGTAAAAGACTTCGGCATGGAGCCCTTCTTCTCCGCCCTCAACACCATCGTCGCCCAACGCCTCGGCCAGCAAACCCTCAATGACTCACAGACTCACGGACTCACAGACACAAAGACTCAACATCTCCTCGAGCGCGACATCATATATGGCAACCCCCAATCTGCCGAACGCGAACGTGAGGACCTCGGCCGCCTTGTGTGGAAACTGCGCCGCTGGCGCGCCAACCGATGGAAGCAGCGACTTGTCTTCAACGACTCTCCCTTCAGCCTATGGTTCAGCAACCTCGGCGCCCATACCCACAATCCTCGCAGTATCCTGCATAAGATGTAAGTGGTTTACCGTTTTTTGTTTACTATTTACAGTTTACCGTTTACTGTTGTTTCTAATAACATACCAATATAGTTGATCATGTACGCTTTTGAAAACCTTGATGCATGGAAAGAATCGCGCAAGTTAGTGGTGGCTGTTTATCAACTGTTAGACAAGTTCCCGAATTTTGAGAAATATGC
>JAGCVD010000017.1 GCA_017962545.1 Bacteroidales bacterium
CCATGCGAAACATAAAGTCTTCAGGGAAACGCTCAATGTTACGTTTGACCGCTTGGTTCAAGACTTTAGTCTCCACATTATACAACTCCGCCAAGTCGCGGTCGAGCATCACACGCTGCCCCCGCACCTCATAGATGCGGTGCTTGATGACTTCGATGTCAGCGGGTCTTTTTATGGCAATATCCATACTCATTCTATGTCGGCGTTCATCCTAATTCACTAATAACGACAACAATACATCACGTATAATACTATACGTGAAATTACAGAGATACAAAAATAAAATAGAGTGGAAAAAATATTTTTCTTCTTTCGGGGTAGATATTTCAAACTTAACAGATTACCCCCTTGACAAATTATCCCCTACCTCACAGATGCTAAAACTAGTTGTATAAACTTTAGATACGCTATTTGTTAAATTACTTATGTCTTACTCAAGTGATGGATGAATAAGAGAGGAGTAAGATGGGAGTAAGAGATGGTAAAGAGATGATGCTGTGTTTGTGGGAGTTATGTGTTCGTTTGGTGCGTATGTATCAAGAAAACAGTATGTTGGATTGCAAAATATCGCTGTAACTTATTGATTTTCAATTTTGGTAAACAAGGATTTTTCGGGTCTAAAAATGGCTGTTGAAATGTTAAAATTGTGCTCGTGGAGGGTTGCTTCCCAACCGCATGGTGGTGGATGAAATGAAATAATTTCGCCCATTTGTAAAAAAACATGTATTTTTGCAGCCGATTATGAACATACCGAAACCCATACAGAAGGCAATGAAAAGCTGGTGTGACGACTACGCCGGCCACATTGAGTACCTTGGCGAGTACCAAGGGGAAGGTGTTTATTGCTATCATTTTGACGAGCCTGTCAATATAGGTTTTCCGGTTGTGTATTTACTCAATTCCGACGGCAAAGTTGACGAAATCGACGCACCGAAATCGTTTGAAATAATCAACTCACTTGTCAAAGATCTCGACGAAGTCGGTGTTGAATCTGCCCGTCAGCATCCCCGAACTGAGTCAGGAGCAGCCGCAGGGTGTTACCTTCCGCGTGGTGGACAAGCATTTATATGCCGACTTCGGTGGCAACGTCCCGAACAAGATGGTTTTCAATATCTATTCGATTGACGGTCGCCTTATGCTGACGCAAAGCGGAAAGAACCCCGTCAACCTCTCCGCATTGAAAACCGGCGTCTACGCCGTCCAACTCATTACCGACAACAAAGCAACTACCGGTTCCACATTGATTCGACTGCAATGAAACACATGACCCTTCTGGCGGCGCTGATGCTGCCTTTACTGCTGAACGCGCAGACTACTAACGACTATATGCGGTACGTGAACCCATTTATCGGGACGCAAACCGACTCGACGGGGGCCCTTAGCGGTAGCACCTTCCCCGGGGCGACGATGCCGCAGGGCATGGTGCAGCTGAGTCCCGAGACGGAACAGATGGTCACCTGGGACCCTTGCTCGGGCTACGACTACAACAAGGATGTTATTTACGGCTTTACCCACACCCACCTCAGTGGTACTGGCTGCACCGACTTGATTGACGTAAGTTTGATGCCCTTGAGTCGCAATGTTACCCCCGAACAGCTGAATGCCGCTGACTTTGGACAGCATTATAGTCATCAGAAGGAATCCGCCCGTCCAGGATACTATCAGGTGTTGCTGCAGGAGAGCGACGTGAACGTAGAACTTTCGGCTACCGTAAGAACGGGCATACACAAATATACCTTCCCCAAGGGGCAGCCCCAGACGGTCGTCCTTGACCTCGACAGGGGTACATTCCGTGGCGAAGCCTACTATTCGAAGCGCCGCAGCTACGACGTGATTCAGGCGCAGATACGCATTGTGAACAGTCACACAATTGAGGGCTACCGTGTCATCACGGGTTGGGCAAAGCTGCGTAAGGTCTATTTCCGCGCCGAGTTCTCGAAGCCAATAGCGAACCACCTCCTGATGAACGGCGACTTGAACGTCGGCAATAGCGATGTGGTGAATGGCCGCACCCTTCGCGCCGCCCTTAGCTTCAACCCCAATGACGGCACGGAGTTGACAGTGAAAGTGGCCATCTCGCCTGTCGACAGCGACGGTGCCCGTAAGAATATGAAAGCGGAAGCTGCCAGCTGGGATTTCAACACCTACGTGCAGCAAGCCCATGATGTGTGGCAAAAAGAATTGAGCTGCATCGATGTGGAGGGCACCGACGAGCAGAAGACCATCTTCTACACGGGTTTGTATCACGTATTAATGCAGCCCAACACGATGAGCGATGTGGATGGACGTTATATGACCACCAACTTCGAGATCAAGCAGATGCCCAAGGGTCAGACCTACCACAGCACCTTCAGCCTTTGGGACACCTTCCGCGCGGCCCATCCGCTCTATACACTCCTCTATCCCGAACTCGCCGCGCAGTTCGTGCGCGATATGGTGCTGCATCACCAGACCTACGGCTACCTGCCCATCTGGGACCTCTGGGGACAGGACAACTACTGCATGATTGGCAACCACGCCATCCCCGTGCTGGCCGGCGCTATCCTTGCCGAGATTCCTGGTATCGATGTGGAGGCTGCCTATCACGCCATGGTGGAGAGCAGCACGCGTAGCCACTTCAACTCGCCCTTCGAAATCTGGGAGCAGTACGGCTACATGCCGCAGACGCTGCAGAACACCAGCGTAAGCATCACCCTCGAGCAGGCTTTCGACGATGCCTGCGTGGCCGCAGTTGCCCAAAAGTTGGGTGAAACACCTACCTATGAGCGATTCCATCGCCGCAGCATGTTTTATAAAAACCTCTTTGATTCCCAGACGGGCTTCTTCCGTCCAAAGGACGAGAAGGGGAATTGGCTGGAAGGCTTCGACCCACTCAGCTACGAGCAGCCCTGCTTTGTGGAGGGCAACGCCTGGCAGTATATGTGGTTCGTGCCGCACGACCCTCAGGGCCTCATCGACCTCTTTGGCGGCACCAAGGGCTTTCTTAAGAAACTCGACGAGAACTTCAGCCTCACCGCCACCAGCGGCGAGGTGAACGGCAACGCCAGCGGCTTCATCGGGCAGTACGCCCACGGCAACGAACCCAGTCACCACACAGTTTATCTGTACAACTTTGCAGGAAAACCCGAAAGAACCCAAGAGCTGGTAGAGCAGGTGCGCAGCGAGTTCTATCGCGCCACGCCATGCGGCTATGCTGGCAACGACGACTGTGGCCAGATGTCGGCTTGGTATATCTTCTCCGCCCTCGGCTTCTACCCTTTCCATGCCGGGAGTGCCGAATACACCATCGGCACGCCCTTATTCAAGAAAGCTACCCTGCATCTGGAAAACGGCAAGGACTTCGTCATCACCGCCCCCAACAAGGCCGGCAAACGCATACATGTGAAGAGCGTGAAGCTGAACGGCAAACCCATCAAGGATTGGAAGCTGACTCACCAGCAGATTATGGCTGGCGGCACACTGGAGTTTATCATGAAATGAGAAAGAAAGGGATCATACTGGCGTTGTTGCTGCTGGCGCTGTGGCCCGTTGGCGCGCAGGAGTTTATCGGCTGTCGCACCGACAGCCTCTGGGCCGAGACGCCGATGCTGAGGAAGAACTTCACGTTAGACGAGTTCCATAAGGCCAATAGGACAATCCAAATATGTGTTGCGTCATTGGGTTATCATGAGGTGTATGTCAACAACGTGCAGGTGGGGGAGCATGTAATGTATCCGGCTGTGTCGCAGCTCAACAAAAGTGCCCTCAGTGTAACCTACGACATCACCGACTATGTTCACGAAGGCGACAATGAAATTATGCTTTGGATAGGGCAAAGCTGGGGACGCGTCTATGGTACCCCAGCGGTAGTGCAGGCTGAAGTGTTGTGTTGGATAACTAATGATTTGGTGGATGTGATAGAGGAAACCGACAGTACCTGGGAGGCATCGCCGAGTCCATACAGTTATACCGGCAGCTGGCAGCCGTTGCAGTTCTGCGGCGAGAGGTATGATGCTAGGGTGAAGCCCAACTGGCGGTCGGCTTCAGTCTATCATGTTGATGGAGTCAGCATCTCGCAACAGGAGTTCAATGGCAACCGCATCGTTGATGTGGTGGAGCCACAGAGGGTCGACACCCTGCCCGACGGCACTTTCCTACTCGACTTCGGACGCGTGGTGATGGGCTGGTTCCAGGCCGACTGCCTGCCAATCCCCGAAGGCGACGAGATTACGATGGAATACCTCGATGACATGAATTCGACCTACAGCGAGAAAGACATATACATCAGTGACGGCACCGGTGATGACGACATCCACTTCACCAACCGCTTCCATACGCACTCGTTTCGATATGTCAAGGTCAGTGGCCTTGGACACTATCGGACCTATGGATTGGATTGCCCGATTGTCAATGGCCTTGCCCTGCAAATCAGTGCCGTAGAACCCAAGGAGGGTGCCACCTTCGAATGCTCCGACCCGCGGCTCAACGCTATCCACGACATGGTGAAGTACACCCTCTCCTGTCTCACCTTCAGCGGCTATATGGTCGACTGTCCGCATCTGGAACGCATGGGCTACGGCGGCGATGGCAACTCCTCCACCATGACGATACAAACCCTTTGGGATGTGCGCGATACCTACCGCAACTGGATGAAGGCCTGGGGCGACGCCATGGAGCCCGACGGCGAGCTGCCCTATGTGGCTCCCTCCTTCCGAACCGGCGGCGGCCCCTATTGGAGCGGATTCATCATCAAAGCCCCATGGCGCACCTGGGTCAACTACGGCGACCGAGGACTCATCGTCGAGTACTACGACAAGATGAAGCGCTGGCTGGAGTTTATCGAGCGCAACTGCAAGGACTATATCCTGCAACCGTGGCCCGACAACGAGCGGCATACTTGGTTCCTGGGCGACTGGCTGGCACCAGAGGGTGTGGATATCAAGGGCGAGAGTGTTCTGCATGTCAATGCTTGCTTCATCAGCGAATGCCTGTACGATATGGAGCGGATGGCCCTCATGACCGGCCATCACGATGACGCACGGCGCTTTGCCGAATGGCGGCAAAATCTCAACGCCTCCATCCATCGCCATTTCTACCATCCCGAGATGCACATCTACGCCAACGGCACCCCGCTCGACCAATGCTACGCCCTGCTTATGGGCATCCTGCCCGACAGCGCCACCGCCGAGGCGGTGAAGGCGCAGTTGCTTAAAGATTGCCACGAGAAATACCGCGACCATATCGCCGTCGGTCTCGTCGGGGTGCCCGTCTTCACAGAATGGTGCATCAAGGAAAGGGAAACCGACCTTATGGCCACCATATTGCGTCAAGAGGACTATCCCGGCTACCTCCACATGATTAACAACGGTGCCACCACTACTTGGGAGTCGTGGGACGGCCACCGCAGCCGCGTGCACAACTGCTACAACGGTATCGGTACATGGTTCTACCAAGCCCTCGCCGGCATCCGTCCCGACCCCGAGCAGCCCGGCTATAAGCACTTCTTCATCAACCCGCAACCCTGCGAGGGCATCGACTGGGTGAAATGCACCAAGCCCACCCCCTACGGCGACATCAAGGTAGATGTTCAGGAATCAATATTGAAAATAGAAGTTCCCCAAGGTACCACCGCCACCGTCTTCCCCGACACCATGCACGAACAAACGGTCGGTGCCGGAACCTGGGAGTTTGAAATTAATTATAAATAGAATTATCATGAAACGATTTACCATCATTTTTTCCGCTTTGCTGCTCCTATGCAGCTGCAGCAAGCCTGCCGACGAGTTGAAGATCGTCTCGTTCAACATCCGGTATAATTCCTACGAGAACATCGACGGCGAGAATGGTTGGCCAAACCGTAAGGAGGCTGTGGTGCGGATGATTAATGAGGAGAAGCCTGCCGCCATCGGCCTGCAGGAGGCTTTGATTGACCAACTGCAGTACCTCGACAGTTGCTTGCCCGAGTATCGTCGCATCGGCGTGGGCCGCGACGACGGCGAGGAGGCTGGCGAGTTTATGGCCATCTACTACGATACTACACGGCTGGAACTGGAGTTAGATCAAACCCTTTGGCTCAGCGATACACCCTTGCAACCCTCGCTCGGATGGGATGCAGCCTGCCGCCGCACCGTCACCATAGCATTCTTTCGCGACCGCAAGTCGCGCAAGGTATTCTGCTACCTTAACACCCACCTCGACCATGTGGGTAAGACCGCCCGCGCTGAAGGTGCGGGACTTATCGCTGCATTGTTGAATCCCGACCCACAGGACTGGGTGTTGTGCGACTCCCATACACCTGTCATCCTGGGCGGCGACATGAACTCCACCATTGATGACACCATCTTCAATGCCTTCTACAACGTGGGCTTGAAACCGGCGCGTGAGATGACCGACAGCATCAGCAATGCCATCACCTACAACGGCTACGGCAAAGAGGACGGCAAGGTCATCGACCACTTTTTTGTGAAAGACTTGAAGGTCGTTAGTTTCCGCACCCTCGACGGCGACTTTGGAGTGCCTTACATCTCCGACCACTACCCGATAGAGGTAGTCATCAAGCTATAGTTATTCCAATTAATCCGCGAATAGTATGAAACGTATCATATTAACTACCTTCTTGGTGCTGGCTGCCGTATGGCAGACGGCGGTGGCGCAGACGGCGCATGAAACGCTTGCCAGCCCCGACGGCCGCATGGAGGTAAACTTCAAGGTTATAGGTGGCTATCCCTTTTATGAACTGAAGCGCGACGGGAAACAGGTGGTTGCCGACTCGAAGATGGGCTTCGAACTGGAGTGGCGCGACGACCTGGCGCATGCTTTCGTGCTCAAGGATGTGGAGCGCAGCACCTTCGACGAGGTGTGGCATCCCGTATTGGGCGAAGAAGCCAACATCCGCAACCACTACAATGAGATGCTGGTTACGCTGGAACAGCCAGCGGGAGCAATAGAGAGTGCCGATGGGCGTTCAAAGACTCTGCCGACCGTGATGCAGATACGTTTCCGTCTCTACGACGACGGATTGGGATTCCGCTACGAGTTCCCGATGCGGTACAACGGTGTCGACAACGCGCTGGTATGCTTCTGGTTCAAAGAGGAGTTGACGCAGTTTGTGATGACGGGCGACCACACGGCATGGTGGATACCAGGCGACTACGATACCCAGGAATACAACTATACCTGCAGCCGCCTCTCGCAGATCGACAGTCTCTGGGAGAAGAGCCATGAACACGGTGGCTGGCCCTGGACGGCTTTCTCACGCACTGGTGTGCAGACGGCCCTGCAGATGAAGACCGACGACGGCCTCTACATCAACATCCACGAGGCCGCAACGCTCGATTTTCCAACAATGCACCTTAACCTGATGGAGACATCGAGACATCAATACATCGAGACATCAAGCCCCAAGGACTCGAAGACTCGAAGTCTTGAAGACTTGAAGACTTTTCAAGTTTGGCTCTGCCCTGACGCCGCTGGCTACAAGGGTCGTATGCAGGCACCGTGCCACACTCCCTGGCGTACGGTGATGGTGTGCGACAAGGCCACCGACGTGCTGCGCTCGCGCCTAATACTCAACCTCAACGAGCCCTGCGCCCTCGAGGATGTCAGCTGGATTCACCCAGTGAAATACATGGGCGTATGGTGGGAGATGATTAGCGGCAAGAGCACATGGAACTATACAAACGACTACCCGTCGGTGCGCCTCGGTGAGACCGACTTCGAACACGCCACACCTAATGGCAAACATGGTGCCAACAACGCCAATGTGCGACGTTACATTGATTTCGCTGCCAAGCACGGTTTCGACGCCCTCCTCATCGAGGGCTGGAATGTCGGCTGGGAGGATTGGTATGGCAAGCAGAAGGAGTTTGTCTTCGACTTTCTCACCCCCTATCCCGACTTCGACCTGCCCGCGCTGAACAAGTATGCCCACGAGAAGGGCATCCGCCTTATCATGCACCACGAAAGCAGCGCCTCCACCGTCAACTACGAGCGGTGGATGGAGCAGGCCTATAACCTGATGAACCACTACGGCTACGATGCCGTTAAGAGCGGTTACGTCGGCACCATCATCCCCTTTGCCGAAGGACATTACAGCCAGCCTATCAACAACCACTACCATTATGCCATAGTCGAGGCCGCCAAGCACCACATCATGGTCAACGCCCACGAGGCCGTGCGCCCCACAGGCCTCTGCCGCACGTGGCCCAACATGATTGGCAACGAGAGCGCCATGGGCACCGAGTTCCGCGAGCGCATCCATCCCGGACACACCTCCATTCTGCCTTTCACACGCCTGCAGGGCGGCCCCATGGACTACACCCCAGGCATCTTTGAGCCCGACATGGGCAAGATTGTCCCTTGGGGCAAGCAGATGAGCCACACCATCTGCAACCAGCTAGGCCTCTACGTCACCTTCTACTCACCCCTGCAGATGGCCGCCGACTTCCCCGAGCATTACGAACATTACCTTGACGCCTTCCAGTTCATCAAGGACGTGGCTGTCGACTGGGACACAAGCATCTTCCTCTACGCCGAGCCGGGCGACTATATCGTCACGGCCCGCAAGCCAAAGGTGTCGTCATTGAACAAGGCTGCCGAAGGGGTAGGGGAGTTGCCCGACGGCAAGAAATCGGTGATAAGCAACGCCACACGCTTCGTCTATGGGATAGATGCTATAGACACTATGGTTACTATAGGAACTTTGAATCCCCTCGACACCTGGTATATCGGCGGCATCACCGACGAGACTGCCCGCGAGTTTTCCGTCAAGCTCGACTTCCTCACCCCTGGCAAAACCTACGAGGCCATCATCTACGCCGACGGCAATGACGCCTCCGGCCTCCCCGACGACAATTACAATCCCTACTCCTACACCATCACCAAGGAGAAAGTCACCTCCAAGACCGTCCTCAAACTCCGCATGGCCCCCTGCGGC
>JAGCVD010000018.1 GCA_017962545.1 Bacteroidales bacterium
CCGTCATTCTGCAACATTGACGGTGAGGCAGGTTCTTCATTTTTTCTGTCTTTTAAAGGTATTTCTTTGGTATTTCTTTGGAAAAAAGCAAAGAAATACCAAAGAAATGATTATAATTGCTTGAAGAAAAGAGGACTTCCTTCCTAATGCCTCCTTAATGGATCCTTAATGGTTTCTTAATGAAAATCATTAAGGGGGTATTGGGAGGGCATTAAGCGGCCATTAGGAAACCATTGTCACCGCCCCTCCCTGACGGCAAGATAGGCGAATGTTGATGCCGGCACAGTTCCAGGCGTTTTAACATATCTTAACTCTACCCGGATGCTACCCTCGCTCTAAAAAGTCTCTGTTTTGGCTCTGTACAACATGCTGTGGAAGAGAGGTTTTTGGTGGTGGGTAGAGCGAGGGTGGATGGGTGGTTTTGGTTTTCAATGGGTTACAGTGTCCTTAAAACCAGGGTTATGTTAAATAGAGCAAAACCGTGTTTAACAAAATTTAAGGTTTGCATCTCCAAGGAAAAAGGCAGGGAAGGCCTGTTTTACTGGGACAAATATCTTTTTTCAGCTATGTCGGAAAAAATGTGTATCTTTGCATCTCCAAAATCATAGACGAAAATGGCTAAAGCAAAGACATACTGGTTTTGCCGTGAGTGCGGCTATCAGAGCGCCTCGTGGCTGGGACGCTGTCCGGAGTGCGGCAAGTTCGGCACGTTCGACGAGGAGGTGGTGAAAACGGAAAATGGAAAACGGAAAACGGAAGTCGGAAATCAGACGTCGGCTCCCAGGCTCCTTCAGGATGTCACCTACAGCCAGACGCCGCGTGTGAGCACTCACTGCGGCGAGTTGGACCGTGTGCTGGGCGGCGGCATCGTCCCGGGCAGCCTGCTGCTGCTGGGCGGCGAGCCCGGCATAGGCAAGAGCACCCTGCTGCTGCAGACGGCGCTGGCCCTCGGCGACCGCCGTCTGCTGTATGTCAGCGGCGAGGAAAGCGAGGAGCAAATCAAGATGAGGGCCGACAGGCTGAGTGGGCAGTGGACGACGGGCGGCGGACAGAGTGCCGAGCTGTATGTGGTGGGCGAGACCGTCACGCAACGCATCTTCGAGCATATCGACGCCGTGAAGCCCGAGCTGCTGATTGTCGACTCCATCCAGACCATCACCTCGGAGGAACTCGACTCGCCGGCGGGCAGCGTGAGCCAGATACGCCAGTGTACCACCGAGTTCCAGCATTATGCCAAGAGCACCGGTGTGCCCGTGCTGCTCATCGGCCACATCACCAAGGACGGCACCCTGGCCGGTCCCAAGGTGATGGAGCATATCGTCGATGCCGTCCTGCAGTTCGAGGGCGACCGCAACTACGGCTACCGCATCCTGCGGGCTTTGAAGAACCGTTTCGGCAGCACCGCCGAGATAGGCATCTTCGAGATGCAGGAGGGCGGCCTGCACGAGGTGCAGAATCCGTCGGAGTTCTTGCTGAGCCAGCGTGATGAGACGCTCAGCGGCGCCGCCGTCAGCGCCACCCTCGAAGGGGTGCGCCCGATGTTTGTCGAGGTGCAGAGCCTCGTCAGCAGCGCCGTCTACGGCACGCCGCAGCGCAACGCCAACGGCTTTGACCTGCGGCGCATGAACATGCTGCTGGCGGTGCTCGAGAAGCGCTGTGGCTTCAAGCTCGGCGTGAAGGATGTCTTCCTCAACCTGGCCGGCGGCCTGCGTGTCAGCGACCCCGCCATGGACCTCGCTGTGGCTTGCGCCATACTCTCGTCGAATGTAGACATCGCCGTCTCGCCGCGCGACTGCTTCGCGGCCGAGCTGGGTCTCAACGGCGAGGTGCGTCCGGTGGTGCGTGTGGAGCAGCGCATCGCCGAGGCCGACCGACTGGGCTTCGAGCGTATCTTCATCAGCAAGTACAACAGTCGTGAGATCGACCGCAAGCGCTATCGCATCCAGGTGGTGGCGGTCGGCGTCATCGAGGAGGCCTTCAGGGCTCTGTTTGCATGAGAGGCTGTTGATAAAAAGTTTTGCTGTTTGTAAATTATTTCGTATATTTGCACATTCACGGCACATGTCATATAGGTGGCAAGGTGTTGTGTGTGAGTGTATAATAGTATTATGATTGGTAAAAATATAACTCCGTGTAAAGTCAATGTGGCCTCCGAAACAGGCCGACTGCGTGCTGTGCTGTTGCACCGTCCGGGGGTGGAGATAGAGCGCATGACGCCGCTCAACGCCTCCCACGCCCTTTATAGCGATATTCTCAACAAACCTATCGTCGATACAGAGTACCACTACTTCAGCGGTGTGCTGGAGCGTTGGACAGACGTCTACTATGTGGAAGACATCCTCGAGCAGTTGCTGGACGACGCCGAGGTGCGCCGTCACCTGGTGGAGGAGAGCTGCGACATGGACGACTGCGACGAGGGCTTGGCCGACGAGCTGATGACCTTGGACAGCAAGGAGCTGGCCAAGGTGCTTATAGAAGGATACGAGGATCCGGAATGGGGTCTCACCCCCCAGCCCCCTCTCCTGGGAGGCGAGGGAGAGCAACGCTACCTGTTGCAGCCGCTCTACAACCTCTTCTTCACGCGCGATGCCTCGAGTACGGTGTACGACCGTGTGCTCATCAACTCGATGAGTTTCGAGGTGCGTGAGCGCGAGACGCTGATATACGAAGCTATCTTCCGTCATTTCTTCAAGGTGGACACCCTGAACGCCATGGCGTGGGACCGCGACGCCCGTACCGAGGGCGGCGACGTGCAGATTGCTTCTCCCGACCTGCTCTGCATAGGTCAGGGTATACGCACCAACACTAAGGGCATCAAGTATCTGAGTTCGGAACTCGGAGCCCGGAGTTCGGAGCTGGGCCGCCCGTGCCATATCCTGGTGCAGGAGCTGCCCAAGAAGCCCGAGTCGTTCATCCACCTCGATATGGTGTTCACCTTCCTGGGGAAGCACCAGTGCATGGCTTTCGAGCCCATGCTGAAGAAGCAGGGCCTCTTCGCCGGCAAGGACACCACGCTCATCACCGTCGAGGGAGGCAAGATAAGTTACGACAGGTTCCCCAACATCATCAAAGGTCTGGAGCATCTGGGGTGGGAGATAGAGCCCGTCATCGGTGGCGGCAGCGACCCGTGGGTGCAGCTGCGTGAGCAGTGGCACTCGGGCGCCAACTTCTTCGCCCTGGGCGACGGCAAGGTGATGGGCTACCGCCGCAACACGCACACCATCGATGCCTTGGACAAGGCCGGCTTTGCCGTCCTCAAGGCCGAGGATATTGTGGAGGGCAAGGTGAACATGGCCGACTACGACAAGTTCGTGGCCGCCTTCCCCGGCAGCGAGCTGCCCCGTGCCGGCGGCGGCGCAAGATGCATGACGATGCCGATTCTGCGCGATGCGCAGTGAGGGTTATGGGTTATAGGTTATGGGTTATAGATGTTGAGACAACTAACAAAAACTAAAATAATGAGACAATACCATGTAGCTAACAATGTTATCGGGTGGGTAATCTGCCTGATAGCCTGTGCTGTGTACATCATGACGGCGGAAGCCACCGCCTCGTGGTGGGACTGCGGTGAGTACATCAGCACCGCTTTTAAACTGCAAGTGGGTCACCCTCCGGGAGCCCCCTCGTTCCAACTCATCGGACGTCTCTTCTCGATGTTCTCGAGTCCCGAGAATGCCGCCCATGCCGTCAACATCATGTCGGCCGTCTGTAGCGGTTTCACCATCCTCTTCCTCTTCTGGGGCATTACGCTGCTGGGCAAGCATCTGCTTCCCGACGCGAAGAACCCCAGCCTGAAGGACTGGAAGACGTGGGCGGTCTTCGCCGCCGGCATCGTGGGCTCGCTGGCCTACACCTTCAGCGACACCTTCTGGTTCTCGGCCGTCGAGGGCGAGGTCTACGCCATGTCGAGTTTCTTCACGGCTTTGGTGTTCTGGGCTATCCTGAAGTGGGAAGAGCAGAGCGACGACCCGCGCTCGCTGCGCTGGCTGATACTCATCAGCCTGCTTGTCGGCGTGGCCATCGGCGTGCATCTGCTGAACCTCTTGACGGTGCCCGCCATCTTCTATGTCGTGTATTTCAAGAAGTGGCCTCAGACCACCTGGAAGGGCTTCCTGCTGACGGGTGTGCTGAGCGTCGTCACGCTGGCTGTCATCCTGTGGGGCATCATACCCGGCATCGTGAATGTCGACTCGGCCATCGACGTGTTCTTCGTCAACACGCTGGGCCTGCCGTTCAACAGCGGCACCATCGTCTTCTTCACGCTGCTGGCTGCCGCCATCGTGTGGGGCCTGTGGTACACCCACAAGAAGCAGCGTCCCGTGTTGAACGCCGCTATTCTGGCGTTCGCCATGCTGGTCATCGGCTACTCGACCTTCTTTGTGCTCGTCATCCGTGCCAACACCAATACGCCGCTCAACGAGAACGCCCCGAAGGATGCTGTGGCCATGCGCGCCTACCTGGGTCGCGAGCAGTACGGTGACACGCCGCTCTTCAGCGGCCAGTTCTATACCGCCGGCCGTCCCATCAACGTGAAGCAGGGCTACACCAAGTATGTCCGTGGCAAGAACGAGGAGGGCAAGGACCGCTACATCGTGGCCGCCCACGCCCAGAAGTATGTCTACCGTGAGCAGCACACGGGTGTCTTCCCACGTATGTGGAGTGACGACAAGGGTCGTCAGCACCCCAAGTTCTACGAGCTCTGGGCCGGCAAGGTCTATGGTGACCAGAAGCCCACCAGCGCGCAGAACCTCAAGTTCTTCAACCGCTACCAGCTGGGCTGGATGTACTGGCGCTACTTCATGTGGAATTTCGCCGGCCGCCAGAACGACGTGCAGGGTCATTACTTCAACGACGACGGCACGCGCGACTACCTGAACGGCAACTGGATCAGTGGCATCAAAGCCATCGACGAGGCCCGCCTCGGTCCGCAGGACGACCTGCCCGACCACATGGAGCAGAACAAGGCCCGCAACAAATACTACATGCTGCCCTTGCTGTTGGGCATCATCGGCCTGGTGTACCATATCCGCAAGCACCCGAAGGACGCTTTCATCGTCTTCATCATGTTCTTCATGACGGGTCTGGCTATCGCCATCTACCTGAACATGCCGCCGCGTCAGCCGCGTGAGCGTGACTACGCCTTCGTGGGCTCCTTCAGCTTCTTCGCCATCTGGATAGGCTTCGCCGTGATGGCGCTGGCCGAATGGATTAGCAGCCTCTTCAAGAAGAACCAAGACAAGGCCTATAAGGTGGTACTACCGCTGGCCTTCGTGGCCTGCATGGCTGCGGCGCCCTGTCTGATGGCCGCCGAGAACTGGGACGACCACGACCGCTCCGAGAAATATGCGGCTCGCGACTTCGCCCAGAACTACCTCAAGAGCATCGACAAGAACGGCATCCTCATCACCTTCGGCGACAACGACACCTTCCCGCTCTGGTACGCCCAGGAGGTCGAGGGCACCCGCACCGACGTGCGCATCCTCAACTTCACCCTCTCGGGTATGTACTGGTACGTGGAGCAACTCTACAACAAGCTCTACGAGAGCGAGGCGTTGCCCTTCACGCTGCCCAAGGAGTTCTACGGCCTGGGACGCGACGCTACTTATGTCCTCGACCGTAGCAACGAGTATCTGGAGGTGACGGATGTGCTAGGTCTGTTGCGCGACCATCCTGACCGATTCTCGATGGGTGCTGGCGACGACAAGGTGTACTACCTGCCCACCAAGCGCTTCAAGATAACGCTCGACATCCCCGCGTTGGTCGAGGCCGGCGTGATACCTGCCGAACTGGCCGACCGTGTCGCTCCCGAGATACGCTGGGAAATCAACAAGCAGGTCCTCTATCGTCACGAGCTCATGCTGCTCGACATTATCGGCACCAACAAGTTCATGCGCGACATCAACGTCATGAATCCCAACACACAGGGTATCCCCGATGTCTTCCCGCCGGTGCGCAGCTACACCGTTCAGGACGGCATGAACTACAAGTTCCTGCCTTATCCGCGTCAGCAGCGCTTCACCGACCGCACGGCCGACTACTTCATCAATGGTGTCGACGGCGAGCCGCTGAAGTGGGGTAACCTGAACAGCGACATATATGTGGATCCTATCAGCCTCAATATGGGTGTCGTGCAGCGTCAGACCATGGTGATGTTGGCGTCAGACGAGGCCGCCAAGGGTAATTTCGACAAAGCCCGTGCTCTGCTCGATGCTGCCCAGGAGGCCTTCCCCGCCAAGAACTTCCCCGTTGACGTCTATTCGGTCTATGTCTACACTGGCAGCAACACGCATGTCGATGTGGTGGAGCTTTACCGCAACGTGTATGACGACGCGCGCGCCACGCAGCTGTGGAAAGATGCCTTTGAGCACTACCGCCAAGAGGTCGCCTACTTCAAGCGCTTCAACGGCGACAAAGCGGCCGGTGTGCGCAGCCTCCTGCAGGCCGACCTGCAGATTCTGAGCTTGTTGAGCGATATGGCCCGCATATCGCTGGGCAACGAAGAGCTCGCCGGCCAAGCCGACGCGCTGCTGCAACAGTTCGGACCTTACTATAACTGATTACCGCGATGAAGAAGCCCAAGAAACCGAAAACGAGGAAATATACGCTGACGCTCTCCGAGACGGATGTGCGTCGCCTGACGGCATACGCCGACGCTAGCGGCTTGGAGCGCCCTGTGGCGCTCCACCGCCTCGTCAGCCAGATGCTCCGCCAGTACAGCCAGGCGCCGGCCGTCAAGCACGACAAACGCCAGCTGGGACTCTTCGACTCGGTGCAGATTGACATCTTCAACAATACCAATAAGGTGGAGTAGGGGAGTTGACAGTTGATAGTTGACAGTTCGCTTGTCAAGCTTGCGGCCCTCAGCAGGCAATAAGTTTGAACTTGAAATAATAAGGAGACAGGAGTTAAGTAAAAAGAATTTATGAAAAAGATAGTTGTTTTTATTGCTGCAATGGTGCTGATGCTTCCCGGCTTGCGGGCCGAGGAGGAGGGTGAGGCTTTCGACCCCGGCTCGATGATCATCGGCCATGTCACCGACGCCCATTCGTGGCACATGTTCGACTACGTCAAGGACGGCGAGGAGCACGCTGTGGCCATTCCGTTGCCCATCATCCTCATCAACGACGGCCACCTCGATGTCTTCAGCTCGGCGCGTTTCCACCACGGCCACGCCGACTACAAGGGCTATCGTCTCGTGGGTGGCGGCGCCACCAAGGAGGAGATTGTCTGTGTCGACGACGAGGGCAACCTCACGGGCGCCAAGCCTGTCGACCTCAGTATCACCAAGACCGCCGCGGCCATCATGATTGCAACGGTACTGCTGTTAATCATCATTTTCGTCGCCCGTGCGGGTTACAAGAAACGTCCCAACCAGGCCCCCAAGGGGGTGCAGAGCCTCGTCGAGATGCTCGTGGTCTTTGTGCGCGACAGCATCGTGCGTCCCATGATAGGCGAGAAGCACTACCAGCGCTACCTGCCCTATCTGTTGACGCTCTTCTTCTTCATCTTCTTCTGCAACATCCTTGGCCTGATACCTTTCTTCCCGGCAGGTGCCAACATCACCGGCAACATCGCCGTCACCGCCACCTTGGCCGTCATCACCTTCTTCATCACCAACATCAGTGGCAACAAGCACTACTGGGTCGACATCTTCAACACCCCCGGCGTGCCGGCGTGGCTCAAGGTGTTCCCGCTGATGCCGCTGGTCGAGCTGGTGGGTGTCTTCACTAAGCCCATCGTGCTGATGATACGACTCTTCGCCAATATGACGGCGGGCCACATCGTCATCCTGGGCTTCATGGTCATCATCTTCATCATGAGCAACCTCTTTGGCGCCGCTGTGGGTGGCGGCGTGAGTGTGGTGAGCATCTTCTTCAGCGTCTTCATCTCGCTGCTGGAGTGTCTGGTGGCCTACATCCAGGCCTTCGTCTTCACCATGCTCTCGGCCCTCTACATCGGCATGGCCGTCAGTGAGCCGCACCATGCGGAGAATTGAAAATTGAAAACTGAAAATTGAAAATTAATAAGTATGAAAAGTATCAACGATGTTAATTTCGCAGGCCGCAAGGTGCTGCTGCGTGTGGACTTCAACGTCCCTATGAACGACCAGAAGCAGATTACCGATGACACCCGTATGCGTGAGTCGATGCCCACCATCGAGAAGCTGCTGAAGGATGGTGCCGCCATCATCATCATGGCCCACTTCGGCCGTCCCAAGAAAGGTGGCTTCGAGCCTGAGCTGACCCTCGAGCCTGTGGCCAAGTACCTTGAGACCCTCGTGGGGCGTCCCGTGAGATTCACCCAGGAGCTCCTCGGCAGCGGTGTCCCCGAGCAGATGGCCAAAGACCTCAAGGCCGGCGAGGTGATGCTGCTGGAGAACATCCGCTTCTATCCTGAAGAGACCAAAGGTGGCGAGGACCTCGCCCGTCAGCTGGCCGCCCTCGGCGACTGCTACATCAACGACGCCTTTGGTGCTGCCCACCGTGAGCACAGCTCGACCGCGGTCATCGCCAAGTTCTTCCCGAACGACAAATACTTCGGCTTCCTTATGGAGAACGAGGTGCGCAACCTCGAGAAGCTCATGCAGAATCCGCCGCGTCCCTTCACCGCCATCATCGGCGGCTCGAAGGTCAGCAGCAAAATCGGCATCCTCGAGAACCTGCTCGACAAGGTCGACAACATGATTATCATCGGTGGCATGCGCTACACCTTCACCAAGGCCCTCGGCGGCAAGATAGGCAACAGCATCTGCGAGGACGACAAACTCGACCTGGCCCGCGAGCTCATGCGCCGCATGGATGAGAAAGGCGTGAAATACTATCTGCCAGTCGACAGCGTCATCGGTGACAAGTTCGGCAACGACGCCAATACCCAGATTGTCGCTTCCGGCGAGGTGCCCGACGGTTGGGAGAGTATGGACTGTGGTCCCGAGAGCTGCAAGGCCATCCACGACATCGTGATGAACAGCAAGACCATCCTCTGGAACGGTCCCGCCGGTGTCTTCGAGCTCGAGACCTTCGCCAAAGGCACCAAGGCCATCGCCCAGAGTGTGGCCGAGAGCTGCAAGAAAGGCTGCTTCGCTGCCGTGGGCGGTGGCGACAGCGTGGCTGCCGTCAAGCAGATGGGCATCGCCGACCAGATGAGCTACGTCTCCACCGGTGGCGGCGCCATGCTCGAGTATCTCGAAGGCAAGGTGCTCCCCGGCATCAAAGCCATCAAGGACTGATACATTATTTATAGCTAAATGGCTTCTGTTTAACTACTGTTCGACTTGACTAAGTTGAACAGTAGTTAAACAATAGCCCAACGGTACATAACTCCCCAGCTCCATGAAGGACATCAGAGGATATAACGCTTTGGTTACCGGCGGCACGTCGGGCATGGGCTGGGAGTATTGTCGGCAGCTGGCCGCCAGAGGCTGCAATATACTGATGGTCTCTATCCAGCAGGAGCAGCTCGCCACGCTGCCGCAGGTGCTCACAGAGCAATACGGTGTGCAGGCGTGGGGGATCTATATGGACCTCACACGTGAGACGGCGGCCGACGAAGTGTGGGATTACTGTCAGGGGAAGCATCTCGACATCGACATTCTGGTCAACAACGCTGGTATGTTCTTCTTCCAGGAACTCGACTCTGCGACGCACGACAAAGCCCTCGCCATGCTCCGTCTGCATGTCGTCACTCCCACGCGGCTGGTTATGCTCTTCGGTGAAGCCATGAAAGAGCGTCACAAGGGATATATCGTCAATATGTCGTCGATGACGGCCCAGCTGCAGACGCCGGGCATCACGGTCTATTCCGCCACGAAGGCCTATCTGAAGAGTTTCTCGAAGTCGATGTATTATGAGATGGCACCCTATGGTGTTGGTGTGACCACCGTGCTGCCTGGCGCCATCGCCACGCCGCTCTACCGGATGCAGCCGCGCCTGATGCGGATGGGCGTCGCCGTGGGTCTTATCCGCACGCCGCAGTGGCTGGTGAGGCGTGCCCTGCGAGGCATGCTGTGTCGCCGCCATGTGGTGAAACCCGGTGCGATGAACTACTACCTGCCAGTGCTGATAAAACTCCTTCCTGACTGTCTGGAGCAGAAAATCTGGAAAAAATTCAATAAAAAAGAGCGGTGAGAAAGTATGTCATGCTACTGGCTCTGGCTGTCGCCATGGCGACGCCGCTTTCCACTTCTGCACAGGAGGCGGTAGGCGCATTGGCGCAGCGGCTGCTAGGCAAGGAAGCGCAGCGTTTTCTGTTTCTGAAAGTAGACGTCCCCAGCGACAGCTTTTATATCCAGCGCGCCCCTGGCGGCAGAGAAGTCCTTATCTGTGGCGACAACGACATCAGCATGGCCGTTGGCCTAAACCACTACCTGCGCAAGTACGCCAAGGTGCATGTCTCGTGGCTGAACACCGAACCGGTTGCGTTTTCCAAGACTTGGCCGATGCCGCCCTACTGCGAGGGCGGCCGCGCCGCGGTGCCGCAGCGCTTCTTCCTCAACTACTGCACCTACGGCTACACGATGGTGTGGTGGCAGTGGCCGCAGTGGGAACGTTTCATCGACTGGATGGCGCTCAACGGCATCAATATGCCGCTGGCCCTGACGGGTCAGGAGGCCGTGTGGCAGGAGGTGTGGCGCGAGATGGGAATGAGCGACGAAGAGATACGCGCTTACTTCTCTGGTCCTGCGCACCTGCCGTGGCACCGCATGGCCAACCTCGACGGCTTTGGCGGCCCGCTGCCCCAGTCGTGGATTGATGGACAAAAGGAGCTGCAGAAGCAGATACTGGCGCGTGAGCGTGCCCTCGGGATGACACCCGTGCTGCCCGCCTTCGCCGGCCATGTGCCCTCGCGCATAGCAGAGCTTTACCCACAGGCGGATATCAAGCACCTCTCGCCCTGGTGCGGCTTCGAGCCCACCTGCTTCCTCAACTCCACCGACCCGCTTTTCGCCGACATCCAGCGGCGCTATCTCGCCAAGCAGCAGGCGCTCTACGGCACCGACCATATCTACGGTGTCGACCCCTTCAACGAGATGGATCCGCCCTCGTGGGAGCCCGACTACCTGGCTGCGGTGTCGGAGAACCTCTACCGCACCCTGCAGCAATCCGACCCCGAGGCCCGTTGGCTACAGATGAGCTGGGTGTTCTACTACAAGCGCAAGCAGTGGACACCCGAGCGACTGCGGGCCTACCTCACCGCCGTACCGCAGGACAGCCTCGTGCTACTCGACTACTTCTGTGAGAAGACCGAGGTGTGGCGCGAGACGGAAGGCTTCTACGGTCAGCCTTTCATCTGGTGCTACCTCGGCAACTTCGGTGGCAACACCATGCTCGTGGGCGACCTCTATGCCATCGAGGGCAAGCTGAAGGCTGCCCTTGCCGAGTCGGGCAAGAACCTGCAAGGCATAGGTTCCACTCTTGAAGGTTTCGACTGCAGTCCACAGACCTACGAATACCTCTTCGCCTCGGTGTGGGGACTCTCGGCACACGACTTTGTCGACCAATGGGCCGACATGCGTTACGGAAAGGAGGATAAGGATGCCCGGCAAGCCTGGCACCTGCTGGCCGACAGCGTCTACAAGGACTGGTCGTTCTACGGCCTCGGCACACAGATGGTGGCACGGCCCGACTTCGAAGGTCACGGCACCTACTACACCAAGCCTTACTATTCCTACAACAACGACCGTCTGCTGGAGGCCATACGCCTGCTGATGAAGAATCCATCGGACAACTACGGCTACTGCTATGATATCGTCAACCTACTTTCACAATGGATGGGCAACCGCTTCATGGACATCCGCAACGCTTTCACCGAAGCCTACAAGGCTGGCGACACCGAAGCCATGCGACGTGCCTATCTTGCGGCAGAGAGGCTGACATTGGATGCCAACGAGCTGCTCCGCGCGCTGCCCGAGTTCGACTTCTATAAATGGCTCTCCGATGCCCGTGCCTGGGGCGGCAAAGACCGCAAATTGCAAGACTACTACGAGACACAGGCACGCACGCTGCTCACCGTCTGGGGCGGTCCCGTGCTCAACGACTACGCTAACCGTCTATGGGGAGGTTTGCTGAGGAACTACTACTGGCATGAGCGCTGGAAGCCCTTCTTCAGGGGTGCGCTGCAGGTCCGCCGAGAGGGCGGGGACTTCGACGAGGAGACCTTCAGGCGTCAGTTGACCGAGCGTGAGCAGGCTTTCGCCCGGCGTCCCAGAAGCATGTTCCCCTACAAGAAATATCCACAAACGGTGCGGCAGGCAAGGAGGATACTCAAACACATCAACCAAGGTCGGTACAACCCTTGAAGCACACAATAAAAGCGTGACGGAGACGTTACAATATTGCTATGGGACATTTTCTGCCGATAACGTTGGATGAGGTGAAGCGCCTAGGGTGGGAACAGGTAGACGTGGTGTTGGTGACGGGCGACGCCTATATTGACCATCCTTCCTTCGGCACGGCCGTGATAGGACGCACGCTGGAGGCGGCTGGCTATAAGGTGGCCATCATCCCACAGCCCAACTGGCGTGACGACCTGCGCGACTTCCGCAAGTTCGGCGTTCCGCGGCTTTTCTTCGGTGTTACCAGTGGTGCTATGGACAGCATGGTGAACCACTACACCGCCGCACGGCGTCTGCGTCACGACGACGCCTACACCCCTGGCGGTCAGGCAGGTTTCCGTCCCGACCGCGCCACGTATGTTTATACACGCATCCTCAAGCAACTCTATCCCGATACGCCTGTTATCATGGCTGGCATCGAGGCCAGCATGCGGCGTCTGGCTCATTATGACTATTGGGACGACCGGCTGTTTCCCAGCATCCTCATTGACACTCCTGCCGACCTGCTCAACTATGGCATGGGTGAGCGTACCACGCTGAAGATTGCCAAGATACTATCGAGTGGAAAGTGGAAAGAGGAAAGAGGAAAGATGCAAGAAGAATTGCACAGACTACCACAGGTGGCTTTTTCAGTGGAAAGTGGAAAGTGATTCAATAGAGTTGCATTCGTATGAGGAATGCCTCAAGTCCAAGCGCTACGAGGCGGAGAACTATCATATCATTGAGCTGGAGAGTAACAAGATAGAGTGTGCCACGCTGGTGCAGCGGCACGGCGACCGCTATGTGGTGGTCAACCCGCCCGAACCGCCCATGAGCACCGAGGAAATCGACGCCTCGTTCGACTTGCCCTACATGCGGTTGCCGCACCCGAAGTACAAGAGGCGTGGCGCCATACCGGCCTTCGAGATGATACGCTGGAGCGTCAACACCCACCGCGGCTGCTTTGGCGGCTGTTCGTTCTGCACCATCAGCGCCCATCAGGGCAAGCAGATAGCCAGTCGCAGCGAGGAGAGCATACTCCATGAGGTGGAAGCCATCACCAGCGACCCCGAGTTCCATGGTGTGCTCACCGACCTCGGTGGTCCCTCGGCCAATATGTGGCGTATGGGTGGCAAGAACAAGGAACTCTGTCGTCGTTGCAGCCGCTATAGTTGCTCAATGCCCTTGCTCTGCCCCAACCTCGACAGTGACCACCGCCCCATGATAGACTTATTGCGTAAAGTTGCTAGTCATCCCAAAGTGAAACACCTCTATGTCGGCAGCGGCATACGGTGCGACCTGTTCCAAGAAGGAGTGAAAGGGAGTGAAAAAGGAGAGAAAAGGAGTGAAAGGACAAGTGTGTCGGATGGTAATAATGCTGGATGGGAATATTTCAAGGAGGTGGTGGTCAACCATACTTCAGGGCGTCTGAAGGTGGCGCCAGAGCACTCGTCGCCCCACGTGCTGGCATTGATGCGGAAGCCGAGTTTTGAACTCTTCCGCGAAACCAAGCGGCGTTTTACGGAGATATGCAAACAGGCGGGGCTACGCTACCAGCTTATTCCGTATTTTATCAGCTCGCATCCGAGTTGTCGCATGGAGGATATGGCGCAACTGGCTGTAGACCTCAAGCAGATGGGCTACCGATTGGAGCAGATACAGGACTTCACGCCCACGCCCATGACGCTCTCGACGGAGATGTACTACACTGGCATCGACCCCTCGACGATGAAGCCCGTCTATGTGGCTACTACGCCCGAGGCCAAGGCCGACCAGCGGCGTATGTTCTTCTTCTACAAACCTGAGCTGAAAGGGCAAATTATTCAATCTTTGCGCCGAGCAGGGGTGGAAAAGTATGTTGCCAAGTTGTATGGAGAGAACAATAATAATACTGGTAAACAGTCGTTTAAAAGAAAAATGTAAAAAATATTTTGCCAGTTCTAAAAATGTTCGTACTTTTGCACCCGCTTTCGAGAGTTCGGAAGTCGGAGTTCAGAGTTCGGAGATGGCAGGAATGCAACAAACTCATAACTCATAATTCATAACTCCGAGTTAGAAAAACTGCCGCATTCGTCTAGTGGTCCAGGACATCTGCCTCTCACGCAGAAGATCATCAGTTCGACTCTGATATGCGGTACAAAAGAAGCCTCCTTAACCGGGAGGTTTTTTTGTTTTGCCAAGTCGCAAATATTTCGTATCTTTGCATCGTAAATTATGGGACGCTATTTTATTCATTTGGCCTATAATGGAGCTAATTACAATGGCTGGCAGACACAGCCGGGGCTTCCAACGGTACAGCAAACACTGGAGGATGCTCTCTCCACGCTGCTACGGCAACCTATTGCCGTGGTGGGCTGTGGACGTACCGACACCGGCGTGCACGCATCGGACTTCTATGCGCACTTCAATCTTAGGGACCTTAAGGACTCTAAGGACCCTAAAGACCTTAAGGACTTTGACACTAAGAACCTTTTGTTTAAGTTGAACAACCTGCTACCGCCAGACATTGCTATCTTCGATATCTTTCCAGTGGCAGACAACGCCCATGCGCGTTACGACGCCATAGCACGCACCTATCAATACCATGTCAGTGACCGCCGGCTGCCGTTTCGGCAGGGGCAATACTGCCGCATCTATTTCAAGCCCGATGTCGACAAGATGAACGAGGCGGCACGCGTGCTGATGGAATATGACGATTTCACCAGTTTCGCCAAGCTGCACACGCAGGTGAAGACCAATATATGCCACCTGACCGAAGCCCACTGGGACACGGTGGGGGAGGAGTGGGTGTTCACGATTAGGAGCAACCGTTTCTTGCGCAATATGGTGCGCAGCGTGACGGGCACGCTGCTCGACGTGGGGCGCGGCAAGCTGAGCATAGAAGGATTGCGCGAAATCGTCGAGAAGAAGGACCGTTGCGCGGCAGGTGTCAGCATGCCGGCCTGCGGCCTGTTTCTGACAAAAGTAGATTATCCTATAGAAACTATGGGAACTATAGAAAGTATAGAGCAATGAAATACATTGAGGTGACATTTACGATGGAGTCAACGGATTTGTTCCGAGACCTTCTGGTGGATACGCTGGGCAACGAAGGCCCGTATGAGAGTTTTGTGGAGACGAAGGACGGCCTGAAGGCCTATGTGCCCATAGATAAATTTGACAAGACATGGCTCCGTCAGCAGTTGAAGGAACTTGGCGAACAATTTTCAACTTTCAATTTTCAACTTTCAATTCGAGAGATGGAGGACAAGGACTGGAACGCCGAGTGGGAGAAAGGCCATCAGGCGGTGCTTGTGGAGTATGACGGTGGTTCGGTGTGGGTACGCGCTCCGTTCCATCCCCACCGTGACGATGTGAGCTATGAGTTGATTATTGAGCCCAAGATGAGCTTCGGCACGGCGCATCACCCCACCACCTATATGATGCTTAGCTATGTGGCCGAGCTCGGCATGATGGGCAAGCGGGTGCTCGACATGGGCTGCGGTACCGCCGTGCTGGCCATCTTGGCCAAGATGCGCGGCGCGGCCTACGTGGAAGGGGTGGACATCGACGAGTGGGCTTTCAACAATGCCCGTGAGAATGCCGCCTCCAACGGTGTGGAGATAATGCTCAAGTTAGGTGATGCCACTGTGTTGAAGGGCTCTTTCGACGTGGTTATCGCCAATATCAACCGCAATATATTGTTGGCCGATATGTACAAGTATGCCGCTGTGCTGAACCCTGGTGGCACACTGTTGCTCAGCGGCTTCTATGAGGCCGACGAGCAGGCCCTCGTGGCAAAAGCCAACACTCTTGGCCTCACCCTGAAGAGCAAGAAGAACCGTGAGGGATGGAGCGCTTTGCAGTTAATCAAAAATGTATAAAACAATACTCGTAATGACGGTATTGTCTTAACTACTTAACTATTGACTCCTTAACTACCAAGAAAAAAGATGATAGTTTGTATTGCAGAGAAGCCGAGCGTGGCGCGCGAGATTGCCAAGGTGCTGGGTGCCGACAGCAAGCATGAGGGCTATCTGGAGGGTAACGGCTACCAGGTGACGTGGACCTACGGCCATCTCTGCACCCTCAAGGAGCCGCAGGACTACACCGACTACTGGAAGCGATGGAGTCTCTCGTCGCTGCCCATGATACCGCCGCGTTTCGGCATTAAACTGATAGAGAACGATACCTACAAGAAGCAGTTCGCTGTGATAGAGAAACTGATGCAGGCTGCCGACGGCATCATTAACTGCGGCGATGCCGGCCAGGAGGGCGAGCTCATCCAGCGCTGGGTGATGCAGAAAGCCAAAGCCACCTGCCCCGTGCAGCGCTTGTGGGTGAGCAGCCTCACCGAGGAGGCTATCCGTGAGGCCTTCGCCGCCCTCAAGCCGCAGGACGAATACCAGAGCCTCTACGAGGCGGGTCTCTGTCGCGCCATTGGCGACTGGCTGCTGGGCATGAATGCCACACGTCTCTATACGCTGCGGTTCCGACAAGACCCCAAGCAGGTGCTTTCGATAGGCCGTGTGCAGACGCCCACGCTGGCCATGATAGTGAAGCGTCACTTCGAAATAAAGAATTTCAAGCCGGAGAAATACTGGATACTCAGCACCATCTACCGCAATGTGGTCTTCACCAGTACCAAAGGTAAAATAAAGAAGCCCGAAGAGGGACAGGCGGCCATGGAAGCCATCCGTGGCAAGGACTTTGCCGTTGCCGATATCCAGCAGAAAGCTGGTACCGAGGCGCCGCCACGTCTGTTCGACCTCACCAGCCTGCAGGTGGAGTGCAACAAGAAATACTCCTTCTCGGCCGACGATACACTGAAACACATCCAGAGCCTCTACGAGAAGAAGCTGACCACCTATCCGCGTGTCGACACCACTTACCTCAGCGACGATGTCTATGCCAAGTGTCCCGGTATCCTGCAGGGCCTTGTGCCCTATGCGCCGTTGGTGCAGCCCTTGATGGGCAAGAAACTGAAGAAGAGCAAAAAGGTGTTCGACAGCAGCAAGGTGACCGACCACCACGCCATCATTCCCACGGGTATGAATCCGCAGAACGTCAGCCTCTCGCTTGACGAGAAACGAGTCTACGACCTTGTGACCCGCCGTTTTATTGCCGTTTTCTATCCCGATTGTAAGTTTTCGACGACCACCGTCCTTGGCGAGGTCGAAGAGGTGGAATTCAAGGCCACGGGCAAGCAGATTCTCGAGGAAGGCTGGAGGGTGGTCTTCGGCGGCAAGCCCGACCAAAGCGATGAGCAGGAGAAATCGGACCAGTCCGACGACAAGGAACAGGTGCTTCCCAAGTTCGAACAGGGCGAGCACGGTCCCCATGAACCTACGCTCGCCGAGAAGCAGACTACGCCGCCCAAGCCCTACACCGAAGCCACACTGCTGCGCGCCATGGAGACCGCTGGCAAGATGGTCGACAACGAGGAGCTGCGCGACGCCCTCAAGGCCAACGGCATAGGACGTCCCTCTACCCGTGCCGCCATCATCGAGACGCTCTACAAGCGGCAGTACATCAGCAAGGTGCGCAAGAGTTTGGAGCCTACGCCCACAGGTATCGCCCTTATCGGCGTCATTCAAGAGGAATTGCTCAAGAGTGCCGAACTTACAGGTCAATGGGAGAAGAAGTTGCGCGACATAGAGGCGCACAAGTACAGCGCCGTCCAGTTTATCGACGAGCTGAAGCAGATGACCGCCCAGATAGTGCAGGAGGTGATATCCGACGGCACCCGTCGCATGGCCACTTGAAAATTACCCTGTAGAGATTGTATCAACTCCGAGGATAGTCCGACTGCAATCGGACTTATGCTGTGTTATGGACGCACTTTTTTTATGGTTGTAATATAATAATTATATACAAGTCGCGTTAAATAATATCATGATTGCGGAGAACATAGCACGAATCAAGTCCACTTTGCCCGACGGGGTGAAGTTGGTGGCGGTGAGTAAGTTGAAACCCGTGGAGGATATTCTGGAGGCCTACCGTGCCGGTCAGCGAGCCTTCGGCGAGAACTATGCCACCGAACTGCGTGACAAGGCCGCCATGCTGCCCAAGGATATCGAGTGGCATTTCATCGGCCATCTGCAAGGCAAGCAGTTGAAGTATTATATGCCTTTTGTGAGCATGATACACGGCGTCGACAGCATAGAGCACCTTGAGGAGGTGGAACGCGCTGCCGAGAAGGTAGGCCGCACGGTCGACGTGTTGCTGCAGGTGCATGTGGCGCAGGAAGAGACTAAGTTCGGCTTTGCTCCCGAGGACCTTGACGAGCCTCACGAGCTGGCTCAATTGGCATTGCCACATGTGCGAGTGCGTGGTATGATGGGGATGGCTAGCAACACAGGAGATGAGGAGCGCGTAAAGGCTGACTTTCGCGCCGTGAAGCACTTCTTCGACAGCCTCAAATCCCTTGCCTTCAGCGACAAGCCATGGTTCGATACCATCTCTATGGGTATGAGTCACGATTACCCGACGGCCATTGCCGAGGGCAGCACGTTGGTGCGCATCGGTAGCGGTATCTTCGGTCCCAGAGATTATAGTACATCAAAAAAATGAATAGCAAGAACATTAAAAAAGGCATCTTGTCCTACCTGTTGATTACGGTGGGTATCCTGATTTACACCTTCGCATGGTCGGCTTTCATGCTGCCGGCCAAGATAGTGGGGGGTGGCGTCAGTGGTATCTCGGCGGTGCTTAACATCGCTTTGGGTATCCCTCTGCCCATCGGTGTGCTCAACTTCATCATCAACGGTGTCCTGCTGGCTGTGGGCTTCAAGGTGCTGGGCTCCAAGTTCGGAGCCAACACCATCTACGGCATCGTGATGTCGTCCCTCTGCTTCATCCTGTGGCAGCAGGTGTTGCATGTGGAGACACTGTTTGATGTGTCGCAGTTCGGCGACTTCATGTGTGCCATCATCGGTGGTGCCATGTGCGGCGGCGGCATCGGCCTCACGTTCTCCATGGGTGGCAACAGTGGCGGTACCGACATCATCGCCCTCATCATCAACAAATATCACAATGTCTCGCCCGGCAAGGTGATACTCTACCTCGACATCTTCATTATTGGCAGTTCGTGGTTTGTTTCGCACAAGGTGGAGAATGTAATCTTCGGTTATATCGTCATGGTCACGATGACCTATGTGCTCGACATGGTGCTCGACGGCAACAAGCAGTCTTACCAGGTGATGGTCTTCTCGCCCAAGAACGACGAGATTGCCGATGCTGTCACCAAGGAGGTGGGCCGTGGCGCCACGCTGCTCGACGCCGAGGGCTGTTACACCAAGAACCATCAGAAGGTGCTCCTGCTGATGGTGCACCGTACCGACAAGCCCCGTGTGATGCAGATTATCCACCGCATCGACCCCAACGCCTTCATCAGCGTAAGCAAAGCGCAAGGTGTCTATGGCAAGAACTTTGAAAAACTGAAACTGTAATTAAGTAGTTAAGTAGACAGTAGTTAAGTAGTTAAGACAAATGAAACTGATTTCTCCTTCGTTGTTAAGTGCCGATTTCGGCAACCTGCAGCGCGACATCGAAATGCTCAACGCCTCGGAGTGCGACTGGCTGCATGTCGACGTCATGGACGGCATCTTTGTGCCTAACATCAGCTTCGGCCAGCCTATTGTCAAGCACATCAAGAAATACGCCAAGAAGCCTCTCGACGTGCATCTGATGATTATGGACCCCGGCCGCTATGTCGAGGACTTCAAGAATGCCGGTGCCGACATCCTCACCATCCATTACGAGGCCTGCCACCACCACGACCGTGTGCTTCACGCCATCCACGACGCCGGCATGAAGGGTGGGGTGGTACTCAACCCCTCGTCGCCCGTCAGTCTGCTGGAGGACATCATCCAGGAGTGCGACCTGGTGCTGCTGATGAGCGTCAACCCGGGTTTTGGTGGGCAGAAGTTCATAGAAAACACCTATGCTAAAGTGCGTCAACTGCGTGCTCTCTGTGACCGCAAGCACCTCGAGTGCCTCATTGAGGTCGATGGTGGCGTGAACCTGCAGAACGCGTCACTGCTCTTCGAGGCTGGTGCCGATGTCCTTGTGGCTGGCAACGCCGTCTTCAAGAGCGACGATCCCACCGCCACCATCCATCAGATGAAACAATGAGCCGTCCCCAGTTAGTCATAGCGCTAGGCAAGGAAAAAGCCATCCAGCGC
The DNA here is from genome assembly GCA_017962545.1 of Bacteroidales bacterium. Lineage (GTDB taxonomy): Bacteria > Bacteroidota > Bacteroidia > Bacteroidales > P3 > Colimorpha. The sequence continues at coordinate 20,476 of JAGCVD010000018.1, forward strand.
CGTCATCCATGGATATTCTCGGGTGCCGTCTGGCGCATCGTCGGTGAACCACAGGAGGGCGACCTCGTGGATGTCGTCGATGCCCACGGACAATGGATGGCTACGGGTCACTACCAGAACGACAGCATCATCTGCAAAGTGCTCTCTTTCGACACACCTGATATCGATGAGACCTTCTTCCGTCAGCGCCTTCAGTCGGCCATCGCCTACCGTAAGCGCCTCGGCTTCTTCAACTATCTTAACTCCGAACACCAAACTCCGGACTCCGAACTTACCAACGTCTTCCGCTTGGTTCATGCCGAGGGCGACTATCTTCCGGGCTTGGTGTGCGACTGGTACAACGGGGTGTTGGTCATGCAAGCCCATTTGGTCGGCATGCACCGCCTCTTTCCCATGCTGGTGGAATTATTCAAGATGGAACTGACCCCGATGGGGCTTCAATCCATCTTCGACAAAAGTTCTGCCACCCTACCGACGGCATCAACCGACGGCTACCTCTTTGCTCCAGAACCTCTCGAGCATGAAATCATCGAGAACGGCAACCATCTCCTTATCAACTTCTATGAGGGACAGAAGACCGGCTTTTTCATCGACCAGCGCGAGAACCGGGCCCTCGTGCAACAGTTGGCCTGCGGGCACCGCGTCCTCAACTGTTTCGGCTACACCGGCGGTTTCTCCCTGGCTGCCCTCCGTGGCGGCGCCGACCATGTGGAGACCGTGGACATCAGCCGCAAAGCCATCGACCTCTGCAACCGTAACGTGGAGTTGAACTTCGGTCCCAACGCACCCCATCAGGGAACTGTGGCCGACGTGTTGCAATATATCAACACAATCACACAATCACGCACTGACGCATTCGATTTCATCATCCTCGACCCGCCGGCCTTTGCCAAGAACCACCGCTCGCTGCAGCAGGGTTTGAAAGGCTATCGCAGCATCAACCAGCGTGCCATGGAGGCGTTGCCTGCCGGCGGACTGTTGATGACCTTTAGCTGCAGCCAAGCCGTCAGCAAGGAGGACTTCCAGACGATGGTCTTCACCGCCGCCATGAATGCCCACCGCCGCGTGCGCATCGTGCGCCAGCTGCCCCACGCCATGGACCACCCTGTCAGTGTCCATCACCCCGAGGGCGAATACCTGAAAGGGCTCCTGTTGCAAGTAGAATAGAAATAAACGTACATAATGAATATGGAATTAGGATATCAGAAGATAGACAAATATGACGAGCAGTGCGTGGCTGAGATGGCTGAGCACTACAAGGCCATCCTCAAACTGTTGGGCGAGGACCCCAACCGCGAAGGCTTGCTGAAAAGTCCCGAGCGCATCGCCAAGGCCATGCTTTTCTTCACCAATGGTTACGACCTCAACCCCGAAGAGATTCTCCGCTCGGCGATGTTCCACGAGGACTACAAGCAGATGGTCGTAGTGAAGGACATCGAGCTCTACTCGCTCTGTGAACACCACATGGTGCCCTTCGTCGGTAAGGCCCATGTGGCCTATATCCCCAACGGTACCATCGTCGGTCTGAGCAAGATACCGCGTGTCGTCGATGCCTATGCCCGTCGCCTGCAGGTGCAGGAGCGTCTCACCAAGCAAATCAAGGACTGCATCCAGACAGTCCTCAACCCGCTGGGTGTGGCGGTGGTTATCGAGGCACAGCACATGTGTATGTCGATGCGCGGTGTGCAGAAGCAGAACAGCGTCACCACCACCAGCGACTTCACCGGCGCTTTCATGAAAGACCCCAAGACCCGCGAGGAATTCATGAACATCATCGGAGTGAATCTCCACTAGTAGTTAAGTAGAAAGTAGTTAAGACAAATGAAAAGCTTACTTAAATTATTGGTGTGCGCAAGCCTTGTTTTCAATTTTCAATTTTCAATTCGGCATCGGCGCAGATTACTCATTCGAATCAAGGGCAGATAGACAAGACTGCCGACGCCTTGTTGAAGAAGGCCGCCGGCAAGTTTGGCAATGTGAGTTTCACGGTGACGGCCTCGGTACTCGACAGCCAAAAGAAGGAAACCCTCCGCCAGTCGGCACAGGTGTTCTACTGCAAGGGGCACTACCGTGTGACGGTGGCCGACCAGGAGATTATCTGTGACGGCACCACGGTGTGGCAATGGAACAAGACGGCCAAGGAGGTGGCAGTCAATCATATGCCTGCCGCTGACGATATCAACCTGTTCAATCCCGCCCGTCTGTTGGCCGACTACGACAAGAATTTCCGAGCCAAGTACATCCGTACCGACGACGACGGCACGGCGGTGGTGGACCTGCAGCCGCGTTCGGCTCGCAGTTTCCACAAAATACGTCTCTTCATCGTCGAGAAGAGCGGCCTCTTGCGCCGTATGGAGGTTCATAAGTATGACTCGGGTCGCGAGGTTTATGATATCACAGCCTTCAAGAACGCCGGCACGCCGGCCTCACAGTTCACCTTCGACGCAGCCAAACATCCGGGGGTGGAAATAATCGACATGCGATGAATATCCTGCTGATAGAGACTGCCACGAGCATTTGCTCAGTGGCGCTGGCCCAAGAGGGCAGGGTGGTGGCACACCGTGAGAGCGACGCCCCCAACGCCCACTCTACGCAGTTGCCGCTGTTCATCAAAGAACTGATTGACGGTGTCACGCTGGATGCCGTCTGTGTCAGCGCCGGCCCGGGAAGCTACACGGGTCTCCGCATCGGCGTGAGTAGTGCCAAAGGGCTCTGTTACGGACTGGATATCCCGCTGCTGTCGGTGCCCACGTTGCTCGGCATGGCCAGCCTCTATTATCTGCAGCACCCCGACTACCAAGGGCTTGTATGTCCCATGATCGACGCCCGCCGAATGGAGTGCTACACCATGGTAGTTCGGAGTTCAGAGTTCGGAGTTCGGAGTTTGCGCGACACCCATGCAGATGTCATCACAGAGCATATCTACGACGTGTGGCTCGATGCTGAGCCGGTGACATTCATCGGCGACGGCGCCGAGAAGACGCGCGACCTCCTGAGTGTGCACCCCAATGCACGTTACGACAGCGCTTTCCGCATCAGCGCCGAGGGTATGCTGCCGCTGGCGGCGGAAAAACTCCGCAAGGGTGAAGTGGAGGATGTAGCCTATTTCGAGCCCTTCTACCTTAAAGACTTTGTAGCCAAAAAGAGCGTTGTCCACGGACTGAGATAGTATGTTGCGCTTTGTTTTTAAACGTTTGCTGTATGGGCTTCTGGTGCTGCTGGGAGTGGTGACGTTGGTATTCTTCCTCTTCAACATCCTGCCGGGCGACCCCGCCCGCATGATGCTGGGCCAGCGCGCCGACCAGGAGAGCATCGCCATAATCAACCGCGATCTGGGACGCGACAAGCCCGTAGGCTTGCAGTATCTCAACTACCTCAACGACCTGGCACCTCTCTCGTTCCACAACAACAGCGACTCGGCCAGCTTCTTCTTCCTCTCCGATGAGAAATACGCCCCTTACACCACGCTGATGCGAGTGGGCTCCACCAGCGTGGTCCTCAAGGCTCCCTACCTGCGACGCAGCTACCAGAGTCAGCGCCGCGTGAGCGAGATACTCTCCACGGCGTTTCCCCAGACGGCCCTGCTGGCTGTGGTGGCCATGCTGCTGGCCATGCTGCTAGGCATCACGCTGGGTGTGCTGTCGGCATTGCATAAAGACACTTGGGTCGACCGCACCATCCTCGTCTTCAGCACCCTCGGCATGTCGCTGCCCTCCTTCTTCGCCGCCATACTCATTGCCTGGCTCTTCGCCTATGTGCTGGCCGACTGGACACACCTCAACATGTTCGGCAACCTCTACACCGTCGACGACTACGGTTGTGGCGAATACATCGACCTCAAGAACCTCATCCTGCCGGCTTTGACGCTCGGCATACGTCCCTTGGCCACCCTCACACAGCTCACCAAGAACTCCATGCTCGAAGCACTCTCTCAGGACTACATACGCACCGCCCGTGCCAAAGGTTTGTCGCACCGCCGTGTCGTGGTGCACCACGCTCTCCGCAACGCGTTGAACCCTGTCGTCACCTCCGCCTCGGGCTGGCTTGCCTCGCTGCTGGCCGGTGCCGTCTTTGTGGAGTATGTCTTCGACTGGAAGGGTATGGGCGTCGTCATCGTCGACGGTCTGGAGAAGTATGACTTCCCCGTCGTCATGGGTACCATCCTCTTCATCTGTCTCCTGCTGGTCATCATCAACATCCTCACCGATATCCTCTACGGTTTACTCGACCCGCGGGTGCGGGTGCAATAAAACAAAGAAAGGCCGCACGTAGTGCGGCCCTCCCTTGTTCTATTAACTGTGGTTATCAGTCCTTGATATTGGGCTGCTCGAGGCCGTAGCCCTTCTTCTTGTCGACGGCCTTGAGGTAGACCGAGATAAGGAGGGCGGCGATGCCGAGGGCGGCCAGCATGACCAGGGCCCAGGTGTAGTTGAGCTCGTGGGCGGCGGTGCCTTCGGGGTTGGTGTTGTTCAGCACCATGCCTATAAGGGCGGGGAAGAGGCCGAGTCCGATATTCTGAATCCAGAAAATAGCGGCGTATGCCGAGCCGATAATCTTCTCGTCGACCAGTTTGGGCACCGACGGCCACAGGGCGGCGGGAACCAGCGAGAACGAGGCGCCGAGCACGAGGATGGTCACGTAGGCCACTACGGTGCCTCCCACGGCGCTGCCCTTGAACAGGGGCAGGATGAAGGCGAAGGTCAGGTGGCAGATGACCAGCAGGATGGAGCCGAGCATGAGCATGGTGGCAGCCTTACCCTTGTGGTCGACATAGTTTCCCAGGATGGGCGTGATGGCCACGGCCAGCAGCGGGAACACGGCGAAGATGGTCTCCGCGGTGCCGCGCATGTAGCCCATATAGCAGTAGACCACCAATGCGATGACGGCGATCCCCATCAAACCGAACTTCAGCCCTTTCTTCTTCGAGAAATTGCTGGCAAAAGCGCACACCGCCACAACGAGCATGATGATGTACTGCACAATGGTCACCGACTCACCGGCCCAGAACGAGCCCTCCTCGGCGGGGTTGAGCGTCAGGTTGCACTGCAGCATATTGACGGCATACTTCTGGAAGGGGAAGATGGCGCTGTAGTAGAGCACGCAGAGCAGGGCCACAAGCCAGAAACCAAGGCTGGTGAAAATCTTGCCAAGGTCGCTGATCTTGAAGGGGTCGTCCTTCTCCTCGGCCTCGCCGGTCTGGCTGTCCAGTTTCTTGTCCATGAAGAAATATGTGATGAACATGATGAGGGCGATGCAGAGCAGCACCACGCCGAACTTCACGGCATTGTCGACATGCACCTCGCCGCCCAGCTTGGCGAAGTAGGGGCTGAAGATCATGCAGGTGGCCACACCCAGGCGCGCGAGGGCCATCTCGCTGCCCATGGCCAGCGCCGTCTCGCGGCCCTTGAACCACTTCACTATACCGCGGCTCACCGTGATGCCTGCCATCTCGCAGCCGCAGCCGAAGAACATGAAGCCCAAGGCCGCCAGCTTGGCCGACGCCGGCATACCCGCGGCGAAGGGCAGGATGGCACCCACGACAGGCAGCTCGCCGTTCCAGTTCAGGTTATTGGTGAACCACGCCTCCAGGCTGGTGCCTACGAAATAGTCGCTCACAGCGTAGAACTTGATCAAGCCGCCGAAGAGCATTACAGCGCCCGACAGCACCGCCGTGAAGCGCACGCCCATCTTGTCCAGGATGATACCCGCAAAGATGAGGAAAAACACATAGACGTTCAGGAACACCTCGGCGCCCTGCATGCGGCCGAAGGCCGCGCTGTCCCAGCCTCGCGTGTCCTGCATCAGGTCCTTGATAGGCGACAGAATGTCCATGAAGACGTAGCTGCAGAACATGGCCAGCGCCAGCAGCAGCAATGCAATCCAACGCATCGCGGCATTGTCTCGCAACGTTTTGATACCAGTTTGTGTCATATTGTTTTATTTAATGTTGATGATTCCAAAATGGAATTGCAAAGGTACGAAGAAAAATCCATATAGTTCTATTTATTTTTCCCCTAGCTGTTTTTCAATCGTTTAAAGAAAACCCCTACACACCTGTAGGGGTTTTTCTCATTCCATTTGCATCGATGTTTTCTATTCGACACCTCTTCACCGTTTCACAACCCTCCTCACAGCGTTCCCGCTGAGGGTCTGTATGCGCAACATATAAGTGCCAACGCTCAGACGTGAGATGTCAATTTGGTTCGTGTTCTCGAAAGTGGCTGCCAGACGGCCGTTGATGTCCAGAACCTCCACATTCACCACATCGGCGGCCTCAATGTTCACCATGCCGCTTGTCGGGTTCGGGTAGACCTTCAAGTTGTCGAGTCCTCCGGCCACATCAATGCTCTCGTTGTGCACGAAGGTGGCCTCGAGGGTTGTGACATGCTGCTGAAGCTCAATCGTGCGTACAGCGTCGCCGCTGCCGTCGCTCCAGCCCTGGAAGACGAAGCCCTCGCCAGCAACGGCCTCAAGGGTGACGCTGTCACCCTGGTGCCCCTCGTAGGTGGCGGCACGGCTGCCGTTGATGAGGACATATCCCATCGCATCGTCGTTGACGGTCACCGTCAGCACAGCCTCGTCCGAAGTCTCAGGGGCAAAGTTCACCGTCACCGTCACCGTGGTGCCGAGCATCGCCTGTTCCACCACCATGTCTAACATCGAGACATCGTTCATGTAGACCACAGTGTCGTCCACCGTCGTCCCCATGTAACTCCTTGACACGCCGACGCTCATGACATAATAGCCCTCATTCGGTGTCGCCGAGAAATGGATTGAATCGCCGAAGGCGTAACTGTATGTGCCCGGTGCCGGTGTCATCGTGCCCATAGAGGTATTGTTGACGGCGGTGACCAGCGTCAGGTATTCTATAACCACAGGCATTGTGTCGGCCTCGAAATTGGCCATAAGGGACATATTGCCTGTCACAGGAATGACAAGGACGGTGTCGGTGCCGACCATAGTGTGGCTACCCACCGAGAACTCAGTCCAGTTCACGAAATGGTAGCCATCGTAGGCGACAGCGGTCAGGGTGGCCATGTCACCAGCAGTATAGACACCTCCGCCGTAGGCGGCACCCATCGTGCTGTCGTTGACAGTGGCGGTGACGGTGTAAGTGGTGACGTTAGCTTCGGTGCTGGCATTGACTGTCACCAAGGCTGCACTGTCGGTCGCACTGCATATCGAAGCGACACCGAAGGTATAGCTTGTGGCGGCGGTGAGACCCGTGAAAGTGTAACTGGTGGCGGTGACATTGGTCACATGAACCCCGTCGCGGTAGAGACTGTAGCTGGCGGCAGTGCCTGTCCAGCTGACGGTGACACTGGTCTGTGTAACGGTATCGACAGCGAGGTTGGTGACAGCCAAGCAGGGCTCGGGTGTGATGACAGGGGCAAAGAGAGCTGTCAGCGTGCCGGCGACGCTCTGGTTAAGATTGAAGACACGCATAAACGGGTTGGCAAAATCGGAGTCCTCAGCGAAAATAGTGTCGTTCTCAACCACATTGTTGCCGTTCACTGTCGGGGCGACCCATGCGGCCATCCTGTAGCCACTGTTGGGTGTGGCAGTGACGGTGACGGTATCGCCGGTGTGATAGACGTAGGTGCCAGGAACAGGACTGGTGGTGCCCATTGTGGCATCGTTCACAGCCACTGTGAGCAACAGGCTGTCAGGCACGACAACGGCGGCGGTGGTGAAGCTCACCGTGGTGGCCACCGAGGCTTCGTTGGCCGAGCAGTTGGCCACCACGCCGAAGGTGTAGGCCGTTTCAGCGGTGAGGCCCGTCAGGGTGTAGGTCATCGTGGTGAGGCCTGTAGCCACGGCGGCGCCAGTGGCGTTAAGCACGGAATAAGTCACTCCGTTGTTCAAGGTATCGGTCCACGAGAGAGTAGCACCAGTAGCAGTGATGTCGGAGGCAGTCACATCGGTAACGGCCGCGCAAGAGACGGGTGCCGTCACGGTGAGGGTGTAGTCTTCGGCGACGCCCCAACTGAAGCTGGCACAGGGGTCGGCATTGGCCGCGGCTGCGATGGAGGTGACGTAGCTGTCGAAATAGTTATCGGCACCGAGGATGCGCATGCGGTAGTTGCCTAAGGCCTGTGTGGCAGGGATATTGAAGGTCGCGGTCAGCACGGTGGGATTGTCGTTGGTGCTGGTGCCCACATATACAACCTCATTACCCTCGAAGACCATGTTGTTGTTCCAGTCAACCCAGATGATAGTACCGTAAGTATAGCCGGTAGCATAGGTAATTTCCACTGTGGCTGTGGTGCCGGCGGGTACCGAGCCGCTCAGGTTACTATAGTTGGCATAACTGGCCGAGGTCGGGTGTGTCGTGTTAGTCATGCCTCCGAAGGACACGCTGGTGATGCCATTGTTGTCCACAGAAGTCGGCGAAGGCGTGCAGTAGCCGGTGAAAGCGCCGACGGTGATTGGCAGCGACGACGATGTCGCCGAGCAGTTGGCTACCACTGAGAATGTATAGGAGGTCTCGGCAGTGAGGCCCGTGACTGTGTAGGTCGTCGTGCTGATGCCCGAGGCCACCACTGTGGAGTCGTTCATCACCGTATAGGTGGCTCCGCTGTTGGTGGTGTCGGCCCAGGAGAGGGTGACACTGTTGGGGGTGACGGCGTCGACCGTCAGATTGCGGACAGGCATGCAGTCGGGTGCCATACCCTCGCAACCCAACATACGGTATACCGGTACATTGGTGACGGCTGTTCCGCCGGTGATGCTGCCTAGGGTGTAGGCATTGTTGTCATTGTAGACGTAGCGAGCCAGCATGTCGGTAGCAGTGTAAGAACCGAAAGATCCTGATGAGGCCCATGAACCGTGACCGCGCAGCACGGCGACAATGAGATTGCTTGTGCCATCGTACAGGAATGTGTTGTTGAAGGTGACAAGGTTCCATCCCGTGTAATTCTGGTTGAGACTGCCGGAGTATACCAACTGGAATCCTGTGGAGTCCTGAATGAATCCGTCGGCCAGCGAGGTGGCGGTGCTATTCATTAGGTATATCTCGCAGTTGTTAAAATAGTCGGAACCCGTGTTTAGGGTATTCACATAGAACTCCATGCCCTTGATTTCACCCAGCCCCAGCAACTGTGTGGATGGAATGATAACTTCGCTATAGGAATAATTGTATAAGCTGTAGCCCGGAAAGTAGTTGGTGGTGCCGGTGGCGTTTTCGGCATTGGCGAATACGAGTGCCGGCGTGTTGCCGCACATGATGGGATCCGGCAGGGTATGGATTGCAACGGTGGTGGCAGGCGAGGCATCGGTGGCGGAACAGTTGGCGACCACGCTGAAGGTGTAGTCGGTCTGGCCGGTGAGACCAGTGATTGTGTAGCTGTTGCTGGTGATGCCGGAGGCGATAACACTGCCTGTAGCATTATACACGGTGTAGGTGGCACCTGTGTTGTTGGCATCAGCCCATGTCAGCGTTGCGCTGCTGTTGGTGACGTTGGATGTTGTGAGACCGCTTACAGGATGACAGTTGGGTGTGAAGTCAAGCACCACATCGTCGATATAGATGTGGTTGTAACTGTAGTTGGATCCAGCGGTGTCCACTGCGGGGCAGTAGAATGCAACATACTTGCCTGTGCCGGTATAGTTGGCCAGATTCACTCTATAGTTCTCGATGGTAGAGGCCTCCATCGGAGTCATATTGATTACACTAAGACTCATGAATGTGCTGACATCTGTCGGATCGGTCATCACACCCACGTAGAGTATCGAACGGTAGTTGGCTCCGGTGTTGCTGTAACGGCGAGCGTTGAAACTGATGGTGAGATCGCTGACATCAACAGAGGCGGCCAACTCGGGCAGGGCGGCATAGCTATAGGTACTGGTGCCAGTGGCTGATGAAGGCTTGTAGCCGTAGAAGTAGAGAGTGCGTGCACCGGTGATAGTGGTGGTGCTGGGATAGGGGTAAGCAGATGAGGCGTTGGTGCCCTTGGTCCAGCAGGGACTGATGGTGGCAGAAGAACCACTGGCGTAAGACTCGAAGTCCTCGGTGTAGGGCAAGTCGGCAGCGGTGAGGGTTGCACAGTTGGTGCGGAAGGAGATGCTTTTGGCAGTGCTGCTGTCGGTGGTCGAGCAGAGGGCGCGGACAACAACAGTGTAGTCTGTGTTAGGAGTGAGACTTGTGAAGGACTTCGTCGTGTTGGTGGTCGTTGAGTAGTTTAATGTGGCGCCGGAAGCATCTATCAGAGTGACGCTATAGTTGGAAGCACTGCTGCTCCATGTTACAGTGGCGCTATAGGAGGCATGGGTTTCAGCGATTTCGGCGGGCTTGGGACAGGTCACACCAGCAGCTTGACAGCCGTTGAGGCTCATCACAACGCGGGCTTGAGACCAACTCTTACTTCCGCTGAAAGTGCTGCTGGTCGGGTCCGGGTTCTGGCTGTCGCTGTACCAGTAGAGGGTCTTGTAGCCAGTGCAGTCAGTGGTGCGGAAGTTGTAGCTGTTGCCGTCGTAGTCATTGCTGTTGTCGTCCACAATCACCATCAGGTTATCCTCGCCGTCGTAGTAGTAAGGAGTGGTAAAGGTGAAGGTATTCCAGCCCTGCTGGCAGTTGAGTTCGCCGCTGTAGACCATGACCGCGGTAGTTGGGTCGAGGAGTTCAATGTCGCTAGAGCTGGCAAATACGCTCTTCGAAGTGGGTTGCAGATAGATGGTACAGTTGGTCTTTTTCGTCGAGGCTGTAGCATAGTTGTAGTAGTAACTGATGCTGTTGATGGTCATCGGGCCTCCGATTTCGGCGGCGTCGATGATGGTCTCAGAAAGAGTGTACTTAAAGTAGTTGTTGATAGGCGTATAGTAGGATGTGCTGGTCGAGGTGGTATCGCCAATCACAGGACTCATGACCACACAATTCGTTCCGTTTCCGCAGGTATGGGTGAAGTAGCCTTGCGTGCCGGCAGAGGGGTCGCTCACGTTGATGAGGGTGTCGCCATTGCTTCCGAGAATCTGGAAAGAGACCTCCTCGTCATATTGTCCGGCACGGTAGGCCACTCGGTAGACGCGTTCGGGACACAGATAAATCGGTATTGTGTCGGAGGTGGCGATATTATTGTTGCCGTGGTTTGGACAAGTTATGCTGGTGAATAGCAGACCCGAGATGGAGTCGTAGATGTCCAGGGCACCGCCGTTCCAGCCGTCGCCCCAATCATCGTTAAGTACGATGGTCATGGGACACCTGTCTTCAACCTCGCAGGTGACGGGGAATTCTTCATACACCCAGTTGGAAGTGTCGGTACCATTACAGAGCGACATGCCGTAGATGAAGCCGTTTCCGAAGGGGAAGTAACTCTCTGGGAGTGAGAGACCGGCAGCATCAATGCTACCATTGGCAGGGAAGTGCTGATTGTAAACCTGCTGACCATTGTGGTTCTTGATGGTCAGGAAGACGCTGTCGCCCTCAGAACTCCACGAGAACCATACTCTGCGTCCGACGACACTGTCGATGGTGATGACAGGAGGTGCGCAGGACGGGGTGGTGCTGCTATTGCCACCAGTGTAGGTGAATGTGGTTTTGGGCATAAAGTTACGGCCACTTCCGGTGATGGCATCGACGCTGGAGTAGTCGTATCCCTGCCAGCTTGCACCGGCGGTGGTGACACCCAGGTAAGAGGCACTGGGGTAGTTGCTGCTTTCGACAGTCTCGGTGACCTCGACAAGAAGGTTGCCGCCATTGTAGGTGTAGGGGGTAGTGAAGTTGATGGTCATCTCACTGCCTGAGGCATCCAATGTGCCGGTATAGACCGTGGTGGCATTGTTTACATCCAAGAAACTCGACAGCGTGGTGTTGGATACTTCCGAAAGTTTGATCACAAAGGTGCCGTCCATGGCCTCGCTGGCGGGAGTGGCGAGGTAATAGGTGAGTGATGTAATAGAGGCGCCTTGCTGCATGGGTTGAGCCGAAGCAGAGGATGCCAAACTGGTGGCGGGGTAGATGGTCTGGCAGCGCAGGAAGGCGTCGGCATAGTATCCGTAGACGGGCACATAACTGTTGTTGTCCGTGCCGTCGGCAACGGTAATGTCGCCTCCAGGCTGGCAGCCGTTAAGACGCATCTGTACGCGCGCCTGGTAATACTGCTTGGTGCCGCTATAGGAACTGCTGGTGGGGTCGGGGTTCTGGCTGTCGCTGTACCACACCAGTGTCTTGTAATCGCTGCAGGCAGCGGTGTTGAATGTATGGCTGTTGCTGTTGTAAGCGTTACTATTATCGTCAACGATAATCATCAGGTTGCTCGTGCCGTCGTAGTTATAGGGCGTGGTGAACAGAAATTCGTTCCAGCCCTGCGAGCAGTTCAGTTCACCGCTGTAGACCATGACAGCATTGGCGGTGTTCAGCGTCTCGATGTCGCTGTTGCTGGAGAAAGCAGTCTTGGTGGTGGGCTGAATCCAGATGGTGACGTCGTTCTTGGAGGAGGAGGCTGAGGTGTGGTTGTAACGGTAGCTGATGCTCGTTATCTGTCCCATGCCCTGCAACTCGGCGGCGTCGATGATGGTCTCAGAGAGAGTGTATTTGTAGTAGTTGTTGACAGGATATTGGATTGCCGTGTTTGTCGACGTGGTATCGCCAATCGTCAGCACGATGGGATTGCTGCAGTCGGTGGGCACGGGGGTCGGGCCGGGGCCGGGAGTGCTGCCCGGGTCGGTAAAGATGGCGCGTATCATGTGGGATTCGTTAGCTCCCAGCGACTGGAGGCTTCCGGCCTGCGACGGGTCGCTGCCCGTATATAGCGAGGCGTAATTGTTGCCGCAACCCGAGGAGAGTGTCATGGGGTAGGCGACATCGGTGTTATGGAAGAATATCCAGAAGTTCTGTGTGCCGTCGGCGGTGACGGGAGTCGTCAGCGGCAGGTCGGTCCAGCCGGTCGACGACAAGGTGTAGGTCTGTGTGTAGATGACTGTGGAGGGGCTTGAGCCGGTGTAGACGGTCAAGTCGTAGGTGCCGGGGTTGTCGACGTAGTACTGGATGGTGGTCAGCTGATGTCCCGCAGGGAGCTTGGAGGCGGGCAGGAGGATGCCCCAGTAGAGGTTGTTGCCGGTCGAACCAAATCCACGAGAGGAGTTTCGGGTGTTGAAGCAGTAGCCGAGGGTGTCGCCGGAGAGAGGGCCGATGTTGGCTGTGAGGTTGAGGGTGCCTCCAGTGGCAATCATTCCGCGATGGATGATGGTGTTGCCGTCGTTCCAGCCGTAGAAACGGCAGCCGAGGTTGGTCGATACGCCGAGGTTGATGGTGTCGCCGAAACTGTAGGTGCCCGCACCCGTCACGCTGCCGTAGGCGGTGTTGGAGACTGAGGCATTGACGGTAGTGGTGGCCGAGGAACTCCAGGCGGTGTTGGGCTCGATGCCTATGAGGGCGTAGTTGTTCAGGTTGTAGGTGCCAGAGGTGTTGCCACCCTGGCCGCCGGTGGAGGGGTTGAGGGCCCCGATGGTGTAGTAGCCGTCGCAGTAGCCGTTCCAGCCCCAGTTGACGTGGAACTGTCCCTGGCTGTTGTAGCCGTCGAAGACGAAGGCATGGCCGGCGTCGACGTCGAAGCCGGTGTAGAGGATGGGCCGCTGGGCGTCGAGCTCGGCCACGAGCAGGGCGCTCCACTCGGCATCGCTGTATTCGGCGCGATAGATGGAGCGGGCGGTGGGTTTGTATTTGAAGTAGAGAGGGAAGGCGTTTTCGCAGGAGGCTTTGGCGGCGTTGCCGAACGAGGCGGTGGCGGCGCTGCTGCCGTCGGTGCCGTAGGTCATCTCGATGGCCACTCCGATGTGGTACATCAGCGTGGCTACGGCGTTGACCTGCGCGCTGGAGCTCGACGAGGTGAGCGAGGAGGGCATGTTGCTCCAGTTGTAGGTGGTGTTGCCGAAGTTGGCGCTCAGGGTGCCGTAGGCGCTGTGCACGTAGGCGTGCGAGCCGTAGCCTGTGGCGGGGTGGTTCCAGTATTTCATGATCTGCGCGGCGGCGGTGGCGGCGCAGCCTGTATAGGTGCCGCTGGGGCACAGGTTGTTGTAGTAGGGGCTCTGGTTCCAGGTGGTGGAGAGCAGGGGGCTCACGGCCGTGGGCAGCGGCGGATCGACAGGCGACGCGCTGATGGCGCTTTTCCACTGGCGGCGCACTTCGTCGGAACCACCATAGGGCTGCTCGCCGTAGTGTTCACGGTAGAAGGCTATCTGTTCGTCGTATTTCTTCATCCATTCCATGATATGGGCGGGTATGTCCTCGACGGGGAAGGTGGAGGTCTCGGAGTAGCCCAGCACGGGCAGCACACAGTCGTCGGCGGCTATGAGGATGAATCCGCCCTCCTGTCCCAGGGTGAAGACGTAGAACTCCTGGAAAGGTGTCTGTGCGGTGATGTCTGTGAGGTTGTCGTGGGTCTTGCCTGTGACGGCCTGCAGCCAGTTCGACGCGACCCGGTTGGCGGTGGAGGGCTCCACCGGTTTCGCCATGGTGCCGGCAACGGCGGCCAAGATGGCGACGAACAGGAATAGGTGTTTTTTCATATGTTTAAGGGTTTAAAGGTTTTGTTCATTTTTCCACATTTAGGATGTAGTAGTTTTTCTTGCCTTTCTGGACGAGGATGCGGCCGCAGGCGAGGATGTCGGCGGCGGTGAGAGTGCAGCCTTCGGCGACTTTCTGTTTGTTGACGCTGATGCTGTTCTGCTTCAATTCGCGGCGTATCTCGCCTTTGCTGGCGAACATGCCCACCTCGGCGGCCAGGTCGACGAGCGGGGCGCCGGCCTCGATGGCGGCGCGGCTGACGTTGTACTGCGGCACGCCGTCGAAGACGTCCATGAAGGTCTGCTCGTCGAGCTTCTCCAGTCCCTCTTTGGTTGATTTGCCGAAGAGGATGTTGCTGGCCTCGATGGCGGCGTCGAGGGCTTCCTGCGAGTGCACCAGCACGGTAACCTCCTGCGCCAGGCGCTTCTGCAGCACGCGCATGCCCGGGTCTTTCCTGTGCTCCTCGATGAGGCCGTCGATGACCTCTTTCTCGAGCGAGGTGAAAATCTTGATGTATTTCTCGGCGTCGTCGTCGCTGACGTTGAGCCAGAACTGGTAGAACTTGTAGGGCGAGGTGCGCTTGGGGTCGAGCCAGATGTTGCCGCTCTCGGTCTTGCCGAATTTCTTGCCGTCTGCTTTGGTGATGAGGGGGCAGGTGAGGGCGAAGGCCTCGTTCTCGAAGCCCAGGGTGCGGCGTATCAACTCCGTGCCCGTGGTGATGTTGCCCCACTGGTCGTTGCCGCCCAGCTGCAGCTTGCAGTGTTTGTGCTGGTAGAGGTAGAGGAAGTCGTAGCCTTGCAGCAGCTGGTAGGTGAACTCGGTGAAACTCAGGCCGTCGCGGGCGGTGCCGTTCAGACGCTGCTGCACGCTGTCCTTGGCCATCATGTAGTTGACGGTGATGTGCTTGCCCACCTCGCGGGCGAAGTCGAGGAAGGTGAAGTCCTTCATCCAGTCGTAGTTGTTCACCATCTCGGCGGCGTTGGGCTCCTTCGACTCGAAGTCGAGGAACTTGGCCACCTGGTTCTTGATGCACTCCTGGTTATGACGCAGGGTCTCCTCGTTGAGCAGGTTGCGTTCCTGGCTCTTGCCCGAGGGGTCGCCAATCATGCCGGTGGCGCCGCCCACCAGGATGATTGGTTTGTGGCCGCAGCGTTGCAGGTGGCGCAGCATCATGATGCCGCAAAGATGTCCAATATGCAGCGAGTCGGCCGTGGGGTCGGTGCCCAGGTAGGCCGTCACCATCTCTTTCTGGAGGAGTTCTTCCGTGCCTGGCATCATCTGTGCCAGCATTCCGCGCCAGCGGAGTTCTTCAACAAAGTTCTTGATCATCTAGTAGTATATAATATATATATGAATTCATAATTAATATAAAAAGAGGTGCTGCCTGTTGACGGCACCTCTTTTTTGTTCTTATAGCCCGCCGGCTTAGCGTACCATCATCTTGGCGGCGGCGGTGTGGCTGCCGATGGTGACGTTGACGAGGTACATGCCCTTGGCCATACCCTCGGTGCCGATGGTGTAGACCTGCTCGCCTTCGTTGGCGTAGCCCAGGTTGCGTTCGCTGACCATGCGACCGTTGAGGTCGTAGATGCGCAGCACGGCGTTGCCGGCCTCGACGGCGGTGAGGGCCAGGCTGGTCTCCCTACCCATGACGGGGTTGGGGTAGATGCTCACGCTGTTGTTGCCCACGGTGGCCACCGTCGGGATGCTGACGGGATTGTAGTCCTCGGGGTCGCTAATCTCGTTGATGGTGTCGGTGACGTAGGTCATATCCATGAAGATACCGCGGCCGTAGGTGCCGAAGTAGATGGCGCGCGGCCATTTGGTCTTGGCGAAGAGGTATTTGTTCTCCGTGATGCCGGTATGCGTGGTGGCGCGGCGCACCGAGAGCTTCTTGGTCTGCTGGGTGATGGAGGTCACGGGGACACCGCGCAGGTGCTCGTACTGGCTCCAACTGCTGCCGTCGTAGATGAACACACCGTCGTCGGTGCCGACGTAGATGTTGCCCGTCGAGTCCTCAATCATGGCGCAGTAGACGGGAGTGCTCACATGGCCGGTGATGGGCAGTTGCACGGCGTTGCTGGTCCAGTCGGTGCTGCTGGCGTTGTTGATGACAAGCACGTTGGTGTAGCTGGTGGAGTGGTCCTCGAAGGTCACCACGATGCGGTCCACACCCGGACGCGGGTCGGAGGTGATGGAGCTGATGGGACGGGGGAACCACTCGCTGCCGCCGCGCAGGAACTTGGTGCTCTTCACCACACGGCTTGTGGTGTCGCTGGCGGCGCTGATGTCGTTACGCACGTCGGCGGGATATTTGTAGAAGTTGACGTTCTCGAAGTTGCTGAGGCGGTAGAGCTGCGACTGGTGGGTGGCGACGTCGTAGGTGCTGAGGTAGGCGCAGCGGCCGTCGGCGCTCATGACGGCGTCACGGGGATAGAGGTTCATCGTGTGGAGCAGCTCGCTGTGCTTGATGGTCAGCAGGGGAGCCCACCACATGAACTTGGCGCGCAGGGCCGTCTTGACGTCGGCGTCAAGGTCGCGGTCGGCGTCGATGACACCGTCGTACACCTTGCTGAAGTCGTTGGCCGTCCAGGAGTACAGCACGGCGCTCTGGGTCGACGAGGTGTTGACCACGGCAAGCATACGCGACACAACGGGGTTCTTCACCACCAGCGAGTCGTTGGCCTTCTGGGACTTGGTGTAGGTGTATTCGAAGGGATAGTCCGAATTGTTCTTCGCCAGGAAGATGGCTTTCGAGTTGGTGGGTACGGTCTGGGTGGGACTGGTGATCATCACCGTGTCGCCGTTGGCGTTGAAGAAGTAGCCGCTCAGGTCGAGGCCCACCTTGATGCTGTCTTTGTAGAGCTCGTCGTTGGCGCTCTCCCACAGCGAGATGCTGCCGATGGCGGGACCGCCGGCCACCTCGTTGGTCAGGAAGCCCTGGCCCGTGGTCCAGGTCTGACTGTTGGTATAGTCCAGATAGTCGGCATAGGAACGGCCGATGTTGCCGTTGGCCGACGACACGAAGATATTGCGGTGGGGCTGCGTGGTGATCTGCTGGAAGGCCGAAGCGGCGACCTTGCCGCCGTTGCCGGTCCACAGTATGTTGGCGTCGTGGTTCATGTTGCCCATCGAGCCGTCGTCATACCACGAGGTGATGCTGGTGCCGCCGTTGTGGGCCATACGGGCCTCGATGAAGGGGCACGCATTGTTGATGGCGCCGCTGATGAGCGAGCCGTCGGGCGTCACAGCCACACTGGTGATCTGCAGATTGTTCATACCGCGGTTGATGTTATCGTACGAGTTGAATTCGGTGCTCGTGCTGTACACACCGCCGTCGGTGGCCATATAGTAGGTCGTCACGCCCTCGCCGTTCTCGATGTGGAACACAGGCAGAATCTGGTGGATGCCCGAGTGCACGAAGACAGAGTTGTTGAAGACATACGACATATAGTCGCCGCCGTTGAGCTCAAACTCGCTGTACGAGTTCTTGGTCCACTGGTAGTTGGCGTTCTCCAGGAAGCCCTCGCCGGTCCAGATGTTGGTGCCGCCAAGGATGATGCGCTTGGGGTTGCCGGGGTCCACGGCGATGGCGCCGCAGGTGATGCCCGAGTTGGCGGTCAGCGGCTGCACGGTCGACGTGGCCAGAGCCGTCCACACCTGACCGTTGGTGGTGCCGTAGACATTCTCCATGCGGCCCACCGAGTCGATGACCATGGCGTAGAGGTAACGGCTGTCTGACGGAGCCACAGCAAGCTTGATGGCGGTGTTCGTGCCGCCGAAGGCGCTGTTGCTGCCCGAGATGTTGATGGCATTGAGAGAGACGGTCGTCAGGTTGCCCAGCTTGTAGAGCTGGTTGCCTGCGGTGAAGTAAGCCATATTCAGGGGACGCACCACCACGAGCTCGTCGATGCTGGTGTTGTCCAGTACCGACACAGCGGAGCTGGCGTTCCAGGCACCGTCGATGTCCGAGCTGGCGGTGTTGACAGCCCATCGGTACAGGCCGCTGTTGGTGGCGGCGAAGAGGAAGATGGTGTCGTTGCGGAAATAATAGTCGATGGCGTGCACAGCGTCAAAGTGGTTGGTGAAAGGAATCAGCGAGAAGGTGCCGTCGCTGGGTTTGTAGCGGTAGATACCGCGGCCTTTCACCGACATTTTGTCGTAGGTGCTGCCCAGAGGATAGGCGTCGTCACCCGTGCCGATGTAAATCGTTCCGTCGGGACCCTGCACCAAGGCGCTGATGGGCAGCGTCTCCTCGTAGCCCGTGGCGCTGTTGATGTAGCGCACCAGGTGCCACGACTCGAAATTGTTCACCAGTTGGTTGACGTAGTTCTCATCATCGAGGTCACGGTAGAGATTGCTGAGCACTTCGCTGTTCGAGGTGCGTACATAGAGACCGCCGGAGATGGCACCGGCATAGACTGTGGAGCGGCTGGCGTCCTGCTGGTCGATGATAATGCTCGAGACCTGGCCGCCGATATTCGCGGGACCGATCTCGTAGAATTGGGCGTGCGCCGCCCCTCCCATCAAAGCCATGACGCCTGCAAACAAGCCGAGTAGTACGTTTTTACTTTTCATAAGTTATTATTAATTAATTTGTTATTTCAATTCGATAGTAAACTTTTAATGCACAAAGATACAAAAAAAATGTAATATATAAATAAAAACTTCAAAAAAATCTTCTTTTTTTAAACAATTAATCTCGCTTCCTAGTCCTACCTTCTCTGGAAAATCACTCCTTTTTAAAACCGTTTATCTACCTGAAAATCATCTCGGTGTGTGGGGGTGGGTCGGTCGAGGGTCGGTCGAGGGTCGGTAGGGGAGTGTTCAAGATGTTGATAATCAATGAGTGTGTTGGGTGTTTTTTGGCCGTTTTCCTTGGTAAAATATATGTTGGGAAAGTGTGCCTAAGTCCTCGTTCTCGTCGCCAACGACCACCGCGCCTATCGTTGCACCGTCATTCTGCAACATTGACGGTGAGGCAGGTTCTTCATTTTTTCTGTCTTTTAAAGGTATTTCTTTGGTATTTCTTTGCTTTTTTCCAAAGAAATACCAAAGAAATGATTATAATTGCTTGAAGAAAAGAGGACTTCAGCTGCCGCTCTTGTCGAAGCGGTGGTTTTAATCTTTTTAACTTTTTATATTCGTCGGACGATACAATATTTTTGTGTTTCCCGTGTTATCAAAATTGGTTTGATTTTGGTTGAAATAAAAAAAACAATAGATATACTACTATGGAAATGGTGAACATTCAAGAACTAAACGACCGTATCGGTCGCGAGAGCGCCTTTGTCGACGTGCTGACCATGGAGCTGGGCAAGACCATCGTGGGGCAGAAGCACATGGTGGAAGGGCTGCTGATAGGTCTGCTGAGCAACGGCCATGTGCTGCTGGAAGGTGTGCCGGGATTGGCTAAGACGCTGACCATCACGTCGCTGGCCAAGGCCATCGACGCCCGCTTCAGCCGCATACAGTTTACCCCCGACTTGCTGCCCGCCGACCTTCTGGGCACGATGATCTACTCGCAGAAGAGCGAGCAGTTCCAGGTGAAGAAAGGCCCCATCTTCAGCAACTTCATCCTGGCCGACGAAATCAACCGCGCCCCCGCCAAGGTGCAGAGCGCCCTGCTGGAGGCCATGCAGGAGCGTCAGGTGACCATCGGCGAGCAGACCTTTCCGCTGGAGGAGCCGTTCCTGGTGATGGCCACGCAGAACCCCATCGAGCAGGAGGGCACCTACCCGCTGCCCGAGGCCCAGGTGGACCGCTTCATGCTGAAGGTGGTCATAGGCTACCCCAAGCGCGACGAGGAGCGCCAGATACTGCACCAGCAGGTGAACGGCGGGAGTTCGGAGTTCGGAGCTCGGAGTTCGGAGATGGGCAAAGCTATCTTGAAGCCTGCCGACATCATGAAGGCGCGCGAGCTGGTGCGCGAGGTGTATATGGACGAGAAGATTGAGAACTACATCACCGACATCGTCTTCGCCACGCGCTATCCCGAGCAGTACGGCCTGGAGAAACTGAAGCCGCTCATCAGCTACGGCGCGTCGCCGCGCGGCAGCATCAACCTGGGCGCCGCCTCGAAAGCCTATGCCTTCATGCACCGTCGCGGATATGTCATTCCCGAGGATGTGCGCGCCGTGGCCATGGATGTGCTGCGTCACCGCGTGGGCTTGACCTACGAGGCCGAGGCCGAGAACGTCACTAGCGAGGAGCTGGTGAGCGAAGTGTTGAATCGAGTGGATGTACCTTAATGGACGAAGAGATTTTAAAGAAGGTCCGCAAGATAGAGATCAAGGCGCGAGGTTTGTCGCAGCAGATGTTCTCGGGCGAATACCACTCGGCTTTCAAGGGCCGCGGAATGGTGTTCAGCGAGGTGCGTGAGTACCAGTACGGTGACGACGTGCGCAACATTGACTGGAACGTGACTGCCCGTCTGGCACACCCCTACGTCAAGGTCTTTGAGGAGGAGCGCGAGCTGACGGTGATGCTGCTGGTTGACGTCAGCGGCTCGAACCGCTTCGGCACGCATGTGCAGTTCAAGGAGGAGTTGGCCGCCGAGGTGGCCGCCACGCTGGCCTTCAGCGCTATCGCCAACAACGACAAGGTGGGCATGCTGCTCTTCAGCGACCGCATCGAGAAGTTCATCCCGCCCAAGAAGGGGCGCAGCCATATCCTGCGCATCATCCGCGAGCTGATAACCTTCCGTCCGCAGAGCAACGGCACCGACATCGGCCAGGCGCTGGGCTACTTCCAGAACGTCATCAAGAAGCGCTGCACGACCTTCCTCATCAGCGACTTCTATGACCGTGGCTACAGCGACGCCCTGAAGCTCACCGCCGGCAAGCACGACCTGGTGGCCTTGCGGCTGCTGGACCGTCGCGAAGAGCGCATGGAGAACCTGGGGCTGGTGAAGTTCTACGACCCCGAAAGCACGGAGACCCTGTGGGTCGACACCGGCAGCGCGGCGGTGCGCCGCGCCGTCGATGCCCGCACGGCGGCTCACGGCAGCGAGGTGGAGGCGACCATGCGGCGCTACGGCGTCGACATGGCCACGATGTACACCGGCGAGGACTTCGTGGCGCCGTTAAGAAACCTTTTAAGCAGAAGAAGCTGAATGAAGAGGATAGATAAGATAGTGTTGATAGTAGCTATAGTAACTATAGGCACTATAGGTAATATGAGAGCGCAGGCGACGCTGGAGACCGACACCATCGTGCTGGGCGACCAGACGGTGCTGACGCTGCCCGCTGGCGTGGGCTTGGGTCCCTCCGACGGCATTGTGCCCGTTGCCCAGAGGATGGACAGCGTGAGCGGCGAGATGCAAGTGCTGCTGACCAGCTTTGAGCCCGGCGACCACTGGCTGCATATTGGCGACGACTCGCTGCTGCTGGTGGTGGCCGACGTGGAGGTGGACACCACCACGGCGGAGATACGCGACATAGCGCCCATCGAGCGTTTGCCCTACACCTTCTGGGAACTGTTCCGCTGGGTGCTGCTGGCATGGGCCGTGGCCGCGGTGGGCATCGTGGTGTGGTGGCTCGTCGACAGGAAGAAGCGCCATGGCAGCATTTTCGCCCACACCGAGCCCGTCGACACACGCACGCCCTACCAACGCGCCGTCGATAGTTTGGAGGAGCTACGCGAGAAGCGTCTTTGGCAGAGCGGCAAGGTGAAGGAGTACCACACCGAGCTGACGGATATCGTGCGCCGTTTCATCGAGGAGTCCACCGGCATCCGCGCCACCGAGATGACCAGCGACGAGACTATCGCTGAAATTGAAAGAGGAAAGTGGAAAGAGGAAAGCGAACTGCTGCGCAGCATCTTCATAACGGCCGACTTGGTGAAGTTCGCCAAGAGTGAGCCGCTGCCGCACGAGCACGAGGCGTCGCTGAAGTCGGCGGCACTCTTTGTGGAGCAACTGTGGCAGGCGGTGAAGCCTCAGGAGACAGAAGATAAGGAGACAGGAGGTAAGGAGCTATGAGCAACATCACCTTTGTGCATCCGTGGTACCTGCTGGGTCTGGTGATAGTGCCGCTGCTGGCGGCATGGTGGCTGTGGCGCTACCGCAAGCAGGACGCTGCCCTGCAGCATTCCGACATAGCCGTCTTCGACGGCATCGGCAAGAGCCTGCGCGTGCGTCTGCGCTGGCTGCCATACGCGCTGCGTTGTGTGGCTGTGGCCGCCATGGTGGTGGCGCTGGCGCGTCCGCAGAGCAGCCTGAGCCGTCAGGAGATGACGGTGGAAGGCATCGACATTGTGATGGCCATGGATATCTCGGGCTCCATGCTGGCCGAGGACTTCCGCCCCAACCGTCTGGAGGCCGCCAAGAAGGTGGCTGCCGACTTCATCGAGGGCCGCAAGAGCGACCGTATGGGGTTGGTGATATTCGCCGGACAGGCCTTCACGCAAGTGCCCTTGACCGTAGACCACCACGTGCTGCAGCAGCAGCTGGGCGCCGTGAAGAGCGGCGTGGTGCGTGACGGCACAGCCCTTGGCGACGGCTTGGCGACGGCTATCAACCGCATCAAGGACAGCGAGGCCAAGAGCAAGGTAATCATCCTGCTGACCGACGGCGTCAACAATCAGGGCTCGGTCGACCCTCTGTCGGCCGCCGAGATATGCAAGCTCTACGGCATACGCCTCTATACCATCGGTGTGGGCTCGCTGGGCAAGGCGCCGTATCCTTTCCGCGACCAGATGGGTCGTGTGCACTACCAGAACATCGACGTGGAAATCGACGAGCCGCTGATGCGCCAGATGGCCGGTCTCACCGATGACGGCCGCTATTTCCGCGCCACCAACAAGAAAGCGCTGCAGGAGATATTCAGCCAGATTGACGAGATGGAGAAGAGCCGCATCGACGTGACGCAATACGCGCAGACCAAGGACGAGCAAGCCCCGTGGCTGTGGCTGGCGCTGCTGGCGCTGGCGGCAGAGCTGCTGATAAGATGGTGGTGGTTTAAAGTATAAGTTGAAAGTTTATAGTTGAAAGTTTAGGGTTTTAAGATAATTAATGATACGTTTTGAACATATAGAATATCTGTGGCTGCTGGTGGCGGTGGTGCTGCTGGGCGTGCTGTGGGGCTATGGCGAGTGGCGCCGTCGTCGGCGTCTGGAACAGTGGGCCGACAAGGCTATGTTCGGCCGTCTCATCCCCGACCGTTCCGGCTGGCGTCCCGTCGTCAAGATGACGCTCATCCTGCTGGGCATGGCCCTGCTGGTGGTGGCTCTGGCCAACCCCCAGTTCGGCACGCGCATGGAGAAGGGCAAGCGTGCCGGCAGCGACGTGGCCATCTGTCTGGACCTCAGCAACAGCATGATGGCCGAAGATATACAGCCCAGTCGTTTGGAGCGCAGCAAGCGCGTGGTCAGCAACCTGCTGAGCACCTTCGCCGGTGACAGGGTCAGCCTGGTGGCTTTCGCCGGCACCAGTTTTATCCAAATGCCACTGACGGGCGACTATGGTGCCACCAAGCTCTTCCTCGACGAAATGGACTGCAGTATGATTAGCGAACAGGGTACCGCCATAGGCGACGCCATCGACAAGGCCATGCAGACGCTCGGCTATGGCGACGAGGAGCGTGAGTGGGAGAAGGGCAAGAACCGCGCCATCATCGTCATCAGCGATGGCGAGAACCACGAGGACGATGCCGTCGGCGCCGCTCGCAACGCCGCCAAAGAAGGTGTGAGGGTGTGCACGGTGGGTATGGGCCTGCCGGAAGGGTCGCCGATACCGGAGTTCGACGCCCGCGGCCACCGCAACAACTACAAGCGCGACCGTGAGGGCAACGTCATCATGACGCACCTCAACGAACAGATGCTGCGCGACGTGGCATCTGCTGGCAACGGCGTCTATGTGCGTGCCGGCAACGTCAACAGCGGTCTGAGCGACATCACCAACCTTATTGCAGGCCTTGACAAAGAGGAGTACGGCGAAGCACAGTTCGCCGCCTATGAGAGCCGTTACATGTATCCGCTGGTGGCAGGCCTGCTCTGCCTGCTGGCCGAGGTGTTGCTCTTCGAGCGCCGCAACCGTAAGTTTGATTTAGAAAAGCTGATATGAGGAAGATAGGAAAGATAGTGTTATCAGTAACTATAGTGACCATAGGAACTATAGGAGATATAAATGCGCAGGCCAGCCGTCACCAGATGCGTGAGGGCAACCGTGGCTACAATAAGCAGCGCTACGAGCAGGCGGAGGTGAATTACCGCAAGGCCTTGGAGCGCGACAGCGGCGACTTCCGTGGGCAGTACAACCTGGCCAACGACCTCTACCGACAGGAGAAGTACGGCGAGGCCGCCAGCCATTACCAGCAGGCCCTCGCGTCGCAGGGCATCACCGACCGGCAGCGTGCGCGCACCCTGCACAACCAGGGCAACAGCCTGCTCAGAGGCGCCCTGCAGTCGGAACAGATGGAAGGACTGCAGCAGGCCATCAACTGCTACCAGGAGGCGCTGAAGCTCGACCCCAAGAACGACGACACCCGCTACAACCTAGCCTATGCCCGCCGTCTGCTGCAGCAACAACAGCACCAACAGCAGCAGGGTGGGGGACAGAACCAGCAGCAGAACAAAGACCAAGACCAACAGAACCAACAGCAACAGAACCAGCAAGGCCAGCAGAACCAACAGCAACAAGACCAGCAACAACAGCAGCGTCAGCCGCAGCAGGAGCAGCGCAAGCAGGATGCCGAGCGTATGCTGGACGCCGTGAAGAACAACGAGCGACAGGCTTTGCGTGACAAAGACCAGTCCAATAAGCCCGTCAGGATAAGGAAAACAGACAAGGACTGGTAAGTGAGAATTAAAAATTAAGAGTTAAGAATTAATAATTAAGAATGAGGAGTTGTAGTAGACATATTATCGCGCTAGCGCTTATTTAAGTTTTCAGTTTTCAGTTTTCAGTTTCTCAGGCGCAGCAGATGACGGTGCAGGCGCCTAAGTCGGTCTATGCCGGCGACAACTTCACTGTGCGTTTTGTCGTCGACGCCCGAGCCAGCGACTTCCGTGGCCCCTCGTTCAAAGGCTTCAGCCTCCGTTCAGGCCCCAATACCTCCAGTTCGTCGAGCTACAGCTTCGTTAACGGCCAGATGACCTCGTCGGTGCAGACCGTCTACTCCTACACCTTGACGGCCGACCTGGAGGGCACCTTTACCGTCGATGGTGCCAGCTGCACCGCCGACGGCAAGAAGATTGGCAGCCAGAGCTTCACCATCAAGGTAGAGAAGGCCGACCCCGCCCGTCAGCAGCAGCGTGCCCAGCAGCAACAGCGCCAGCAGGCCTACGACCCCTGGGCGCAGCAGCCGCAACAGGCACAGACCATCGACGAGAAGAGCCTCTTCGCCCGCGCCTCGGTCAATAAGATCAACCCCTGGCAGGGAGAGCAGATTATCGTCACCTATAAGATATATACCCAGGTACCCATCAGCCAGTTTGCCATCGACAAACTGCCCGGCAACCGTGGCTTCTGGGCCGAGGACCTCAGCGAGGGACAGCAGATAAAACAATATGAGGAGACCATCGGCGACCGCCGATACCAGGTGGCCGAGATACGCAAAGGAGCCCTCTTCGCCCAAGAGAGCGGCAAGCTGACCATCGAGCCCCTCGACCTCAATGTGCTCGCCATGGTGCAGCGCCAGCGCCGCCGTACGGGCACCATTCTCGACCTCTTCGACGACCCCTTCTTCAGCGCCCGCGAGGCGGTGGAGCGTCCGCTGAGCACCAGCCGCATCAACGTCAATGTGCGACCCCTGCCTGCTGCCCCCGAGGGCTTCACGGGCGGTGTGGGACGCTTCGACGTCAAAGGAGGCCTCTCGCTCGGCAAGGTCAAAGCCAACGAGGCTGTCAGCTACCGTGTCACTATCAGCGGCACAGGTAACCTGATGCTCGTCAACGCCCCCACGCCCGAGTTTCCCAACGTCTTCGAGGTCTACGACCCACGTATCGAAGACAACATCAAGCGTGGCGACAACGGCGTCAGCGGCAGCCGCACCTACGAGTGGGTTCTCATCCCTCGCAGCCAGGGAAGTTACACCATTCCCGAACTTAAGTTTGTCTACTTCGACCCCGCCAGTGGCCAGTACGTCACACGCACCATCGCCAAGCAGGTCATCGAGGTGGAGAAAGGCAGCGCCCACAGCCAGAGCCACACCGTCGGCAAGGACGATGTGCGTCTGCTGAACAAAGACATCAACTATATCCATCCTGTCGGAAAATTGCAACCGTTGCGCCACACCGACCATGCAGGGTGGCTCTTCTGGTTGGTGGCGGCACTCATCGTGCTGCTGACCATCGCGGCACTCGTCTTCGGCCACCGTCGTCAGGTTGCTGAGCAGGATGTGGCAGGTGTGCGTCGCAAGCGTGCGCTGCGGCTGGCCCGCAAGCGTCTGCGCCGTGCCGAGAGTCATCTCAAGGCTGGCGACGCCAACGCTTTCTATGAGGAGATATACCGTGCCATCTGGGGCTGTCTGGCTGACAAATACAGCATTGAGCTCTCCAAGCTCAGCCGTGACACCGTCACACAATGCTTGGTCGACAAGCAGGTGCCCGCCGACCGACAGGAGAGCATCATGAAGGTGCTGCAGGATGTCGACCTGGCTCGCTTTGCCCCGGGTGACGCCCATGCACAGATGCAGACCATCTATGACGAAGCGCTTGATATGATTGTCGGATTGGAATAAAATATATTATCAAGAATAAGAATCAAGAATGAAGAGTTGTAGTAGACATATTATTGCGTTAGCGCTTTTTTCAATTTTCAGTTTGCAGTTTTCAGTTTCTCGGGCGCAAGGTGACGAGGCCTATCGTCAGGGCGATTACGCATTGGCTGTTGAACAATACGAAGGGCTCCTGTCCGAGGGGGTTGCCTCTGCTGACCTCTATTATAACCTCGGCAACGCCTACTATCGCACGGGCCAAATGGGACGTGCCATCCTCAACTACGAGCGCGCTTTGCGTCTCAAGCCCTCGATGAGCGATGCCCGCGAGAATCTGGCTCTGGCCGAGAGCAAGACCGTCGACCGTATCACCCCGCTGCCGAAGTTCTTCGTGGCGCAGTGGATTGACACCCTTTGTGTCCGCATCTCGCCCGTCGCTTGGCGCATTGTCTGTCTCGTACTGCTGGCGCTGGTGGGTCTCTCGGTAGTGGTTATGCGGCTGGGTGCCAGCCGCAACCTCCGCAAGGCGGGCCTGATGGCTGGGATACCTTTCTTGCTGCTGTTCGTTGTGGCTGTTCTTTTGTTGTTCGGCTCCACACGCCATTTCAATGCGCACAGCGAAGCCATCGTGATGCAGGCTGCCATCACCGTCAAGAGCTCACCCGAAGCGCAGAGCACCGATAAACTCATCCTCCACGAGGGCACCAAACTCGCCGTCACTGACTCGCTGGCGGGCTGGTACAAGGTAACAATAGCCGATGGCACCGCAGGCTGGTGTCAGGGTTCAGATATAGAACGGATATGAAGCATATTATCACATCACTGGTCTTTATGGCCCTCGTGCTCAGCCTCCGCGCACAGGAGGTGAGGTATGACTATGATGAGCAGTGTGGGTGCGACATTTTTTTTGTCGACGGCATAGAGACTACCCGCGATGGCGACCGTTATGGCTTCCGTCGTGAGGACGGCACCGTCATAGCCCCCAATATCTACCTCTATGTAGGTCAGTTTACAGATGGTTACTGCAAGGTGTATCTCGAAGAAGACCAGGTGGGCCTCATCGACCGTGACGGCCGTCAGGTGGTGCCCTGCATATATCATGGGGTCGACTTCCCCTCCGAGGGGCGTGTGTTGGTCTACAAGGACGGCCTCTTCGGCTTCACCGACCTCGACGGCAACGTGGTCATCCCGCTGCAATACCTGCAGGCCGGCGCTTTCCAGGAAGGTTGTGCGCCGGTGCTTGTCGCCCTCGACAGTGGTCAAAGGGCCTGCACCTTCATCGACACCATGGGCCGTCAGCTCTTCACGCCGCAGTACGAGAACCTGCAGCCCTACAGCTGTGGCTATGCCATGATACGTCAGAACCACCGTTGGGGCTTGATGGACCATGCGGGCCGTGTGGCACTGCCCATGGCTTACGGCATGATGACCGACCTCTTCGCCGACACCCTTTTCTTTGCCGGCGAAGAGACTGGTATGGCGCTCTTCGACGCCAGGATGAAACCCCTCACGCCCGCCGTATACACCTGGACCGGTGGCATGCAGGACGGCCGTATACCCGTGCAGCGTGACGGAAAGTACGGCTTTCTCGACCGTTATGGTCGTGAAGTGATACCGTGCATCTATGATGCCGTGAGCCTCTTCGGCCTCGGCCGCGCAATGGTGAGCCAGGGTGACCGCTATGGTATCGTCGACACCGCAGGCCGCACGGTGCTGCCTATGGAATACGAGTGCCACTCGGCCAAAGCCGAGATGTATGTCTACCGCGATAGCCTCGCCCTGGTGCAGAAAGACGGAAAAATGTTCTATGTCGACCTCGACGGCAATGTCGCCATACCCCTCTATTTCAGCGACGCCTACCAGTTCTCCGAAGGTCTCGCCAGCGTATGCTACAATGGCCGCTGGGGGTATATCGACACCCATGGGGATGTATTTCTTCCCTTTGTCTTCGACATAGCCTCACCCTATCAGTGGGGCAGGGCCGAGGTCTATTACAATGGTGAGATCCGCAAGGTCGACAAGAAAGGTCGCTGTGTAAAAAACTGCAAAGGAATAATAGCATGGAGAGACTGGACAGAATAGCATCGCACGACGGCATCGTCACTGCCGTCAAGAAAAGCTCTGTCGAGGTGCGCATCAAAGCCGTTAGCGCCTGTGCTACCTGCGCTGCCCACGCCAAGTGCGGCTTCGCCGAGTCGAAAGACAAGACCGTCGAAATACCCAGTGACGATTGGCAGAACTATAGACAAGGTGACGCGGTGACGGTACATATCGACGAAAGCCGAGGGATGCTTGCCGTATGGATGGCCTATGTGTTGCCGGCACTGCTTATGCTGGCCGTCATCATCACCCTCTCGCTGCTGCACCTGCCCGAGTGGATGGTTGTGGCCAGCGCCTTTGCTGTGCTTGGACTTTACATTCTGATATTGTACCTTCGTCGCCGCAAGGTTGAGAGCCATTTCACCCTCACTCTCACCACCAAACAATAACTCATAACTCCGCACCATGTTAATCCTTGGCATCGACCCCGGCACCCGTATCCTCGGCTACAGCCTCCTCAACACAGACGACGGCAAATTGGAGGTCCTCGCCATGGATGTGCTCTACCTCAAGAATATGCCCGACTTCAATCGGCGCATACATTGTATCTTCAACTCCACGCTACGCATTATAGACTCCTTCCATCCCGACCACTTGGCCATCGAGGCGCCTTTCTTCGGCAAGAACGTGCAGTCCATGCTCAAACTGGGACGCGCGCAAGGGGTCGCCATCGCCGCCGCCATGAGCCGCGACCTCAGTTATACCGAGTACGAGCCTTCTGTCATCAAGCAGATAGTCACCGGCAACGGTATCGCCTCCAAAGAGCAGGTGGCCGCCATGCTGCGTTCCATCATCCAGTTTGATGACAATCCCCGCTACCTTGATGCCACCGACGCACTGGCTGTGGCCTACACCTGTCACATGCAGCTTTCCAATCCCCTTGCTGACCTGAGGAAAGAGCTCGTCCCTAAGACCAAACGCCACAAGTCGGCCAAGAAGCAGTGGTCAGAATTCGTTAACGACAATCCAGAGAGAGTAATATGAGATAAAATGAAAAATAAAATGAAAAATATGCTTGCACAGATACGCCGTGTCGGTCCTCTTTTTACTTTTTGCCTTTTACTTTTTCCTTTACTTACAGGCTGTCTGCATCATGGCACCAAAATCTTTGATCCCCGTCAGGTGGCTTTTCAGGCAGAGTACAACCCTCTTTTCGACGGTCAGCTCTATCCGTCGCTCATCTTGGGTACCAACAACAACACCTTCAACTTCCAACTGCCATCTTTCAACATCGAGCTCACCTCGCCGGCCGACAATGCCGTCCTGCGAGTAGTCATCGACTCCTCGGCGCTCAACTACGTCACCATCATCCAAGAGATACTACCCCGTCGTGGCGAGGTCTACCGCTTCCAGCCCTCCGTTAAGTGGAAATACGACGTGCTCCGCGCCCTGCGGCAGCCGGGAAACGTCGATTTTACCTTTACCTGCTACATCAACGACGAAGAGGTCGACATCAAGAACCTACATCTCTCCTACCGAACCGTCAACGAATGTCCCCTCTCGCTCGTCTACAACGGGCAGACCAGCGACTTCCGCTGGCTCTTCGCAGCCTATGTCAACGAAGACCATCCCCAGATAGAGCAGATACTCACCGACATCGTCGAGCAGGGCACCGTCCGCCGGCTCACCGGCTACCAGAGCGGCGGCACGCAAGCTGTCCGCGACCAGGTCTTCGCCGTATGGTACTACGCCCTCGACCGCGGCATCACCTACAGCTCCATCACATGCACCTCCAATCCCTCGCCCCGCGCCAACGTCCAGCACATACGTTTCTTCGACGAAGTCCTCGCCACGCGGCAGGCAAACTGT
The DNA here is from genome assembly GCA_017962545.1 of Bacteroidales bacterium. Lineage (GTDB taxonomy): Bacteria > Bacteroidota > Bacteroidia > Bacteroidales > P3 > Colimorpha. The sequence goes on from JAGCVD010000018.1 coordinate 51,541, forward strand.
GTAGACGCCTGTGTCTTCTTCGCCTCCATACTCCGCAAGATAGGCCTCAAGCCCGTCATCTTCGTCGAGCCCTGCCACGCCTACTTGGGCTACTACACCGACCGCAACCGCAAGCAGATTGCACTCCTCGAGACCACCATCACCTCGTGGGTCAACTTCCCCGACCTCGAGCGCTCGCTCGACCAGGATGGACGTCTGCCCGACGCCCAGTGGCAGAAAGTCAAGAAATACCTCAGCGACAAAGAGGTGGAAGAGTACGAGGGAGGCCGCATGACCTTCCCACAGCTCAAGCTTGCCGTCGCACGCAGCCTCTTCGACAAAGCGGCAGAATACGACCGCGACACCTACACCGCCAATCGCGAGCACTTCGCTGACACCGCCAGCATCACCTACCAGCAGCTCGACATCGAACTCCTCCGCAAACAGGTGCAGCCAATCAACTAACTTTTCTCACAAATTAGTTTTTTTTCGTATCTTTGCACTCTCTTAAATTGAAAATTAAAACGTAACATATTATGGAGAAACTGATTATCACCGCCGCTATCTGCGGCGCCGAAGTAACCAAAGAACAAAACCCCAATGTCCCCTACACCGTAGAAGAAATTGTCCGCGAGGCCAAGAGCGCTGTCGACGCCGGTGCCGCCATCGTGCACCTGCATGTCCGTGAGGACGACGGCACGCCGACACAGAGCCATGTGCGCTTCCAAGAGTGCACCGAGGCCATCCTCAAGGCCTGCCCCAATGTGATTCTTATCCCGAGTACCGGCGGAGCCGTGGGCATGACGCCCGACGAACGTCTCGACTCCACCAACACTACACCCATTCCCGAGATGGCCACCCTCGACTGCGGAACCTGCAACTTTGGCGACGAGATCTTCGACAACACTATGCCCACCATGCGCGCTTTCGGCAAGCGCATGATTGAGAAGGGTATCAAACCCGAGTATGAGTGCTTCGAGATGGGTCACCTCGACACCATCCTCACTATGGCCCGCAAGGGTGAGGTGCCCGGTAATCCGATGCAGTTCAACTTCGTGTTGGGTGTCCCTGGCTGCACCCCCGCCACTGTCGACAACCTCTGCTGGTTGGTGAAGAACATCCCTGCTGGCAGCACCTGGACTGCTACCGGTATTGGTCGTCATGCCTTCACGCTGGCTGCTCCCGCCATCGTCATGGGCGGCAATGTCCGTGTGGGCTTCGAAGACAACCTCTACCTCGAGCGCGGCGTACTGGCCAAGAGCAACGGTGAACTGGTCGACAAAGTGGTTCGCATGGCCAAGCTTCTTGGCCGCCAGGTGGCCACCAGCGACGAAGCCCGTGAAATCCTGAATCTGAAAAAAAGGTAATAACTGATAATTCCTGATTGAGATGAAGAAGAGTTTCCTATTGATAGCACTGCTGGCCATGGCTTTGGGCGCAGGTGCACAGGTTGATCTCCTGCACACCCTTCATAAGCGTGACGCTTCAAATAAGCACTTGGAGTGTGTGAAGCCGCAGGTACCGATGCAGGAAAAAACCCCGCAAGCGAAAACGGGCGGTTCGCAGATGCCTGCCAACTTCTGGTTCCCTGGCGAATGGGAAGAGGTGCAGGCTATTGCCGTTACCTGCTACTATCACCACAAGGTCCCTGGTCACGAGAATAGCAGCCAGTGGTTTGCTGACCCTCAGGTTACTGGCTATGCGGACTATTACTATGGCAGCTACAATAATCAGCAGGGTGGAGGTGAATATATCTCTGTGCCCGACACCACATCGACTTTCGGCGATGTGTTCTTCTATTTGATGGACGCCATCCAGATGGGCGGCGCCGAAGCATGGGTTCGTGTGGAGAATGCCGAGGACAGCAATATTATCAAGAGAAAGCTGGACCGCATGGCGTTGCGTAGCAACAACCTTCGTTTCCTTGTGGCTCCCGGCACCTCTTTCTGGTTCCGCGACTGCGGCCCCATCTGTTTCTACTATGGCGAGGGTGACACAGTGGGTATGCTCGACTTCGAGTATTATCCAGGCCGTGCCCTTGATGACTCGTTGCCCGTCTATATCGAACGTCAGTTCGGTATCCCTAACTATACCACGATGATAGAATGGGAGGGCGGCAACTGTTTGGTGGATGGCGCTGGCATGGTGTTAAGCAGCGACGCCATCTACTCGAACAACCGCGACGCCACGGGTCAGATTACCTGGGATGGCACCAATCCCAACACCATCGGCTATTCCACCAAGCCGCGGCTTACCAACGCGCAGGTGAAGGACAGCCTCCACGCACTTATCGGACCCCGTGCTACCTATATCCTGCCCGCCTTCCGTTATGACGGCGGCACAGGTCATGTGGACCTCTATGCCGATATGATTGACGAGAACCTCTTTGTATTCAGCCAGATGCCCGAGACCTATAGTTCATGGTACGACTACAAAGTGGGTCAGAAGAATATGGACTCTCTGTGCAGCTATCAGAGCTACTTTGGAGCCAACTACCGTCGGCACTACATACCTTTCCCTTCGAGGGACAATGGTAGCAACTTCACCAGCCAGACGCAGTATGACAATCAGTATACGCGTACCTACTCGAACCACACGTTTGTCAACAATTTGATTATCCAGCCCTGCTTCTCGACGGTCGGTAGCGACGGTATGCCTACGGCTGAGTGGGACCGTGCCAACATCGAGGAGTTGAAGAAGGCCTATCCTGGCTATACCATCTATTGCGTCGATGTGCGTGAGTTTGACGGTACCGGCGGCGCTATCCATTGCGTCACCAAGCAGATTCCTGCCGAGCACCCTATCCGCATCCTGCATCAGGCTTTGCACGACAATACCGGCAACACTTATGCCAGTAATGGTGCTCCCATCTTGGCGCAGATTACCAATGTTGACGGTATCGACAGTGCTGTTGTGTATTACCGCTTTGATGGCGGCCAGTGGCAACATGTGGTGATGTCGCCCGACTCCCTCCACCAGTATGCCGCCGTGATTCCCACCAGCGGAGAACTGCATGGCGACTACACCAAGGTTGAATACTACATCAGTGCCACCAGTAATGCTGGCAAGACTATCACCAAGCCGATGACTGCCTCACAGGGTGGCTTCTTCGAGTTCTACCTCGGCACCAACCCTTCGGTGGCTGTCGAGGCCGTGGAGCCCGAGGAATGCTTTGGCCAGTTCTATCCCAACCCCTCCACCGAGGTGGCTCACTTGAATGTTGAGATGAACGGCAACGCCGCCTACAGCATCTTCATCATCGATGCTGCCGGTCGTACGGTGCACACCAGCCGAATGGAAGCGTCGGGTAGCGGTGTCTTTACTGTCAATACCTCGATACTGCCTTCGGGTGTTTACAATGTCGTGTTCCAGAACGACAGTGAGCGCGTCGTGCGCCGCCTGATAGTGAAGTGAGTTATGCGACATTAGACGAGGAAGGGGTTGACGTGTGATGTCAACCCCTTCCTCGTCTAGTTGGTAGTTGTATTCCTGTTATTCTTCTGTCAGCGACAGGTAGAGTTTGTAGTATTGCTCCACCATCTCGTCGGTAACCTCGTAGGGATGGTCCGGCACGCCGATGACACGTATCTTCTGGTCGTCGACGCCCTCGTTGAGCAGTTGTTGGCGCACCTCCTCGCTGACGGCCACAACCACGTCGGCTGAAGAGAAGGAGTAATGCATACGTTTCTTCCACAGTAAAGAGTCCATCAGCGACGTGCGATGGTGCTCCGCGAGGCCGTAGCAGGTGACGACGGTTTTGATTTCACGTCCTATGTGGTAGGGGAGCTCTTCATTGAGGCCATGGAATATCTTCACTTTCTCCGTCTTCAACATGGGGTTGAGACGGTAGCGAAGCCACGCTTCGGGCAGCATCTTGGACGCGCCTACGGGTAGGTAGGTGCTTACGTTGGAGTTGCCGGAGAAGTAGCTGCTGTAGGTCTTCTTGATGCGAGTGGAGAAGAGCAGGGCATGGTAGTCTTGACGAATATAGCGATTGGCAAGCCGCTCGATCAACGTGCGACAGAAGTCGCCTAGCTCGCCGCTGTTGCGCATGGCATTGTTCGCTTCGTATCCTACTAACATGATATCAGGTAGTAAATTGTTAATTACATTAAATAATGTGCAAAGTTACGAAAAAAAAACGTACTTTTGCAAATTGTTTTAAAAAAAGTATCAATGCCCGAGAGAATACCCAGTCAGGCAAGTCCATTCTCTGCCCTCAGAATCAGTCAGAAAGAGACTCTTTATGAACGTGTCTCCGAACTTTTCAGCGACAACAAGCGAAGCCTTTTCGACCGGTTGGCGCCCCTGCGTACGCGCCATATTGCCGTCGTGTTGGAAGATATTTACCAAAGTCATAACGCCTCGGCGGTGTTGCGCTCGTGCGACTGCTTCGGTGTACAGGATGTCCATGTGGTCGAAAAAAACAACCCCTTCAATCCTGCCGGCGATGTCGCGGTGGGTAGCTCGAAATGGGTCGACTACTACAAGCATGGCTCCATACAGGATGCCTACCGCTACCTTCACGACCACGGCTACCGTATCGTGGCCACGCTGCCGCACGAGCACGACCAGATGATTACCGACCTCGACATCAGCCAACCTACGGCGCTAGTCTTCGGCACCGAGCTGACGGGTCTGACACAGGAGGCCGTCGAAGGTGCCGACGCCTACGTCAAGGTGCCCATGTATGGCTTTACCGAGAGTTTCAATATCAGCGTCTGCGCGGCATTGTCGCTCTTTTCGTTGACCGAGCGTATGCGAGCCTCGAAGGATATACCCTGGCGTCTCGACGACGACGCGCTGCTCGACCTGAAGCTCCACTGGGCCATGCAGGCTATCCGCGACGGTGAAAAAGTGATAAAAAACTTGATGGAGGGTGTGTAGAATAAATAAAATTCGTATATTTGCAAATTGAAAACGAATCGGTGTTTGATAATATAAAATGTTAGATATGAAAAAGATATTAGTAATTGCAGTGGCCGTTGTGCTCTGCCAGGGTGCCGTGATGGCACAAAAACCTAAGGCTGTGGCCGAGAAGGATGTCAAGGTGAACTATGTGAAAGATTTCCAGCGACAGGTAAAGGATGTTACCGACGTGGCATGGTGGCAGGTGGACTCGCTGACGTTCAAGGTGACGTATCTCGACAACGAGAAAAGTCGTCAGGCGATGCTTTTCTCCAACAAGGGGTCTGAGACTCACTACCTTATTGAGAAGCAGTATTATCCTACGGCGGTCAAGGACACGGTGGCCCACATGTTCCCCAAGTACACGATAGAGGATGTGTGGGTCCGCAAGGCACGTGGCAAGATGACCTACCAGGCTGCCATCTATAAGAAAAGTGGTTGTCTGTGTTGGAAGAAAGTGACGGACTACAAGACCATCAACTGGGAGGTCGACGGTAAATACATCAACGCCGAATGATGAAAGAGAGAGCCCCGCGCGAAGCACGGGGCTCTCTCTCTTTTATTGCTATCAAAGGTCTCTCCTGAACATTCCTTTCAATTCCGTAACCTCGTCCTGCCATCCTCCTTGCAAATGATACACACTGTCGCGGAAATCTCCGTTAACATACAGTATAGCCATGGTTGCCGACGTGGTGACACTGTCCACCGTGAAGTTAATTCTGCACCGCGGATAATTGCCGTAGCCATGACCGCTGAATGTTGCCCCATTGGTAGTCCAGTTACAGGTGTACCAGTAGTTCCAGACACATGTGTGGTCGGTCGATATAACCAAAGGAAAACCCGTTCCGATTGTGCCCGTAAGATTCCATTCGCCCGCCAGGAGGTCATCAGGCAAACTCGTAAGCACCTCGGTGACTGTTTTTATGACGGTGCCCGATAGATTTTTCTCCACTCTCCATTCGTCGCTGCTCTGGATGTAGTGTTTAGTACTACCACTTATGCTCATCCTTTTTTTAGTAAAGGAGTTAATGGTGAACTCAAGCTTGTAAAAGTTTCCTGAGGTGGCAGTAAACTTATTGCCATCGAGTGTCCAGTTGTAGGTCATCCCGCCGAATGTAACAGTGTGATTATCCTTGATGACAATATTTTTGCCAGTCAATTCATGGCTGCTGGCGTAGCCCCAAGTGCCGACAATGCTTTCTTCACTGATAGCCGGGGTGGTCGGTGTTTCTGTGTCAGGAGCGATGTCATCTTTATTGCAAGAAACAGCCAGAAGGCTTGCTGCCGCAAAGAGCAGCACTGAGAGTGTTTTGATTTGTTTAAACATTTTGCAAATAATTAAATTAGTTAATAAAAATAAATCCCCTCCCACCGCATAATGGACGGCAGGAGCGGGATTGTGATTCAAAATAAGGAGTTTTATTCTCCAGCGGCAATA
>JAGCVD010000019.1 GCA_017962545.1 Bacteroidales bacterium
CTGGTCCGTTAAATGTGCGAAAAGGATATACTCCTCATTGTTGACGAAATAAAGGGTATCGTAATTATACCATTTGTAGTCGCCATAACGCCCTCCAAAATCATTCACCCAGTATCGGGCCCATTTGGTGCCCACCAGAGAGTTGAGGGCGTGGCCGGTGGAGTAGGCTATACAGGTATAGGTGCCTGTATCGCTGTCGTGCACGATGGTCACGGTGTAGCCCTGGTTGTGCATCTCTGCCGCCCAGGCGCTGGCTTCGTCTCTGTTGCTGGTTTGGAAGGTGACAATGGTTTTGCTCGCCCAGGCGGCGCTGTCGCCCTGGGGAAAGACGGTGACGAGGCGTCCTTCGCTGGCCAGCAGGGTCATGCTCAGCATGAAGGCCGTCAGGTCCATGTCGTCCGACAGGTCGGCTGTATGACTGACGCCGTCGACTTCGTAATGGATGGTGTAGGTGTCCGCAGGGGTCGTTGCGGAGTGTTCTTTCTGGCAACCGGTGAGCGTCAGCAGGGTGAGCGCGAGGGCGGTTGCGAGGGCGGTGATTGCGGGTTTCATATACGATAGACTATAATTTATTGACACTATGATGGATTATGGCGTCGATCTGGGCTTCTTCGTCGATGGTGAAGAGGCATACCGACTGGAGCTTGTAGGAGTATGTCACCAACTGGTTGTTGCCCGCTGGGCTGTCGCCCTGGGGCAGGAGGCTCTCCCTGTCGAAGGGGAGGATGGTGACGGCGGCGTCGCCCTGCATGATGAGGGCCATCACCTCGGGGGGGTATTGCGGGATGTTGAAGTCGGCCATCAGACGGTCCCAGGCGGCGGTGTCGGTGGCGGTGAGGAGGGTGACGTCGACGGCCACGGAGTCGTTGATTTGCTTGTCTTTGATGAAGATAGCACGGATACCGTGGACCTTGTGGTAGCGCTGGTAGGCTGCGCTGCACTCTTTGAGGGGCACCTGGCACAGCTGACGGGTGACAACGTGCGTCACCGCGGCGAGCAGCAGCCCGGCGAGAATGACGATGGTCCAGAATTTCCAGTGCTGTCTCATTTTTATTGAAGGTTTAAGAAATATTCCGATAGTGTCACCATGCCTGCGGTGTGGGTCCGTGTGTTGCATCTCAGCTCGCCGGAGGTGTGGGCCCGCAGGGCGGCGGGCGTCAGTATGGCCAGGAGGATGCAGGCCGCCGCAGCATAGCGGAGGCGGTCGGCGCGGCGCTGGCGCCGCTGCCAGGTGTCGTGGCCCGTGCTGAGGTCGGCACGCAGCTCTTCCACGCTGTTACGGCAGACGTGGCGCTGCAGCAGCAGCTCGAGGGTTTGGAGGTCTTGGTCGTCGTTATGCATAATATTTGTTGTATATGTCTCTTAACTTCAGTATGATGCGGTGGTAACGCTGGTGGATGGCACCGTCGCTGACGCCGTAGTGGAGGGCCTGCTCATGGGGGCTGTAGCCGTGGAAGCGTTGCTGCAGAAAGGCGCGGTCGTCGTCGGTGAGGTGCTCCAGGAGCGCCTCCACCAGGAGGGTGTCCTCGTCGCTCTCGACGGCGATGGCGCCGGCCTTCGTGAGGGGCACCGAGTGGGGACGCGTGGCGCGGTGGTCGATGTAGGCGTGGTGCATGACACGCTGCAGCCAGCGGTGGCGCTGTCGCGGCGTGCTGTCGCGCCGCAGGGTGCCGATGCTGCGCAGAAGGGCGTTGGTGATGCTGACGAGCAGTATGTCGGCGTCGGTAAGGTCGGTGCTGTGGCTCCAGCAATAGGAGAGTATTTGCTGTCGGTGGTCGTGGAGCAGCTCGGCGTATAGTGTCAGTATGTCCTTGTCGCTGGAGGGCATAGTATCCCCTTTTCTTTGTATATTAGGCAGCTTTTTCGGCCGAAATCTGACAGCGAGGGGGTGTTTTTTAACATTATTTATGATTACACGAGGGTCCCCCTGCGGAGGTGGGTGCTGACAGTCAGAGGGTTTCGATGCGCACGGTGCGCAGGTCGGCGACGGCGTCGAAGAAGCGCACGCTCTCCGACTGGCGGATGGAGACCTCGAGCGAGCAGTCGAGGTTGTAGTCGGGGTGTTCGGGCTTGAGGTCGTAGTCCTTGAGGATGCGCATGACGTCGTTCATGGCGGCATACTCGAAGAGGAGGCGGTAGCGCACGTCGATGGTCTTCTCGACGATGGTGGCGTGGTCGATGGCGTCGCGTGCGGCGGTCTTGTAGGCGTTGGCCAGGCCGCTGGCGCCGAGGAGGATGCCGCCGAAATACCTTACCACCACGATGAGTGTGTCGGTGAGGTCGGCCGAGAGCAGCTGCCCATGGATGGGGCGGCCGCCGGTGCCGCTGGGCTCGCCGTCGTCATTGGCGCGGAAGGCGTCCTTGCGGGGTCCGAGGATATAGGCGTAGCAATGGTGACGGGCGTCGAAATAGTCCTTTCTTAATTGCTCTAGGTGTGCCTTCACCTCGTCGAGGGTGCGCACAGGGTAGGCGAAAGCCAGGAACTTGCTGCCCTTCTCCTTGTAGAGCCCCTCGCTGGGTGCCGCTATCGTTTTATAGGTGTCGTCGAACATGGGTTTTAACTTGAATGGGCTATGGCTCTATGATGGTCAGGCGGTGAGGGGCGATGGGAGGTATCTCCGGCGCGGGAAGGCCGCTGCCGAGGTTTTGGGGGCTGCGGAGGATGCGCACCTCGTCGTAGAGACCGCTGGCGATGAAAGCATCCAACACCTTGCGTCCACCCTCCACGATGACGCTCTGCAGCTTGGCATCATAAAGCGCTTGCAGGGTTTCTTCGACGGTAGCGGTATGTAGATGGAGCCAATGGTCCGGGACATTGGTCAAGCGACCACGGCGGTCGAGGACAACGGGCTGCGGTGCGGGACCCAGGTAGTGGCGTGGGGTGAGGGTGGGGGAGTCCTGCAGGTCGGTCTCGCTGCCCACGAGGATGGCGGCCTCCTCGGTGCGCCAGCGGTGGTTCAAGCGGTTCTGTGGCTGTGTAGACAACCAATATTGTTTTGAGACTTCGAGACCTCGAGTCTTCGAGACTTCAAGTTTTTGTTCGTGGTCTTGATGTCTTGATGTCTTGATGTCTTGATGTCTACCAAGACTGGGAGCCATGAAGCCGTCGGTGCTTTCTGCCCACTTCAGGATGACATAAGGCCGTTTCTGCTCCATGAAGGTGAAGAAGCGGCGGTTCAGTTCGCGGCCTTCCTCCTCCAGCACATGGCGCACCACCTCGATGCCCGCCGCTTCGAGCTTGCGGAATCCGTTGCCAGCCACCAAAGGGTTGGGGTCGTCGTTGCAGCAGACCACGCGCTGGATACCTTTCTCGATGATGAGGTCGGCGCAGGGCGGCGTTTGGCCGTAATGGGAGCAAGGCTCGAGGTTGACGTAGAGAGTAGCCTCACCCCCGTCCCCTCGCCTAGAAGGCGAGGGGAGTGGACAGCTCGTGTCGGTATGGGCATTTCCTCCCCTCTCTTCCGAGGAGAGGGGTTGGGGGTGAGGCCGTAATAAAGCGTTTCGTTCGGCGTGGTTGTGGCCGTACTCCTGGTGGTAGCCCTCGCTGATGATGCGTCCGTCTTTCACAATAACACAGCCTACCAACGGATTGGGTCTCACGCGTCCCAACCCATTGGCGGCCAATTGCAGGCATCGCCGCATGTATTGTTTGTCGGTGTTCACATTAGAACTCGGCGGTCTTCGGGGTGCGGGGGAAGGGGATGACGTCGCGGATGTTGGCCATGCCCGTGACGAAGAGCATCAGGCGCTCGAAGCCGAGGCCGAAGCCAGCGTGCGGGCAGGAGCCGTAGCGGCGTGTGTCGAGGTACCACCACATGTCCTTCATCGGGATGTTCAGCTCATTGATGCGGGTCATCAGCTTGTCGTAGCTCTCCTCACGCACGGAGCCACCGATAATCTCGCCAATCTGCGGGAAGAGCACGTCGGTGCCCTGCACGGTCTTGCAGTCATCGTTCTGTTTCATGTAGAAGGCCTTGATTTCCTTCGGATAGTCAATCATGATGACGGGCTTCTTGAAGTGCTGCTCCACGAGGTAGCGCTCGTGCTCGGAGGCGAGGTCGACGCCCCAGCTGACGGGGAACTCGAATTTGTGGCCCTTGGCGACGGCTTCCTCCAGAATCTTGATACCTTCGGTGTAGGGCAGGCGCACGAAGTCGGTGTCGATGACGCTGCGCAGGCGCTCGATGAGGCCCGGGTCAATCATTTTGTTCAGGAACTCAAGGTCGTCCATGCAGTGGTCTAATGCCCACTTGACACAGTATTTGATGAACTCCTCTTCGAGGGCGGTGAGCTCGTCGAGTTGGTAGAAAGCCATCTCGGGCTCAATCATCCAGAACTCGGCCAGGTGGCGCGGCGTGTTGCTGTTCTCGGCGCGGAAGGTGGGGCCGAAGGTGTATATCTTGCCCAGCGAGGTGGCTCCGAGCTCGCCTTCGAGCTGGCCGCTGACGGTGAGGGCGGTGAACTTGCCGAAGAAGTCCTGCTCCCAGTCGATGGTGCCGTCCTCCTTGCGGGGCGGGTTCTCGGGGTCGAGGGTGCTCACGTGGAACATCTCGCCGGCGCCTTCACAGTCGCTGGCGGTGATGAGGGGCGTGTGGAAGTAGAAGAAGCCGCGCTCGTGGAAGAAGGTGTGGATGGCCATGGCCATGTTGTGGCGCAGACGCATGACGGCGCCGAAGGTGTTGGTGCGCAGGCGCAGATGGCCTATCTCGCGCAGGAACTCCATGCTGTGGCCCTTCTTCTGCAGGGGGTAGGTGTTGGGGTCGGCCTCGCCGTAGACGACGATGCGCTCGGCCTGTACCTCGACGGCCTGGCCCGAGCCCTGGCTCTCGACAAGCTTGCCCTCAACGCCGATGCAGGCGCCGGTGGTGATGCGCTTCAGCTCTTCCTCGAACTTCGCGGGGTCGGCGACGACCTGGATATTGTGGATGATAGAGCCGTCGTTCAGAGCGATAAAGGCCACGTTCTTGTTGCCGCGTTTGGTGCGTACCCAACCTTTGACACAGACGTCGCTGCCGATGAGGCCGCTGACGTCCTCTTTCAGAAGATATTTAATCTCGTAACGTTTCATTATGGTGTGTTTTATTTATTGTCTATCAGTTTCTTCAGTTCCACGTCGTTGGCGAACTTGAAAATCTTGTCTTCGTTCTTGCGACGGCAGACGAGCATCGTGTCGTCGCTGGCGGCGACGATATATCCGTCGAGGCCTTCGAGCACCACGGTCTTGCTGCCAGGCACCACAATCACGCAGTTGCGTGTGTCGTAGGCGAAGACGTCGCCGTTGACGACGGCGTTGCCGGCATTGTCGTGCCGGAAGACGTCGTAGAGCGACTCCCAGGTCTCCACGTCGCTCCAGCCGAAGCTGGCGGCGAGGACATGCACGTTGGAGGCTTTCTCCATGATGCCGTGGTCGACCGAGATGGCCTCACATTGTGAGTAGACCTGCTCGAGTGTCGAGTGGTTGGTGGTCAGCGTCAAGTTAAAGAAGCTGTCGGCGATGGCCGGCAGGTAGCTCTCGTAGGCTTTGCGCAGCACCGGCAGGCGCCACACCAGGATGCCGGCGTTCCAGAAGAACTCGCCGCTGGCGATAAACTGGCGCGCCATCTCCACGGGCGGCTTCTCGGTGAAGGTGACCACCTTGTGCAGGTTGTGGACCTCGGGCAGCGAGGGCTGCTCGCGGAACTGTATGTATCCGTAGCTTGTGTCGGGCCGCACAGGCTGGGCGCCGAGGGTGATGATCCATTCGTGTCTCTGCACCGTGTCGACGGCCTGACGCATGTCGTTGATGAAGTTTTCCTGGCGGAAGATGGCGTGGTCGGACGGCGAGACGATGATGGTGGCCTCGGGGTCTTGGCCGGCGATGACCGAGGCGGCGTAGGCTATGCAGGGCGCCGTGTTGCGGCGCAGCGGCTCGCCGAGCACCTGGTAGGGCAGCAGGCCGGGCACCTGCTCATGCACCCGCTCCACGTATTGTTCACCCGTGACCACGATGATATGCTCGCGGGGACACAGCTTCGCGAAGCGCTCGAAGGTGAGCTGCAGCATCGAGCGTCCCACGCCGATGACATCGATGAACTGCTTGGGGCAGTCCACCACACTTACCGGCCAGAAACGGCTCCCCAGGCCGCCCGCCATGATGATGCACCAAGTGTGGCTCATACGCTCACCTCCCCTTTGATGTGCGGGTGCGGGTTGTAGTTCTCGAGGGTGAAATCTTCGTATTCAAAGCTGAAGAGGTCTTTGCGCTCGGGGTTGATGCGCATGGTGGGCAGCGGCCGCGGGTCGCGGCTCAGCTGCAGACGCACCTGGTCGAGATGGTTTTTGTAGATATGGGCGTCGCCGAGGGTGTGCACGAAGTCGCCAGGCTCCAGGCCGCACACCTGCGCCATCATCATCGTCAGCAAGGCGTAGCTGGCGATGTTGAACGGCACGCCTAGGAAAATGTCGGCCGAACGCTGGTACAGTTGGCAAGATAAACGTCCGTTATCGACATAGAACTGGAATAGGCAGTGGCAGGGAGGCAAGGCCATGTCTTGTATCTCGGCAGGATTCCACGCCGTCACCAGCAGACGGCGGCTGTAGGGGTTCTCTTGGATGTTACGAACCACGTTGGCAATCTGGTCGATGGTACCGCCGTGCCCGTCGGGCCACGAGCGCCACTGGCTGCCGTAGACGGGTCCCAGGTCGCCGTTCTCGTCGGCCCACTCATCCCAGATGGAGACGCCGTGCTCCTTGAGGTACTTGATGTTGGTGTCACCCCGCAGGAACCACAGCAGCTCGTATATGATGGAGCGAAGATGCAACTTCTTGGTGGTCAGCACGGGGAAGCCGTCGCTGAGGGGGAAGCGCATCTGGTAGCCGAACACACCCACGGTGCCTGTGCCGGTACGGTCGAGGCGCTCCGTGCCGTGGTCCAGCACATATTGCAGCAAGTCAAGATATTGTCTCATAACTAAAAATCAATAACGTCCTATAATAGTAATTATTGTGTGGCGGTACGCATTTTTTCGTCACGGCCGCCGCAGGGCGGAAGTGAGTCCCTCTTTTTTTCGATTGTTTGACGTCTGTTCTTTGGTTGTTCTTTGGAAAAAACCAAAGAACAACCAAAGAAAAAACAAAGAACAGATGAAGAAAGGTGGTACCAATGGAGGACGAAAACTTAACAAAAACGTAACAATTCCGTAATGCTATTCTTCGTACTTTTGCAGCGTCGATTCAAATTGAAAATTGAAAATCAACATACTAACACACTAACGCAGTAATACATTAACGCATTCTTATATGGAAATTTTTCTTGTTTGTTTGAAGTTGGCCGGTGCATTGGCCGTCTTCCTTTTTGCCATGAAGCTGATGAGCGAGGGCTTGCAGAAATATGCGGGCTCGAAGCTGCGTCATATCCTGACCCGTATCACCGGCAAGCCGCTGAGCGGCATCCTGGCCGGTACGGGCGTGACGGCCATCATCCAGAGCTCGACGGCCACCACGGTGATGACTGTGGGCTTCGCCGGCGCGGGCTTGTTGACTTTGGCGGGCGCCATCGCCGTGGTGATGGGCGCCAACATCGGCACCACGGTGACGGCATGGATTATCACCATCTTCGGTCTCGGCGGTGGTGGCGGCGAGGAGAAGGTTCCTCTGATGCCGATGGTCATAGCGGCCATCAGCCTCTTCTTCATCTTCAGCAAGAAGAACAAGATGCAGTACCTCGGCCAGACCATTATTGGCCTTGCGTTGCTCATCCTCGGCTTGGGGCTGATGGGCGACTCGGTGCCGCCGCTGGACGAGAATACGGCCCACTCCATCGCCTCGCTGGGTCAGTGGGGCTACTGGTCGGTGCTGCTGTTCATCGTGGTGGGAGCCATCCTCTGCATTATCCTGCAGACCTCGTCGGCCATGACGGCCGTCATCTTGCTGATGGCCAACCAACAATGGATTGATTTCCCCACAGCTATGGCTTTGGTGATAGGTCAGAACCTTGGCACCACGCTGACGGCCCAGGTGGTGGCCATGACCACCGGCACCACGGGCAAGCGTACCGCACGAGCCCATCTGGTGTTCAACGTGGTGGGTGCCTTGCTCTTCATCATCCCGTTCTATCCCATCTGCGACGGCGTGATGTTCGTCAGCGAAAAACTGGACGGCCTGCTTCCTGCCATACCGCTCATCCCGCTGGCCATCACGGTGTTCCACACGCTGTTCAATGTCGTCACCACCGTTGTCCTAGCCTTCTTCATCCCACAGCTTGTGAAGATAGTCACCTGGATGGTGCCCGACAAGAAGGAAGATGGCGAGGAGGAGTTCCGCCTCACCTATCTGGAGCCCAACCTGCTCAGCACCGCCGAGCTCAACTTGCAGAGCGCCAAGAGCGAAATCGAGGAGTTCTCGAAGCGTGTGCTGCGCATGTACACCTTCCTGCCCGGCTTGCGTACCGCCAAGAAGGACGAGGAGTTTGACGAAATCATGGGCCGCATAGCCAAATACGAAGGCATTACCGACCGCATGGAGATGGAAATCTCGAAGTTCCTCACCAAGGTGGGGTCGGGCGACATCTCCGAGCACGGATCCGAGCGTATCAGCACCATGCTGCGCATCATCGACAACCTGGAGAGCATCGGCGACACCATCTACCAGATAGCCATGACGCGGCAGACCAAGCGTGAGGATGCCGTCCACTTCGATGCCGGTCTCAACGCCAACCTCGAGGAGATGCGCACCCTGGTGCAGAAGGCCCTTGACGTGATGGACAGCAACTTGCACGACTACGACCATGTGGACCTCGACGGCGCCTACGCTGCCGAGCACGCCATCAACGCCTGCCGCGACCGCCTGCGTGCGCAGCATCTCGACGCTCTCAAGCTGGGTGTCTACGACTACGCCATCGGCAACGCCTACAGCAGCCTATATGCGCTGTACGAGAAGCTGGGTGACTACGTAATCAATGTTTCTGAAGCCATCGACGGCTCGCGCAAGCACGCTGATGATTAGCGTGCTGCGCAAGCTTCGTTTTGCGCGCAAGCACGCTGATGATTAGCGTACTGCGCAAGCTTCGTTTTGCGCGCAAGCACGCTGATGATTAGCGTGCTGCGCAAGCTTCGTTTTGCGCGCAAGCACGCTGATGATTAGCGCCATCTAATAGACTCGACCAAGTGCTCGATGTCGGCTTGCATGTAGTCGATGACGGGCGCCAGCGAGTCGTTGTTGGGCGTCACGTTGATGTAGAGGGCGCCACGCAGATAGTGGCTGTTGCTGTCGGTGAGCCAGAACTGGCAGGTGGAGGCCACCTTGCTGCCTTTCAGATAATAGACGGTTCCGTAGACCTTGTTCTCCTTGTCCTCGTAGCCTTGCTCCTCGACGCCGGTGGCGAACTGGTAGTGCTGTTCCAGATAGCGCAGGCTCTCGTCGGTCTGGCTGCGCAGGCTGTCGGGCGAGGGCAGATGGCGGTAGGTGAGGAATATCACTCCGTTCCACTGTGGGTACTGGAGGTCGATCCACAGCTCTCCCTTGGGGGCGTCTTTTTCCACCAACTCAATGCAGTTGTTGGCCTCAAAGGTGAAGGGTAATGTTTTGTCGACAAGCCCGTATTCGTGCTCCGGCATGTCGATGCGCAGGTAGGCGTACGGCTTGGGGGTGTAGTCGTTGTGATGGCAGGCACACAAAAGTAAGAATATGAGAGAAAGAAAGATGTTCCTTTTCATTTGTCTTAACTACTTTACTACTTCTGCCTGCTTGCAGGCTTTGAACTCCTTTGAAATAAATTTAATCTAGTGAAAAACTACTGTCTACTTAATTTCTCATCTGTTTCCCATTCAGCATGGGGACGAAGCTGTAGGTTCCGAATTTCTCTATCTGCCATTGGTCGCGGTCGTCTCCGTTTTTGGTGATGCGCAGCATCTCCTGCTCGCCGTCGCCAAGGGGGATGACCATGATGCCGCCCACTTTAAGTTGGCGCATCAGCGCTTCGGGTATCTCGGGGGCGCCGCAGGTGACGATGATACGGTCGTAGGAGCCGCTGAGGCCTTGATAGCCGTCGCCGAGGAAGCCTTGCACGCGGTAGCCCAATTCTTTGAGCAGCTTGCTGGTATTGTCGAAGAGACCTTTCTGTCGCTCGATGGTGAACACCTTGCACCCCAGACGGCAGAGGATGGCCGTCTGGTAGCCGCTGCCGGTGCCGATCTCCAGCACCTTCATGCCGGGTTTGACGCTGAGCAGCTGGCTCTGCATGGCCACCGTCGAAGGATGCGAGATGGTCTGCTCGCAGCCTATCTTGAGGGCACGATCCTCATAGGCCATGCTGTCAAGGGCGCTGTCGAGGAAGAAGTGACGCGGCACCTCGTTCATGGCGTGTAGCACCGCCTCGTCGCTGATGCCGTTGGCCCTGAGCTTGTCGACCATCTGCTGCCGCAGCCCTTTGTGCTTATAGGTGTCTACTCGGTTCATTCTTCCACTCCTTGGAACGCCTGCGCACGCATGGTGATGGTGGTGTTCTGTGGCGTCACCATGACGGCGGGCATGCCCTCCTCGGTGATGTAGCCGATGATATGGACGCCCTCCATCGTCTTGATTTTCTCGTAGTCTTTCTGGCTGACGGTGAAGAGCAGCTCATAGTCCTCGCCGCCGTTGAGGGCGCAGCTGACGGGCAGCATGTTCTTGCTCATCTCGGAACAGACGCGTGTTACCTGATAGTCGATGGGCAGGCGTTCCTCGTACACCTCGCAGCCGCACGTCGAGGCGCGGGTCAGGTGCAGCAAGGCGTCGGCCAGGCCGCGGCTGACGTCGGTCATCGAGGTGGGCACCACCTCGGCTTCGGCCAGTTTTTTGACGATGTCCATGCGGGGTTCGGGTTTGAGGAAGCGCTCCAGCACATAGTCGTAGCCGTCGAGGTCGGGCTGGAAGTTGGGGTCGGCCTGGTAGGTCACCTTCTCGCGTTCCAGCACCAGCAGGCCGGCGTAGGCGCTGCCGAGGTCGCCCGAGCAGCAAATGAGGTCGTTGTGATGTGCTCCGTGACGGTAGGTGACTTTGCCTTTCTCTACTTTTCCCACGGCGGTGACAGTCAGCACCATGCCGGCACGAGAGGTGGCTGTCTCGCCACCCACCAGCTGCACATCATAGCGTTCGCAGCAGAGACGGATGCCGGCATAGAGCTCGTCCAACGCCTCGACCGAGTAGCGGTTGCTGACGGCCACGCTGACCAGCACCTGACGCGGGGTGCCGTTCATGGCGGCGATGTTGCTGATGGCGATGGCCACAGCCTTGTAGCCCAGGTGTTTCAGGGGTGTATACATCATGTCGAAGTTGACGCCTTCGACCAATGTCTGGGTGGTGACGAGGGTGTTGCCCAGTACGGCACAGTCGTCGCCCGCACAGTCGGTACCGTCGGTCAGGCGCTCTATCAGCGCCACCTTGCCCAACTGGCTTATTTCAGTTCTACCTTCTTGATATTGTAGTTGTTCCATGTTCTATTTTGTTAGTGCGTGCATCAGTATGCCTGCTGCCACGGCGGCGTTGAGACTCTCGGCGGTACCGCCGATGTTGGGTATAAGGACGGGGTGGGTGACGGAGGCCATCGCCTCGGGGCTGATGCCCCGACTCTCGTTGCCGATGAGTAGGACAGAGTGTTGAGTGTTTTGTGTCAGATGTTTGGCGAGGGGTTCGCCTTGCAGCGAGGCGCCAAAGACCGGCATGCCACAGGAAGAGAGCCATTGAGGCAGGTCGACATATTCCACTCGTGTGCGGAATATGGCGCCCATCGAGGCTTGCACCACCTTGGGGTTGTAGCAACTGACGGTGTCGGGAGAGCATACGATGTGGCGCACACCGAACCAGTCGGCCGTGCGCATGAGGGTGCCCATGTTGCCGGGGTCTTGTATTTTGTCCAACGCCAGAGTCAGTGGCTGGTGGGTGGTGGGTAGCGGCTGGTGGTGCTGGCGCTCCACCAGCATCCATACCTGGTTGGGGCTGCGCATGTTACTCAGGCGCTCGAGCTCGGCCTGCGACACTTCATAATACTCTTCCCACATTCCGTTGTCTGCATTCCATTCACTGGTGGCGCACACCACCCGTATCGGCACGCCGGCAGCCATCGCCTCGGCGGCCATCTTGGGACCTTCGACAACGAAGACCGCCTCCTCGTCGCAGCGCTTCTGCTGGCGATAAGAGGCCAACTCCTTCAGTTTGTTCTTTGAAATCATCTACCCTCCCATAACGGAAAAACACAGTCGGTATTGCTTGGAGGAGAACTTTTTTCAGCGAAGCAACACCACCGTGCCTTTGCCGTGAAAGCGACCGTCCGAAGTATCGGCCAAATACCAGACAAAAACATAGGCCCCTTGCGGGTGGCCTCCGCCATCCCATCTCTCGTCCGGGTCGGTGGTGTGGAACACGATCTGTCCGCGACGATTGTAGACAGTCAACTCGAAAGCAGCCACGTCGCACGAGGTAATCACACCAAAGGTCTCGCCTGGTGCAAATGTGTTGGGAAACCATACCGAGCGCATCTTGGGGTAGAGGGTGAGTATGGTGTCGGCGCAGCAATCCTGTGAGTTGCAGCTGGTCAGCTTTACACTGAGGCTGTCTGGCAGCGGGTGGTGAAACTGGCGCCGTGCACGCTTGGTATTGAAGACGTATCCGTCACTGAATTCCCACAACGACCGCTCGCTATAGGTCGACAGGTCTTCAAGAACCAGCACGGGATAGTCGAAGTCGATGAAGTCGCGGTTGCTCGAAACGTTCAGCTCTACACAGTATAACCGTGTGAGGTGTACGGTAAGCAGGGTGTCGCAGGCCCCGTCTTGCCCCGGCAGGCGCAGGCGGTGCACCCCTTCTTCGGTCAGCGCCGTGTCGGCCACCCATAGCGTGTCGCCCGCGTAGAGGCTGTCGCTCCGCACGCTGTCATAGCTGGGCAAGACGGTGAGGTGAAGCTCGAAACGGTGGTTCTCGTGGGCTGTCGAAGAGTCGCGCACATACACGCCGCTCGCCACCTGCGGCGGCAGGTCGAAACCGTAGCCTGAGTATGCGTAGCCCTCGCAGAGGGTGTCGTAGTAGCGGGTGGTGTCGCGCAGGAAGGGTTGCAGGCGAATGTTGTCCAGCCCCATTTGGATGAATCTGGGGTAGAAGGCGCTGTCCCTCCGGAACAGGGTGTCGGGGTAGAAATCATGCAGCATCGTATCCATCAGGAAGGCCACCCGGCACTCGCCACGCCCTGTGTTGGGGATGAGCAGCGAGTCGTCGACCCAAGTGCCGAAAGCCCACGTGCTGTCGCGGTAGTAGTGCAGCGTGTCGATGGGCTCGAAGCTCTCGCGGATGTGGTCGATGTCGTTCACAAAGCCCACCACCAGATGCATCTCCGTGTGTTCATTGGCATGCCCCATGCACCAGCGACGGAAGGTGAGCTTGCTGGGTTGTTCCTGCAGGGGCGGACTGACGACCCACTGGTTGTGGCTACGGGGAGGGAACTCACTGATAATGTTGCTGGGAGATAACGAACCGCACCACATCGTCCCGCAGGTGAGCTCCAGAAAACCACCGTCGGTGTTGCCAGGCCCTGCGGCAAACATGACGTAGTACGAGAGACATTGTCCCGGCTGGTAGTAGGTCCAGCAGCGGGCAGTAGTCAGACTGTCGTCGGGCCCCATGTACACACCGCGATAGCTCACGTCGTTGAAGTTGTCGAAGAACGGCAATGGCTGTGGAGGACAGGTGCCCTGCCCCATGACGGCCATGTGGACCAGTATGAAGAAAAATAGAACAAGGCGCTTCATGCAGTATAGATGCAGGAAACGCCCTGTTTGTTGTCGTGTTGGGAAAAATTAACGCAAAAGATGCACTACAGCTCGATGTACATGTTGTGCTCCTTGGCCAGACGGCGAAGGTTGATGATGGCGTAGCGCATGCGGCCCAGGGCGGTGTTGATACTCACTCCCGTACGGGCGGCGATGTCCTTGAAGTCGCAGTGTCCGTAGTGGCGCAGGATGACCACGCGGCGCTGTTCCGGCGGCAGCATCTTGACCAACTTGCGGATGTTCTGGCTGGTCTGTTTCTTCATCATCACATGCTCGGCATTATCGTCGGGGAACTTGATGTTGTCCAGCACGTCGCTTTCGGGACGGTTGGGCACCATCGGCATCTTGCTGTTGCGACGGAAGTGATCCACGATGAGGTTGTGCGCGATACGCATCACCCAGTGAACAAACTTGTTCTCGTCCTTGTACTGGTCCGAGTTGATGGTGACGATGACTTTGTAGAACGTGTCCTGGAAGATGTCGTCGGCCGTTTCTTTGTCTTTGACCACGGAAAAGATGTAGCCGTAGACTTTGGCCTGGTAACGTTCCAGCAACGTCTCAAAACACTCAGCCTCGCCTTCGCGATAGCGCATGATAAGCTCGTTATCAGTCAGCTGTTTAGTTTTCACATTCGTCATGTTTCCTCTTCTTTTTGGGGTTAAAACTGATACTTTTAGCTCGATAAACTGCGTTTTGGTTCTACATCAATTCGGGTGCAAAGATACAACTTTTTTTTAAATAAGATGGCAAAGTACGATTTTTTTTATTTTTTAGTATGCCGGCGATGAAAAAAATTGCATTCTGTGAAAAGATTTCACGGGGGTACAATTTTTCAGGAGAGTTGGCGTTATTAACTAAATTATGTCGAACCGCTACGCTGACAGAAGTCATGTGGTGAAGATTATCTTCATCGTGGTGGGTGTCCTTTTTGTAGGACGCCTGGCGATGTTGCAGTTGTTCAACCCGAAGTACCGTGAGTTGGCCAAGCTACAGTCGTTGCGCAATGTGACGCAGTATCCGGCACGTGGCTTTATCTATGACCGTCACGGGGCGTTGCTGGTGCACAACGAGGCGGTGTACGACCTGATGGTGGTGCCCCGCATGATTAAGGATTTCGATACGGCCTACTTCTGTGAGAGCGTGGGTATTACACGCGAGGATTTCAACGAGCGTATGACCAAGGCCCGCAAGTATTCGCCTTATGCGGCGTCGATTTTCATGAAGCAAATCTCGAAGGAGGAGTATGCAAAGTTCGAGAACAAGATGTTCCGGTTCAAGGGTTTCTATATCTCGCAACGTACGTTGCGCATCTATGACCGTCCCATCGCGGCGCAGGTGCTGGGCTATGTGGGTGAGGTGAACCAGGCTGACCTGGACCGTGACACCTACTACCGTCAGGGTGATTATATCGGTAAGAGCGGCTTGGAGAAGAGCTATGAGGAGGTGT
Organism: Bacteroidales bacterium; assembly: GCA_017962545.1. GTDB lineage: Bacteria > Bacteroidota > Bacteroidia > Bacteroidales > P3 > Colimorpha. The sequence goes on from JAGCVD010000019.1 coordinate 15,223, forward strand.
TGCGTGGCGTGAAGGGCAAGAAGATAATGCATGTCGACGTGCACAACCGTGAGGTGGGTCCCTACCGCAATGGCGAGTTCGACACGCTGCCGGTGGAGGGCTACAACCTGTATACGACCCTCGACGCAGACCTGCAGGCCTATGCCGAGGAGCTGATGGCCAACAAGCGTGGCTGTGTGGTGGCCTTGGAACCTTCGACGGGCGAGGTGCTGGCCATGGTTAGCGCGCCGACCTACGACCCCAACCTGTTGGTGGGACGCATCCGAGGCGAGAACTACAACCGTCTGAACAGCGACATCGCCAAGCCCATGCTCAACCGTGCCCTGATGGGACAGTATCCGCCGGGTTCCATCTTCAAGGTGGCGCAGTCGATGGTGGCGCTGGACCTCGGAGTCATCACCCCCGGGACGGGATTCGTGTGCGACAAGAGCCTGGTGGGTTGCCACAACCACCCGTCGGCACGCTCGGTGCAGGAGGCCATCAAGATGAGCTGCAACCCCTATTATTACCAAGTCTACCGCCGCGTCATCCAGCAGGGCAAGTACAAGAGCATCTACAAGGACTCTCAGTATGGTCTGACGGTGTGGCGCGAGTATATGCTGCGTTTCGGCTTCGGCCAAAAGCTTGATATCGACCTGCCAAAAGGCGGCCTGTCGACGGGCAATATTCCCGATACGGCCTACTACAACCGCTGGTACGGCAAGGAGAGGTGGGCTTTCTCGACCATCTATTCCAATTCCATCGGCCAGGGTGAGGTGACCGTGGTGCCCATCCAGATGGCCAATCTGGCGGCCATCGTGGCCAACCGAGGATACTATATCACGCCGCATGTGGTACGCTACTACGGCCCCGACTCGTTGTGCGACGAGCGATACCGTGAACATCATGAGACGGGCATCAAGCCTGAGTATTTCGACATCGCCGCGGCAGGTATGTACGACGTGGTGCATACGGCCGGCGGCACGGCACGCCGGGCGTATGTCGACGGACTGGATGTCTGCGGCAAGACAGGCACGGCGGAGAACTTCGGCAACGACCACTCGGTGTTTATCTGCTTCGCCCCCAAGAACGACCCCAAGATAGCGCTGGCCGTGTATGTGGAGAACGCGCAGGGCGGCGGCGGCACATGGGCGGCGCCGATAGCGGGCCTGCTGGTGGAAAAATATATCAACGGCGAGGTGAAGCGCAAGGATGTGGAGAAGATGTATAAAGAAATCAACCCCTGTCAGAAGTTACCGTTGACGCGCAGGGTGAAAAAGAAGAAGTGATGTATCAGGAACGATTGAAAATAGACTGGCTGTCGGTGGCGTTGTGGGCTGTCTTGATGCTCTTCGGGTGGATGAATATCTATTCCGCCACCTACAATGAGGGACATGCGGCGTTGTTCGACCTGAAGACCTTCCATGGCAAGCAGTTGCTGTGGATGGGTGTCACCGTGCTGATGGCCGTGTTGATACTCTTCAGTGAGCCTCGTTTCTTCTCCAATGGCGCCTATCCCATCTATGCCGTCGTGATGGCGTTGCTGGTGGTGACGTTGTTCTTGGCCGTCACGGTGAACGGCGGCAAGTCGTGGATAGAGATAGGCGGCTTCCGGTTCCAGCCGTCGGAGTTTGCCAAGTTCGCCACAGCATTGGCGCTGGCGAAATATATGTCGGCTATTGATATTGACTGGAAGCAACTGCACACCAAGGTGATAGCCTTGGTGCTGGTGGCCATCCCCGCGGGATTGGTGTTCCTGCAGCACGACACAGGCTCGGCGTTGGTGTTTGTGGCTTTTGTGTTCCCGTTGTTCCGTGAGGGACTGTCGGGAGGCATACTGGTGGTGGGAGCTGTGGCTGTGGTGCTGTTCATCCTCGCCCTGCTGGTGAACAAATACATCCTTCTGGGAGCGCTGGCGCTGGTGGCGGTGTTCTATTTGTTTGTGTGGCTCAACAAGCGCAGCGCCAAGGACTATTGGCGCGCCCTCGGCGTGTTGGTGGTCTGCGCGGCATTTATCTTCTCGGTCGACTTTGTCTTCAACCATGTGCTGGAGTCCCATCAGCGTGAGCGTATCGACGTGCTGCTGGGCAAGACGGAGGATCTGCGCGGCTCGGGCTACAACGTGCACCAGTCGAAGATAGCCATCGGCAGCGGTGGCCTGATAGGCAAGGGTTACTTGCACGGCACCCTCACCAAGGCCGATTTCGTTCCAGAGCAGCACACCGACTTCATCTTCTGCACCGTGGGTGAGGAGTGGGGCTGGCTGGGCTCGTCGGTGGTTGTTGTGCTCTACATTGTCTTGTTGGTACGGCTTGTCAATATGGCCGAACGGCAGCGAAGCACATTCTCCCGATTCTATGGCTATTCGGTGGCCAGCATATTGTTTATACATTTGTTCGTCAACGTGGGTATGGTATTGGGATTGGTGCCCGTCATCGGCATCCCGTTGCCTTTCTTCAGTTACGGAGGCTCGTCGCTGCTGGCATTCACCATCCTCTTATTCATATTCATCAGGCTTGACGCTACGAAAAACCAGTTATACTAGATGGCTAATAACAAAACACATAACGAAGAACATTGCTCCTTCTGCGGCCGTCCGGCCTCGCAGGCCGGCATGCTGCTCAGCGGCATCAGCGGTTACATCTGTGCCGAATGTTCCTCTCAGGCGGAGCGAATCTTCAAAGAGCAGAAACACCAGGGTTCGAAGTTCGACCTTCAGGGGATGGAGATACCCACCCCCACCGCGATAAAGGATTTCTTGGACCTCTATGTCATCGGTCAGGAGGCCGCCAAACGGGTGCTGTCGGTGGCCGTATACAACCACTACAAACGTCTGCGCTATAACAAGGAGCACGGCGACAAGAACGAGGTGGAAATAGAGAAGTCCAACATCGTCATGGTGGGTGAGACGGGTACGGGCAAGACCTTGCTGGCGCGCACCATCGCACGTCTGTTAAAGGTGCCGTTCTGCATTGCCGATGCCACCACACTGACGGAGGCCGGCTATGTGGGCGATGATGTGGAGAATGTCCTGGTGCGGTTGTTGCAGGCCGCCGACTACGACGTGGCCGCCTGCGAGCGCGGTATCGTCTTCATCGACGAGATTGACAAGATAGCCCGCAAGAGCGAGAATACCAGCATCACGCGCGACGTCAGCGGCGAAGGTGTGCAGCAGGCCCTGCTGAAACTGTTGGAGGGTGCCGAGGTCAACGTCCCTCCCGAGGGAGGCCGCAAGCACCCAGAGCAGAAGCTCATCAAGATTGACACCCGCAATATCCTCTTCATCTGTGGTGGCGCCTTCGACGGCATCGAGCGCGCCATCGCGGCACGCCTCAACAGCAACGTGATAGGCTTCAAGGGCGACGAGAAGCGCCAGGAACTGGACCGCGACAATATGTTGCAGTATGTGCAGCCCATGGACCTCAAGAAGTTCGGCCTCATTCCCGAGTTGGTGGGCCGCTTCCCAGTGCTCACGGCGCTGCAGCCGCTGGACCGCGACGCCTTGCGCCGCATCCTTACCGAGCCTAAGAACGCCCTCACCAAGCAGTATATCGAACTCTTCAAGATGGACGATGTGACGCTGGTCTTCGACCCCGCCGCACTCGACCTGGTGGTGGACCGCGCCGTGGAGTACCACCTCGGCGCCCGCGGACTGCGCTCCATCATGGAGGGCATCATGACCGACCTCATGTACGACTTGCCCGGCATGCCTAAGGGCAGCACCTACACGCTGACCCGCGACGAGGCGGAGAAAAAGATTCGCCTGTAACGACCGATGGCCAAGAAGCAGAAATACTACGTGGTGTGGCAAGGCAAGATGCCCGGCATCTATGACAGCTGGGAGGCTTGCAAGGAGCAGGTGCATGGAGTGCTGGGCGCACAGTACAAGGGCTTTGACACCCTTGTCGAAGCCGAGCAGGCCAGCAGGATGCCCTACAACAGCGTGGTGGTTCAGAGTAATCGGAATACTCCGGGTGCCCAGAACACTCCGATTCTTTTCATCGACGAGAATGGCATGACGGCCATCCGCCAGGGTGTCGACAATCCGCCGGTGCTTGACGCACTGGCTGTCGACGCCGCCTGTAGCGGCAACCCGGGACAAATGGAATACCAGGGTGTCTACATTCCCACGCGCACGCGTGTATTCCATTATATTAGTGAGAAAGGCACCAACAATATAGGCGAGTTCCTGGCTATCGTACACGGTCTCAGTTACCTGAAGAAACACCACCTGAACCAGATTATCTACTCCGATTCGGCCAATGCCATCTCCTGGGTGCGCCAGAAGCAATGCAAAAGCAAGCTGGTGCAAGACGCCAGCACGGCCGAGCTGTGGGATTACATCCACCGTGCCGAGAATTGGCTCCGCACCAACACCTACACCACCGAGATCCGCAAGTGGGACACCGACCGCTGGGGCGAGATACCGGCAGACTTTGGACGCAAATGAATACCCGCAATCTTCGCTTCAGGTCCAATCGCGTGCGCGATATCCTTGGGCTCTTCCATGAGGAACTGGATGTCCTGTACGGCAGGGACGAGGTGGGCGTCTTCTGCGAGATGCTCTTCGAGGCTTGGCTGGGGTGGGACAAGGTGCGGCTGCTGACCTCCAAGGAGCAGACTATCGACCAGAGCGACCTGCTGCGTTTCCACTGGGCGTTGGAGGACCTGAAGGTGTATCGGCCCATCCAGCATATCATCGGCTATACAGACTTCTGTGGCTGTCGCATCGCCGTCAATCCCGATGTGTTGGTTCCGCGCCCCGAGACAGAGGAAATAATCCAATGGATTATCACCCAACTTTCCATTCCCCATTTCCCATTTTCCGTTCTTGACCTCTGTACGGGAAGTGGATGTATCGCCATTGCGCTGAAGAAAGCCTTTCCCGAGGCTGCGGTGACGGCGGTGGAGGTGTCGGAGAAAGCACTGGCCATGGCCAAAGAGAATGCCGAGAGCAACGGCACCGACATCACTCTCCTCCAAGCCGATATCCTCAACTGTCAACTACCAACTGTCAGCTACCAGCTTATCGTCAGCAACCCGCCTTATGTCCGTGATAGTGAGCGGGCACAGATGCAGCGCAATGTACTGGACTATGACCCCGTGCTGGCGCTCTTTGTCCCCGACGACGACCCGCTGCGGTTCTACCGCGCCATCGCCGCCATCGCCAGACAAAGCCTGTCGCCCGACGGCCTCTTGGTGGTGGAGATAAACGAAGCCTTGGCCGAGGAGACCTGCAGCCTGCTGAGGAACCACGGCTTCCGTCCCGAAGTGCACGAGGACTACCGCGGTAAGCCGCGCTGGGTCAGCGCTGTTTGGAATCCATGATGATTGTGACAGGGCCGTCGTTGACCAACGACACCTGCATGTCGGCGCCGAATTCGCCGGTCTGTATCTCTCTGCCGAACAGGTTCTGTAACACGGCGATGAACTTCTCGTACATGGGGATGGCGAACTCGGGCCGCGAAGCATGTATGTAGCTTGGACGGTTGCCTTTCTTGGTGGAGGCCATCAGGGTGAATTGGCTCACCACGAGGATGCCGCTGCCGGGCACCTCGGTGATGGGGATGTTCATCACGCCGTCGGCATCGTCGAAGATGCGCATATTGATGACCTTGCGGCACAGGTAGTCGATGTCCTCGTCGGTGTCCTCGTCGCAGACACCCACCAGTATCAGCATCCCCTGTCCGATGCTCGACCTCAATGCCCCGTCTATCGTGACCGACGCCTCCTGTACTCGTTGAATGACAATTCTCATGATTCTATGATGGTGAGTTTGGCGAACTTGAGCATCAGCTGTTTCTGGCCGACGCCGTTGCCAAAGAAGACGATGGCTTTACGTGAGTCGCCGTTGCCCTCGACGGCCTGTACAGAGCCGACGCCGAACTTGTCGTGCTGCACCTTCATGCCGGGCATGATGGCATTGATGGTGGCGGGATTGTTGGGTACGGTGGGGCCTGAAGGACGCTTCACGCTTTCCACTTTCTTCTTCACGGTCTCTTTGGGTTTGCCGGCGTTGAAGAAGGCACTGGGCAGGGTGCCGGCTTCAGGGAAAGCCGCCCGTTTAGGCATCTCTATGTATTGGGGGTCAATCTCCTCCACAAAGCGGCTTACCTCGCCGCCCATGCGCTGGCCGTTGTTGAAACGGGTCTGGGCGTAGCTCAGCGTCACCTGCTTCTCGGCACGTGTCACGGCGACATAGAACAGGCGTCGCTCCTCCTCCAGTTCGGGACGACTCATGGCCATAAACGATGGGAATATCTGTTCCTCCATGCCCACCACGAAGACGTAGGGGAACTCCAGCCCCTTGGCGGCGTGGATGGTCATCAGGCTCACCTTGTCGGCGTCCTTGTCTTTGTCCTTGTCCTCACTGGTGTAGAGGAGCACTTGTTGCAGGAACTCATCCAGAGTTCGGAGTGGCCTCACCCCCGCCCCCTCTCCTGATAGGAGATGGGAGTCGCTGCTGTCTTGCCCCCCCTCGCCTTCTAGGAGAGGGGGGTGGGGGGAGAGGCTTTCTGCTTCTTCGCAAAACTCCTGCACGCCGTTGAGCAGCTCTTCAATATTGTTGATGCGATCAGTATTCTCTGGGTCGTCCTCTTCTTGTAGGGCTTTAACGATGCCGCTGGCATAGATTATTTGTTTGGCCAGCGTGAAAGCGTCGACCGTGGGCACCTGCGCCCCGAAGCGCTTGATGAGGAAAACGAAGTCAGTGATGCGCTGTACGATACCGCTGTTGAGTCCAAGACCGAAATCCTGTATATTCTCCAGCACAGTCCAGATGCTGATGTCGTTGTCGGCGGCCGCCACGCGAATCTTATCCATGGAGGTCTGGCCTATGCCACGGGCAGGGTAGTTGATGACGCGGACCAGGCTCTCGTCGTCGTGGGGGTTGACGGCCAGACGCATATAGCTGAGGGCGTCCTTTACCTCGCGGCGGCCGTAGAAACTGATACCCTGGTAGATGCGGTAGGGAATATTCATCTTGCGCAGGGCGTCCTCGACGGCTCGCGACAGTGAGTTCTGGCGGTAGAGCACCGCGAAATCGCGGTAGTCGGCGTCGTCGCCCAGACGGGCATTCTGTATGGCGTCGGCCACGCGCGTGCCCTCGTCTTTCTCGTCGGCACAGCGCATCAGGTGTATCTTGCCGCCCACGGCGTTGTCGCTCCACAGCTCCTTCTCTATCTGGTCGCGGTTGTGCCCGATAATGCTGTTGGCCGCCTGCACAATGTTCTTCGTCGAACGGTAGTTCTGCTCCAGCTTGAAAAGCTGCATCTGCGGATAGTCGCGCTTGAAGTTGAAGATATTCTGTATGTTGGCGCCGCGGAAGGCGTAGATGCTCTGGGCGTCGTCGCCCACCACGCAGATATTCTGGTGGCGGGCAGCCAGTTTCTTGACAATCAGGTATTGGGCGTAGTTGGTGTCCTGGTACTCGTCGACCATGATGTATTGGAAGCGCTGTTGGTACTTCAGCAGCACATCGGGGAAGTCGCGCAGCAGGATGTTCATGTTGAACAGCAGGTCGTCGAAGTCCATGGCGTTCGAGTTGTGCAACCGTTGGTCGTACATCTGGTATATCTGTCCGATGGCGGGGCGTTTGGCGTCGATGTCGGTCTGGTAGATTTCGGGGTTCTCCATGTAGTCCTTGGGACCGAGCAGGTTGCTCTTGGCCATGGAGATGCGGCTGGCCACATAACTGGGCTTGTAGGCCTTGGGGTCGAGGTTCAGTTGTTTGACAACCTGCTTGATGGCTGCCTTGGTGTCGTCGGTGTCGTAGATGGTGAAGCTGTTGGTGTAGCCCAGCTTGTTGCCGTCGCTGCGCAGCAGGCGGGCGAAGACCGAGTGGAAGGTGCCCATCCAGATATTGCGTGCCTCGGAGCCCACCAGTTTGATGATACGATCCTTCATCTCGCCGGCGGCCTTGTTGGTGAAGGTCAGCGCCAGGATGTGGAAGGGGTCCACGCCCTGCTCCACGAGGTGGGCTATGCGGTAGGTCAGCGTGCGCGTCTTGCCGCTGCCGGCGCCGGCGATGATCATCACCGGCCCTTCGGTGCACTCCGCCGCCTCGCGCTGCGGTTCATTTAGTTGTGACAATAAGTCGCTCACAATATAGCTATTAGAGGTGATATACTATATGGAAATCAAAGTGCAAAAATATACATATTTTCCCTAAAATGAAAAAATAGTTATTAACCGTTATAACGTATATTAAGACAAAGGATTATTTCAACTGATTATAATCATTTCTTTGGTATTTCTTTGGAAAAAAGCAAAGAAATACCAAAGAAATACTTTAGAAAGACATAAATAATGAGGGGCAAAACAGGAATTTTAGTCAAGGCATCCGTCGGGCAGTTATCAACCGAAGAACACCTTGGCAGGTCAAAGAGTTGCCGCGGGCGGTGCACTTTTTGTTGATAACTATTTGCCGAGGGTAGCCTTTTTCTGTCTATTTTAGCAAACAGAACGGAAGACCGTTGGTTTTGTTTAAACAATTGTAGTATAGACAAATAATTAAAAGATTTGTGCCATGCAAGGCGACCTTTTTTCTGAAACCGAACCCCTGGAGCAGCCCCGCGAGGTGAAACAGTACACGCCCGAGGAAATCATGAAATCGTCGGTGGAGTATTTCCACGGCGACGAGCTGGCGGCCAATGTCTGGATGAACAAGTATGCCCTCCGTGACGATGACCATATCTATGAGCTCAATCCCGATATGATGCACCGCCGTCTGGCACGTGAGTATGCACGCATCGAGCGCAAGTACCCCAACCCGTTGGGCGAGGAGGAGATATACCAGCTGCTCAAGGACTTCAAGTATATCGTGCCGCAGGGCAGCCCCATGAGCGGTATCGGCAACAATTTCCAAGTGGTGTCGCTCTCCAACTGTTTCGTTATCGGCAACAGCGGCAACAGCGACTCCTACGGCGGTATCATGAAGATCGACCAGGAACAGGTGCAGCTGATGAAACGCCGTGGCGGCGTGGGCCACGACTTGAGCCACATACGTCCCGGCGGCAGCCCCGTGAAGAACGCGGCGCTCACCTCGACAGGCATCGTGCCTTTCATGGAACGCTACAGCAACACCACCCGCGAGGTGGCGCAGGGCGGCCGCCGTGGCGCCCTGATGCTGAGTATCAGTATCAAACACCCCGACTCGGAGAGTTTCATCGACGCCAAGCTGGAGCAGGGCAAGATTACCGGCGCCAACGTGTCGGTGAAGATTACCGACGAGTTCATGCGCTGCGCCATGGAGGGCAAGCCTTTCGTGCAGCAGTACCCCATCGACTCGCCCAATCCTATCTATACCAAGACTATCGACGCCCGCGCCCTGTGGAACAAGATTATCGCCAACGCGTGGTCCAGCGCCGAACCCGGCGTGCTCTACTGGGACACTATCATCCGCGAGAGTGTGCCCGACTGCTATGCCGACTACGGCTACCGCACCGTCAGCACCAACCCCTGCGGCGAGATACCCCTGTGTCCCTATGACAGCTGCCGTCTGCAGGCCATCAACCTCTATTCCTATGTGGATAAGCCCTTCACCAAGGAGGCCAGCTTCAACTTCGACCTCTTCCGTGAGCATGTCACCAAGGGGCAGCGCCTGATGGACGACCTCATCGACCTGGAACTCGAGAAGGTGGACCAGATACTGAAGAAGATTGAGAGCGACCCCGAGAGCGAGGAAATCAAGCAGGTGGAGCACAACCTGTGGCTCAACATCAAGATGAAGTGCCTCGAAGGCCGCCGCAGTGGCTTCGGCATCACCGCCGAAGGCGACATGCTGGCCGCCATGGGGCTGCAGTACGGCACCGAGGAGGCCACCGCCTTCGCCGTCAAGGTGCAGCAGACGCTCTGCTGCGCGGCCTACCGCTCCAGCGTCACCATGGCCCGTGAGCGCGGATGCTTCCCCATCTACAACGCCAAGCGCGAGGAGAACAACCCTATCATCAAGCGTATCGCCGAGGCCGACCCCGAGTTGTACAAGGAGATGACCAAGTACGGCCGCCGCAACATCGCCCTGCTGACCATCGCCCCCACGGGTACCGTCAGCATCTGCACCCAGACCACCTCGGGCATCGAGCCCGTGTTCCTGGTGAGCTACAAGCGCCGCAAGAAAATCAACCCCAACGACAAGGACAATAGCAAGCAGACCATCATCAAGGACGAGAACGGCGACTTCTTCGAGGAGTACAACGTGTTCCATCCTAAGTTCCTCGACTGGGCCTGTGTCAACGGCTACAATGTCGACGAGGTGATGACCATGGACGATGCTGCCCTGCAGAAGGTTATCGAGAAGAGTCCCTATTTCCACGCTACCAGCGCCGACATCGACTGGGTGGCCAAGGTGAAGATGCAGGGCGCCATCCAGAAGTGGGTGGACCACAGTATCTCCGTCACTGTCAATATCCCCAAGGAGACCACCAAGGAGGTCGTCAGCAAGATTTACGAGACCGCGTGGGAGAGCGGCTGCAAGGGCTGCACCATCTACCGCGACGGCTCGCGCACCGGCGTGCTGGTGAGCAACAGCGGCGAGAAGAAGGAGAACCCCTGCTTCGGCGAGAGCAAGGCACCCAAGCGCCCCAAGAAACTGGAGGCCGAGGTAGTGCGCTTCAAGAACGAGAAGGAGGACTGGATTGCCGTCGTCGGCATGTACGAAGGCCGTCCCTATGAGATATTCACCGGCCGCGCCGAAAGCTTCCTGCTGCCCAAGAGTGTGGAGAGGGGCTGGGTCATCCGCGTCAAGGAGAAAGGCCAGGAGCACGCCCGCTACGACTTCCAGTTCACCGACCCCGACGGCTATCATACCACCATCGAGGGTCTCTCGCGCATGTTCCGCAAGGAGTACTGGAACTATGCCAAGCTCATCTCCGGCATCTTGCGCCATGGCATGCCCATCCCCAACGTGGTGGAGCTCATCGGTAAGCTCACTTTCGACACCGACAGTATCACCACTTGGAGTAATGGTGTCGCCCGTGCCCTGAAGCGCTATATCAAGGACGGCACCGAGACCGGCGAGGTCTGTCCCGACTGTGGCAGCAAGCTCATCTACACGGGCGGCTGCAAGAGCTGTCCCCAGTGTGGATGGAGTAAGTGTAGCTAAGGAAAACTAGCAAGCACAACATATTTCACCCGAAGGGGTCTGGCCTGCACCGCTGGACCCCTTCACTTTTATGCTTGTCTGCAAAGGAGGGCGGTGCGGCGGGTGCCGACGGTGGCGGCGATGAGGAAGAGGTCGCCGCCCTCTTTGAGGCCCAGCTGACGTTGCAGGACGGCGGCCTCCTCGGGGAAGTTGCGCACCACCACATGGGCCTTGCCGTCGGGCAGCGCGGCCTTGACGGCCTTGCGGTTGAGGGGAACCTCCTGCAGCACCTCGAAGATGCGCCCCGGGAAGTCGGGCAGCAGGGTGGGGGAGGTGTAGAGGTGCGTGTTGGAAGCCAGCAGTGGCAGCCCGTAGCGCTGGCTGAGCAGGCGGAAGCAGCCGCCCTTGCGCAGGGCGGCATGGGGGTCGTAGAGGTAACGGCCGACAGCGTCGCTGTATAGGGCTGCTGCGGTCTGCTCTTCGGATATTGTAAAAGAAAAGACCTTAAGGTCCTTAAAGTCTTTAAGGTCCTTAAGGTCGGTGCAGTGCACGACGGCTTGCCCGTCGTGCGTGCTTTCGCAGAGGAAGAGCACCTCTTTGCACTCGCCTTTCACGGCGATGATATGCACCTCGCTGACGGCCCCGAGCTGTTCCGTGGCGCGGCGGAGGTCTATCATGGGCGAGGCCTTGACCAGCAGGCGTCGCGCCTTGCTGCGTAGCAGGTCGAGGTGCTGCAGGAGGTCGGGCGTGCAATCCTCGAAGGCGGAGACCTTGCGGCCGGAGGCTGAGCGCCGCGCAGGGTCGAGGTAGATTAGGTCGTAAGGCTCCTGTGTGGCGAGCCAGGCCATACTGTCGGCGCAGTGCACGCTGACATTGCTGACGCCGAGGGCGCGGCAGTTGTGCTCCATGAGGCTGCAGAGGGCAGCGTCGCGCTCCACATAGTCCACATGAGTTGCCTCCTTGGCGAAGGCCAGGGTGTCGACGCCCATGCCGCCGGTGAGGTCGGCGATGGAGTGATGGGCGATGAGTGAGGCTTTGTAATGTGCTGTGACCTCCGAAGAGGCCTGCTCGCGGTTGAGGCGCGGCGGGAAGAGGTATTCCTCGTTGTCCATCAGTGTCGGCCACTTCTCCCCGGCCATCCGCAGGCCTTCAATCTGGTTGACGGCCAGCGGCATGTCGATAGCAGGATACCGCGCGGCACTCAACAGCAGCCGCGCGGTATCGTCGTGAAGATGCTCACGTACAAAATCAATACACTCCCTGGTCATGGAGGGCTTTCAGACGGGCGACGACCATGGGGCGGTCTTCCTTGTAGGTCACGCCGAACCACTGGGCCGTGGTCTTCAGCACTGTCATGGTAGCGGTGCCGTTGTGGATGAAGGTGTTGACGGCGAAGGGGATGTAGTATTCGCTCTTCAACTCCTGGCCGTGCTCCTTGAGGAAGTCGACAAATAGTTTCTCGCTTTTGCCGAAGTAGTCGGGTGTGAATCCGAAGAGGTTCATGCTGACGGTAGCGTCGGCAGCCAGAGGGTACATCGAACCGTCGGCATCCTTGTATTCGATGCCGTTCTCGGTGCGACCGATAGCGGTACGCTCGGTCATGCCCATCAGCAGTCCGTTGGCGTCAGTCTCGCAGACGCCGCGGCTCACCGTGCCGTTCTCGCTCAGCGTGTTCTCCAGGCGATAGCCCACCATGCAGTATTTCCCTTCGGCGTTGCCGAGGGTCTCCAGGTGGCGCGCCATCACCTCGAAGGCGTCGCGGCCGTAGAAGTCGTCGGCGTTGATGATGGCGAAGGGCTCGTGGATGACCTCCTTGGCCATGAGGATGGCGTGGTTGGTGCCCCAGGGTTTCTCGCGACCTTCAGGGACGGTGAAGCCTGCCGGCAGTTTGTCGAGCTCCTGGTAGACATACTCCACGGCAATGCGGTTGCCGTAGTGCTCGGCGTTGATACGCTCCTTGAACTGCTCGGCAAACGAGCTGCGGATGACGAAGACCACCTTGCCGAAGCCGGCACGGATGGCATCCATGACGCTGTAGTCGAGGATAATCTCACCGTGGGGGCCTACGCCGTCCATCTGTTTCAGTCCGCCGTAGCGACTGCCCATGCCGGCAGCCAGAACTAATAGTGTAGGTTTCATATTGTTGTGTTTTTTTAAGGTCTTTAAGGTCCTTAAGGTCTTTAGGGTCCTTAAGGTCGTTATCTTTTCTTTTTGAAAAATTCTTTCATCAGTGCGGCGCAATCTTCTTTCAGCACGCTGGCGGTCACCTCGGTCTTGGGGTGCAGCAGGGGGCCTGTCAGTCGTCGGTAGCCCCGCTTGGGGTCGTCGGCGCCATAGACGATGCGGGCCACCTGGGCCCAGCCCAGCGCTCCGGCGCACATGGGACATGGCTCTACGGTGACATACAGCGTGCAGTCGTTCAAGTATTTGGCACCCAGTGCTTCCTCGGCGGCCGTCAGAGCCAGCATCTCGGCATGTGCCGTGACGTCGTGCAGCAGCTCCGTCTGGTTGTGGGTGCGGGCTATCACGCGGTCGCCGCTGACGACGACGGCGCCGATGGGGACCTCGTCCTCCTCCGCCGCGGCACGCGCTTCGCGCAGCGCCTCGCGCATAAAGTATTCGTCGGGGTTGTCGAAGATGCCCATCAGTCCTTGTTGAATATTAGGTTGTCGCGCGGTATGAAGCGCGCCTTGGTCTCCATGATGGTCAGCAGGCCTTCGCGCATGAAGCTCTCCTGCGACGCTATCAGGCTCTTGCCCATGGGCAGGTATTCATGGACGACCTTGTACTCGATGGGCTGTGTGTGCACCTGCTTGAGCACTTGGTCGTTCATGTTGTTGACGGGAGTCTCGTCTTTCTCCTGCATCAGCACGAGCAGGCCGCTCTGCTCATCAAAGAAGAAGTAGCGGGTGTAGTTATTTCTTTGTTCGGCGCGCACCACCTGCAGGCGTTGTCCTTTGGCCATCACGACGCCCTTGTAGGTGAGCTGGGTGCCGAACATCTGCCAGTTGTACAGCGGCCCGCGGAAGTCGTAGGCGGCAATCTTCTCGTGGAAGAGGCTGTGTTCCATGTCCCTCCACCAGCCTGCACGGCTTACGTATTCGCGATGCCGGTCGCCGCCGTTGGTGCAGTAGCCGTCGGTCTGGTTGTTGCCGCGCCACACTTCGACGCGCATCATCGTCGGCGGCGTGAACCAACGCCGCAAGGTGAAGGTGTCGTTGCTGCCGTGGAACGATATGGTGGTCTCCATCACCAGCGTGCTGTCCTGCGGCAGTTCCTCGTAGTTCAGCATGCGCAGATAGCGGTTCACGATAACTTCGGCGCTGTCCTGTGCCTGCAGTGTCAGGGGCAGCAGGGCGAATAACAATAGCAGTCTTTTCATGGCTTTGTGGGTTTGGTGTAGGGGAATGTCAGATGGTCCATCGTGCGGCGCTGGGTGATGCGCACCTTGGCGTTGAAGCCCAGCCGCTGTGCCAGCAGTGCGATGCGCTCCTCGGCGTCGGGCGCCAGGGCTATCTGCTGCATCTCGTCGTATGTCACCGTCACGCCTGTCAGGCGTTGTAACGTGGCGTAGTCCATGGCGTCGTCGTGGCCCAGCAAGGGGGCGCGGAGCCACAACGAGTCGTGCGTGCACATGGCGCGACCCACCTCGATGAGCTTGCTCACCGACACCCACATGATGCTGTCTTCGGCTATGCGCAGTTGGCCGCTCACGCTGATGCCTTCCACCTCGCCGACGAAATTCATCGCCGTGTAGGTGCGCTGTGGCACCGGTGTCTCAACCTCGGGCGCTGGGGCGACCGTCGTTTCGGGTACCGTGGTGGCTTTGCGGGAGGTGTGGCATCCCGTCAGCAGCAGCGCCGTCATTATCAACACTATCTTGGTTCTGTTCATTGTTTCCTTTTGATTTCGTCGACCAGCAGGCGGAGGGTGCCGTTCTTGGGGGTCAGTTGCAGGGCGTGTTCGGCGCAGCGCAGCGCCTCGTTGTCGCGTCCTTCGAGATGCAGGCACTCCGCCAGCAGGGTGTAGGTCTCGGCCTCCAGGTAGCCTTTGTTGAAGCCCCACCGCACGGCTTTCTCCAGCGCCTCGATGGCCTCGTCGCAGCGGCTGTGGCGCCGTGCGTAAACGGCCACGGTGTAGTGCGGGAGTGTGTGCATGGGGAACAGGCGCTCGGCACGGCGGGCGTAGTCGCCCAGCTCCTCCTCACGCGCCGGCACTTCGCCAAGGCATATCAGCAGCGCCTCCCACACCTCGTAGCGGGAGCTGTCGTGCTGCAGCCCCATGACGAGCTGTGTCGCCGCCTCGTCGTAGCGTCTCTGGCGCATCAGCATGTCGCCGTAGAAGATGGCATACTCCGACGGGTCGTCGCTTTGGCGCATCGCCGTCTCCATGAGGCGGAAGCACACCTCGCGGCGGCTGCCGTAGAACTCCTCCTCGGTGTAGAACGACGTCAGCAGTTGCAGCTTCGTGGCGGCCTCCAGGCGGGGGTTGGCGAAGGCCAGCACCATCTCGCTGTCGGCCTCGGCTTTGCGGCCTGTCTGCTTGTAGTATTCCGCCAGTTGGAGGTGTATGTATTCGTTGTCCGGCGCTGCGGCCAGGATGCGGTCGTAGTATAGTTTTGCCTTGCGGTAGTTCTTGCGCTGCATGTTCATCTCCGCCAGGATGGCCTGGTAGCGGGGCTCCTGGGGCATGGCGTCGGCCAGGGACTCCATCTCTTTCAGCGCCTTGTCGTGCTGTCCGGCGGCTTCCCACAGGCGCTGCTTGTGCAGTGACAGGCTTTCGTTGACGCCTTTCAGGGCTTCCACGCGGTTCAGCGTCGCCACGGCGCCGGGTGCATCCCCTGCCATCTCCTGGCTTTGTGCCAACGCCAGTAGGTACCACACGTTGTCGCCTTGCAGCGCCACGGCGCGCTGGATGCAATGCAGGGCGCTGTCGCTCCAGCCGCGGCGTTGCAGCAACTGGCCTTGCTCGTACCATGCCACCGCCATCGACGGGTCGTCGTGCGTCAGCTGTGCGTAGGCCTCCAGCGCCTCGTCCAGGTGGTCGGTCTCCTGCAGCGCCACGGCGTCAATCAGCCGTCCGTCGGCTTTCAACTGTTCCTCGCTCACTTCGTGGATGGCCGCACGACGGTAGCGCTCAGCCCCCTGCGGCATGGCGGCCTTCTGGTGCGCCGCACAGCCGCACAGGGCCGTCAGTGCCATACAGCCCAGTATCACACGTATGCTTCTGGTAACACTCATGCCCTTATAACATTGTTTCCTGCTTTTTATTGTGTGTGTCACGGAATTAATCTTCTGAAAGGGGGCGTCGACTGCGTTAAACATTCCTAAAAATGCACTTTTTTTTGCCGTGTCAAAAAAAATGTGTATCTTTGCAATGTGAAAGTGTAAGCCATTGAAATGTCCAAGTGCGTTCAATGGATTGAGAGTGAATAAGGTAGAAAAAATTTGTAAAGGAAATATTGTTCAACATCAAAATTCAAACAGAATGAAAAAAGTATTATTCGTTTTGGGTTTGGCTATGTGCTGCACCTTCGCCATGGCTCAGACCAACAAGGTGGCTCCCAAGTTGGGTAACCCCAACCGCGCCATCCAAGAAAAGATTGTAGTTACGGACAATCCCGTGGACTACAAGGCTTCCATCTTCACCAAGGACGATGTGACCCCGCTGGGTTACTATCAGTTCGCTCCCGCTGAGACCGTTACCATCGGTACCGTGGCCACTGGCGACACCATCGACGGTCAGGCTGTCGCTGCCGCCGCCGCCCACAACCGTCAGGACTGGCACCTCAAATGGCAACGTATCGCCGACAGCGCCACGACCCACGACACCGCTGCTTTCATCTCCAGATTCCCTGGCTTCCTGCAATACATGCCTTTGGCAACTCTGAATGCCTACATGGGTGTCCGTAACGGCATTGAGAACGACAACGGCTTCATGCTGCTCAGCCTCGGTGAGGACGATGCTCCCAGCAACAACTCCATCAACACCTATTTCGCATTGCCCGCTGCGAACCTGAATCCTTCGGTTATCCTTGTCGACGTGACCTGGCGTCAGTACTATCGTAAATACTACGATGAGTGCTACCTCGACTATATGCTGAATGGCAACTGGTTCTCCTTCGAGGTGAACGTCACCGGTGTCGACGTCAGCGTGGGTGGTACTGCCCCTGCCGCCATGGTCGCCACCCTGCCCGCTACTGTCGTGGCTCAGGACTCCCTCAAGATTCGCTTCCGTCTGTATGCCAGCGGCGGTAACTGGTACGGCTACGGCTGGGCCATCGACGAGGTGAAGATTCTCCCCGTTACCACTCCCGCCCGTTGGAGCTTCAACAGCGAAGGTCTCATCAACGGTTTCTATGGCACCCTGCCCCAGGGCTTCCAAATCCCTGTCTCCTACACCGTCTTTGCCCGCAACACCAGTGTTGACAGCCTCTATGGCAACACCCTGGCCATCCACCACAACTATGAAGGTGGTGCTTGGAGCGAGGTCTTCAGCGTCAACGAGCCTGGTCTCCCTGCTGGCGACCCCACCGCTGACTATGTCTTCGACATCGACGAGAGCGGCTTCATGATGTCGGGTGTCGGCTTCGGCGACTACTGCGGCTATCATGCTTTCCCCGAGTATTACAGCCACTATGGCAAGACCGACGCTCAGTTGGCTGCCCTTAACTATGGCCGTCGCAGCCTGCCCACCACCCAGCCCGGTAAGCATCAGTTCAGCGTCATCGCCAACAACGGCAATGGCTTGAACGACACCCTCGAGCTTATGACCTACACCGTTTCCGAGGACATGGATGTCGACTCCACCGTCGGCCGCACTATCCCCGGCTACCGTTGGGCCAACGATAACGGTATCATCCCCGGTGGTCGTGAGTTCGCCTATGGTTTCTCCGATGACGACCCCACCACCCCGTCCGATGACGCCGGTTATGTCACGAGCGACTGCGGTCACCAGTATGAGCAGACCTATGAGGTCCTGACCCGTTACAACACTCCCAGTGTCATCCCGACCGACGCCGATGGCAATCCTTGGGTTATCCGTGGTATCGAGTATGTCACCTCCACCAAGCTGACCTCCGCCCGCGTGGCTGGCTCCACCATCGCTCCCCTCATCTACAAATATATTATGGAAGATGGTGACACCACATGGCGTTGGTATAGTGCCTCTGGCTTAACTGGTTCTTACTACCAGATTGACGGCACCAGCGCCCCCGCCGATGCTGCCGAGCTTATTGGCTACAACACCACTGAGAGCGGTAACTACTACTGCTACAACATCCTCCTCCCCGACCAGCCCGCCCTCGAGCCCAATGTGAGCTTCCTGCTGGGTTATGAGAACGGTGGTGGCGGCGACTTCGCTGTGGCCAGCACTGCCTATAGCTTCAAGAGCGGTGACGGTACCAACGACTACACCTCCTATTCCAGAGTCGAGGAGTTGGAAGATTTCTACAACCAGCTCACTCCCGCCAACAAGGTTTATGACGCCTATTGCTACGATCCCCTCCAGGGTGCCCGCAGCGATACCTCGCGCCACACCGTCAGCGGCTGGAACATCACTACCTATCCTATGATCCGCCTCATCGTCGGACCCAGAATGACGATCCGCAACTACGGCATCTACCTCGACTGCGGCACGACCGAAGGCGAGTACTGGATTTACAACGACGGCTCCAATGGCTGCGGTACGACTGACAGCCTTGTCCAGGGTTCGGGCAACACCTACTACGTCATCCCCGGTCCTGAGGACGAAATGTCGTATCAGGATGATAACAAGAACTACTACATCGATACCACCGACGGCTTCGCCTTCAACAAGGTTATCGACGCTATCTATCTCGACGGTGTCGCCATCGACCTCGACGATGAGAACATGGTGACCAAGGTTCCCTACATCTTCTACTGGCCGGGCCACACCCCCGTCGACGATGATCCTTGGCAGCCCGCCGTCGTGCGTTACTACTATGCCATTTCTCTCCGCGGCGTCAATGCCGACCACACCATCACCGCTTCCTGCCACACCGAGACGCTGAGCATCCGCAACATTGAGGACAATGTGAACCTGACCCTGGCTCCCAACCCCGCCACCGCCCAGGTCCGTCTCAATGTCGCCGGCTTCAGCGGCAAGGCCAACTGCAGCATCATCGATATGAGCGGCCGCGTGGTCTACAGCGCTGACATCACCGCTGGTGAGAGCGTTATCAACCTCAATGGTGTTCCCGCTGGTGCCTACTTCGTGCGCGTCACCAATGAAGCCTTCAGCAAGGTTGAGAAACTCATCGTCCGCTAATCCTAGCCGACACAATACAAAAAGAGAGCAGCCCACGGGCTGCTCTCTTTTTTTTTAGATAATCTGATTATCTGGATGTCCTAGAGGACGTTTCCCAACTGCTCTTTAATCTTCTCCAGTTCGTCCTTCATGACGACGACCAGGCGTTGTATCTCCACATGGTTGGCCTTGGAGCCTGTGGTGTTGATTTCGCGCCCCATCTCCTGCGCCACGAAGCCCAGTTTCTTGCCGCAGGAAGGTTCGTCGGCCATTGTCTGGCGGAAGTAGTCGATGTGCTTCTGCAGACGTACCTTCTCCTCGGTGATGTCGAGTTTCTCGAGGTAGTAGATGAGCTCCTGCTCGAAGCGGTTCTCGTCGACGGCCTTGATGTCGGCCTCGGCCATCCAGCGGCGGATGCGCTCCTTGGCGGTGTCGATGCGTTCGGCTTCGTAGGCGGGAATCTGGCGGAGCATCTGCTCGATGAGGTCTACATGGCTGTGGAAGTCCTTTTCGAGGACGATGCCCTCATGGAGGCGGAACTGGTCGACTAGCATGATGGCTTCGCGCAGGCCGCCCTCCACGGTTTCCCAGGCTCGGTCGTCGAGCTCCTGCTCGGTGGGGGCGTTGTTCCACAGGTCGGGCATCGTCATCAGTTTGTCGAACAGAGATGTCGTGCCGGCGCCAAGGTCGGCAGCGATGTGTTGCAGGGTGTGGTAGCGCTCGCGGAGCAGTTCTTCGTTGAGGGCTCCCGAGGTGCTGCCGGATTCCTCGCTGACGGTGCATTCCACCTTGCCGCGTTCCAGACGTCCCAGCAGGGTGCGCACCTCCAGTTCGCGCGAACGCAATGATGCTGGCAACTTGACGATGAGGTCGAGTTGCTTGCTGTTGAGGGTCTTGATTTCGATATTCACTTTCTTCTCGCCAAGGTCGCGCTGGACCTTGGCGTAGCCGGTCATTGATTTCATGTTATCTGATGATTAATTGTTCAAACACGGGGGTTGCATAAGAGGCTAGGGTGCCGCAGGAGTCGTAGATGAAGAGCACAGCCTCGGTGCCGGGGCCGTCGTGGTGGGCGGCGATGAAGGCGCGGGCGCTGTCGAGCCCCATGACCATGTAGGCCGTGGCCATGGCGTCGGCCAGCCAGCCCTCGCGCTCGACGACCGAGACGCTGAGCAGCGAGTGCTGTACGGGACGTCCTGTGGCGGGGTCGATGGTGTGGGAGTAGCGCACGCCGTCGCGCTCGTAGTATTTGCGGTAGCTGCCCGAGGTGACCACCGAGGCGTCGCGCAGGTCGATGGCCGTCATCACCACCGGCGCGCTGGTGTCGCTGGCGGCAGGGCGCTCGATGCCCACGCGCCAGGATTGGCCGTGGGCTTTGGTCCCTCTGGCCACCACTTCGCCTCCGATGTCGACGAGGTAGTCGTGGATGTCGTAGCTGTCGAGCAGTTGCCCGACGAGGTCGGCGGCATAGCCTTGGGCGATGGCGTTGAAGTCGAGTTCGGTGTCGTCGTACTGCCGGTGGTAGCGTTCTCCGTTGCTGCCGATGTCGCCGTGTGCGGCGCGCAGCATATCGGCCAGCATGGCGCTGTCGGGCTCGCTGCGCTCGCGGAAGCTGAAGCCCCAAGCCTGCACCAGACGTCCCACGCGCGGGTCGAAGGCGCCCTGGGTGTAGTCATGGATATAGAGTGAACTGTCAAGCAGGAAACGGAGCACGTCGTCGAGGTTGTCGGTGAGACCGGCATTGAGGCGTCGCAGCAGCGAGCTGTCGACCCACAGTGAGGCGCTCTGGTCGAAGGCCGCCAGCAGCGAGTCAACCTGCGGCTGCAGGTTGCGCTGCTGCGCATCGTAGTATTGCACGCTGTAGTAGGTGCCCTGCGCCTCGCCGTACAGTTGCACGGGAGCGTCGCTGCGGCAGCCCGTGAGAAGGAGTGTCAGCAGCAGGCTGCCTGCAAAAAAGCGTCCGACACCGAAGTGCCAGACGCTCTTACCATGAAAAAGATTATTCATTACTTGTTGACGATGATTTTGCGGGTGGTCAGGCTGCCGTCGGCACCGCCGATTTGCAGCGTGTAGGTTCCGCTCGTCAGGTTGCCAAGGTCGAGCTGCACGGCGTTGCCGTCAACATGACGGCGGACGACCTGTTGACCCAGGGCGTTGTAAATCACCACCTCGGCCATGCCCTCGATACTCTCGATGTTGAGGTAGCGGCTGGCAGGGTTGGGATAGATGTTCACGTGGAGTGTCTCGACCTCGTCGATACCCACGTTGGAGGTGACGGTAATCCAGTTGTGGGCGGTGCAGTTCTTGACGCTCTTCGACTCGAGGTGCACCTCGGTGTTGTGAGTCACGTTGTTCAGCACCAGGCTGTCGGCCGTGGCGCCGGACTGTGTCTGGGTGCCGTCGACGTACCAAGTGTACTTGGAGATGGCGTCGCTGGTGGCCGTCGGGACGGCTCTCAGCACGGTGCTGTCGCCGGGCTCCAGCATCCATTCGCCCTCAATGTTGATGACGGGGGTCTTGTTGACGGTCAGCGTCAGGCGGCCAATCTGCAGGCAGCCGTGAACGGTAGTCTCCTCAAGGGTGTCGCGGTAGCTGCCGGACTCGGTGTAGGTGCGGCCGTCGAACTCTTCCCAAGTGTAACTGTCGCAGACCGTGGCGGTGCGCTCAATCATACTGTTGCGGTGGATGACCAGGTTCACATGCACGATGGAGTCGTAGCAGCGGGCCTGGTTGCTGGAGTGGTGCTCCTCCCAACGGAAGTTGCTGTCGATAGTCACCTCATTGGTGTTGTTGGTGGGTGCCGAGAGGTTGATCCAGCGGCCATATTTGCGGTCGGCCTTGAACTGGAAGCGCTCGCAGACGGCGGTGTCGATGCTGTCGGCACGGTAGCGCTGCTCGGGAATGTTCAGGTTGAGGTTTAGCGTGCGGTAGGTCTTGCAGTTGGTACCGCTGGCTACAGAGAAGAGGGTGTCGCCCTCGGCGCTGACGCTGTGGTAGCCACCGGTGGTGAATGTCGTGGAGGCGTTCTGCCACATATTGGAAGTGGTGTTATAACGCTTGAAGGAGTAGTTGTACGATGTGCCGCAGTAGTACTGGTTCACAGTGTCGCTCTTGGAATAGAAGGTGAGGCTGAGGGTGTAGTACGAGGTGCAACCGTTGACGGTGTCGTTGACGACGACAGTGGTGACGGTGTCACGGGTGAAGCGGTAGTTGGTGGCAGCACCGGGCAGAGGTAGCGAGGGGCAGCTGGTCTTCCAATTGTAGGCGTCACCGCAGTAGGCGGCGAAGGTGGTGTCATAATGGTTGCCCGAGAAGGAAACCTGAATGGCGACCATACTGTCGCAGTTGCCGATGGTGCTGGTGTAGAGGTGGTAGTGCACGTTGGTGTCGGTGATGACGGTGCCGTTCCAAGTGTAGCTGCAGCCGGCGTTGATAGGTATGACCTCTGCGTCGGCGCTATCGGTGACGCTGGTTACGATGGTGACATCAATGGCATCGTGGTGCAGGCAGGGCGCCGGGCCGGAGGTGGAGAGGTAGGTGCCATAGGTGCTGTCGTGCACATACACGTTGGAGGTGAAGATGGTGTCTCTCCAAGTGGGTTTATACGCATCACAGGCCACCACGGCAACGGTGTCAGACTGCTCGCCGCTGAAAGAGGTCACACGAATGTGCACGATACTGTCGCACTGTCCCACGGCGGTCTTGAAGCCTCTCGTGTACACCGACGTGTCGGTCAGCGTCATGTTGTTCCACTTATAGCTGCAGCCCGCCGTCACCTCGATGGTGTCGAGGTTCACGTACTCGGGATGTACGGTAAGTGTAATGACATTGTGGTAGGTGCATTCACTATTGGTGATGACAGTGTCAATCACACGGCTCTCGGTGAACACCTGGTTCCAGGGGGCTGTGTAGCTGCCGCACACCGTCACGGTCTTGACGGTGTCGACGTTGGCCAGCGTGACCTGTACCTTCACTATGCTGTCGCAGGTGCTGACGGCCGTCAGGGTGTCCAGGAACGAGCCGGCGGTGGTCCATGTCGTGCCGTTCAACGTGACGCTGCATTCGCCAAACAGGGGAATGGCTTCGGTGGTGTCGATGTACGAATCTTTTTTGTCGAAATAGAGCACATAAGTAGTGTCTCCGTTGACGTAAGTCACCACAGTGTCACGGCTGTACTGCTGATTGTTGCGAGGCCACGTGTAGGCGTTGCAGGAAGATATGCTGTCGATTTTCAGCTCGAATCCCAAGGTCCCTTGGGCGAAGACTGCCGGCAGACTTACCATGGCCAATAACAAAGTCAATAACACTTTTTTCATCATGTTTATCTATTTTTTTATTATTTTATACAATATAATTATATTCTTATCAACTAGTTTGTTGCACTCAAAAAACACCTTTGGGGGGCTCTGAGAACAATATGCAAAGATAAGACTTTTTTTTAAATTGTCGAATAAAAATAAAAAAATCCTCCTTTTTTGTGACTTTTTAATAATAAGTTGCGGAGGCTCGAATGACATGGATGTCAGTCGCGCAGCACGAGTTCGGCGATGTTCTCCACGTGCTGGGTGTGGGGGAACATGTCGACGGGCTGGATACGTCGCACGTCGTAGCGTGCAGCAAGCAGACGTAAGTCGCGGGCCTGGGTGGCGGGGTTGCAACTGACGTAGACGATTTTGCGCGGCGCCGTGGCGAGGAGTTGCTCGACGACTTTCTCGTGCATGCCGGCGCGCGGCGGATCGGTGACGACGACGTCGGGGCGTCCGTTGGCCTCGATGAACTCGGGTGTGAGCACCTGGGCCATGTCGCCGGCAAAGAAGGCGGTGTTGTCGAAGCCGTTGAGGGTGGCATTGCGGCGTGCATCGGCGATGGCCTCTTCGACATACTCGATGCCGACCACCCGCCGGACCTGTGCCGCCAGGAAGAGGGCGATGGTGCCGGTGCCGGTGTAGAGGTCGTAGAGTGTGTCGGTGGACTGAAGTTCTGCAAGTTGCGCCACATGGCTGTAGAGCCGTTCCGCCTGACGCGAGTTGGTCTGGTAGAACGACTTGGGGTTGATGATGAAGTGCAGCTGGCGGCCGTCGGGCGTGGTCATCTGCTCCTCAATATGGTCGTCGCCCAGGTAGGTGTGTACGTCGAGGTCGGAGTAAGAGTCGTTGAATTTGGTATTGACGATATATTGCAGCGAGGTAATCTGAGGGAATCGCTCGTGCAGCATGTCGAGCAACGGGAAGAGACGGGCGCTGTCCTCCTCGGCGATGATGACGATGACCATCCAGTGGCCGAGGGAACTATTGCGGATGACGAGGTTGCGGAGGAAGCCTGTATGGTTGCGGATGTCGTAGTAACTCAGGTCGTGCTCGACGGCGTAGTCGGCCACGGCGAGACGGATGTCATTGCTGGGGTCGGCTTGGAGAACGCAGCGGGTAATGGGGAGCACCTTGTCGAAGAGCTGGGGTATGTGGAAGCCGAGGGCTCCGTGCGGGGCGGGCTCTTCGTCGGGAAGGGTGCGCCAGGCGCGTGAAGAGAAGGTGAATTCCAGCTTGTTACGGTAGTAGTAGATATTGTCGGAGCCACAGATGGACTGCATGAGGGAGCAGTCGACACCGCCGAGGCGCTCGAGGTTGTCGCGCACCTGCCGTTGTTTGGCTTCCAACTGGGCAGCGTAACTCATGGTCTGCCACTTGCATCCGCCACAGGTGCCGAAGTGGGGGCAGGCCTGGTCGACGCGCAGAGGGCTCCAGGTGTGGAAATGCACGGCGCGGCCTTCGGCATAGTTCTTCTTTTTTTTGTACAGCTGGATGTCGACCACGTCGCCAGGGACGACAAAGGGTACGAAGACCACAAGTCCGTCGACGCGCGCCACGGCCATGCCTTCGGCGCCGGCGTCAGCTATCGTGACCTGCTGCAGCAGGGGCAGGAGTTTATTTCTACGGCTCATAAGGGGACGTTTGAGTAAAAAAAAAGAAGTATCCTCCGGTACTTCTTTCGTTCGTTGATGCCGTTGCTTTTTAGAGCTCGTCAGAGACGGTCAGTCTCTTGCGGCCTTTGCGGCGGCGGGCAGCCAGCACTTTCCTACCGTTGGCGGTAGACATTCTCTTGCGGAAACCGTGCTTGTTGACTCTTTTTCTCGTCGAAGGTTGGAATGTTCTCTTCATAGTATGTTGCTTTATTTGTTTCTGTTAACGCGTTTTGGGGTGTTGTTTCCCGTCAAATTTGGAAGTGCAAAAGTACATAATTTTTTCAATACGACAGTAAAAAAATCGTCCCAGGTGTTAATATTATTATGTAAGATGCTGTTGTTGAGAGAGGAAGGAAATCAAAATAAATTCTTTTTTCACCAATTGAAAAATAATTTGTACCTTTGCAAATCCAATTGACACTGTGAAAAGATGTTAAATTGGTGTAAATAAGAAAGCGAAATGGATAAGAAAGGATTCAACGAGCATTTGACGCACGGCAAGAGCTATAGTTCGCAGGACCGCGGATGGCTGCGTGCCATGATGGCCAAGTATCCGTATTCGGCCGTGGTAGGTGTGATGGCATTGATGGCCGACCATGCCTTTGGCTTCGACAGCGAGGAGCAGCGGCGTGCAGTGGCCTTGTCAATGTGCGACGCCCAGGGACTCGGTGCATTGTTGGCTTCTGCCAGACAGAAGACAGAAGAACCGCAGAGTTTCGATATTCTAAACGAAATCAATACATTCCAAGAGGTCTCCTTCAAGACGGCCCCCAAAAGTGTCATTCTGTCGAATTTTCTCCAGATTGCTACGTCGGAAGATACGGAAAACATTGTCGGCGAGCCCACGCCTGCAGAGACAAGGGATAAAAAAAGTCTGACGGCAGACGTTTCGTTAGGTACTGAGACACTTGCAGTTATACTGGAGAAACAGGGCAAGTACGACAAGGCGCTGGCCATTTATGAGAATTTAATGGCGCGTAATCCCGAAAAAAGTAGTATTTTTGCACCCCGAATTGAGCGCCTGAAAGCGCTAATGGATAGTAATAAGTAATTAATAATTAAATAGAAAGATGTACACCTTTATTGTTATTTTGATTCTCATAGTCTGCGTGTTGCTGGCACTGGTGGTTCTTGTTCAGAACTCGAAAGGTGGCGGTCTGGCCGCCAACTTCTCGGCTCCTACGCAAGTGCTGGGTGCCCGTCAGTCGGCCGACTTTATCGAGAAAGCCACGTGGTGGCTCGCCGCCATACTGGTGGTGCTGTGCCTCGCGGCTACTATCTCTATACCCCACCACAGTGCCGATAACGGCATCAACACGGAGGTGACGACTACTGGCGACGCCAGCCCAGTGCAGGCCGCCAGTCCTATCGCCGCTCCCACCGCCGACCAGCAGTAAGCCGTGGCAACGCCAGGCGTTGAGCAGGCTGTTACCAAGCTCATTCTATCGCACTTCCCGCATACTCCCACCGAGGGACAGCGGGAAGTGTGTGTTGCTATGTCACGCTTCCTGTTTGACGGCGACACTCGCTCGGCTTTCCTGTTGCGAGGCTATGCGGGTACGGGTAAGACCTCCCTGGTGTCGGCCTTGATACAGACGTTGCCGCAGGTGCGTGTCAACTGTGTGCTGCTGGCACCCACGGGTCGTGCCGCCAAAGTGATCAGCGGCTACGCGCACAGGCCGGCCTACACTATCCACAAGAAGATTTATATGACGGCTACCGATGCCACGGGAGCCATCCGCACGGTACGTGCCATCAACAAGCATGCCTATACTTTGTTTATCGTCGACGAGGCGTCGATGATAGGACTGGAGCCCGCGGGCTCACGGCACGGCCTTTTGGAGGATCTGGTGGATTATGTCTATGATGGCAACCATTGCCGCCTGATGTTCATAGGCGACACGGCGCAGCTCCCCCCTGTGGGGCAGAGCGAGAGCCCTGCCCTTGATACCCGCTACCTGCAGGCCAGCTTTGGCCTGTCGGTGTTGGAGGGTGAACTTACAGAGGTGGTGCGTCAGCAGCAACTGTCGGGTATTCTTACCAACGCTACGGCCCTGCGGGGGCAGATTGCCCGGCTGGGGAGTGGCGACGAGGCTTGTATGCCGCTGTTTGCAGAGGCACCTGACGTGAAGGCCCTTATGGGTGAGGATCTGATGGAGGCGCTCTACCGAGAATACGACTCCTACGCCTTGGAGGATGTCGTCGTCATCACGCGAAGCAACAAACGGGCCAATCTGTTCAACCAGGGTATTCGCGCCAGCGTGCTCTTCCGTGAGGAGGAGGTCAACGCGGGCGACTACCTGATGGTGGTGAAGAACAACTATTACTGGCTCGACAACGACAGCAGCGTGGGCTTCATCGCCAACGGTGACATCGTGGAGGTGCTCGGCGTGCGCAACGTGCAAGAACTCTATGGATTCCGTTTCGCCGATGCCACGGTGCGCTTCGTCGACTATCCCGACGAGCCTACACTCGACTGCAAGTTGCTGCTGTCGACGCTCTACAGCGAGGCGCCTTCATTGACATCGGAAGAGCAGGATCGTCTGTATACGGCGGTCATGGAGGACTATGCCGACCTGCCGCACAAGGCCGACAGACTGCGTGAACTGCGTCAGAATCCCTACTATAATGCGTTGCAGGTTAAGTTCTCCTATGCCCTGACTTGTCATAAGACGCAAGGCGGTCAGTGGCGTACCGTCATCATTGACCAAGGTTTTCTGCCACCCGACATGGCGCTGGACCGCGATTGGTTGCGGTGGCTTTACACGGCGTTCACCCGCGCCACAGAGCGTGTCTATCTGCTTAACTTTGAGAAACGTTTCTTTGAGACGGCTGACGGTGACAGGCCATGACGGGAGCCGCGTAGGTCTCAATCATTATTTGTCTCATTTCGACTTCGGGCAGCGTCTCGAGGCGTTGGAGGAACTGTGAGCGTGTGAGCTCGGTATAGCGTCCATG
Source organism: Bacteroidales bacterium (assembly GCA_017962545.1). Classification (GTDB taxonomy): domain Bacteria; phylum Bacteroidota; class Bacteroidia; order Bacteroidales; family P3; genus Colimorpha. Next base: position 43,467 of record JAGCVD010000019.1, read on the forward strand.
TTGCTCTTGGCCTGTCAAGAGACTATAGGCTACATGGTTGGTGGGCATCAGGCGGTAGTTCCCTTGAATGCTGCGGTCGAGCACTGTGGCCACATGGTCACAGAGGTTGACGCCTTGCGGCGGCACCAGATCGCGTTGTGAAAGCGGTGCGCCGATGGTGAGATGCACCTTGCCTTTGGGACCGATGATGCCGGTGGCCACACTCTTCAGATCCTCGTGTGGCGCTTTCTGATAGCCGCCATGGCGGAGATGGTACAGCTCGTTGGCTTTCATCAGGTCGCAGGGGTCCCACTCGTAACTGATGGTGAGGGGTACGATATGAAGGTCGGCCAAAGCTTGCAGAGGGTTGTCGGGATGGCTCAGTGTGAGCATCTTTATCATGGCTGCCGCCGTGACGTCGTGGCCGTCTTTGGCACGACCGTTGTTTTGTGCTATCCAGGCGGACTGGCGTTCGACGGTGATAAGGTGGGTGAGGTAGTTGGAGAGGTGGCTCAGGTTGTTGTAGAAAGCCCGTGGCGTGCCGCCACGAGCCATGGGTATCAGTTTGTTGCTGCGGAAAAGGTCTTCCATGACAGGCAGTGAGAGCAGGTTGTTGCCGAAGACGATGTACGACGTCTCGCCGCGGTGCTCGAGCAGAAGGTGTTGTAGCAGGAAGGCGTCGAGCGTGATGTCGCGGTGGTTTGAGACGAAGAGGTAGGGTACGCCGCGACGCAGGTGTTTGAGACCCGAATGGGTGAAGCAGGTCGTCGTGGTGGCAATGATGCGGCGTATAGCATCGTTCATGAAAGTGGATTGGAACTGGAAGATGGTTTTGATAGAGAGCAGTTTGTCGCGTTCCTCCCCGATGTCGGCGTTGGGGTAGATGAAACGTATCGCTTGAGGGAAGAGGTCCCAGTCAGCAATGCGGCGCAACGCTGCTGGTAACTCGCTGTCGCGATACGGACGGATGTCGTCGAAAGAGTCCATCAGAGGATGTTGTCAATGAGATGCTTGATATGTTCCCCAGGATTAGCGCCTTGATAGAGGATGCCGTATACGGCATCCGCAATGGGGGTGTCGTCGGTTGCGAGGTCGTGCATGACGGCTGCCGAGTAGTAGCCCTCGGCCACCATGCCGGTGGAACGGAAATGTTCTTCGGGGCTGACGCCCTGCGCCACGGCTATGCCAAGGGCGCGGTTGCGACTGTGGTGTGAGAAGCAGGTGACTATCAGGTCGCTCAGCAGGCGGAAGGCCATCGTTGTCTCGGGGATAAGACCCTGTAGTTCGTGGGCGGCGGCGGTGGTGAGCACGGCAACGAGGTTGTCGCCGTAACCCAGGCCGACAGCCATGCCGGCTGCAATGGCGTAGACATTCTTGGCCATGCCGCAGAGTTCGATGGCGGTGACATCGGTGCTGGCGGAAGTGTGTATGTAGCTGCAACCCAGCAGGGCGGAGACATTGTTGGCCAGTAGAGGCGAGGCGGAGGCGACGGTGAGGAAGGTGTCTTTGCCTTCGGCGACCTCCTCGGCGTGGCTGGGACCGCTGACGACGCAACAGTTCTCTGGCGCGACCGACAACTGCTGTTCCAAGTATTGCGACACGCTCAGTCGGCACTGGGGTATATACCCCTTGACGGCCGAGACAAAGCGCTTGCCACGGTAAGCTTCGGTGGGCAACAGGGCGAGGGTGTCGGCGAGATAGACCGAGGGGACGGCCAGTATCAGCAGGTCGCTGGCAGCTACCGTGGCGGCCAGGTCGGTGCTGACGTTGATGCGTGTGGTGTCGAATTGCAATGCTGTCAGGTGACGAGGATTCCGCCCTGTGGCGGCCAGACTGGCGTGCACCTCACTGTTGCGCACCCACCAGTTCAGCGTCAGGTGTTCGTCTCCGAGTAGTATTTTAACAATCGCAGTAGCCCAGCTGCCACTGCCAATCACTGCTATCATCTTGTATATTATTTGTTTCCGCGGGAGCTACATGATTTGTGTTGACTTCCGATGGAGTTGCAAAGATACGACTTTTTTTAGAATTGATAACAATGATATGTTAAAGGAAGTTAACTGTAACTCTTGTTGGGTGTCGTGCAGGGAAAAAGAAAAGCGGCTCCGATGGGAGCCGCTCTCTGTTCATTCTGTGAGGAAAACCTTATTTCTTCTTGGCGGTTTTCTTCTTGGCGAGGAGGTTGCTGCCAGCTTTGAACTTGGCGACCTTCTTGGCGGGCACTTTGACGGGCTTGCCGGTCTGCGGGTTCTTGGCGGTGCGGGCCTTACGCTCGACAACGCTGAAGGTGCCGAAGCCGATAAGGGTCACTTTCTCGCCTTTGTTCAGCTTCTCCTGGATGGAGGCGAAGCAGGCGTTCATGGCAGCTTTGGCAGCCACTTTGGTCATGCCGGTCTTTGCGGCCATGGCGTTAACAAGTTCAGTTTTGTTCATAATGATGTTGTTTAAAAGGTTATTAATTAACTGATTTATTTCACGCTGCAAATGTAAGAATTTTTTTTCATGTGCACCAAATTTTTTTTCACATTTTTTTAACTTTTTTTATTTGTGTATTTCAATCATACTAATAACCAGTTAGTTATATTTTTGCCACGAAGGAATTCCTCGATGCTATTTTTCTTTTTTCCAGCCATTTGCAGGCTTAAAATCTCCACAAATCCATCTGCTACGCCGATTTTTAGCACCCTTTTCCCGTCACAAAATAGCGTGTTTTTCGTTGCTGCAGGGGCTTTTTGGAAGTGTGCATCAAATACTTTGAAAGGCACTTCGTCGCCCTCCTGTGAGCGGAGGGTCATGGTGGCGGCAGGGTAGGGGGCGAGGCCGCGGATGAAGTCGATGACCTGCTGCCCAGGACGGCTGAAGTCAATGCGGCAGTCTTCCTTGAAGATTTTGGGTGCAGGACAAGGGAGCCCCTGCTGGGGCTGAGGGATAAGGATGCCGTCGGCGATGCCGTCAAGGGTGCGTGTCACAAGACTGCGACCCATGGTCGCCAGACGGTCGTGCAGTGTGCCAGCGTTGTCGTCGGGTGTGATGGGGGTGCGCTCCTGCAACAGGATGGCACCCTCGTCGATGTGATGGTTGAGGAGGAAGGTGGTGACGCCGGTCTCCTGTTCGCCATTGATGATGGCCCAGTTGATGGGCGCTGCGCCGCGGTAGCGGGGCAGCAACGAGGCGTGGAGGTTGAAAGTGCCGTGGGGTGGCATGTTCCACACCGCCTCGGGAAGCATACGGAAGGCCACCACGACGAAGCAGTCGGCCTGATAGGCCTGCAGGGCGGCAAGGAAGGCCTCGTCGCGGAGTTTCTCGGGCTGCAGCAGGGGCAGGTTGTGGTCGAGGGCATACTGCTTCACGGGACTGTAGACCACCGTCTGTCCGCGGCCTGCCTGCCGGTCGGGAACGGTGACGACAGCCACAACCTCGTGCGAGGAGTGCATGATGGCGTCGAGACTTTCAACGGCGAAGTCGGGGGTACCGAAGTACACTATTCTCATTTAGCAGGGTATTTCAAAGTTGATGTCGCGGTCGAGGGCCACCATCTTGAGGGCGGTGATAGCACCTTCGACGCCTTTGTTGCCGTGGCGGCCGCCAGCACGGTCGAGGGCCTGCTGCATAGTGTTGCAGGTGAGGACGCTGAAGATAACAGGTTTGCCATGCTTGAGGGCCACGTTGGTGATGCCTTGCGAGACGGCCTGGCAGATGAACTCGAAGTGGCGAGTCTCTCCCTGAATGACACAGCCGATACAAATGACGGCATCGACGAAGGTGCGTGTCAACAGCAGGTCGGCGGCGGTGGTGAGCTCGAAGGTGCCGGGGACGCGGATAACGGTGAGGTTCTCTTCTTTCACGCCGTGCTCCACCAGTGTGTCGATGGCACCCTGGCACATGGCGTTGGTCACCTCAGGGTTCCATTCAGCGGCAATAATACCTATTGTATAGTCTTTACCGTCGGGGATTGTCGTTGGGTCGTAGTCGGAAAGGTTGGTCTTTTTCATATTGTCAAAAGTCTTGTGGGTTGATAACGGTGGGTTGGTTCTTGGGACGTTTCTTGCCTTCGCGGATGATGCTGCCGTCGGCTTTGTAGTCGAGGGTCTCGCCCTTGCGGGGTTGGCGGATGCCGAAGTAGCTCTTGTCGAGGTGCAGGCGGCGGGTGCGCAGGGCATAGTTCTTGAAGTCGAGAATCCACTCGGGGTCGAAAGTCTGGTAGAGGAAGCGGCATTCGAAGTGCAGGTGGGGTCCTGTGGAGTTGCCGCTGCTGCCGCCGAGACCTATCACCTCGCCGGCGCTGACCTGCTGGTTTGTGTGCACGTTGATTTTCGACAGATGGCCGTAGAGCGTCTCCAGCCCGTTGAGGTGGCGCACAACGATGCAATTGCCATAGCCGCCCATGCGGGAGGCTATGCGTACCGTGCCGCCAAAAGCGGCACGGATGGGCTCGCCGGTGCGCAATGCTATGTCGACACCATGGTGCCCTCGGTGCCAGCGCCAGCCGTAGGCGCTACTTTTCAGCCCTTTGACGGGGAAGCAGAAGTCGGCGCTATCGCGTACCAGCAGCAGGTTTATCTCGTCGGGCAGCATGTCCAGCTTGGTGCGGCCGAGAGGATTGACGCGGTTGTGGGGAAAGGTCTCGTACCACATAGGCACCATGGATGGGTTGGCTTTGGTGTCAGGCGTTGGCTGTTCGGTGGCAGGAGTGGGCTTTTCGGTCTTCTTGGGACTGACAGAGGGTGTGGCTGTTGCAGGAGCTTTTTTCTCGCTGACTGTCGGCGTGGTCTGTCGGGAGGCTTCCAGACGCAGCGAGATGATGGAGTCGTAATAGGAGGTCTGGGCCATGAGGCTGTGGGTGCCAGCCAATAGGAACAACAGCACGATAAGTCGCCGCAGACGCGCCACGGGGATGCCGAGCTGCTCGCGGTACTTGGCTACGGTGCGCCGTGCCAGAGGCAGCCCTTGCTCGTTGAGCATCTTGGCCAGCGCATCGTCGGACAGCGGAGCACGCTTGTCTTCTTTCTCAATCACCTCCTGCAGGCGCTGTTTGATGGTCTCGATAGCCACTTCCTCGCCGTCGTCGGTGGCCATTCCTTTGGAGAAACAATCTTTCAAAGGGATGGTGCCGAAGTCGGTCTGCAAGTATTTGCTGTTGGCCATGCGTGACACGGTGCTGATGTCCAGACCTGTGGCTTCGGCCACCTCGCGCTGGCGCAGCGGCACCAGATGGTCGGGGTTGCCGCTGAGCAGGAACTGGCGCTGGTGCTTGATGATGTAGCGCATGACACGCACGATGGTGTCGTGCCGTTGTTGCAGCAGGTCGATGAATCCTTGGGCGTCGGCTTGTTTGGTGCGTAGGAACTGGATGGTGGAACGGTCGCCTTTCTCAGCTTCCATCTCACGCAGCATGTCGGTGTAATATTCGTTGATGCTCAACAAGGGCAGGTGGCTGTCGTTGAGGTAGAATTGCAGCTGTCCGTCGTGTTGTGTGAGCACGATGTCGGGGATGATGGCCGTGGCTCCGTCGTTGTCGATGTCCAACGAGCCGCCGGGTTTGGGATTGAGGTGGCGGATGATGTCGGAGGCTTTCTGGAATAGGGGTTCGTCGATGCCGATGGCGTCGCAGATGTGCTCGTAACGGTGGCTGGCGAAGTCGTCGAAATGGTCACGGACAATCGCCATGGCGGTACGGAGTTCAGTGTCTTGTGACTGGCTCTCCAGCCTTTTCAACTGCAACAGCAGACACTCTCTGAGGTTGCGTGCGCCTATGCCCGGGGGGTCGAGGCTCTGCACAATGCGGAGCACCTCCTCCATCTCGTCTTTCGAGGCTTCAATACCTTGGCGGAAAGCCAAGTCGTTGGCCACCAAAGCTAGGTCGCGGCTGAGGTAGCCAGCATCGTCGAGGGTGCCGATAATCTCGGTGGCGATGGTTTGCTGTCGCTCGGTCAGTGGCCGCAAGGACAATTGGTCGAGCAGTCGCTCGGTGAACGACAGGGTGTCGCTGACCACGAACTCACGGTGCACCGTGTTGGGGTCGTGCTCCAGATGTTCGCGGTAGTCGTAGTCTTCTTCATCGGCCGAGTCCCAGTCCGACAGGTTGTTGTCGGTTGCCGGCAAAGACTGTTCTTCGGGCATCTCGGCATCGAGCAGGGGGTTCTTCTCCAGCTCTTCTTTGATGGCCTGCTCCAACTCGGTGACAGGCAACTGCAACAGCCGCATCAGTTGTATCTGCTGAGGCGAGAGTTTCTGCTGCAGTTGCTGTCGCTGGAGTTGCTTCATTTAGTCTCCTTATCTTACAATATCCATCTCCTCAATGAGGTTCCTGGCGCCGGCATAGACGTCGATGACCCAGAGCATGTAACGGCTGTCGAGACAGATGCAGCGTTGCAGGTTCTCTTCGAAGTCGATGTCGCCGCTCATGGCCTCGCTGTTGCCGTCGAAGGCCAGGCCGATAAGCACACCCTTGCCGTTGATGACAGGCGAGCCGCTGTTGCCGCCGGTGATGTCGTTGTTGGTGATGAAACAGGCGGGCATCTCACCCTTGCGGTTGGCATAGGAGCCAAAGTTCTTGGCTTTGTAGAGCTCTTTGAGACGGGCAGGGACGTTGAACTCGGCGTTCTCGGGATCCTCTTTCTGGAGGATACCGTCCATGGTGGTGTAGTAGTGGTAGCTCACGCCGTCCTTGGGGTCGTAGCTCATCACATTGCCATAGGTGAGACGGATGGTCGAGTTGGCGTCGGGAGCCATGAGTTTCTTGCCGTCGTTGATTTGCAGCACACCGTCCGTGAAGCTGCGGATGCCGCGCTGCAGGCTCTCACGTGTCTGGCGGGGCACAGACTCGTTCAGGGCGATGTATTTCTCCAGCGCCTCGTTGCCAGCCTTTACCAGCGGGTCGTCGTCCACTTGTTTGACAATGGGCTTGTCGAGGAACTTGACCAATGATTCTTGGTTGGCGAAGATGCTCTTGCTGTACAGGTTGTCGACATATTTCTCCCAGTCGCCTTTGTACTTCTTCTGGGCTTTCAGCAGGAACTCGGGGCACTGGGCGGCATCGATGTGGGCATACACATAGCCGAAGAGCGCTGCTGCCAGACGACGTTCCACCTGCTCGTCATAGTCTTTATAGAAGTTGGCCACACTGGGACGCAGGGCGCTGAGGTCGCCAGTGGCTTTCTTGCCCAGCATGCCCTTGACTTTCTGCATGACACCCTTCTCCTCGGGTTGGTCGGCCGTCAGTCTGCTCTTGATGACGCGACTCATCTGGGCGGCGAACAGCGGAGCTTCGGGACCGCTGAGAATGCCTTCATAGAGGAACATTTGAGCCTCCTTGGCATCGCGGCGGCTGGCATAACCCTCGCGTATCAGACCCAGGGCATCGTTGTATTTCGGGTTGCGCTGGAAGCGGGCCCAGTCGGCATACTCCTGCTCCACCTGCTGTTTCACACCCAGGGTGTTCAGGTTGCGCAGGGCTTTGTTCTGCTCGTTGCTGTACTTCCAGTAGTTCGAGCAACTGGCGTATTTCGAGGCATATTTGATACGGGTGGCCTGGTCGGCGGCCATCTCGTCGCGCAGGATGTTGATCTTCACGGTGCGGATTTCATAGCGCAGCTTGTTGGTGACATCCATCGTCTCGGCCAGGCCGTAGCTGGTCAGGAAGCGGTCGGTGGTGCCGGGGAAGCCCATCACCATGGCGAAGTCGCCGTCGTTCAACTCGCCGGCACTCACGGGCAGGTGATGTTTCGGCGTCAGGGGCACATTGTCCTTGCTGTAGTCGGCAGGGCTACCGTCGGGAGCGGTGTAGATGCGGAACATAGAGAAGTCGCAGGTGTGACGCGGCCAGCTCCAGTTGTCGGTGTCGCCACCGAACTTACCCATCGAACTGGGAGGAGCGCCCACCAGACGCACGTCGCGGTAGATGATGTGCACGAAGAGGAAGAACTGGTTGCCGTTGAACATCGACTTCACCTGGGCGTTGTATTGGGTGCCCTCCACAGCCTTCTCTTCGATTTCCTTGCAGGCCTTGCGCAGCGCCGCCGAACGGTCGCTCTCGCTCATGTCGTCCGTGATGCTCTCCATCACTTTGGCCGTCACGTCTTCCATCCTCACCAGAATAGAAGCCGTCAGGCCGGGGTTCGGCAGCTCCTGTTCCATGGTGTAGGCCCAGAAGCCGTCACGCAGGTAGTCGTGCTCCACGGTCGAATGCTCCTGCAGCTTGCCGTAGCCGCAGTGGTGGTTGGTGCTCACCAGGCCTTTGTTGCTGATAATCTCGCCTGTGCAGAAATGCCAGAAAGGCTGGCCTGCGTTGCCCAGACCCACGATGGCATCCTTCAGACAGCTCTGGTTGACACTGTAAATGTCCTCAGGCGTCAGCTGGAAGCCGGCACGACGCATGTCGTCGTAATTCTTCCCTATCAGGGACAAAAGCCACATGCCCTCGTCGGCGCGTGCCACGCTGGGCATCAAAGTCGCTAGCACTAGCGCAATTACTAAAGTACGAATTTTCATTGTTTTATTTGTTTTATATATTAATAATTCCGTCGTGAAACAGAATGCAAATATACAAACAAATTTTGAAACCACAAAAAAACTAACGCAATAGCGTCACCGTTCCAGTGCCACTCTGGTGGAAGTCATAAGCGTCGCGCAGGCTCCAGCGGTAGAGGTAAGCCCCTTGGGGACAGGGGTGGCCGTTGTATGTGCCGTCCCACAGCGTGGAGGGATCGTCGGCACAGAAGACTAACTGGCCGCGACGGTTGTATATTTCGAGACGGTAGTCGGTTGCCTCAACGGTCGTTATGCCGCCGAAGCGGTTGTCCTGCTCTCTGTCGGGCGTGAAGACGTTGGGAAACCACACCGAGCGCACCACCGTAGGCAGCGAGAAAGCTGTGTCGGCACAGCAGCCCAAGGGAGTGCAGACGGTCATTGTTACATCCAGACTGTCGGGTAACGGATGGTGTAGCTGGCGTCGCACGTTGGCGCTAGTAAGGGTCTGTCCGTCACTGAAACGCCACACGGTGCTGTGCTCGCCTTCGGTACAGTCGGTGAATGTCACCACTGGCCAGTCAAAGTCAATGAAGGGACGGTTTAGGCTGAAGCTGGGCTCCGGCGCCGTACAGTAGTCTAGTACCACGGTCAGCACCGAGTCGCACCCGTCGGCTGTCGTGTGACGGAAGATGTATGTGCCGGGAGTGGAGAGTACGGTGTCCTCGACAACGACGGTGTCGCCGGGAAACAAGTCGTGGTGCTCTTCGTTGCGGTAGGCGGGCAGCACGGTGAGCGTCAGATAGTATCGGTATACGGTGTCAGGCGCGAATACATTGCGCACCAGATGGAAGGTGCCCGTGTCTGCCAGTCCGCCATCGACCCACTGGAATGGACCCCAGCCGTAGGCCTCATACTGGCAGGTGGTGTCGGTACGGTAGAGAGTGTCGCGCGGATAGGGATCGAGGGCCATGCCCACGGGGTTGGCGAAACTATTGCTGAGTCCGTTGCGCAGGCCGTAGACGAAAGCCACAAAAGTGCCGCTGTCTATCTCCAACCGGTGCTGACCGAGACCGACGGGCATGCGGTAGGGCTGTACCCGCAGGAAGTTTGTCCAGCTGCTGTCGTTGATGGGAACCCCATCGAGTCGCAGGCCGTGGACGAGGGCTGTGTCGCAGAAGACGACGAGGCGGTTCATCTGGTAGGGGTCGAATTCCTGCACCGTGAACCACGCCTCCTGCACGCCGTGCTCCACCGAAGGTATCATCACCGACGATGGTCCGCCGCAGAAGCCGCTCGAGCCATAGCTGCTGAGCAACATGGTGATACCCAGACGGCCGATGGAGTAGTGAGACACTGCGCCATAGTGATGGGTCTCCTGGACATAAGTCTGCGAACGACCACGGTTCAGGGACATAGTCTCTCCGGTTTGCGGAGTTTGGGTGCCGAAGTAGATGCGGTTGTCGTTGTCGGCCGAGGTCATGAGGAAGTAGCACCTGTCCGGTTCTCCTATGCCACCGACCAAGTGCACGTGCCCCCATTGGCTGTAGGGGACGGCCTGCTCGAAGAGGTGGTTGCCTGTGTAGTTGTCGCCGGTGGGCACGTGGGCAGCGCTGTTGCCTTGGAAGAGGGCGAAGGGGCGTCCGTTGGAGGTGATGTCTATGCCCGAGAAGACGCCAAAGGTACGGTGTGTCTGGGTACTGACGATATAAGCCTCGCCGCGTTGTAGCGGTATCTCCAGCAGGCCGTTGGATGGCGCGTTGATGTCGGCGGGCACAGCAGGGGTACCCATAGGGGTGACCAGATGGACGGTCACGATGGTGCTGTCCTCGGTGGCTATGATGCCCAGCATCTCGGTGTCGCCCGAGGTGGCCGCCGCCGACTGCCCCATGTACTTGGTTCCCAGGCATAGAAAGGGGATTATCATCGCCACATCGTGACTGGAGTGGATGGCGTTACGGGCGTATAGGGCTATGTCAGCAGTGGAGGTGACGTGATAGGCGCGGCTGCGTACCTCGTCGTTGGTGCCGCACAGATATTCTACCATTGAACCCGCGTTGAGGTGGATGGTGACGCTGTCGTCAAGGGTGGCGATGGTGATGTCGGCCGCTTCGGGGCCGGTGGCGATGAGGGTGCAAGAGTCGGTGGGCAGCTGGTGGGTGCCGCCCGTGTTGGGAAGGAACATCACCCAGAAGTCGCGCGCCATGTTGGTCATCGCATAGGGACTCTGTGCTGCCGCCATGTTGGTCAGCAGGGCCAGGAAGCCGAGGATGAACAATGCGCGTCTCATGGTATTAGCGGATAAGGGTGATGGTGCCAGTTCCATTCTTGACATAATCAGTGGCGTCGCGCACATGCCAGTGGTAGACATAGGCCCCTTGTGGACAGGGTCGCCCGTCACGAGTGCCGTCCCACATAGCCGCAGGGTCTTCGGTGTGATACACCAGCAGGCCTTGGCGGTTATAGATATGGAGCTCGAACTTGACAATCTCAAAGGACGTGGTGATGCCGAAGCGGTTGTTGGTCTCCTCGTCTGGGGTGAAAACGTTGGGGAACCACACCGACCTGATGAGCGACTTGACGTAGAACGCCGTGTCGGAGCAGCAGTTGTAGCGGTTGCAGCTTTGCAGCGTCACCTCCACGCTGTCGGGCAGCGGGTGGTGGAACTGGCGCCGTGCCGCCGTGTTTTCGATGACGATGCCGTCGGAGAAGGACCATGTCGAGTGGGCGCGGCCCTCGCTGCAGTCGGTGAAGGTGACCACGGGGAAGTCGAAGTCGATGAACGGTCGCGACAGCCTCACGCACAGCTCCGGCGGTGCCTCTACACCCACGGTGACCAAAGCCAGCACAGGGCCTCCGTCGTAGGCGCAGAGGCTGTAAGTGGTGGTTTGCATCGGGCTGACGGTGATGGTCGTCGAGCCCTGCTGCGCATCGACCCCTGCGTCGGGCGGCGTGGCCGACCACCAGGCGTAGTGTGTGCCAGAGGCGGTGAGGGTTACCGATTCGCCAGGACAGATGCCCTCGGCGCTGGCCGTGAGAGAAAGGGCTTCATAATGGAGATGGAGCGTTAGTAGCGAGTCACATCCGTTGGCGGCGGTGAAGTGGTATGTATAGACGCCGGCTATGGTCAGCGTGTCGCCCTGGTAGAACAGCGTGTCACCCAGAATGATGTGGGCGGTAGTGTCGCTGCTCGACAAAGGAAGCACGGAGAGCGTCAGGTGGCAGTATCGCAAGGTGTCGCCAATGGTATCGCTGCGCCAGCGTTCCAGCGTGCCGGTGGTTAGGGTCTCGGAACTTTCGAGGACAAATCCGTGATTGTTGTAGGCTTCATTCTGGCAAACGGTGTCGACGAAGGCGACGGTATCGATGAATCTGTACTCAGTGAAGTTGAGGTGTATGGTGACGATGGAGTCGCAGCCGTTGGTGGCGGTGAGATAATGTGTGAATGTTCCTGCTGTGGTCAGCGTGTCTCCGTAGTAGAACAGCGTGTCGCCAAGGAGGAGTAATGCCGTGGTGTCGCCTGTCGATGCGGGAAGTATGGTGAGCGTCAGGTGGTAGTGGTGCATGGTGTCACCGACAATCTGATAGCGCCATCGTTCAATCGTTCCCGCAGTTTGCGTCGATAGGCTGTCGATGGAGAATCCGTAGTTGCTGTAGGCATGGTTTTGACAAACGGTATCGCTGTAGTCAATAGTGTCTTCTATCGGCACATCCAGCCTGAACCCCAGAGGGAAAGCGTACCCCTCGTAATAACCTACCCCATAGGCATAGGCCACAAACGGGCATTGACTGTTTTCAAGAAAGTGATAACCAGCAGTCGTGGGTATCCGAAATACGATGTAGTTTTCAATAATGGTTGAGGTGGCAGAGAAAGGATGCCCGTCGAGCATTAGTGCGTCACAACATCCCGTGTCGCAAACCACGTTGATATAATGTGTGTTGAGTTGGCTGGTGTTATGGAGCACAAAGTGGCTTTGGCAAATGCCGCAATCAAGGGGTGGGATAATGACCGACGCGGGATCGCCGCCACTGACAGTTTGGCTGCCAAGATAGAGCGCCACCATAGCAGGCTTGGTGGTGACGATATGGTAGGCTCCGGAGGCAGGTTTGGTCAGAGTAAGAGTTTGTCTTGCATTGAGTGTGCCTTGGGTGACTCCGTCAAGAGTGACGGTGCAACCATTTTCGGAAGAGGTGATGCGGATACAATTGTTTCCATATTGGGCTGAAGCCCCGACAACAATAAAGTCGGTGCCCCAGTATTCGACGGGAATCGCTTGCTCGTACATGTGGTCGCGGCCACCGGTGTTCTCGGGTACCGAGGGATTCCATGCGCCTTGGAACATGGCGAATGGTTTGCCATTGGAGGTGACCTCCATACCGGAAAGCGAGCCAACGCCAAGCAGCAAGTAGGCTTCTCCTTGTTGTAGTGTGGGAGTCAGTGTGGTGCCGGTGGTAATTGATGTTCCGCTGATATTGCAGGGAACCGTCATTGTGAGCACGGTGTTGTCCTCGGTGGCAACGAACCCGACTTCGCCTCCATATTGTTGTGAGGGGAAATCCTGAACGATATAACGTGTCTTCAGCGATGTTGTCGGCAGCAAGGTGGCGACATCATGCGTGGCCTCGATATAATTTCGTGTGTATGCGTAAATGTCTTCCGATGAAGTAAGATGAAATCCTCCGGCAAAGGGAGTGGCTACAGTCAATTGGTTGGAACCGTATTCGTGCTGGTCATTATAGCTTCCGCCGGCAAGGTTGAAACTCTCATTGGCAGAAGGACCATCGATGTGAATGGAGGCACTTTGGTCGCCCGAAACTATCACTTGTCGATGGCTGACCCATGTTCCATTGTTGATGTTCATGTTGTACAGGAACATGAACCAGAAATCGTTGCCTTTGTTAGTCACCGCGGGGCACGATGGCGTATTCTGGGCGTGTAACGAAGCTGTTGCCAGCAACGCGAAGAGCAGATATGTCACTTTGCGTTTCACGCTGCAAAGATACAAACTTTTCGTTATCTGGGGAAATTTTTATTATTGTTGCATTTTCTTCCCCCTCGGTGCCATCGGCCGAAGCCGCTGAAGCTGGCGTTATGTAGGACGTTTCCGACACATTGCCGTAGTCGTCGACGGCGAAGAGGTAGCAATGCAGCTCGTGGTGCTGCCAATGGTCGGGCAGAAGCAGCGCCAGGCCTGCATCGCGCCGCTCCACATGCGCCGCCAGCATGCCGCGTCGTTCGGCGACGTCATAGATATAACAATACACTTGGTCGCAGGCCCGCTCACGGTGCTGCCCCGTGTGGCGTTGCCAGCCGACATGCAGCGTCCCCTCGGCGTCGACCGAGGCTCCCGTCGCCACGACCCTCGCCACAGGGCCTTCCGACAGCGACAGGCGCTCGTAATCCACCTCGATGCGACGTGACGCCTCCGCGGAATCCTCCGTCACCGTATGGAAATGCTGCTTGTTCCTCAGCACGAAATAGTTGCCTTCCGTCATGCACTCGCGCAGCGACGCCTGTTGCATTCCCACCAGCAGCGCCGACCGCGCCGTCGAGGCGAAGCGCACCATGTTGACAAACCAGTCGCGCTCGGCCTGCTGCCGCACGGTGTTCGGATAGTGTATATGCTCCACATAGGCGCGAAACACAGGACGTCCTCGCCACAGGTAGCCCACCACGGGCCCCAACCGTCCCACCACAGGACCTAGAATTCCATTGTATTGTTTTGCCATCGCGTCTCCTTCTTCTTAATGCTTGAAAGGTGATTTCCTAATACATACAACTAATCCACAAGTCAGTCTTACCTGATTAACTCTTACCTCAGTTACACTTAATAACGCGAGGATAAATCTTTTATTATGCGGGGATTAAATTTTAGTAAGGAGATAGGAAGAAGAGGGTGGCTGGAGGATACTGGGTATAAGGGTGTTGGGTAGGGAGGAGAAGGGGGCGTTTTTTTTGTTTTTTTCGGTTTTCTGCGAAAAACGGTTCCGGGAAAAGTTTTCAACAGCCATACGACCTCACCCCGAAGGGGTCGGTTCGGCACTTTTTTCAATTATTTTTATGGAAAGTGAAACTTTTTTTGAAATGTTGCGTTATGGGTTATGAACAACAATTATTGGTTAAAAAAAACAAAAAAAGGATTTTTTTGGTAGAAATTGGATTTTTCTTCGTACTTTTACACCCTGAAAAAAGTAGGTCAAAATGGCGTTAATACTTGGTAAAGAATACTGTAAGGTCGATTCAAACGGCCGCTTCAAGTTCCCGATTGCCTTGAAAAGGCAGTTGGAGACGGAGGACGGTCGTTTTGTGATTCGCCAGAGTGTCTATGCCGAGTGTTTGGAGCTGTGGACTTATGCCAGTTTCAGGGAGGAAGTGGAGAAACTCCAAGAGCGACTGAATCCTTATCGCAGAGAGGATCGCGAATTGCTGCGCAAGCTCACCGAAGGCAACATTATCGAGCTCGACTCGAACGACCGCCTGCTGGTGCCTGCCGAGCAGAAGACCCTCGTCGCACAGGCCAAGGAGCTTGTGCTGCAATCGACCGGCAAGTTCATAGAGGTGTGGGATCGCACGACCTACGACAAGATGAACAACAGCGGTGGTGACTTCGCCTTGAGGGCGGAGGAGCTGCTGGGACGGGATAGATTGCAGCACGATGACGAATGACTACCACAGGCCTGTGATGCTCACCGAGACGATTGACGGACTTTGCATCCGTCCCGACGGCACGTATGTCGACGTGACCTTCGGGGGCGGCGGTCATTCGCGTGCCCTCCTCGAGCGGCTGGGTCCCGAGGGACGGCTGTTCGCTTTCGACCAGGACGAGGATGCCCGCGCCAATGCCCTCGATGATTCCCGTTTCACGCTTATCGGCGAGAATTTCCGCCACATGAAGAGCTTCCTTCGGCTTCACGGTGTGCGGCAGGTGGACGGCATCCTGGCCGACCTGGGGGTGAGCAGTCACCAGTTCGATGTGGCCGAGCGTGGCTTCTCGACCCGTATGGACGGCGAGCTGGACCTGCGTATGGACCGCCGCAACCCTGTGACGGCGCGCGACCTGGTGAATACCCTCGAGGAGGAGGATTTGGCCTCCCTGCTGAAGAACTACGGCGAACTGCCCAATGCACGCCAGATGGCGCGAGCCATCGTGAGATATCGTGAGGAAAAGAGCATTGGCACCACGATGGAATTGCGCGAGGCGGTGAGACGTCATCTGCCTAGAGGGATGGAGAACAAGTATCTGGCGATGCTGTTCCAGGCGTTGCGCATCGAGGTGAATGGTGAGCTGGAGTCTTTGAAGGAGATGCTGTGCCAGTCGGCCGAGATACTTGTGGAAGGAGGCCGTCTGGCGGTCATCAGCTACCATTCGCTGGAGGACCGGCTAGTGAAGAACTTTATGCGCAGCGGCAATTTCGAGGGCGTCGTGGAGAAGGATTTCTACGGCAACCCGCTGTCGCCGATGCGCCAAGTGATCAAATGCGCCGCCTCGGAAGCCGAGGTGGCGGAGAACAACCGCGCCCGCAGCGCAAGACTGCGTGTGGCGGAGAAGATTAAGAATTAAGATATGGGTAACAGGTTTAGAGAAAAAGTAGTAGAAGAAGGGCTGGAGAGCGAGGAGAAGGTGCTGGCCGAGCCGACGGTGGAAGCCACCGACGACGTGGAGGCGACTCAACATACCGGCACCTCATCGGCCAAGGGCGACAAGGCGGCTCGCGGCATCGGCAAGGTGCTGGGCGGCGACATCCTGGCCGACAAGCTGGTGCTGCAGCAGATACCGTTGGTGCTGCTGTGTCTGGTGTATCTGCTGCTGATTGTCGGCAACCGCTACCGTGTGGAGAGCCTCAGCCGCGAGAAGGCTGCCACGGAGGAGCGCATCAACTACCTGCGTGAGCACCGCATCCAGATGCAGAAACAATATCAGCAGAGTGTGAAGATATCGCAGATTGCCGAGGAACTGAAGGAGAGCGGGGTGGGCATCACCAGCGGGCCGCCGTATGAGATTTGAGGAGATAAGGAGACAGGAGATAAGGAGATAAGAAGATAAGGAGATAAGGAGATAAGGAGACAGGAGATAAGGAGATAAGAAGATAAGGAGATAAGGAGACAGGAGATAAGGAGATAAGAAGATAAGGAGATAAGAAGATAAGGAGACAGGAGATAAGAAGAAAAGAAATGAAAGAAGACAAGAAAGACAAGAGGATGAGACGCGGAATGACGGCGTTGTACCTGCTGCTCACGCTGGGCGTAGGGGCTGCCATCATTGGCGGTATTATCAATATACAATGGGTGCATGGCGACGAATGGAATGCCCGTGGTGATATCCGTGTGGAGGGCGTGCGTATTGAGCCGGCGCGGCGCGGCGTCATCTATTCCAGCGACGGCAAGATTTTGGCTACCACGGTGACGGAGTGTGACCTGTACCTCGATTTGTACAACGCTCCCGAACTCGACGAACACGGCCATCCCAAATACGACCGTAAGGGACGTCCGATAGAGTCGGGTCCCATCACCGATACCTGCTTCAACCTCTATCTCGACACGCTCTGCAGCATGCTGGCCGACGCCATGCTGGGACACGACTCGGCCTATTATAGCAACAAGATTCTTGCCGAGCGCAACAAAGAAAGACCGCGGCGCTGCTTCCTGGTGGACCGCCATGTGCCCTATTCGGTGTGGCTTGAGATTACCAAGTTGCCCGGCTGGAAGCGCGGTGTGGTGCGTCAGGTTGACGGCCAGAGTGTGATACGTCAGGAGCGCGCCCATATTTACGGCAACATGGCGAAGAACACCATCGGCTTCCAGAACCAGCGCGACGCCAACACCTACACGGGTCTCGAGGGTGCCTATGACAGCATCCTGCGCGGCCAGGACGGTCAGTTCCGTTGCCGCCGTTTGACCAAAGGCATCTGGCTGCCCGACGTTCCGCATGGTACCAAAGAGGTGCCGATGCGCACCGACCTCGACAAGGTGGATACCATCGTGCTGCGGGAAAAGGTGGACGGGCATGACATCGTTTCCACCATCGACACCCGCTATCAGGATATTGCCGAGAGTGCTTTGCGCGACGCCCTGCGCCGCTTCGGTGGTGCGGCGGGCTGCGCCATACTGATGGAGATGCAGACAGGTTACGTTTTGGCTTGCGCCAACTTGGCTGTAGACACCTCGGTGCACGACTATCTCGAAGTGCGTGACCGCAATGTCGCCATCAGCGACGTCTACGAGCCGGGCTCCACCTTCAAGACGGTCATCCTCACGGCCATGCTCAACGACCCCGCCATCAAGATCGACACCGCCATGATGCTCCGTGCGGGGTATAAGAACTTTGGCGGCAAGTATGGTGAAATCAAGGACGACCATACCCTCAAAGGTCGTGACTCGCTGAATGTGCGCGAGGTGATAGAGCAGTCGTCGAACGTGGGTATGAGCGACCTCGGGTGGCAGCTCTACGCCGACCGGCGCGACACCTTGCGAATGTTGGTGGAGCGGATGTTCCCCTACGGCAAGCTGGGTCCCGATGTAAAAGCTAAAGAATATAATACATATATAAATAATCTCCATGCCTCGAACCGCGACTTCCTGAACTTCTGTTATGGCTATTCCACGCGTATCTCGGCGTTGCAGCTCATCACCTTCTACAATGGCTTGGGCGCGGAAGGCCGCATGGTGAAACCGCAGTTCTGCAAAGGGGTGATGGTCGGCGACAGGCTGGTGGTGAACAAGCCCATCGTGCTCAACGCCCACATGTGCAGCCGCGAGAGCGCCCTGATGATGCGCACGATGTTGGAAGGCGTGGTGGAACGCGGCACGGGCAACAATATCAAGAACAACACCTACGGCATTGCCGGCAAGACCGGCACGGCCGTGAACAACTATGCCAACAAGCACAGTTATAATGCCTCGTTCTGCGGCTTCTTCCCGTCAGAGAATCCGCGATACACATGTCTGGTGGTGCTGGAACGCATACCTTTCTATGGCCGTCAGGCTGCCGAGGTGTTCAAGGCCATCAGCGATTGTGTGGTGGCTGTGGACAAGCGTCTGAGCGACGGCGCGGTGAAGTCGGTGTGGCCCAAACTTGAGGAGGACAGCCTGAAGGCTACGCAACGTCCTGTGGTGGCACGTGGCGACCAGAGCGGTATGCGCCGTCTTTACAAGACGCTGCGTCAGCCCTTCCCCTCGTCCGACTCGGTCTGCCGCTGGGTGGTGTACCGCGATGCCACCGACAGCACCATGGGACAATACATACCCTACATCCCTACCGAAGGTCAGGTGCCCAACTGCAATGGGATGACGGCCAAGGATGCTGTCGAACTGCTGCAGACGATGGGTTATAGGGCCCGTGTGTCGGGTTATGGCAAGGTGGTCTCGCAGCAGCCGCGTGCCGGCAGCACCGCCAAACAGGGCAGCACCGTGGTGTTGACAATGAAATAAGGAGACAGCCATGAAACTGAAAGATATATTAAAAGGAATAGAGGCCGAAGTCAAAGGGTCGGTCGACGTCGAGGTCAAGAACTTGCAGTTCGACTCCCGTCAGGTGGGCGACGGCACACTCTTCGTGGCACAGCGTGGCACCAAGGTGGACGGTCACAAGTTCATCGCCGGCGCTGAGGAGAAGGGTGCTGTGGCCTTGGTGTGCGAGGAGTTGCCTGACACGCTGAATGGTGGGGTAACGTACGTTAAGGTCCCCGACAGCAGCTATGCGCTGGGTTTGATGGCGGCCAACTATTACGGACATCCGTCGAGACAGTTGAAGCTGATAGGTATCACCGGCACCAACGGTAAGACCACCACCGTCACCTTGCTGCACCGCATGTTCCGCCTGCTGGGCTACCATGTGGGTCTTGTCTCCACCATTGTCAACAAGATTGACGAAGAGGAGTTGCCCACGGGCCATACCACCCCCGATGCGTTGGAGCTCAACCAGCTGTTGCGTCGTATGGTCGATGCCGGCTGCCAGTATTGCTTTATGGAGGTCAGCAGCCATGCCGTCGTGCAGCATCGCATAGCCGGAGTGTGCTATGCTGGCGGTATCTTCAGCAATATCACCCACGACCATCTGGACTTCCATAAGACGATGGCCAACTATATCGCCGCCAAGAAAGGATTTTTCGACGCGCTGCCCAAGGAGGCGTGGGCGCTGGTGAATGTCGACGACAAGAATGGTCGCGTGATGGTGCAGAACACACGTGCCGAGGTGCATACATACGCCCTGCAGCACACCGCCGATTTCCACTGCCGGATGTTGGAGAGCACCTTCGAGGGTATGCATCTCGCCATCAATGGCCACGAGCTGTGGTGCCGGTTGGTGGGTCGCTTCAATGCTTACAACCTCACCGCCATATATGCCGCTACGGTCCTTTGCGGTACTGCCGAGGACGAGGCTTTGCGGCTGCTCAGCACGCTGGAGGCTGCTCCCGGCAGGTTCCAGTATGTCAGCGGACGCGGCATCACCGCCATTGTGGATTATGCCCACACGCCCGACGCCTTGCAGAACGTCATCGGCACCATCGACGACATTCGCCGTCCGACCCAGCAGCTCATCACCGTGGTGGGCTGCGGTGGCGACCGTGACCGTACCAAGCGTCCCGAGATGGCCAAGATAGCGGCAGAAGGCAGCGACAAAGTGGTGCTCACTTCCGACAACCCCCGTACGGAGAATCCCGATGCCATCCTTGACGAGATGGAGGCTGGCCTCACCGCCGAACAGCTGAGTCATGTGGTGCGCATTACCGACAGGCGTCAGGCCATACGTACAGCATGTATGCTAGCCAAGGAGGGCGACATCGTGCTGGTGGCGGGCAAAGGCCACGAGAAGTATCAGGAAGTGAACGGTGTGCGTTCGCATTTTGATGATGTCGAAGAGTTGGAGAAAGAGTTGAAAGTTAAGAGTTAAAAGTTAAGAGTTATGCTATACTATCTGTTTGATTGGTTAGACAAAGTGTTGGACTTCCCGGGAGCGGGTGTGTTCCAATACATCTCGTTCCGTGCGGCGGCCAGTCTGGTGACATCGCTGCTCATCATGCTGCTGCTGGGACGTCCGTTTATACGCTGGATGCAGAACAAGCTGGGCATCATGGACGAGGTGCGTACCGAGTTGGGCCTCGAAGGTGCCGTGCAGAAGGCCAAGACCCCCACGATGGGTGGCGTGCTCATATTGACGGCCATCATCGTGCCGACGCTGCTGTTTGCCAAGTTGGACAATGTGTATGTGCAGATTATGCTGGGTACGACGCTGTGGATGGGAATGGTCGGTTTTCTCGACGACTATCTGAAGAAGACGCGTGGCAAAGCCGGCCTGCCGGGAAAGTACAAGGTTGTCGGCCAGGTGTTGCTGGGTCTCGCCGTGGGTCTGCTCATCTCCTTCCATCCCGACATCACCAACCCACTGAAGACCACCATACCTTTTGTGAAGAACAATGAGTTCGACTACACCTGGCTGGTCAGTTGGATGGGGCCGTGGGCTGCGGAGTATGCGTGGGTGTTATTCGTTGTCGTGGTGATACTGGTGGTTACGGCTGTCAGCAATGCCAGCAACCTTACCGACGGTATCGACGGCATCGCCACTGGCGTGGCCGCCGTCAACGGTGGCGCTCTGGCCCTGCTGGCATGGGTCAGCGGCAACGTCATCATGGCTGGATACCTCAATATAGTGTATCTCCCCAATATCGGTGAGTTGGCAATCTTCAGCACCGCCTTTGTGGGTGCTACGTTAGGCTTCCTGTGGTTCAATACACATCCCGCTGAAATCTTTATGGGTGATACGGGATCGCTGGCCATCGGCGGTATCATCGCCGTCTATGCCATCCTCATCCGCAAAGAGTTGCTGTTGCCATTGCTGTGCGGCATCTATCTGGTTGAAGACCTCTCGGTCATCATCCAGACGACGGCATGTAAACGCTATCGTCGCCGCCATAAACTGCCCGTAGGTACTCCGGTCCCCATTGAGAAGCGCCCCTTCTTGATGTCGCCCCTGCACCACCACTACCAGAAGAAAGGCGTCGCCGAGGAAAAGGTTGTCACCCGCTTCATTATCATCTCTATACTCTTGGCAATCTTCACCCTCTCGACATTGAAACTGAGATAAAAAAACAACATACCAACCTATCAACTTATCAACAAAACCAGTATGACTATAGACACTTTGGCTGTACAGGGTTTCAATAAGGTCTCCACAGGACTGGCAGGCCTTGATGTGCAGCGCCTCAAGACTATGCGCAACGCAGGACTGCGCTCCTGTTTCAACCACTTGGAGGATACACGCTATCGGCTTGAGTTCGTGGCGCGTGTTCGTGGCCGCGAGTATATCAACGATGCCGCCGCACGTACCATTAATGCCACTTGGTATACCCTTGAGAGTCTGCAGGGCGGATTGGTCTGGATTGCCGATGCCAACGACCAGACGGCCGACTACAGTCGTCTTGTGCCTCCGGCACTCCGTAAAGTGCGCATGCTGCTCGTCGTCGGAAACGCAGAAGACCGTATGCATCACACCTTCAAGGGTATCATCCCCACCATCGTGCGCTGTGGCACCCTCGCCGGAGCACTACAGCACGCTTATCACTATCAGTCTGACGATGAGGTGCGCGTGGTCTTCTCGCCCGCGTGCTATAACGGATTTTCAACCAAACAACTAGGCGAAGCATTCCGCCGCGAGGTCAACGAGTTATGAAGATGGCAAAACTGTTCAGGGGCGATAAGGTGATCTGGGTGGTGTTCCTGCTGCTCAGCATCATCTCACTGGTGGAGGTCTACAGCTCCATCGGTCTCTACGCCTATTCCTTCTTTAGTGCCAAGAGTCCCACGTCGCTCTTTTTGCGCCATCTGGTCATCGTCATAGCCACGTATGCCGCCATCGTCCTTATCTCCAGGGTCAATTACCGTGCCTTCTCGCGGTTTGCCTTGTTGGGTTATTGGGTCGCGCTAGTATTGTTGGTGGTGGCCCTGGCCTTTGGCCGATGGATTAAGATACCCATCATCGGACAGTTCCAGCCGTCGGAGATTGCCAAGATAGTGTTGATAGTGTTTGTCGCCAGAATGCTGGCGCTGAAGAAAGACCATGTCGGCGAGATAGGCACCTTCCTGCAGCTGATGATTTACACGGTGTTGGTGGTGGCGCTGGTCTTCCCGACCAACTTCTCAACGGCGGCATTGATATTCCTGGCCTGCTACCTCATGATGCTTCTCGGCGGTGTGAACCGCAAGTATTGGTGGCGTCTGCTGCTGGTGGGCTTGGTGGCTGTGGTGGCCTTCCTGGCCATCAGCTATTACCGCTATGAGCGGTCGATGACCACAGGCCAGACGCAGGAGCAGGTGTTTGAGCGCCAGGATACCTGGGGTCACCGTGTCTATTCGTGGATTAATCCGGAGCCTGACGAACTGACGCAGGAGAATATGGCGCGTATGGCCATCGCCCGTGGCGGCGTTCTGGGTGTGGGTATTGGCAACACCGTCCATGCCCGTCTGATGACGCAGGCCCACAACGACTTCATCTATGCCGTCATCATAGAGGAGATGGGCATGGTGGGCGGCATCATCGTCTTCCTGCTCTACAGCATACTCTATTTCCGCTGCATACGCCTCGCGTGGCGCTGTAAAGGGCGTTTCGGCGCGCTTACGGTGGCGGGAATGGGTACCGTCATATACCTTCAGGCATTGGTCAACATGAGTGTCGCTGTCGGGGTGCTGCCTGTTACCGGACAGACGCTTCCCTTTATCAGCTATGGCGGCACGGCCTATCTCTTTATGGGTTGCGGCCTGGGTATTATCCAATCGGTGGCGGCCGACGTCTACGCTAAAGAGAAAGAAACAGGTGAAAATGCCGATAAAACACCGACTTCCGACGGGCTCACTCCGGAGTTGTCTCGGAGTGATGCCGGAGAAGAGCCGGAGTTGTCGAGTGAAGACAGAGTAAAATATTGAGAAAAAACGCGTCGAATATGAAAGCAATAGTTAGTGGCGGTGGCAGTGGTGGCCACATCTTCCCCGCAGTGGCCATAGCCAATGCCATCAAGAAGCGTTGGCCTGAGGCCGACATCCTGTTTGTCGGTGCCGAAGGACGCATGGAGATGGAGAAAGTGCCGGCGGCGGGCTACGACATCAAGGGCTTGCCCATCGCGGGTTTGCAACGCAAGCTGACGCCGGCCAACATAATAAAGAACCTGCAGTTGCCTTTCCGTATGTTGAAGAGCAACCATAAGGTGAAAGCCATTCTTCGTGATTTCAACCCCGACATCGTAGTGGGTGTCGGAGGCTTCGCCAGCGAGCCCACCCTCAAGGCCGCCACACGGCTGGGCTACAAGACCCTCTTGCAGGAACAGAACTCTTATGCCGGCCTGACCAACAAGATGCTGGCCCGCGACGCGCAGACCATCTGTGTGGCCTACGAGGGAATGGAACGCTTCTTCCCCAAGGAGAAGATTGTGTTTACCGGCAACCCTGTACGCGCCGCCATCGAACAGATGAATTGCACCCGTGAGGAGGGGTTGGCTCACTTCGGCCTGCGTCCCGACCTGCCCGTGGTGCTGGTGGTGGGCGGTAGCCTGGGTGCGCGCAGCATGAACCAGATGATGCTCGACGGATTGGGATACATCGAGTCGCAGCAGGTGCAATATATTTGGCAGACGGGGCGCTGGGGTTATGATATGGCTACGGCGGCTGTCAAGGAGGGCAGCAGGGTAAAGGTGCACGAGTTCATCCAGCGTATGGACTTGGCTTATGCCGCCGCCGATGTTGTCATCTCGCGTGCCGGCGCCATCGCCATCAGCGAGCTCTGCATTGTGGGCAAGCCCGTGGTGCTGATACCCTCGCCCAATGTGGCCGAAGACCATCAGACCAAGAACGCCATGGCTTTGGTCAACAAGGGTGCCGCCATGATGGTGCCCGACGTTGAGTGTGGCACGAAGTGCCTGCCGCTGGTGGCGGAACTTCTGGACGACAAGGAGCGGCAGGCCTCCATGTGCGAGGCTATCGGCCGAATGGCCGTGCGTGGCGCTGCTGACAAGATTGTTGACGAGATAGAGAAGATTGTGAAATGAGATACTACTTTTTGGGCATAGGAGGCATAGGCATGAGCGCTTTGGCGCGCTATTTCCACCGTCGGGGCGACGAGGTGAGTGGGTACGACCGCACCCCGTCACCGCTGACCGAGGAGCTGGAGCGCGAAGGCATAGCCGTGCATTACGACGACCGGCCCGACCTCATCCCACCAGATATCGACACTGTGGTCTATACGCCCGCTGTGCCGCAGGAGCTCGGCGAGTTCCAGGCGCTTAAAGAGCGCGGTGTGACGATGAAGAAACGCTCGCAGGTGCTCGGCGAACAGACACAGGGTAAGAAATGTATCGCCGTGGCCGGCAGCCATGGGAAGACTACCACCACCACCTTGATAGCTCACCTGCTCAGCAAGGCCCCCTGTGGCTGTACGGCCTTCTTGGGAGGCATCGGGAAGAACTTCGACAGCAACCTGTGGGTCGACGAGAAGAGCGAGTACGTGGTTGTCGAAGCCGACGAGTACGACCGTTCTTTCCTGCAGCTGCATCCCTATATGGCCGTCATCACCGCCACCGACCCCGACCATCTCGACATCTACGGCACCCACGAGCATATGCTCGAGGCCTATGCCCAGTTCGCCAATCAGACCAATCCCGAAGGATGCCTCTTCCTTAAGGATGGCATCTTCCGCACCCTCGACGGAGAGCCCTTCGTCGAGTATGGTCACGAACATCACCACGAGCACGAAGAGCACGACCACACAGACGTTCATGCGCTCAAGCATTCAAATATCCGGAATTACACAGCCCGCGGCATCGATGCCGACTACTATGCTATCAACGTGCGCACCTATAACGGCAACCTCTTCTTCGACCTCCGTACGCCCGACAAGGTGTTCTACGACCTTGAACTCGACGGCACGGCGCTCTTCAATGTCGAGAATGCCGTTGCCGCGTCGGCCGTAGCCCTCGGTTGTGGACTTGACGAATATCAGCTGCGCAACGGTCTCAAGACCTTCGCTGGTGTGCGCCGCCGCTTCGACTATCGTATCCGCGAGAAGCAGCTGGTCTATATTGACGACTATGCCCACCATCCCAAGGAGATAGCCTCCACACTGGAGTCCATACGCTACCTCTATCCGGGGAAACGCGTCGTGGGTATCTTCCAGCCTCACCTCTACAGCCGTACGCGTGACCTGGCTGACGACTTCGCCCGTGTGCTCGGCACCCTCGACGAACTCATCATGATGCCCATCTATCCCGCTCGCGAGAAGCCTATCCTGGGCGTTACCTCCAGTATGGTGCTGCGCAAGGTCGACTCCATGTCGAAATACCTTTGCACTCCCGACCAGGTGCTCGACTTGGTGCCGGCACTCTGTCCCGATGTTGTGGTGACGCTCGGCGCTGGCGACATCGACAGGCTGGTGCCTCGGTTGGAGAAAGTATTAAGAGAACAAGTGCTATGAAAAGACCCTATAAGATACTCATCATCATCCTCGGCGCCCTGTTGCTGGCGGTCCTTGTGGTGGCGGCCAATATCAGCCGCTCGCGCTCTGCTGTGCGTGGCGTCGAGGTGAATATCCGCTACGGACGCACGCCGCAGCTTGTCGACGAACAAACTGTGCGCGACAGCATCCTCGCCGCTATGCCGGCCTTGTTGCAGCACCCTGTCGGCAGTGTCGACCGTGAGGCTGTCGCCGCTGCGGCTGCCCGGGTGCCCTATCTGAAAGACATCAATGCCTCGGTCAGCGTCAGCGGCAAGGTGGTGCTGCGCGCCCGCCAGCGTCGTCCCATAGCACGTCTCTATTATGGCATCAAAGAGCTGTACATTGACGACGAGGGTGCTGTTATGCCTTCGTCCACTCTGGGCAACTGCAACGTGCTTGTGATGGGTGGCGAGTTCACGGAGCCCTTGCGTCTCGACAGCCTCAACGCACAAGTGACGGCACTATGGCAGGTGGCACGCTTCCTCGACGAAGAGAGCAGATACGGCGACTTGATTGACCAGCTTTTCATTGAGCGCGACGGCGACATTTTGATGGTCCCCAAGCTGGGTGGCCATGTGGTGGAGCTGGGCACGCCCGACGACCTCGACGGGAAGTTCGCCATGCTGCTGGCCTTCTACCGCAAAGGGATGCCGCGGGCCGGCTGGGACACCTATTCGCGTGTCAGCCTTAAATACCACGGACAGGTGGTTTGTACGAAAAGAAACGAAACAAAATAAACAACAAAGATTATGGGAACTGAAATTATTGTAGGCCTCGACATCGGCACCACCAAGATTGCTTGCTTTGTGGGTGTGCGTGGCGAGAATGAACGAGTGAAAATCCTGGGCTTCGGCAAGACCGAATCGACGGGTGTCGAGCACGGGGTGGTGAAGAACATCAAAGATGCCGCCGATGCCATCCGTCGCGCCGTCGACGAGGCCTCCGAGCAGGCCAATGTCGACATCGACGAGGTGTGGGTCGGCATCGCCGGACAGCACATCAAGTCACGCCCCAGCCAGGGTAGCACGCCTATCCCGGCCGACCACGTCCTCATCGAACAGGAGGATGTCGACCGTCTTATCGGCGACCAGTACAACACCATGCTTGAGCCGGGCGAGGAGATTGTGCACATCTTCCCGCAGCAGTACTATGTCGACAACGAGGCTCTCAGTCGCGATGTCTTCCCTGTCGGCGTGGCTGGCAAGGTGCTGAAGGCCGATTTCCACATGGTGACGGGTAATGCGCAGAACCTGCGCTACATCAAATATGCTGTCGAGCGTGCTGGCCTTAAGATTAAAGGCGTTGTCCTCGAGCCTGTCGCTTCGGCCAAGGCCGTCCTCGACGACAGCGACCGCGACGCCGGCGTGGCCATGGTCGACATCGGCGGTGGCACCACCGATATCGCCATCTTCCACGAGGGTATCATCCGTCACACCTCCGTTCTGCCGTTGGCTGGTAACGCCATCACCAACGACATCCGCGAGGGTTGCAATATCCTCCGCAAGCAGGCTGAGAGCCTCAAGGTGAAGTTCGGCTCCTGCCTCGTGCAGGCGGTCTCCGAAAACGACGTCATCTCCATCCCCGGCATCCGCAGCCAGGCCCCCCGTGAGATATACGTCAAGACCCTTGCCGGCATCATCAATGCCCGCACCAAGATGATTATGGAGCAGGTCGACTACGAGATCAAGCTCTCGGGCTTCGGCAAGAAGCTCATCGCTGGCGTGGTGCTCACTGGTGGCGGCGCACAACTGAAGAACATCAAGGATCTCTGCGCCCTCGTCACGGCCACCGACACCCGTATAGGTATCCCCAACGAGCATCTCGAGCCCGACAGCGTCAACTACAATGAATTGATGCACCCCATGTATGCCACCGGTATCGGCCTCGTGCTCTACGGCCTCGAGACCGCCGAGGCGAAGGAGGCCAAGGTTGAGCCCGGTGCCAAAAAGGAGGAGAAGAGCGGTTTCGACCTCTTCGCCGACATGGATAAGATGCCTCCTGCGCCGCCCGCTCCGCAACCTGTTGACGAAGAGCCTGTCGCCAAGGCCAAGAAGAAGAAAAAAGAGGAGGATGAATCCTTCGGCAAGGCCATCTCTCGCTTCTTCAACAAGGTCTTCGACGAAGGTATTGACGAGTAGCCAAAGGAAATTCACAGCAATATGTTGATAACTAACGAAGAAAGTGTGTATCTATTCGCGTAATTATTAGTATTTTTATGCTGCCAATAGTAAAGGCTAGTTGTTAGTTAACGAAATCTTTATCAATAAGATAGAAAGATACAAGCACATGGAAGAAAACACAAATTCGACCTTTTTTACCTTTGATTCGCCCAAAGGGCAGTCGTCCTACATCAAAGTGATTGGTGTCGGCGGTGGTGGTGGCAACGCTGTCAACCACATGTACGAACGCGGCATCGAGGGTGTCGACTTCATCGTCTGCAACACCGATATGAAGGCCCTCAACGCCTCGCCCGTGCCCAACAAGATTCCTCTGGGCGACCTCGGCCTCGGTGCCGGCAACAAGCCCGAGCGTGCCCGCAAGGCCGCTCAGGACAAAGCCGACGACATCCGTGAGGCTCTGGCGCACAACACCCAGATGCTATTCATCACCGCTGGTATGGGCGGTGGTACCGGTACCGGTGCGGCTCCTGTTATCGCTGAGATAGCCAAGAGTATAGACCTCGATAACGACGAGAACAAGAAGATACTTGTCGTCGCCATCGTCACACGTCCCTTCAGTTTCGAGGGCAAGCGTCGTCGCGAGCAGGCCGAAGCGGGTATCGAGGAGCTCCGCAAGCATGTCGACTCCATCATCGTCATCAACAATGACAAACTCCGTGCCTTCGGCAATATGCGTATCAGCGAGGCCTTCGGTATGGCCGACGATGTGCTGCTCACTGCCGCCAAAGGTATCGCCGAGATTATCACCGAAAACGCCTACGTCAACCGCGACTTCCAGGATGTCAATACCGTCATGGAGCATAGCGGTACGGCCCTTATGGGTACTGGCAGCGGTCGCGGCGAGAACCGCGCCCAGGAGGCCATCGAGGCTGCCACCACCAGCGTGCTGCTCGACGACAGCGATATCGCCGGTGCCAAGAATGTGCTGCTCTACTTCACCTACTCCACCGAGCATGAGATGACCATGGACGAGCAGGCCGAAATCACCGACTATGTGCTCGACAAGACCAGCGGCACCGCCGACATCATCTGGGGCGCCGGTCCCGACGAGAGTCTCGGCGACGAACTCAAGGTCATCCTCATCGCCACAGGCTTCGAGAAGACCCGCATCGACAAGATGCCGCAGACTTTCGTGCTCCCCGAGGAGACCCCTAAGACGGAGGCTCCCAAGGTTGAGCCTGAGAGCAAGGTCGACGAGGAGGGTATGGAGCTGATACACCGCGAGGAGCCCGCCGCCGAACAGGTCGTGACCTTCGAGGCGGAGAAAGTCGCCGAGCCTGAGATGACCGGCGAGAAGCACATCCTATTCCTCGATGACGAGCCGACCCATGAGCAGCCCCGCAATATAGCTGAGCCGCAGATGGATGCCGTGCAGGACGAGGTCGATGTTATGCTCGAAGACATCCACATCATCTCCGAACCCGCCAAGGTGGTCGAGAAGGTGGAGGCGGTGAAACCTGCGCCCGTCGTTAATAACGAGCTCTGCAACAGTGTCTTCAAGAGCGACAACGACTGCCGCACCGCCGAAGACCGTATACGTCGCATCCACGACTTGCTGCGCAACAACGCCAACGGCGCCGACATCGTGCAGAGCATGTCCACAAGCGACATCAGCAGCGAGATGCTCTTCGAAGGCCGCGCTTCCAGCACCCGCGAGTCCTCCTCCGTCACGCTCAATGCCGACGGCCGCATGCAGCAGAACCCCTATTTCCGCGACCAGGCCGACTGATTTATTCTCGTAAGTAATACCGAATACTGATGGATAAGTGGAGTGATTATCTGTTCCTGCTCGCAGACAACAGCAGCAAGGAGAACGAAGTGACAGGAGAAATGATGGGAGGAGAGAAGAAGTTTGTGTCGCTCCCGGTCTCAAACTACAAGGATGGTGACTGGATTGATTGGAAGCCGCTATCAGGGGGAAGAAATGAATGCTCCGTCTATGTGAAATCTTGCGACAAAGAGAAGGTTGTCCTTCAGGTATATGACGCTCCCGACCTGAGTCACCACAGCCACCCTTCCTTCCCCGAATTCCATCAGGAAGGCGACGAATGGTCGAGTGGCTGGTACGAGTGGGGTTATTGGAGTTACTGCCATACCATTCGCTTAGTGAAGAAAGAGTCTGTTGCAGGTGAATAAGAAACTTCTCGGCACCCTCTGTGCTATCGGCGCTGCCGTATGCTATGGTACCAACCCGTTGGGTGCACTTAACCTCTACGCCGAGGGGATGAATACCCCCTCGGTGTTGTTTTATCGTTTTGGGTTGGCGTGGCTCATCATCGCCGGAGTGATGGCTGTGAAAGCCGTCAGGCGTCGTGAGAGCCTGCGGGTCACAGGGCGCGAACTGCGCACCCTCCTGACCCTCGGCCTCCTCTTCATCGGCTCGTCGCTGACACTCTACCTCAGCTTCCACCACATGCCCGCCGGTGTGGCCTCCACCATCCTCTTCACCTATCCCGTCATGACGGCTGTCATCATGGCTGTGTTCTTCCGTGAGCGGGTGCGGCTGGGGATAGTCCTCTCCATAGTCCTCTCCCTGGTGGGCGTCCTGTTGCTGTATTGGGGCGATACGGGCGGCACGCTGAGCCTGCTGGGCGTGGTGCTGGTGCTTGTGTCGGCGCTCACCTATGCGCTCTATATCATCGTGGTCGACAAGAGTCCGCTGGCGATGTCGAGCTTCAAAATCAACTTTTTCGTCCTCTTCTGCTGTGCTGCGGGCATGGCCTTCTTCGCCCTGCTTAGCGGCCAGCCTTTGATGCTGCCGCCCACGCCGCGCGCCTGGCTCTGGGTGGGGTGGCTCGCCGTCGTCCCCGCCATCATGGCGCTGGTGATGATGGTCTATGCCGCCAAGTATCTCGGCAGCACGCCGACGGCCATCCTTGGTGCCCTCGAGCCCACCACGGCCGTTCTCATAGGCATCTTCGTCTTCGGCGAGCCCTTCGGGCCGCGTCTGCTGGTCGGCATACTCCTCATTCTTACTGCCGTCACCCTCGTCGTCCTCAGCAACAGCCGTTCCGCATCCCGCTGACGACTTACTGAGGTTATTTTGCCAGTTTGAAAACATTTCGTATTTTTGCATTTTCAAATATATAGCATTGTGAAAGGATGAATATCGCGGCACTGGTTTCTGGAGGCGTCGACAGCTCGGTGGTGGTGCATCTGCTCAAAGAGCAGGGCTTCACGCCCGACATCTTCTATATCCGCATCGGGATGGAGGGTGAGGAAGGCTATATCGACTGTCCCGCTGAGGAGGACATCGAGATAACCCAGTGGATTGCCAAGAAATACGGCTGCCGCTTTGAGGAGGTGAACCTCCACAAGGAATATTGGGACAACGTGGTCTCCTACACCATCGAGACCGTGAAAAAAGGCCTTACGCCCAACCCCGACGTGATGTGCAACAAGCTCATCAAGTTCGGCGCCTTCGTCGACCGTCGCGGCAAGGACTACGACCGCATCGCCACAGGCCACTATGCCCGTACCGTTGAAGTCGGAGGTCAGAGGTCGGAAGTCGGAGATATCGCTGCTGCAGCCGGACAACTCCGAACTCATAACTCCGAACTCATAACTTTCTTGGCTACCGCCAAAGACCCCATCAAGGACCAAACCGACTTCCTCTCGCAGCTCAGCTACGACCAGATACGGCGCCTCATGTTCCCCGTCGGAGGGCTGATGAAGAGCGAGGTGCGCGCCATCGCCCACGAGACCAAGCTGCCCAGCGCCGACCGCAAGGACTCGCAGGGCATCTGCTTCCTGGGCAAGATAAACTACAACGACTTCATCAAGCGCTATTTGGGAGAGAAAGAGGGCAAGATAGTCGAGCTGGAGACGGGCAAAGTGCTGGGCACGCACAAGGGCTACTGGTTCCACACCATCGGCCAGCGCAAAGGGCTCTACCTCAGCGGCGGCCCCTGGTTCGTGGTGCGCAAGGACATCGACGAGAACGTGCTGTATGTCAGTCAGGGCTACGACCCCGCCGCCGCCCACGGGAAAGAAATCACGTTGATGGGATTCCGCTACCTCAGTGCCGATATCTGGGGCGACTTTGAGACGGTGGACATGAAGTTCAAGATCCGCCACACGCCCGAGTTCCACCAGGGCCACCTCAGCCGTCTGCCCGACGGGCTGGTACAGATAGAGAGCGACGATCCCATCCAGGGCATCGCCGCCGGCCAATACGCCACCATCTACGATAATGACGCCCACCTCGTCGTCGCCTCTGGAATGATTGTTTAATGAATTGAAAAATCGAGAGTTAAATGAAGAATGTAGGACACGCCATATTACTTCTGACCTTCTTTTCATTTTTCATCTTTCACTTTTCATTTATGCAGGCCCAGGTCTCGCCGCTCGACTACGGCCTCCGCGAGGCCACCAGCGGCATGGGACGCTATTATGCCCTCTATAACGCGCATGTCGACGCGCTTTACCGAGGGATGGAGGTGAATTATACCGGCATCGACACATTGGAGATTGAACTGCCGCCCAACTGGAAGTCCATCCCCCTGGGGCGGGAAACCGACTTCCAGGGATTGGTGCTCTATGTGACCAACCATGCCAAGCACGGCAGCCTCTTTTCCCTTGCCCAGAGCGCCAAACCGCTGGAATTGGACAAGACGGTGGTTGACGGCCGTCGGTTCGATAGTGTGCCGGAACTTGCCGAGGGGTGGCATCTGTTGGTGCTCAACGACCAAACCCCGTGGACCGAACGGCGCGGCTATGGCTACAAGCAGTACCGTGCCGACATCATTGTCGTGGAGGACGGCTGGGGCGTCAACGCGCCCATCGCGCCGTGGAACACCGACTCTACGCGCCTTAAGGCCTCCTACTATGCAATAGATACCGCAGCCAAGAGTTTCCGCAACCTCACCATGCACCGCACCAAGGATTGTAGCTTCCGTACCAACTGCTTGTCTGTCAGTGGACAATATAATGTGTGGATAGAGAATGTACACGTCACCACGCCGAAGAGCAAGATGATTGCCGACGCAGTCTTCTCGGTCTCCAACTCGGCACGCATCAACTTCTTCGACGTGACGGTCGACGGCACCTACTCCGGCTATGGCAGCACACGCGACTATGGCTATGCCTTCTCGATGAACAATGTCTGGTTCGCTCATTTCCAGCGTGTCGAGGCTCATGGCAATTGGGGGGTGTTTGGCTCCAACAATATGTCGAATACAGAGTTGTTCGACTGTGACCTCGACCGTTTCGACATCCACTGCTATGGCCGCGACGCATGGCTCCTCCGCTGTACCTTGCGCCAGCGGCAGACACAGTTCTCGTCAATGTATGGCACGGTGACTTTCGACACGTGTCACTTCATCGACTGCATCCCGTTGCGCATCCGCTCCAGCTACAACGCCTACACGCCTTTCGACATCGAGATGCGTGGCTGCACCTTCGAGCTGACGCCGCGCTACCATTCGCTGGTTAACGTCATGCTGCTCGACACCGCCGACAACCCGCGCCCGGAACTCAAGGAGAAGTGCTGGCCCAACCTGACGGTTATCAATATGACCGTGGTGGTGCCGTGGACGGTGGGGCGGATGAACCTGTTTGACCCCACAGGCACCCTCAAGGAGTTACGGCGCGAGTTCGGATACGTCAGCGAGGTAGGGGTGTATGGCCTCAAGATGGTGCGCCCCAACGGCAAAGACAAAGTGGAGGTGCCGCTGCACCTCTCGTCGCGCAAGTTCAAGACCGCCAATGAATTGAAATATAACATAGAATAATGCAACTCTTCTACAACCCTGATATTACCCCCAACGCCTACTGCACCCTCGATGCCGAGGAGAGCCGCCATGCCGTGCGTGTGCTGCGTATGCGCGAGGGCGACGAGCTCAACGTCACCGACGGCCGCGGAGCATTGTACCGCTGCAATATTATACAAGCAGACAGTGGGAAATGTATAGTGGAAAGCGTCTCTAAACTCTCAACTCTAAACTCTCAACTTTCAACTATCCACCTCGCCGTGGCTCCCACCAAGAACCCCTCGCGCATGGAGTGGCTCGTGGAGAAAGCCGTCGAGATAGGGGTGGGGGAGATCACCCTTCTCGACTGCGACCACTCGGAGCGCACCTTCCTCAAGACCGACCGCCTCGAGAAGCTCGCCGTCAGCGCCATGAAGCAGAGCCTCCACACCGTCCTGCCCAAGATCAACCCCGCCGTCAAACTCCGCGACTGGCTCAACTCCACTCAGCCATTCAGTCACTCAGCCACTCAGCCACTCAAATTCATCGCCCATTGCGAGGCTGACCAGCCGCGTGTGCCGCTGGCCAGCGCCCTGCTGCCCGGCCGCGACGTCGTGGTGCTCATAGGTCCCGAGGGCGACTTCTCCGGCGACGAGATAGCGCTGGCCCTCGAGTGCGGCTTCCAACCCGTCAGCCTCGGCTCCGCCCGTCTGCGCACCGAGACCGCCGCCCTCTACGCCGTCACAGCCTTCAACCTGATCAACGACCGGATATGAAAAAAATATTCATCCTCCTATTACTGTCAACTGTCAACTGTCAACTGTCAACTGTACTTGCCCAGCCGCAGATCGCCTTGCTGAAGTACGGCGGCGGTGGCGACTGGTATGCCAACCCCACGTCGCTGACCAACCTCATCGCCTTCTGCAACCAGGACCAGCAGATGGGCCTCAACCCGCAGCCCGCCACCGTCGACGTCGGCAGCGCCGAGCTCTTCAACTACCCCTTCGTCCACATGACGGGTCACGGCAATGTCGTCTTCTCCGACCGCGAGGCGCAGAACCTGCGCAAATACCTCATCGGTGGCGGCTTCCTGCACATCGACGACAACTACGGCCTGCGTGAGTTCGTCGTGCCGCAGATGAAGAAAGTCTTCCCCGAGCTGGAGTTCGTCGAGCTGCCCTTCTCGCATCCTATCTACCACCAGAAGTATC
The DNA here is from genome assembly GCA_017962545.1 of Bacteroidales bacterium. Taxonomy (GTDB): domain Bacteria; phylum Bacteroidota; class Bacteroidia; order Bacteroidales; family P3; genus Colimorpha. The sequence goes on from JAGCVD010000019.1 coordinate 78,467, forward strand.
AGTTTCCCAATGGGTTGCCAAAGATTCACGAGCACGACAACAAGCCCCCCAAGGGCTATGGCCTCATCTGGGAAGGACGTCTCGTCTGCTTCTTCACTTGGGAGTGCGACCTCGGCGACGGATGGGAGGATCAGGACGTGCACAACGACAGTCAGGCAACCCGCCAAAAAGCCTTCCGCATGGGGTCGAATATCGTCAGTTACGTCTTCAAAAACTGAAAACCGTAAATTGAAAACCGAAAAAAATAGGTTTGTAAGTATCTGACTATTACTTTAAACTTTAAACCTTAAACCTTAAACTGAAAAATTAATTTTGTCAGTTTGCAAAATGTTTGTACTTTTGCACCCGCTTTTCGAGAGAAAAAGGAGCAAGAGAACACGAGCGAAAGCGAGTGAACTTTTTCTATCAGAGAGAGAAAAGTTTTGCCCAGGTGGTGGAATTGGTAGACACGCTACTTTGAGGGGGTAGTCGCCATAGGCGGTGCAAGTTCAAGTCTTGTCCTGGGCACAAAAAAACCTGAAACCGAGAGAGCCCGGATGGCGGAATTGGTAGACGCGCACGTTTCAGGTGCGTGTATCGAAAGATGTGCAGGTTCAAGTCCTGTTCCGGGCACTAGAGAGAAACAGCAATGTTTCTCTTTTTTTTTTGTGCCCTCCACTGGACTTGTTGTTATGCCGTTGCCTCCCTTTGGTCGGCTACAGCACAAGTCCCGTTGCTCACTTTATGCAATTTATTCTAAGGTGTTCGCAGCCTTCGGCACCGGGCACAAATAAAAGAAGACCAAAAGGTCTTCTTTTTTTTTGTATAACAGAATACCCTGTCAGCGCTGCTTGGTATCAGATGTGTCTTTCGGCATGGGGTGCAGACGGACGAGCATAGGGGCGCAGCCGAAGGTGTCGGTAACGTAGCCCGGATGGGATACGAAGACTCGAAGATCGCTGTCGTATGTGTGATAACTTATGGTGTATCCTCCCTCCTTGTCGGTTTGTACGCTTTCCCTGAAATTCGTCACAGTGGCGCCTGGCAACGGTATCCCTGTTTCGGCATCGACCACATGGCCCGTTTGTTTGTAAAAGCCAGTATGCTCCGACGACGCTGGCGTCTTGCATGCAACAAGTAACAAAAATGATGAGAGCAACAAAATGATGGCCTTTTTCATAGGACTGGTTTTCTTATTTAGAAGAAATAACGTTGATTGCTGATTTATATTGTTTTCGGGTTAGGAATTCCTCATTCCTTTTTCCTCTTTTCTCTTTTCTCATGGCCCCTACATGCGACGTATTTTCAACCATACAGAATAGTTGAAAACAGAGCTCTGGTGGCTTCCGGCTACCTTTGAAATACATGCCATCCCACGCCTTCGTCTTCCACAATAACACTTAGAAATTAGAAATCAGCAATTAGAATTATGTTTTTATTTCGCCATTCAAGAAAAAATCAGTATCTTTGCAGATAGATAATGATGCCAATAAACATGTATCATTTTAATAATGAATGATATAAATAAAATAATCACACGAACAAAACACTGTAAATTCGTGACCATACTCCCGAATTTCTTATAAAAATCGGAAGTGTACTCCATAAATTTAGAAGTTTTATGTACAAGAGAATCTTTGACATCGAGAGTAAGCTGGACGAGGGGATGTTCCTCTTTGGCGCACGCCAGACGGGCAAGTCCACCCTGCTGAAAGAGCGCTTTAAAGGCGCCATTTATTACGATTTGCTCAATCCGAGCGTGCGAAAGGCATTTAAGCTTAACCCCAATGCCCTTTGGGAAGCGCTGCAGGACAAGCCTGCTGGCACGCTGGTGATTGTTGACGAGATACAGAAAGTGCCCGAACTGCTGGATGTGGTACATTCGCTGATGGTGGAGCGGGGCTTGTTCTTCATCCTCAGCGGCTCCAGCTCGAGAAAGCTCAAGCGGTCGGGTGCCAACACCCTCGGCGGTCGCGCCATACCCGAGACGCTCTATCCCCTTGTGTGGCCCGAAGTGACCGACTTCCAAATCGACCGTGCCGTACAGAACGGCATGATTCCCCGCCACTATATGGTGGAGGATGCCACCAAGCGCCTCTCCGGCTACGTGAAGGTCTATCTCGACGAGGAGATTCGCGAGGAGGGCGAGGTGCGCGAGCTCGATGCCTTTGAGCGATTCATGGAGGTCGCCGCCATTTCCGACGGCGAGATGCTGAACTATGCCAACATAGCCTCCGACTGCGGCGTTTCGGCCAAAACGGTCAAGTCGTACTTCCAGATTCTCTACGACACGCTCATCGGCTACGAGATTCCCGCCTTCCGCAAGGAAATCAAGCGCAAGGTTGTGCAGGCGCCGCGGTTCTACTATTTCGACGTCGGGTTGGCCAACTATCTGATGGGGCGTCATTCGCTGAAGCGCGGCACCGACGACTACGGCCACGCCTTCGAGCACTACGTGATGCAGGAAATCATCGCCTACAAAGGCTACAACGACAAGCGAGACGTCATCTCCTACTGGCACACGTATGACAAGAAAGAGGTGGATGTCGTCATCGGCGACGCCAAGGTGGCCATTGAAATCAAGTCCACCGAGCATGTGGAGACCAAGCATAAGAAAGGCCTCAAAGCCTTTAGCGAGGAGCATCCCGACTGCCGCCTGATGCTCGTGTCGCTCGACCCGATTACCCGCAAATCCGGAGAAACAGAGCTGATTTATGTCCTCGACTTCCTGAAGATGCTGTGGAACGGTGAAATATTTTGAGGGTATTACCCTTCGGTGATCCCCTCGACGATATTCTCGTAACCCACAGAAAATCAACGTAATTGCACTATTGTACACAACCGCCTGTTTTCCAACACTATAAGCATTGGAAAGCATCTCCCATTTTACATCTTTATTTCACCCATAGAAGGAATCTTTTCATTTTTCATTTTTCAATTTCATTTTTATTTTGCCATTCAAGAAAAAAACTTGTGTACAATAACCCGTGCCGTGTATTTCGCAAAATACATTTTAAATAAATTTGTGTATTCTGTAAAATACATGTAAATTTGCAATCAGATAATTTATCAAGATATTATATAACACACTATGGACAAGCTATTTGAACGTCACGACGAGTACCTCTCCGGTACACCGATGGACTTTTTTCGCCGTTTTTCGGAGCAGATTGACTGGTCGTTGCGCCTGATTGTCATCAAAGGCCCCAAGGGCGTGGGAAAGTCAACGCTGATGCAGCAATACATCAAGCGCCACTTCTCGCCCGACGACCGCCATGTGCTTTACTGTTCGGCCGACTCGTCCTATTTCGCCAACCACACCTTGGTAGATACCGCCGAGAGTTTCTACCGCATCGGTGGACGTCATCTCTTCATCGACGAGGTGCACAAATACGAGGGCTGGAGCACCGAGGTGAAAGACATCTATGACCTGCACCGCGACCTGCATCTGGTGCTCAGCGGCTCGTCTTTATTACAGATAAATGACGGACAAACCGACCTCTCGCGCCGCATGGTGGAATACCAGATGCCCGGCCTCTCGCTGCGCGAATTCCTGCGCATGGATTGCGGCATTGACATCGAACCCATCTCGCTCGAGTCGCTTCTCTCTTCCCCCAACGCCTACTGCAACGAGGTGAAACGCCATTGCAGCCCCTTGGAGCATTTTCCCCGCTACCTGAAGCAGGGCTACTATCCCTTCTATTTCGAGAGCAGTACCGCCTATCAAAGCCGCCTCGAATCGGTGGTGAACTACATCATTGACAGCGAGCTGACGCGTTTCCGTGGACTTGAAGTGGGCAACACCCGCAAGATTAAGGCCCTGCTCAAAGTGCTGTCGCAGATGGTGCCCTACGAGGTCGACATCGCCAAGCTGTCGAAAAACATCGGCATCCAGCGTCCAACGACGTTGAAATACTTGCGCAACCTGGAGGAGGCAGCTCTCATCCGTCGACTCTTCACCGACATCGACAGCGTCTCCGACCTTCAGAAACCCGACAAAATCCTGCTCGACAACAGCAACCTCCTCTACACCATTTCCGACCGCATGCCTGAGGTGGGCACCGTGCGCGAAACCTTCTTCTGCAACCAGCTGGCATCGGCCGGCCACAAGGTGGAATACGGAGGGCTGAAAAGTGGCGACTTCCGCATTGATGGCGAAGTGGTGGTAGAGGTCGGAGGACGCGACAAAGGTTTCTGTCAGGTGAAGAACGAAAAGCGAGCCTATTTGGCGGCCGACGACATCGACAGCGCCACAACACTCAGCGCCACTTCCGGCAAGATTCCCCTCTGGGCCTTCGGTTTTTTGTATTAGCTCAGATGCTTTGGAGCGGCGAAATATTTTGATCTCGCACGCGCGCCGCGCGAATTATATTTTGCTGTTTTAAATAATTTACGTATCTTTGCAGTTTAAAACATCCTTTACTCTATCTTATTAAAAAACAAAGAAATCATAATAAAAGGAATATGGGAATAGCGACATTGATAATCACAAGCGTATCATTGGTAGTGATGATACTGACATTATATGTGACAGTAAAGATGCTTCGCTATATGAAAGATAGCGATATCATAAAGAGCAAAGAAAGCGAGGAAAGAAGGCGAAAGAAGATATTATCCCAAATAGAAAGCAAGGAAGAACAACTAAAAAAACAGAGTCTATTGGCATCCCTTAGCGGTAGTGGTGCCCAAACCAAAGTCGACGCACTAAAAGATGAAATCGCCGAATTAAGGAACCAACTATAATTACATATCATCATGCCAGCCAATAAAGATCAATTGCTACGCTATCAGGTTCTGAACGACTGCTTCAAGAACACATCGCGATTGTTTGATATCAACGCGCTCGTGGAATGCTGTCAGAAAGTGATGCATGAAACCTATGGTAAAAGTGTCAGTAAGAGGTCTGTTCAGAATGACATACATCTACTCCAGTTTTCTCCCTACAATGTCGAGTTTGACGAGGAACTCTTGAAGCAGCACTATTACCGCTATGCCGACACCTCTTTCAACCTCGAAGTGGTCACCAATCTCACTAAGCGCGAGAAGACTGCTCTGCGTGATACCGTTGAGTTGCTGCGTCCATTATGTGACGATCCTGATACCGCCACGCCTTTGATGCAATGGATGTTTATGAGCCTCCAGCGGCTCGAAGCCGGCAAATCTCTTGCCGAGAAGTCGCCCTGTGTAGCTTTTGAGAACAACGCTTTATTGGCCGGCATGGGCAATTTCAATATTCTGCTCGAATATATTATGAATAGGCAACCTGTGGTGTTACGTTACAGGTCGTTTCGTAGCAACATCGCCAAGAATATTAAGGTGCACCCCTACTATTTGAAACAATATAACGCACGATGGTATCTAATTGCGATGCCGGATGGATACGATAATATAGCCTCCTATCCACTTGATAGAATTCTGACTGTGGCAATTTGGAAGACAAAATATCGTCCTTGCGAGGTGAACCTTGAAGATTTTTATGCCGACACGATAGGAATAACTGTAGAATCAGGAGCAAAAGCAGAACGTGTGGTGTTACGTATAGATGCAGTCAGATACCCTTATGTGGAGACAAAACCGTTCAGCGAGAAGCAAAGAATAGTGAAACGGGACGATGAAACAATCACTGTATCATTTCCGATGAAAGTGAACAAAGAATTAGTGTCCAAGTTATTGTCTTTTGGCTGTGATATTGAGGTCGTTGAGCCGTACGCTTTACGTGAAGAAATAGCCCGTCAAATAGCAGCCTTGAACAACAAATATTCCCCAGTGCAAAAAAACTGCACTCCAAGATAGTACTTTTGCAGCGTCAAAAAACAACAACAGACATGATCCCAAGCGAAACACAACTGGAGCAACAATTCATTGAGAAGCTACAGCAATTGAAATATACATACCGTAGTGATATTCGCGACTTGGATTCTCTGGAAAATAATTTCCGGGAGAAATTCGAGCGTCTCAATTACGTGTCACTCTCTGACGATGAGTTCTACAAGCTTCTACAGGAAAATGTCACATCTGATGTTTTTGCTGCTTCTAAACATCTGCGGGAAAGACAGACTTTTGTGCGCAATGACGGCACCTCTTTCGACTATAGTCTTGTAAACCTGCGCGACTGGTGCAAGAACGAATTTGAAGTGGTAAACCAACTATCCATAAATACCGCCAACAGCCACCAGCGTTATGATGTAATTATTTTGATTAATGGCCTGCCCTTGGTGCAGATAGAGTTGAAGCGGCACAGCGTATCACCCATGAAGGCTGTTGAGCAGATTGTGCGATACAAACAGGATCGTGGCAACGGCTACACCAACACGCTGATGTGCTTCATGCAGCTGTTTATCGTCAGCAATGGTGTCAGCGACACAATGTATTTTTCCAACAACAGCGACGAACATTTTCATTTTGATGCCACAAACAACTACCTTCCGGTATATCATGCCGCCAAACCAGACAACCAAAAGGTTGTGCAGTTGTTCGAGTTCTCCGACCTTATGTTGCAAAAAAACGAGTTGGGGAAGCTTATCAGCCGTTATATGGTGCTTGTTGAGACCGAGAAAAAGATACTCGTGATGCGTCCCTATCAGATTTATGCTGTAGAGAGCATCGTGAACTGTGTGTCGCAGGGAAATCAAAATGGTTACATCTGGCACACCACGGGTAGCGGTAAAACGTTGACCAGTTTCAAGGCTTCCACCTTGCTCAAATACAACAATGATATTGAAAAGTGTGTGTTTGTGGTCGACCGCAAGGACCTCGACAAACAGACACGTGACGAGTTCAACAAGTTTCAAGAAGGCTGTGTGGAACAGAACGCCAATACAGGCGCCCTTGTTAGCCGTCTTGAAAGTACCGACTATGCCGACAAGGTTATTGTAACTACAATACAGAAGTTGAGCATTGCATTGGACACCTCCAACAAAAACAAATACTATCAACGCTTGGAACGGTTGAAGGACAAGCGCATTGTTTTTATATTTGACGAATGCCACCGAGGGCAGTTTAACGAGAACCACAAAGCCATCAAGACCTTCTTCCACAAGGCACAGCTTTTTGGTTTCACCGGCACCCCCATTTTCCCAGAGAATAGTCATGCTGTCCGAATAGAGGGGCAGAAGGCCGAATATTTGACCACCAAAGATGTATTCCAACAGTGCCTGCATGAATACACCATCACCAACGCTATCAAGGACAATAATGTGTTGCGCTTCAAGGTGGAATACTATGGCAACAAAAATTCCGAGGGGCAACAGGCAGAAAAGCCTCTTACCAAGAATCAAGTTGTAAACCATATCCTTGACAATCACGCGAAGCTAACAGCACAGCAGCGTTTCAACGCATTGCTGGCAACCCCATCAATACCCGACGCCATACGTTATTACCGTATCTTCAACGAAGAACAGGAAAAACGAACCCAAGTGAATCCCGACTATAAGCCCCTCAACATCACGGCTGTCTTTACGCCCCCGATGCGTAATCTCTCAGATGAGGACCTGCCGCAAGAGGAGGCCGACAACAGGGAGAATCCCGATGGCAACCGCAAGGCTCTGTCCGAAATCATCAAAGATTACAACCGAAAGTTCAACACCAACTTCAATGTCGACCTCTTTGACGAGTACTATCGCGACGTACAGCAGCGCATCAAAGACCAGAAATACCCCAACAAAGATCTCCCCCACAGCAAGAAACTGGATGTGGTGATTGTGGTGGAGATGATGCTTACCGGCTTCGATAGTAAATTCCTAAACACACTCTATGTGGCCAAAGACCTCAAATGGCACGGGTTGATACAAGCCTTCAGTCGCACCAACCGCATTCTCGACGGCACCAAGCCCTACGGGAACATCATCTGCTATCGTGATTTGAGAGATGAAATGGAGGAGGCCATGGTGCTGTTCAGCGGTTTCGATAGGGAGAAAGGGAAAGAGTATTGGATTGTCGAACCTGCCGAAAAGGTGGTGGTGAAATACAAAGATGCCATCAATAAACTGGAGACAGTGATGAACAGCATGGGCTTGGAGTGCAAGCCCGAGGAGGTCGTCAACATTCCGCAAGGCGAGAATTCCAGCTCCTTTGTTGATGCATTCAAGGATGTGCAGCGTCTGGCATTGAAACTTGGTCAGTATGTCGATATGCCCGAAGAACTGAAGACGGCTATCGAAGAGGCGATGCCCGAAGACACACTGCAGCAGTTCCGTACCGCTTATCTCGACATGGCGCGTCGCACACAATCAAAAGAGGGTAATCGTTCCGAAGAAACTTCCGAGGATGACGACCCTGATTTTGAACTGTCTTTGTTCAGTTCGGCGCTGATTGACTACGACTATATTATCAAGTTATTTGCCAAATATACCGACAATCATCCTGAAAAGGTGAAGATTACCAAGGAACAGCTTTTAGACGTGCTCTCCAGCAACGTGGAGTTGATGAACGAGCGCGAATATCTAAAAGCCTTTATTGAGGATGAGTTGGAGAAGGGCAGTGGCCTGAGCGAAAAAGAGATTCATGAGCGCTATCAGGCTTACAAAGACAAACGCTTCAACAAGCAGATAGCAACTCTCGCAAATGAGTATGGCATCGACACTGTCGCATTGGAAGAATTTGTGGCTGAGACTGTCAAACTGCGCCGCATAGACGAATACGCATTGCGAGAACTGCTTAGCCACATCGATGGCTGGAAACAACGCAAAGCCGCCAAAGAAGGGCTGCTCGCCCGATTGGCGCCACTTTTCAACCTGTTGTCTGGAGGAAACACCATTGAAGGACTTAACGCATACGTAAAAGAATGAAAAGTGACGAAACAACTATGGATAGCAATACTAGCAATACCCTTGTCCCAAAACTTCGTTTTCCTGGTTTTATAGGAAATTGGAAAGAAGTGTCTTTTGGAGAACTTTATGAGAAGCATAACGTCAAGAATGATTTGTCATTCGGGGTTGATAAGATTATCTCTGTTGCTAATATGTACTTCAAAAGCGATGCAGCTGTCGGTGACGAAGATTATCTTAGGTCCTATAATATATTTCGCCTAGGAGATATCGCATATGAAGGTAATAAGAGTGCAAATTATGTGTATGGTCGCTTTGTTGAAAATACTATTGGAGACGGAATAGTGTCGCATGTTTTTGATGTGTACTCACCCATCTCACCAAACCATTGCATAAACTACTGGAAGTATGCCATTAATTATGAAAGAATAATGCGTCCTGTTCTAGAGAAATCGACAATCAAGTCAACAATGATGAATAACTTGATTTCAAAAGATTTTCTCAAACAGAAGATTCTAGTTCCTCCGACTCTTGCTGAACAAGAAAAAATTGCATCGTGTCTTTCAGAGTTGGATGACCAAATAATCTCTCAAGGACAGAAAGTGGATGCATTGAAGGAAAAGAAAAAATGCCTAATGCAGCAACTCTTCCCACAACCAGGCGAATTAACCCCTCGCCTACGTTTTTCTGGTTTTACTGGAGAATGGAATTATGTTAATGGAAATGAACTTTTTATACCTATTTCCAATAAAAACCACAACTCTGATTTGCCGATTCTTGCTTTGACCCAAGATCATGGTGCAGTACCTCGAGATCTGATTAACTATAAAGTTATTGTTTCTGACAAAAGTGTTGCAGGTTATAAAGTGGTTGAAGTTGACGATTTTATTATTAGTCTAAGATCATTCCAAGGTGGAATAGAATATTCTCGCTATAAAGGATTGTGTAGTCCTGCTTATATTGTCTTACGTAAGAAGAGGAAAAATCTTTCATCCGATTTTTATCGTATCTATTTTAAGTCTTTCAACTATATACAAGATTTGAATAAAAAACTTGAAGGAATACGTGATGGTAAAATGATAAGTTATCAGCAATTTTCCGAGATAAAACTTCCAATGCCAACTATCCCTGAGCAACAGAAGATTGCCAAATGCCTCTCTGCATTGGATGATACAATTACTTCAGAATCGAACAAACTTAAGGTTTTAAAAGAATACAAGAAAGGCATGATGCAACAACTATTTCCTGAACCATTAAAGTAATCAATAATATGGCAAACAACAATGAAATAATAAGCGCTTTGCGCAAATGCTTCGATATTGACCAAGAGGATAAATTCACAAACTGTGCACTTGTATTCGCCTACAATGGCACTGGAAAAACGCGCTTATCATACGATTTCGCCCATTTCGGGCGTGAGGAGGGCTCACCTCATCATACGCTTTACTACAATGCCTACACTGAAGACCTCTTCACTTGGGACAACGACATTGAAAATGAAACAGATAATCGCCAGTATAAACTGAAAATCAATAAAGATTCAGCCCTTATCCAAGGTTTGGCAGGCTATAACTTCAGTGAGCCCTTGCACAAATACCTTGATACATTCACTGACATAGACTTTGAGTTTCACTATGACGAGGAGAATTCTGAAATACCTAACTATGTGGTGTTCAGCAAGACTATCAGGTTCGAGCAAGAACTCAATGGCGAGAAGGTGCCCCTTGAAGAAAAGGTTGATAATATCAAAATCTCTCGTGGAGAGGAGCGGCTTTTCGTCTGGTGCTTTTTCCGCTGCATTTTGGATCAGGTGGTTAACGGTAATGATGCATACAAAGACATTGAGTATATTTATATTGACGACCCAATTTCATCACTCGACGATAACAATGTCATAGCTTTTGCTGTACAGCTTTACAGTGTGATTCGTCAACAACTCAAACAAGAATATGAGGCATATAAGACCGGTAATATTAATTTTCGGCGAGTCAAGTTTGTGGTATCGTCCCATCACGCGCTTTTCTTCCACGTAATGCTTCATGGCTTGATTAGTGACAAAAAAATTGCACGTTTTTATCTGCACCGTGACAAAGACTCTGAAGATCTCTTGCTGAAAACCATGAGCGACAATACTCCATTCTACTACAATGTCGCTGTAATGAGCGAGATACAAGATGCTATTCGAAATGATAGGCTTTATACCTACCATTTCACAATAATCCGTAGTGTGATGGAAAAGATAGCGGAGTTTTTTGGCCATTTCGATTATCGGTTCATTTTAGATGGAATCACATATAAAGGCAATCGGTTTGACGAAACTGCGTTTAGCAAAGGGGAACTTATGGATCTTTATTCGCGAATTGTTAATGTATTCTCGCACCAGGGGTCTTTCTTCGCGCCACAAAAAATGAACGAGGACAACAAGGATTCTCTAAAGACCTTATTCTATCATATCAAGAATAAATATCATTTTATACTGCCCGATTTGACAGATGAACGAAGCGAAAAGGAGATTCATCTTTCCAGTAAGTAATCGAATGATTGGCAAATAATAGAAACCAAAACAAGCTAGAACAATGGGAAACACATCGAGCACCCCGATGACCAAGCAGGAGAAAGATAAGCTCTTCAAGACATTATGGGATATAGCCGATCTACTGCGTGGTTCAATGACTGCCGACAACTTCCGTGACTATATGTTGTCGCTGCTTTTCTATCGCTATATCAGTGCCCAATACGAAGCTGCCGCACGTCTTGAACTTGGTGATGACCTCCCGACAGACATGTCCCTCAGCACATGGTATTCTGAGAACAAGGCCGACGTGAGGGAGTTTGAAGATATGATGCTCAAAAGTACGCACTACATTATCAAACCACAGTACTTGTGGAGCGCTGTCTATGAGTTGGCGCGTACACAAGACGATAAGCTATTGAGTGAATTAGGAGACAGCTTCCATCATATAGAAGAGGAATCTTTTAAAGGAGCTTTTAAGGGGCTCTTTTCCGAAATCAACCTCAAAAGCGAGAAGCTCGGCAAGGACTACACTGCACGTAACAAGATGATGTGCAACATTATCTCCAAGCTGGAGGAGAAGTTGATAGCATTCGACAACCGTGGCGATATCTTAGGCGATGCCTACGAATACCTTATTGGCCAGTTTGCCGCTGGCAGCGGTAAGAAAGCGGGCGAGTTCTACACTCCGCAACAGGTGAGTACCATCCTGTCACGAATTGTCACCCTCGACTGTCAAAATCCTTCAATGGGCATAAAAAGTGAACTGCGTAGTGTACTCGATTTCGCTTGTGGTTCGGGCTCGCTGCTACTCAATGTCAACCGTCAGATGAAAGAAAACGGTGGCAAGATTGGTAAAATCTACGGTCAGGAAAAAGATGTCACCACCTTTAACCTGGCTCGTATGAATATGCTCCTGCATGGGTTGCACGATTCAGAATTTGAGATATTCCACGGTGATACACTCACCAACGATTGGGCAATGCTCAAAGAAAGCAATCCTGTTAAGCCTATTACATTTGATGCCATAGTGGCTAATCCACCATTCAGTCTCAAATGGAATCCAGACGACGACGCATCAAACGACCCACGTTTCAAGGACTTTGGTGTTGCGCCGAAGAGTGCCGCCGACTTTTCCTTCCTGCTGCATGGGTTTAAATACTTGAACGACAGTGGCACAATGGCCATCATTCTGCCTCATGGCGTCCTGTTCCGTGGAGGTGCTGAAGCCAGTATCAGGAAAAAGCTCATCACGGATGACAACATTGATTGCGTTATAGGGCTGCCGGCAAACCTATTCTATTCCACTGGTATTCCCGTCTGTATCATTGTGCTCAAAAAATGCCGCAAGACCTCTGATGTGCTCTTTATCAACGCTGCAGAATGTTATGAGAAGGGCAAGAAACAGAATGTCTTGCTTCCGGAACATATCGACAAGATTGTAAAGACCTACCAAACCCGTACCGAGGAGGAACGCTATAGCCGTTGTGTCAGTCTCAAAGAAATCAGGGACAACGACTATAACCTTAACATCACCCGTTATGTAAGTTTGGCACAGGAAGAGGAACAGATTGATCTGGCCGCCAACCAAGCAAAACTTGTTGACATAGAAAAAAATATAAAAGAATCGAGAGAAAAACTTAACAAGTTCCTCAAAGAGTTGGGATTGGATGCCATTTGATGCTTAAGTAATAATAATATTAACCAAATAAATAAGATTGCTATGACTATCAATGTTTCGTTAACAACATTTATGAGCTATCTAAATGGCTCGAGTTATTCAAAAATCAAGACTGTTCAAAAGGCTAAAGAAGAGTCTATGGTCGAGTACGAACCCTACAAGGACTATTGGTTCAAGTTTCGGAATAAAGTTGTATCCGTTCATAAAGCAGGGTTTAATGAAGATAACCTAAGAACGGTGATTGACGATGTTCCAGATGACCGACAGATGAACTACAAAACCATTGTAGATGGGTATTGTAAATTTTTGAACAAAAGAAAGAAAGCTGTGTGGCGAGATCCCGTTCAGAAGAAATGGGTTAAAGGGAATCTGCATGTATCAATCAATCCAGAAGTATGCTTGGAACACAAAGGCAAAATATATCTAATCAAACTGTTCATACATATCAATGAGAAGATGAGTCGGAAACAAGCTGACTTGATTACAACTCTTATGAGAGACAGTCTTGGCAAGAAAGTTCCTGACAATTTAGTGTGTTGTGTGTTAGATGTCAAAAAGGGAACCTTATATGAAGAAAGAGAAGATAATCCTGTTATCAAAGCGCTTTTAGACGCCGAAGCCTTAGGATTTGCTGAACTATGGAAACAATTGTAATATTAGAGTTTATACGCAATGAGTCAGATAATGGAATATATGAATCTCCCAATTTGTGATTTTGCAAAAAGACATTAAAATATGGCGAACGAAATTGTTGATTTGGTAAAAGCAACACCTAATATTTTAGGTCAGGTGTATGGGGATTTGGCAAAGCCCAGCGTTACTGCCGTTGGTAAAGCATTAGGTACTGTCTTTGAATTTAGTACATCATTTTTACTTCCTGTGAAGCTTCTAAATGAGAAATTCAAGTTAAACTTTACAAAACGTTTGGATGAGTATAAAGAAAAACTTGAACAAATACCCGATGAAAAGCAATGTGAGGTACATCCTCAGATAGGTACACCTATTATTGAGAAACTATCCTATACAACGAATGACGAGATTGCCGACCTATTTACAACATTGCTTGTCAATGCCTCTAATATTGACATGGTAAATACAGCTCATCCTTCATTTGTCAGCATGATTGAAAGAATGTCCCCAGACGAAGCGAGAATTCTAAAGTATTTGAGAGGTAAAACAGAGATTCTATATTGCACATTTAATGGTAATGTTTTAGAGGGAAAAGGTTACCAAACTTTGGCTAGTCATGTTACGCTACTACCCAATGAAGTTGATTTAGAGTTTCCCGAAAACACAAATGCGTATCTGGCAAACTTTATAAGTTTAGGAATACTAATTGATATGTCCAGTATATCTAAAGTGGATAAAACCATATACAACAAGATAAGAGAAAAATGGGGACTAAAACAAAAAGAATCCCAGTTGGTTCCAAACATATTTAAATCGATTTCAGTCAAAGAAAGTTTTTTTGAAATAACAGATTTCGGAAAGCTTTTTATTTCTGCATGTATTAAATAGGACCGATGCTCCCTGAGACTGAGACACGGTGCTTGCACCTGTGCTCCACGCCAATAGTAAGTGAATATCAGGTGACACATTTTCGGTTTTTGGATACTATTAAGATGTAGGATGGAAGATGTAAGATGGCAGAGGGATGATGTCTGAAGGAAGATGTAAGAGGTAATATGGAATGCGTGACAGGGGACAGGTACCTGTCATACGACTGCTCTGAGGGATAAAACCACAAACAAGATATTATGTACTTTGCAGCAAAATAATACTTGAAATGATGAAGAAAATACTGACAATTATCGCGGTGGCGGCTGTAATGGCGCTGGTGTCCACGTCGTAGATAATGTCGGTGTAAACGCCATAGATGGACTTGCTGAAAGACAGCAGATTATACATACGGCCATCAAGCAGAATGTCGTAGATGGTGTCGTAGTAACAGCATCCACTCTTTCTAAACAACTTAAAGTTCATCCTCGAACGATTCAACGCGACCTGGCTGTACTTGCATCTAAGCATCTTATCCGGCATGTAGGTTCAGACAGAACTGGTCATTGGGAGCCTATTGAAAAGTGAAACCGGCAGAGACAGGGAGCCATGCACCTGCCCCACGCCAATAGTAAGGAGAATATCAGGTGACACATTTTCGGTTTTTGGATACTGATAAGATGGGGTGCGGAAGTGGCTGTGGAGTCACGGGTACCGGTATCGGTTGAATGTTGCGGAAGTCGAGCGCAGAGCGATACATTATATCGTATTTTAGCAGGAATACAATTGCATTTTATCGTATTTCGGATAAAATTTTTCTGCATTTTATCGTAATTCAATTTTTATTCGTATCTTTGCACCCGAAAATTATCCGGTTATGATAGACGAAAAAATCATTCTTCAGGTACTGGCTGAACAACAGGAGGAAATCAAAGGATACAAACCTCAGAAATGGGTGTCGCGCAAGGAGGAGTCACTCTTTGAGTTCGATACCAAGATGGCTCAGGTGGTGATTGGTGTGCGTCGGAGTGGGAAATCCACGCTGTGCCATAAGGTGCTACTGGAACGGGGTATCAGATACGGCTATGTCAACCTCGACGACGACCGTTTGGCCAACATGGAAGTAGGCGACCTGAATACGGTTCTCTCCTGTGTGTATCAACTCTATGGAACCGACGTTCCCTATCTGGTGCTGGACGAGATACAAGATGTGGATGGGTGGTACCTCTTTGTGAACCGTCTGCTCCGAACAGAGCTGCGTATTTTCGTCACGGGGAGCAACGCCAAGCTACTGAGCGGAGAATTGGCTACACATATGACCGGTCGTTACAATGAGATTCATCTCTATCCATTCTCATTTTCGGAGTATTGCCAATACCACCATATCGACACACAGGGCATCACCACCAAAGCCGATGCCGAGCGGAAACGTGCCTTTATGGATTTCATCCACGACGGCGGTTTCCCGGAAATGCAGGGACTCCGCAACAAGAGGGCATACGTCCAGAGCTTGATTGAGGCCATCCTGCGCAAGGATATCCAGAAGCGTTTTAAGATTCGTAACATCGAGGCATTGCGCAAACTTGTCCATCACCTGATCAACAACGCCTGCCAGGAGGTGAATCATGATGAGTTGTCAAATTTGTTGGGCATTGCCGACAAAACGGCGAAGAAATATGTCGACTATCTCAGTCAGGCGTTCTTGATACAGTTACTGACAAAACACTCATTCAAAAGCACGGAACGCATCCGCAACCAGAAAGCGTATATTGTAGATACGGGTTTGGAGGGGAACCGTGAGAATGCATTGGCACCCGAGAATCTCGGGTGGCGACTGGAGAATGTGGTATATATAGAGTTGCTGCGACGTTGTGCCCATGACTTTCTGGATGTGTACTATCACAAACCGGATTCAAGAGCCAAGGAAGTGGATTTTGTGGTGTGCGACAAAAACAAAGCTGTGGAGTTGATACAGGTAGCTTACGAAATTGACACCCAGCGGGCTTACGACCGCGAGACATCCTCGCTGGTGAAAGCAGCGGACACTTTTTCTTGTAGCCATCTGACCCTCATCGCATTCTCGCCGACGCGCGATGTGGAGATTGAAGGGAAAACTATCCATATCGTTTCGGCATTGGAATGGTTGTTGCAGAAATGATAAAATAAGCGTGACTGGGGACAGGTACCTGTCATACGACTGCTCTGAGGGATAAAACTATAAACAAGATAATATGTACTTTGCAGCAAAATAATACTTGAAATGATGAAGAAAATACTGACAATAATCGCGGTGGCGGCTGTAATGGCGCTGGTGTCCACGTCGTGCAAG